>NZ_JAQOSP010000103.1 GCF_030068475.1 Roseofilum acuticapitatum BLCC-M154 | reverse complement strand
GCGATCGCCTAGTGGTTTTCATGGGCTAATATCAAGTCCGCTTATTCATGTCCGCGAAGCGGAAATACCCTAATTAAAAATCCAGGGAGCAAGATGCTCCCACTCCAGTCAGATCAAAGAATTCGAGGAGTGCGGGCATCTTGCCCGCTTCTCTTTTCCAAGTTAACCAGACTTGATATTACCCAGAGCGCAACGCGCTAAACCAAGGTCAACGAGTTGGTAAAGTCAACGCTGGCAAATGCGGTTGCACCAACGGCCAACTCTTGACCGGAAATGCTGCCCCCAACAAATAGGTTACTGGTGACGGATATATAGCCAGCCCTGTTGACCTGAATACTGGCAGTAGCAAACGTCAACTGTGTTGGAGCCACACCATTGACAACACCCAAAATAGAGGTTACGCCATTACGGGTGACTTGGATAATGGTGTTGCCATTGTCTACCCTAAAGGTGAGGTCATTGGGAGTAATGCCACCGGCGAGACCAATGGTATCGCCGGGACGATAATCTAAAATTACATCCGCTTGGGCTGCTGTTGTGGCTGCGGTGCTGGTGCGGAGGACAAACAGATCGTTACCTGCACCACCGATGAGAGTATCTATACCGAAGTCACCACTGATGACATCATCGCCAGTGCCACCATTAATGAGATCATTACCTTGACCGCCGAAGATGGCATCATTATCCACACCGCCATCAATGGCATCATTGCCTTCACCACCAGTGAGTTGGTCTTGACCAGCATCTCCGTTAACAATATCATTGCCGCGATCGCCCTCTCCGCGATCGTTGCCATCGCCACAGTTCACTTGGTCATCCCCTTGACCGCCATTACACATATCATTGCCCGTGCCACCATTGACCGTATCATCACCGCGATTACCGTTGGTGGTATCATCCCCTGCACCAGCGTTGATTTGGTCATTGCCATCTAAGCCAAAGATGACATTACTAGAGGCTGTACCGGCAAAAATATCATTACCCATCGTGCCTTGAAATTGTCCAGCCACTTCTACGACAATACCCGTTGACGGGGTTGGTGTAGGGCTTGGGGTTGAGCTGGGTGGGGCAGTGGGTTCTCCAGACGGACTAGGGGCAGGGGCAGGAGCAGGAAGATTAGGGGGTGGAACCTGGGTAATTTCATATAAGGTTGTCGTGCCGCTAAATTCATTCCCTACTGCTAGTAAGGGAGTCTTGTTCGGGCTATCGGCGGCAGGGATAAACTCTAATCCTTCGGGAGCAATATCTATGCCATTGGGCTTAATGTATTGAACGAAACTGGGCGCTGTGGGATTGCTTACGTCATAGACCATAATCCCGCCGATGCGCTCTAAGCCAATGAAGGCATAACTTTTGCCATCGATGACACCGGTGGCGATCGCCTCTGGTTCTGCGCCTTTATTATCACTGCGGGCATCAAAAGTTGTGACAATATTACCGTTATCCAGCTCACTTTCAGAGTTAAAGAGGGTGGGAACCTGCTCGGCGGTAATGCGCCCAAAATCGTCCCCACTGTCATAAATGAGAGTGCCAGATGAGTTCCAAATGGAGAACGATCGCGCTCCATAGGCAAATAGGCGATCGGTGTCCCCATCATTATCGGTGTCGCCGTCAACCGTGGAAACGCCTAAGCGTCCGATTTGTTCGTCTTTCTGAAGCTCGGCGGCATTGGGAAATGCTGTAGGATCTAAGGTTAAGTCCTTAATCCTTTTATCTTCACCGCGATCGTCCCCTTCATTGGCTGTCACGTAGTAGGTTTGACCGTTGGCTACAAAAGAAGCGATGGAATCGGGCATATACATGCCGAAAACCGGCCAGTTTTGCAGGTTAATCTTATTGTCGCGATCGCTGGCATCCAAACGATTTCCAGAAAGGCTATGATCTTTCAAGCCCAAGGGGAGGATGCTTTCAACGGTAGCACTGGCGATATTCACTTTGGCGATCGCATTATTTTCCTGGAGCGTCACAAAAGCCGTACTTCCATCGGGCGAAACCGCAATATACTCCGGTTCCATATCTTCGGCAACCGTTTTATTGGGGAATATCCGCACCCCTTGGTTTCGCAAGTTCGCTTCTTGCCCATTGAAAGCCGTAAAAGCTGCCGTTTGTACGGTCGCGCTTGCCACCCCGCCAGAGATATCGATAATACTGATAGAGCCTTCCGGGTCTGTATTCCCCGGCTCTCCTTCATTAGCAACTAGAACTTTCCGACCATCCGGAGTGAACGTTACCATATCGGGCAATGCACCTACGGTAACCGACTTGAGAAAATTGCCGTTAGGGTCAAAAAAAGCAACCGCGCCTGGGTTTACTTTGTCTGCATTTTCTACGGCAACGGCTACCACCCCATTGGCTACCGCGACGCTATTGGCTGCCGCACCTATGGTATTGACATTGAGGGTTGAGAGTAGAGTGGGAGTCCTCGGATCGCTAATATTCAGAACATCAACGGCTGCTTTCTGTGCATTGACTACAAACAGGCGTTGTGTTCCCGGATCGTGGGCTACGATTTCCGCAGCACTTTCGTCAATTACTCCTGATGAGTATCGTCCAATTTCTTTTAATTCTATTGCCATGATCGATTCCTAGGACAAAACTGCCTGCATCGTACTGAATTTTGTTACCTGCAAAGATTAAACATTGGATAGTTTACGATTAAGTTAACATTAAGGACTGTTAAGCGAATCGACTATAGCTTTTCTCAAGTTGATGAGATACAAAATGTGTAAGGTGGGCAGTGCCCACCCTACTGGCTTTCTCAATCGTTTGATATGACTGGAGTGGGAGCATCTTGCTCCCTAGGTTTTTAATTAGGGCAGAAAATGAATATCAATCCAGGAATCCTGAATTTTAATACCTATTCCCTAAACTTCTGCAAGAAGTCTATTCTTCCTCCATTTCATTTAAGGGAGTTTGTTGGGCTTCAATTTCTAACAGTTCGGGAACGGTGACGAACCGATAGCCCTGTTGTTTGAGGGTGGTGATAATTTGGGGGAGCGCTTCTACCGTATTGCGGCGATCGCCTCCTCCATCATGCAACAAAACAATTCCTCCAGGACTAACCGCCTTTAAAACCTTATCAATCAGTACCGGGGTAGACACATAATAGTCCTCCGAGTCCGCAGACCACATCATAATTCCATAGCCTTTAGAGGCAGCATAATCGGCTAAACCGGTATCTAGATTCCCTCCTGGAGGGCGAAATAGCTTAGTTTTAATCCCCGTGATGTCAAAAATCAGTTCGCTGGTAGACTCGATTTCCTGGGCAGCCGTTTGTGCGTCAACGGTCTGGGTATAGTGATGTTGGGTATGATTGCCCAGTGCATGACCGGCATCCGCCACTTTTTTAGCAATTTTCGGATACTGTTGCAGATGCTGTCCGACAAAGAAAAAGGTGGCTTTAATTTGATTTTCCTTGAGAATATCTAACACCTGTTCCGTTGTTTTCGGCCAAGGGCCATCATCAAAGGTTAAAGCGATGACTTTAGGCATGGCTAAGGCTTCAGCTTTACGAATCACTTTGCCGCGAAATGGCTCTGGAACTTCTATCATTTTGAAAGAGGGTTCAAGTTTGGGGGGAGCCATGGGAACCGGTGAAGCTTCGGGACTTGCAGAGAGGGTGGGAGCAGGATCGGGGGGAAGTGGTGTAGAGGTGGCGAATCTATTTTGATTAATCCAATGGGCATTGATTAACTGTGCGTAAAACCACCAACAGGAGAGAATAAAACTGGCTGCGGTTAAGCGACTGAGGAATAGGGTACGCATTAACCCAAATTGGAAGGGCAAAGGCGTAGAGTTGGGGTTTCCTGCTGCTGGAGGTAGGGCGATGATCTGTTCGCTGGCGGGGGTAAGAATGCGGACGGCTTGTTTCCAGAGGATGCGTTGATCGCCCGCTTGTCTAGCAACAATTCTCACATGGTGAATGGTGGATGAGTTTAGAGTCCACAGACGATAGCAGACAAACCGCACCAAACGCTGTTGCAGATTTAGGCATTGATCCTTGCGTTTGGGATGGTGAAAATCTACTTGAACATTGAGCCATTGATCTGCTGACTGGTTCACCTGCACAGAAACCCCTTGAGGTGCAAGTAAGCTATTCATCCAGTAAGTGATGGCTTGGGGGTTGCCTTCCTTAGCCAGTTGGAGGAGGGAAGGTTGGGCAGAGATCTCAGAATAGGTCATGGGTTATCGCTATCAGTGACCATTCACTGGTTACCGGGGGTCAACTTCCAATTTTTTAGGGTGAATGGGGATTTGTCAATCTTTGAGTCTTAATCGAGGATTGTGAAGTTTTGTAACAAATTGCCGTATCTGGGGGCGATCGCCTGATAACTCCCTAACCACAAGGGGAGGTGAACATGCTAACCACTCAAATTTTATTAGCAACTCAAGCCGTTTCCCCACTCCATCCTGCCCTCATTTGGGCCATTCTTGGAGTGATTCTTGGATCGAGCGAACTCTTATTACCCAAAACCGTTCCTAAAGCCTTTCAATATTATGTTAATCTTAAATAATGGTCAAATCAAACTTAAACTATTAACCTTAATTCCTATTATGCTACCTAAAGCAGATCTGCTCAAAGGCGTTGAACATCGAGAAGAAATGTCCCAAATTCTGGATCGGGCAGAACGAGCGATCAAAACCTGGGAAGTGGTGATGACTGATTTTCTATCTCCTGCGGTTTTAGCGGAATGTGAAACGGTGTTTAAGGGGTTAACGGAAGTCCATTTAGTGGCTTGGGGGGGATATCCACAAGCGGAACGAAAACGGTTAGGGATTGTGCGGGAAGAGGTTCCCCTAGAGCCGGAAAATGTAGAAATTGCGGTATTGGAAATTGCGGGAAATTTTCTGTTTGATACAGCCACTCATCGAGACTTTTTAGGGGCAATGTTGGGTACAGGAATTGTGCGAGAAAAAACGGGGGATGTGATTGTTTTAGGGGAGCGGGGAGCGCAAGTCATTGTGGTTCCGGAATTGAGTGAATTTTTGCAGATGAATTTAACTCAGGTGCGCTCGGTTCCGGTGAAAACCCAAGCCATTGATCGGGGAGAGTTGAAGGTAAGAGAACCGAAGCGCCAAGAAATGACAACGGTGGAAGCATCGATGCGTCTAGATGCGATCGCCTCTGCCGGGTTTCGCGTCTCCCGTAGTAAAATGGTGCAGATGATTGAAACGAAGGATGTGCGGGTGAACTGGAAAGAGATTACCCAAGCGAGTTATACCGTAAAACCCGGAGATTTAATTGCCATTCGCGGAAAGGGACGCTTAGAAGTCAAGGATATGGCGATCACGAAAAAGGAGCGCTATCGAGTGCAGATGATCCGATGGGTTTAGCCTCCTGGTCTGAGATTTCGAGCATACCCATCATGCCTTGATCTTCATGATCGAGGATATGACAGTGGTAAACGGTTTTACCGACAAAATCTTGATACTGCATCCGCAAACGCACGGTTTCTCCACGACGCACATTAACTACATCTTTCCAGGCTACAAGGGGTTCAGGGACTTGATTGCGGCTGATCACTTGGAAGGAGTTGACATGGATATGAAAGGGGTGATCCATGGCTCCTTGATTGATAATTTCCCAATCTTCAATTTGATTTAAGGGAGCTTGAATATCAATCCGTTGGTGATCGAAAGCTTGATTATTAATCAAAAATACCATACCCATTCCGGGACTCATGCCATGATTAAGGACAAACCGGCGCAAGGTTTGAGCTTCGGGTAAGGGTTTAATGGGAATCAAGGTTTTGGGCAGGGGTATGGGGGTGACGGCTTCGGTATACTTAAAGGTGGCGATCGCCTGGGTTTGGCTACTGCTAGAGGATAATCCCATATGGCCCATCATGCCCACAGTTCCCCGGTCATAGGGTAAAGTCGATAATGTATACTCAGATGGAGGGCGATCGCCTTTAATTAAAACCTGCGCTCGTTCTCCTGGTGCTAATAGTAACTCTGTTAATTCTACCGGTTCAGAAATTGCCCCCCCATCCGTAGCGATTAAATAAAAGGGATGCTCCGCTAAGGATAAACGATAAAAGCGAGAACTCGACGCATTCAACAGGTGTAAGCGTACCAAACCTTGGGCAGGAATCAAAAAATCAGGTTTAATTTTCCCATTCACGGTCACTAATTCCCCTTCTCGTCCTAACATGATGGCTCCAGGGAAGACGTTGGGATTGGGATTAGCAGTAAAATCTTTAATCACTAAAAACTGTTCAGAAGCTGCTTTAACTTCTGGAATTTCATCTAATTCTCCCCGCACAATTAACAAACCAACCAATCCCTTAAAAACCTGTTCTGCTACCTGTCCATGGTGATGGGGATGATACCAAAATGTCCCAGAAGGATGATGTTCAGGCAGTCTAAATTCATAGCGAAATTCTTCTCCAGGTGGAACAGAAATAAATACATTATCCGCAGTTCCTGTCGGTGGAATATGCAAGCCATGATAATGGAGATTAGTGGGTTGAATTAATTGATTTTGAAAATTGATTTTAATCGTATCTCCCGGTTTTGCTTCTAGTTTCGGCCCAGGAATTTGCCCATTATATCCCCATTGTACCAGCCGATTTCTACCAAGTTGTATCGGTGTTTCTTGTGCAACCATCTCTACCGATAATAATCCATCTTGACTAATATGGGTATTGGCCATCGCTGGCCCTTGGCTAATGGTTTTGCGGTTGCACTGACTGAGTAGCACTGTACCCCCTGAAGCGACCATGTAAGTGAGTAATTTTCGTCGATTTAGCATGATATTTCACCTTGAAATTGATTGAGATTAATGAATTCTTTATCTTATTAATTTGTACTAAATTTTATCAATTTCATCGACTAGCTTATATAATTCCTCAAAATCATAAGCATTGGCTAGAGCTTCTAAGGAGTGAGCTAGGTTCGGATCGTCATCTTCCAGTTCAATAATGAGCTGTAACATATAGTCTATATCTCCAGTGAGAATAGCTTCCTGGAAATTTTTCTGCCATGCTTGAGGGAGATGGCGCAATTGTTCCATGGTTAATGAGGATAGCGCAGGGGTTGAATCTGGGCTAGTGTATATAGAGACAAATTCAGCATTCAGATGTTGTTTGATGCTGTCGATAATCCGATCCGGTTTAAAGGGTTTACCAATAAAATCATTACAGCCTAAACTTAAAATTTGGCTCCGATTTTCGGCAAAAGCACTGGCAGTTACAGCAATAATAACTACGGGATAATCGGGCATTTGCTGGCGAATGATTTGGGTGGCTTTTTCTCCATCAAGTTTGGGCATTCTCATATCCATAAAAATCAAATGCGGTCGCCAAGCTTTACATTGGGCAATCGCTTCTTCGCCATCGGCTGCTTCGGCAACTTGAAAACCCCAATTGTTTAAGAGTGTTGTCAACAGTTGGCGATTGATTTGATTATCATCAGCGACTAAAACTCGATACTGAGGTTGATCGGGAGCTAGGATAACTGGCTCATAGCTCTCGGTTGAATGCAAATCACAAAGGCTCGATTCTTGGGCAATGGGAATATCAAACTTAAAGGATGTCCCTTTTCCTAGCTCACTCTCTACGGTTAATTCTCCTCCGAGTAATTGCACGAATTTTTGACTAATGACTAACCCTAACCCTGTGCCTTCTTGACTGTTTTTTCCACTTTGGGTTTGGACAAAGGCTTGAAATAAATTCTTGAGTTCATCAGGGTGCATTCCTACCCCTGTGTCGATGACTTGAAAGAACAAACGGTGACTATTGTTTTTGCAGAGTTCGATCTTTAGAGTGACGGAGCCTTGATGGGTAAATTTGATGGCATTATTGAGCAAGTTCACTAAAATTTGTTGCAGTTTGGTTTCATCGGTATTGAGGATTTCCGGGATATGGGTGGAGCTTTTGATGGTTAATTCTAATCTTTTTTTCTTGGCTTTGGAGGCGAACATCACATTCAGATTTTCGAGGAGACTGGCGAGGGGGAAGTTTTTAGGCTCAAAGGCGATATGACCGGCTTCGATTTTGGAAATATCGAGGACTTGATTAATTAAGCTGAGTAAATATTCTCCACTGTCTTGAATAATTTGGACAAATTCGCGATCGCGTTGAGAAAGATGGGGACTGTTGATTAAAAGCTGGGGATAGCCGAGAATGGCGTTGAGGGGGGTGCGAAGTTCATGGCTCATATTGGCTAAAAAGGTACTTTTAGCTTGGTTGGCTCCTTCGGCGGCTTCTTTGGCTTCTTGCAGTTCTAATTCTAGCTGTTTGCGATCGCTAATATCTAAGGAAATGGCAGTAACATTCCAACACTGTTGCTCTTCATCCCAGGTAGAATTATTGGTTTGGGAGATCCAGCGCGTTTTACCACTCTTGTCATAAATTCGATACTCATAGACTCCCATTTTCTCGGCACAAATATCAGTAAAAATGTCTTCTTGAATCGGTTGCCAATCACTGGGATAGATACGGGAAAGCCAAAAAAAAGGATCGGACATTAATTCGCAAGGACAATAGCCAGAGATAATTTGACTCCCTTGGGAGACTTCATTAATTTTCCAGGTGCGATCGCGATAGACTTGTAGGTAAGTAATCGCCCCACTGACGCTATTAAAGATTCTTTTGAGTTTTTGTTCTGAGGCTTGGCTCTCTATTTCGAGTCGTTTACGCTCTGTAATGTCTTTGGTAACCACCAGTAGATAGGTTTTGTCTTGAATTTGGCATAATTCAGCCGAAATCAAGGCTGTTTTAACCGCACCGGATTTCACTCGTATGGGCACTTCTAAGTTAGATACTCGGCCTTCTAATTGCAGGATCTGTAAAAATTGTTCGCGATCGCTCAAATTTCCCCAAAGTCCTAGATCCAATGTAGTATAACCAATCACCTCATCGCGAGAGTATTCGAGAAACTCAAGCTGCCTCTGATTGGCTTCTATGATTTTGCCGTCGGAAAGATTGGCAATGGCAATCGGATCGGGACTGGTGCGGAAAATAGTAGCAAATTTTTCTTCCGATTCCTGTAGTGCCTTCTGAAGTTGCTCGGCAGTGCGCTCAAAGGAGTCCGATAAGCGGTAGATTTCGGCGATCGCACTTTTACGCCCTACAGAAGGCTGCCAACGTCGTTCAGCTAAAGCGATACTCTCTTCACTGAGGCGTTGAATCGGAGCGGCAATCACCCGTGAGGTTAGGATTCCGGTTCCTATGACAATTATCAGGGCGATCGCCGATAATTGTAAAATGCGCTTCTGATTGGTGTTAATTTTAGCGGCAAAATCTGATTCGGGAATCGAAACCACAATCAACCAATCTAGTCCATACTCATCTTGGTAAGGAGTGATTTGTACAAACTCGTTTTCATCCTCAACTTTTAGAGCTAAGGTTTGAGCCTCCTCTATCTTGTTTAATTTCCCCCTATGCTCTTGTAGCGCCAAGGCGATCGCCTGGGTATGTTTATTATTACTTTCCATTGCATTTAACCGGCGGGGTTTCCCTTGTTCTGGCTGGATAAAAGAGGTTTCTAGGGTAGAGGAGGCGACCAACTCTCCAGAGCGTTCTAAAATCAAACTTTCACCGGATTTCGAGAAGTTTAATTCACTCAAAAATGTACTGAGTTCCCATAAGGATACAGCCGAGCAGAACATTCCCTGAAAGTTCCCCTCTCCATCACGGATAGGAGCAATTGCAAACAATCCTAAAGTCGGTACGACGCGATAGACAACAATAGGAGACCAACTGTTTTTTTGAGCGCTCTGAGCATACCGATACCACTCTAAATCCCGATTATTGACTGCCAATTCATAAACCTTTACCTTTGGCTCACCGTTGCTATCCACAGTATAATATTCCCGTTTTCCCGAATTAGAAGGGTTGGTTTGCACAAAGTAAAACATCCCTTTATACAAGGGTTCATCCGTTAAAGTTTGGGCTTGCTCAACTAACTCCTGAGAGTCTAGCTTGCCATAACTGACTTGTTCGCCTTCAGAATTCACTAACCCAATTGAACTTAAAGAAGGAGATAGGCGAATTTGTTGCCAAAAATAAGCTTGAAATGAGTCCAGATTCTCTAAGTCAAAAACCCCTTGCTTGAGAGCCTCTTGATTCACCTTCAGAGCTTGTTGAGGAGTCGCTATATAATCTTCAATTTCTTGGCTAATTTCTCTGGAGGTATTAGTGAGTAAACGATGGGCTAACTCATCAACAGACAATCGACTGCTTTGATAAGCAAAATATTGCAGTAAACTGACCACTCCTACTAATTGCAGCAAAAAAGGGACAATAAAAACTACTTGTAGGGGAATTTTTTTAGATCTAGTTTTTGAAATAAATTTCATAGTTTGCTATCGTTTTTTCCTAGGGACTCTTGCAATCCACCGTAAAATGTTGAGATCGAGATTAACTATATGAGGGGCAAGCATCACTTTTAAGAAATAAGTGCGGTGTCATTATAGCATAAACGATTGCCTTGTCAAAGGGAGGAGGTTATCTAGTTATGTATGTGAAAACTTGGATCGCGGTTCTCAGAATTATGGTAAAATAATCTCATAATTAAGAGCTTAACTGAAATTTAAACCCTAGATGCCTTGAGTAACCCATCGAACCATCAAGAAAATCACCTCAGTTTGGCTCGCGCCAGTATTCGCCGATCGCTGGCTCAGTATAACCCCCTGCTGCGCCAAGACCCTACTCTGGCCATTCAACCCGAACTCAAAACCCTTAAGGCGAACCTAGAAAAACTGGATCAAAATGTAATTCGGATTGCCGCTTTTGGGTTAGTGAGTCGGGGAAAATCGGCGGTTTTAAATGGATTAGTGGGTCAAAAAATTCTCCCCACTGGCCCCATTCATGGAGTCACTCAATGGCCGCGATCGGTGCGTTGGATACCCCAAGGACAAAGCAAGGTGCAAATTGAGTTGATCGATACTCCTGGACTCGATGAAATTGGGGGAGAAGTACGGGCGGATATGGCGAGAGAAGTAGCCCAAGAAGCGGATTTAATTCTGTTTGTGGTAGCCGGAGATATTACTCAAACCGAATATGATGCCCTGCTATTTTTAGCTCATACCCATAAACCCTTAATTTTGGTATTTAACAAAGTCGATTTATATCCCGATCCGGACTTAGAAGCCATTAGTCGCAATCTGCAACAATTGGGGCAACCGCAAGAGTTGACCGAATTGCTGACGACGGAGGAAATGGTGCGAGTGGCAGCCGAACCGATGCCCAGACAAGTGCGGGTGGAATTACCGGATGGCCAGGTACAGTATGAATGGGAATATCCTGCGCCCCAAATTGAGGAGTTGCGGACAAAAATTTTACAGGTGCTGAATCGGGAAGGGCGATCGCTCCTTGCCCTGAATGCCTTAGTACAAAGCCAAGCGGCTGAAGCTCAAATTGCCCAAAAAACCCTGGATATTCATCATCAACAAGCAGAAGCGCTCATTTGGCAGTATGCTCGCTCCAAAGCCTTAGCCATTGCCCTCAATCCGATCGCCCTCTTAGACATACCAGGGGGGGCGATCGCCGATTTAGCCCTGATTCGTGCCCTCAGTCGCTTATATGGCTTACCCCTCACCGATCGCGAAGCGCGAAAACTCTGGAAAACCCTGCTCTTGAGTTCCGGAGGCTTAATTTTAGGGGAACTGGCAACCCTCCTCTTAGGAATGGGAAAAACTGCCGCCACCCTCATCGGCGCAACCGGAGAAATCGGGGCTTTAAGCGCTTGGATACCCGGAGCCATCTTGCAAGGGGCGATCGCCGGTTACGGAGCCTACCAAGTCGGACAAATCACCCGCATCTATCTGCAACAAGGCTGTACCTGGGGGAACCTCGGCCCCAGCACCATCATCCACCAAATTTTACAACAACTCGACTCCCAAGCCATCCTCTACCGCCTCCGTCAGGAAATCGAGTCCTCCTTAAATCAGTAATCAGTAACAAAACACTCAGGAAATCTCCGTCAAAGCCATCTGGCCACGATAACCCGTAATTAACCGAGTCCCATCTTTCAGAATATGGATCTCCATTTGATCGCTCGCCCAACTAATCGCATGTTCAAACGCTGGATTCAGGATATGAACGCGCTGATTACTCGAAGAAACCGCAGACGTAGGAGAATGAATCGCCAAAGATTCAACATAGGGGCCATCAATCAAAATATCCAGCTCATCAAGTAACTCCTGTGCCCCTTCCGGCGCATCTTTCGCCCTTAACTGTTCAATAGTAAAACCCGTAAACGACATCACACTCAATCCCTTAGCCTTAAGCTGACGAGCCAAATTCGCCAACCCTGGAGCCTGCCAAAACGGTTCCCCTCCCGAAAAAGTCACCCCTTCATTACGAGGATTGCTGGCAATTTTTTCAGCTAGAGTATCAATCGCAATCAATTGATTAATCTCAAATGACCAAGACGCAGGATTAAAACAACCCGAACAAGCACGGGTACAGCCTTGAACCCAGACCACCGCACGACATCCTGGGCCATTGACTTCTGACTCGTCTACATATCCCATGATATTGAGATGGTTGGGGGGAAGGGTTGGGGAGTTAGGATGATTCATGATGGCTAGAGAAATGAAGGTTGGTTCCTATTCTAGACGCAAGACACCTACATAGTTATAAAGTGAATATTAAAGTTTTAAGCTGATTGCCCACGATCGGGGCGTGGTGCTATAGAGCTAGTCTAAATGAGTTGTGCAACGGGAAATGCCCTCTCCCTTTCATATCAAGTCCGGTTTCCGCAAGCGGACATGAAAATTTGTTAAGAAGCGGGCAAGATGCCCGCACTCCTCGAATTCTTTGATATGACTGGAGTGGGAGCATCTTGCTCCCTGGATTTTTAATTAGGGTATTTCCGCT
>NZ_JAQOSP010000102.1 GCF_030068475.1 Roseofilum acuticapitatum BLCC-M154 | reverse complement strand
GCAAAACGCCTTCGTGGAGAGCTTTAATGGCAAGTTCAGAGACGAATGTCTGAACCTTCACTGGTTTCGATCACTACGCCATGCGCGCGAGGACATCGGGCGATGGCGAAACCACTATAACACCAAGCGCCCACACTCGGCACTCGGATACATGTCCCCAACGGAGTTCCTAATGAAAACCATCGCGCCAGCGCTGGAGACTCTTGCGGTCTCCACGCTGCCGCTCAACACTGAAACCCAACCGGGAGATTCTAAATCAAACCGGCCCTAGTCGAGGGGGAAGGTCAACTTCAGGATGCCAATGATCTGTTCTTCGCTGAACCTGCTGCGCTTCATCGTCCGTCTCCTTTGTCGAGGAACAGACTAACCTCAGGGTGAGGAGGTTTCAGGGGAGCAGAGAACTGCCGCTTGACGAGGTAGAGTATTCTGTTCGAGGGGAACCTGTCATTGGTTGATATATAGTGGTCTACGTTTGCTCATGCGTCTGGCAAAGTTCTTCAATCTGCCCCTGTTTTCTTCACCTATCAGAGCGAGAGGGTGCATCTGCATGTCCTCAACCTCAGAACACTCGGCCAGAATTTCTTTCGTCTTTTCAGCGCCGATCGCAATTTCGGTCTGTTCGCCGAAGTAAAGTGTCTCGGACCAATGGCCGTTGGCGCGGACCATCTCGTGATTGGCACATAGGATGTGGTGGTAGGTGACACCATCTTGCGGCGAAACACGCTCAACCCCGTCAAGTTCGGTCAGCTTGACTGCCGGGACCATGACTTCGTCACAGCCGAACATCCTTTGAGCTACCTTCGAACGCACCAGAATCCGATGCTGTGGAGAGATCATCAGCATCTGTTCCGGGAACCCGTCCCCCAGTGCACCTTTGTTGATCAGCACCGGCGCGGATTTGGGATTGGATGAGATCTCTGCAAAACTGTGGACCGCTGACCCGACCCACAGAATCGGCTGCGGGCCATTGTCCCGCGTGATCACTTGCATGCCCGCGGTGATGTCTTCGACCGCGACGGGCCCGTCGACCGTGTCGATCAGGGTGCCGTTCACGAAGCAGATGTAGAGATTGGAAGACGCCGTTTGAGGGAAGTCGTCCCTGCCGGTCAACGTGTAGGTTTCGCCTTTGATAGGCTGGAAATCAAAAACAAATCCCTCGATTGAACTGACGGCGTCGGTTGCCTTGGTGAGCGCGTACATCTTGCCCACAGCAACACCGTTACTGTCGGTTATCTCATAGGCATATTCCGGGTTGATCAGTGTATCAACGGACTGGCCGTCGATCGTGCCTCTAAGAAAGTCATCCAGCCCGCCGGTATTGTCGCCCAGCTCGTTTCGGTCACCGAAGCGGTCGTCATAAGTGACGATGTCACCGCCGCCATTGAATGTAAACGTCTCGCCGATAAAGTCGAGAGAGCCACCTGTTTGAGTCAAGCTTGGAAAGATGTCATTCCAAGAAAAAACAAGTATGTCATATGTTGCCATTTTTCAGTTCCCGTCTCTTTCTGTTACTGATTACTGATTACATTTTGGCGTTATGCCAGCACTCAAACTTCCATACAACACGCTGAGTACGCCAATGTGCATACGAATTCAGTGTCGTACACGTTGAATATGGCAAGTTTTTGTCGCTAGGAGCATCTCAGCTGTGACCGTCCTCACCTGAGTTGTCCGGTGTTATTGCTAGTGGTCGCATGAATGCCCCCGACGTAAGACATCGAACGAACTCATGCCCTGGTTCCAAGCGCCTATAGTAGCGTAGTATCGGCCAGCGGAGCTGTGCAAGATCACCTTCACGAGACGATCACGATGCTTCCTGAGGCGAAAGGTTCGCTGCCGAATGCATTGGGGGTGCCCGAACGCGTTGCAATGATCGCCTAACTGATCAGTGAGACTCATCATCAAGCGTGGCATTACCCCCAGATCGGCACGTTTTTCGCCCATGTGCTGTCTAGCCTGCCATCGATCAGGGTGTGTTGTTCGGGAAGGGAAATCGTAGAGAGAGATACTGTAAGATGTTTCTTTCTAGGTTTGGCGGTGACCTACTCTCCCACACCTTAAGATGCAGTACCATCGGCGCAACGGCACTTAACGGCCGGGTTCGGAATGGAGCCGGGTGTTTTGCTCGCGCTATGACCACCAAACCGAGAAAGAAACATCATATCCAAATCAAACACACGTGGTGTATGCTTTTGATCCGCAAAGCCTAGCTTTTACTGGATCAAATCAAGCCTATCGAACAATTAGTACCGGTCAACTGAACGCATTGCTGCGCTTACATCTCCGGCCTATCGACGAGATGGTCTATCTCGGTTCTCAGGGATACCTTGTTTTGAGGGGGGCTTCCCGCTTAGATGCCTTCAGCGGTTATCCTTTCCGATCATAGCTACCCAGCACTGCCATTGGCATGACAACTGGTCCACCAGTGGATCGTTCACCCCGGTCCTCTCGTACTAGGGGCAACTCCTCTCAAGTATCCTACACCCACGGCAGATAGGGACCGAACTGTCTCACGACGTTCTAAACCCAGCTCACGTACCTCTTTAAACGGCGAACAGCCGTACCCTTGGGACCTGCTCCAGCCCCAGGATGAGATGAGCCGACATCGAGGTGCCAAACGGTGCCGTCGATATGGACTCTTGGGCACCATCAGCCTGTTATCCCCGGCGTACCTTTTATCCGTTGAGCGATGGCCCTTCCACTCGGGACCACCGGATCACTATGGCCGTCTTTCGACTCTGCTCGACTTGTCAGTCTTGCAGTCAGGCTGGCTTCTGCCATTGCACTCAACGAGCGATTTCCGACCGCTCTGAGCCAACCTTCGCGCGCCTCCGTTACGCTTTAGGAGGCGACCGCCCCAGTCAAACTACCCGCCACACAGGGTCCCGGATCCGGATAACGGACCGCGGTTAGACATCAAGCAATGCAAGGGTGGTATCTCAAGGGTGGCTCCACAGGAACTGGCGTTCCTGCTTCAAAGCCCACCACCTATCCTGCACATGCATGGCCTGATGCCAGTGTGAAGCTGTAGTAAAGGTGCACGGGGTCTTTCCGTCTAACCGCGGGAAGCCTGCATCTTGACAGGCAATTCAATTTCGCTGAGTCGATGTTGGAGACAGCGGGGAAGTCGTTACGCCATTCGTGCAGGTCGGAACTTACCCGACAAGGAATTTCGCTACCTTAGGACCGTTATAGTTACGGCCGCCGTTTACCTGGGCTTCAATTCGGAGCTTGCACCCCTCCTTTTAACCTTCAGGCACCGGGCAGGCGTCAGACCCTATACGTCGTCTTGCGACTTCGCAGAGCCCTGTGTTTTTAGTAAACAGTCGCCACCCCCTGGTTTGTGCCCCCAGCCACTAGTTGCCTAGAAACTGGGCCTCCTTCTCGCGAACTTACGGAGGTATTTTGCCGAGTTCCTTCAACATCGTTCTCTCAAGCGCCTTGGTATTCTCTACCAGTCCACCTGTGTCGGTTTAGGGTACGATCTTACGGAAGAGCTATTTCCAGGAACCGATTAGCGGCCCACCCAATCCGATAAGGGTGAACAACCTTCACGATCCGTCACTACTTCCTGGCCCAGGAATATTAACCTGGTTCCCATCGACTACGCCTTTCGGCCTCGCCTTAGGGGTCGGCTTACCCTGCTCAGATTAGCTTTAAGCAGGAACCCTTGGACTTTCGGCGACAGGGTCTCTCACCCTGTTTGTCGCTACTCATGTCATCATTCTCGCTAGTGATCACTCCACCGGATGGCTCACGCCCCGGCTTCACAGTCAAACCTGGTCCTCCAAAACGCCCGGGTGGGCGCTAAAGAGGAACGAGTTTATTCACACTACGCTCCGCTACCATGCACTATGTGCATCCTCAGCTTCGGCTCATGGCTTGAGCCCCGATACATCTTCGCCGCAAGACAACTTATTTAGACCAGTGAGCTGTTACGCTATCTTTAAAGGATGGCTGCTTCTAAGCCAACCTCCTGGTTGTTTTGGTCGTCTCACCTGCTTTCCCACTTAGCCATGAATTAGGGGCCTTAGCTGGAGGTCAGGGTTGTTTCCCTCTCCACGACGGACGTTAGCATCCGCCGTGTGTCTGCCATCTAGTACTCCCGGGTATTCGGAGTTTGGTTAGGATCAGTAAGCCTGTGGGGCCCCATTACCCATCCAGTGCTCTACCCCCCGGGGTATTCGGATGACGCTCTACCTAAATAGATTTCGCGGAGAACCAGCTATCTCCGAGTTTGATTGGCCTTTCACCCCTAGGCACAACTCATCCCGACCTTTTTCAACAGGTGTGGGTTCGGCCCTCCAGTACGTGTTACCGTACCTTCAGCCTGGTCATGCCTAGATCACTCGGTTTCGGGTCTGATCCCTCAAACTCATTCGCCCTATTAAGACTCGCTTTCGCTGCGCCTACACCTAACGGCTTAAGCTTGCTTGAGAGACCAAGTCGATGACCCATTATACAAAAGGTACGCCGTCAGCTCTCAAGGAGCCTCCGACTGATTGTAGGCGTTCGGTTTCAGGTACTGTTTCACTCCCCTCGTCGGGGTGCTTTTCACCTTTCCCTCACGGTACTGGTTCGCTATCGGTCAGTAAGGAGTACTTAGCCTTCGAAGGTGGTCCTCCGATGTTCAGACAGGATTTCACGTGTCCCGCCCTACTTAATACGTCGAATTGAGCTTCCAATACGGGGCTGTCACCCACTATGGCCAACCTTTCCAGGTTGTTCTTGTCACTCTCATCGCTCGGCTGGTCCCCGTTCGCTCGCCGCTACTAGGGGAGTATCTGTTGATTTCCTTTCCTCCGGGTACTTAGATGTTTCAGTTCCCCGGGTTTGCCTTTATAACCCTATGTATTCAGGTTATAAATCCCTGTTTCAGCGACCTATTGATAGCAAGGCTAACAATAGGAAACTGTCAGGTGGGTTGCCCCATTCGGAGATCGCAGGGTCAAAGCCTATTCTCGGCTCACCTACGCTTATCGCAGAGTATCACGTCCTTCATCGCCTCTTACTGCCAAGGCATCCACCAAACGCCCTTCTCGCGCTTGATTTGATCCAGAAAAAGACAGGCTTTTTCTGCACCCGACCCCCTTTTGTGAAAAGGCCGGGCATTGATCAAAAGCATACTTTCCCGCTCCCCCGACTGGTTCGTCCGGGGGAACTTTGTCGACCATCCGAAGATGGTCTTGGGTTAGTGTACTTGACTTGGATTAGTTATCTTCACCTGCGGGGTCGAACCCCAGATCCGCCGCACTTGGCAGATCAGTGAAGAAACTGATGTTTGTATCTCTCTATACGATGTCAATTCGTCCGATTGGACGGCTAAACGCTCATGCGCTTAACGGTCAAATCGAAATCGGGTTTTGGTGGAGCCTAGCGGGATCGAACCGCTGACCTCCTGAATGCAAATCAGGCGCTCTCCCAGCTGAGCTAAGGCCCCAAAGTGCTTCGCGGAAGCGAAACGTGCGTCCCACCAGCAAACTCTTTGGAAAAAGAGGACTGTGACGCCAGTCGGACTAACCGCTTCCGTGACACTCGCCTGCGCGAATGCACTGCTGCGCCTGACCTTCCTGCAAGCAGGAAAGCAGGTTGGTGGGTCGAGGAGGACTTGAACCTCCGACCTCACGCTTATCAGGCGTGCGCTCTAACCACCTGAGCTACCGACCCAAGTCCCGGGCGGTAACCCGTTCATGTTTCTGAAGAGATATGAGGACGGCTCGGTTCGATGCGGTCATCTTACGATGACCTTATGCTTCTTGCGAAGCTGCTAAGTTTTCCACGATCAAGAGCAAGCTCAAGATACCAGGAAAATCCTTAGAAAGGAGGTGATCCAGCCGCAGGTTCCCCTACGGCTACCTTGTTACGACTTCACCCCAGTCGCTGATCCTACCGTGGTTGGCTGCCTCCTGCGAACAGGTTGGCGCACCACCTTCGGGTAGAACCAACTCCCATGGTGTGACGGGCGGTGTGTACAAGGCCCGGGAACGTATTCACCGCGTCATGCTGTTACGCGATTACTAGCGATTCCGACTTCATGGGGTCGAGTTGCAGACCCCAATCCGAACTGAGATAGCTTTTTGGGATTAACCCATTGTCACTACCATTGTAGCACGTGTGTAGCCCAACCCGTAAGGGCCATGAGGACTTGACGTCATCCACACCTTCCTCCCGCTTATCACGGGCAGTTTCCCTAGAGTGCCCAGCCGAACTGCTGGCAACTAAGGATGTGGGTTGCGCTCGTTGCCGGACTTAACCGAACATCTCACGACACGAGCTGACGACAGCCATGCAGCACCTGTCACTGATCCAGCCGAACTGAAGGAAACCGTCTCCGGTAACCGCGATCAGGATGTCAAGGGTTGGTAAGGTTCTGCGCGTTGCTTCGAATTAAACCACATGCTCCACCGCTTGTGCGGGCCCCCGTCAATTCCTTTGAGTTTTAATCTTGCGACCGTACTCCCCAGGCGG
>NZ_JAQOSP010000101.1 GCF_030068475.1 Roseofilum acuticapitatum BLCC-M154 | reverse complement strand
GCAGTTTTCGCTGTTATGTGGGACATCTTGATCCCCCTAAATCCCCCTTAAAAAGGGGGACTTTCCTATTCCCCCCTTTTTAAGGGGGGCAAGGGGGGATCTTTTCCTACTGTCCACCGATACAGCGCTTTGCGCTGTATCACCTTTTCTTTAATTGACGATCGCCCCAAAATCCGCCAATACCCGCGCATGATTCCGCAGAATGCTCAGTAAATTTAACCGGTTTGTTTGTATTTTTTCGTCTTCAGCCATCACCAAAACGCTATCTTCGCCATCGAAAAAGCGACTCACCGTCGGCGCAATTTCCGCTAAAGCAGTGACTAAATCTTGATAGTTGCGGGTTTCTTGACAGCGTTGGGTTTGGGGAACAATTTTTACCATGGCATCGTAAAAGGCTTGTTCTGAGGCTTGCTCGAATAAGTCGGGTTTGACGACTCCTACGGGATCGAGTTGTTCTTTATCCAAACTTCCTTTAACCGCTAACCGAGTGGAACGGTTGACGGTGGCGTAAATTTCGTCTAATTTGCCCGATGTGCGGATTTCTTGCAAAAATAGGGCGCGTTTGAGCAAGTCTAGCAGATCGGCTAATCCACGACTGGCGTATTCTGGGTCATCTTCCCCTAAAACGGCATTGACGAGATCGTAATCAATGCTTTTATCTTCTTGGAGTTGGGTGCGGATGCGTTGTAGGAAGAAGTCTTCTAGGGTGGGGACTAAATCGGGAAGCTCTGCATTGGGCCAACAGGAGGCTACACTATCAGTGAGCAGTTGGTGGAGATCGAGGGGTAAGTTGGCATCCCAGGTAATACTAATGATGGCATTAGCAGCGCGTCTGAGGGCGAAGGGATCGGAGGAACCGGTGGGAATCATGCCTAAACTAAAGATACTAATTAATGTGTCCAGGCGATCGCCCATTCCCACGATTTGACCGACCAGAGTTTGCGGTAAACTATCCCCAGCCCCTTTGGGCAGATAATGCTCTAGAATGCCGGTAGCAACGGCTTCCGATTCTCCACTAGCACGGGCATACTTTTCTCCCATCACTCCCTGCAATTCGGGGAACTCGTACACCATTTGGGTGACTAAATCGGCTTTACATAATAGGGCCGTGCGATCGCATAATTCCCGCTCTTCACTGCTTAACTGGAGTTGCTCGGCCAACACCCGCACACAAGTGCGAATGCGCTCCACCTTATCGCGAACGGAGCCTAATTTTTCCTGAAATGTGACCGTTTCCAGCTTCTCGACATAACGTTCTAGGGGTTGAGCTAAATCTGCTTGATAGAAAAACTGACCATCAGCGAGTCTAGCGCGAATCACCCGTTCATTTCCCTGGGCAATCAGGTCAGATTTGGCGGGGTCACCGTTAGAAACGGTAATAAAATAGGGTAAGAGTTCTGCTGATGTTTCCGATTGAAACACCGGAAAATAGCGTTGATGGGATTCCATTTCCATGGTGGTGACTTCGGTGGGGATTTGCAAAAAGTCATCATCAAATTTGCCCACCACTGCCGTCGGATATTCGACTAAGTTAGTCACTTCTGCTAGTAAATCCGGTGAAATACGGGCATATCCGCCCACTTTTTCCGCACAAGCTTTAACTTGAGTTTTGATGATTTCTTCGCGCTTTTGCGGGTCAACCTGAATAAAAATCGACTCCATGGCTGCTAGATAGTCCGATGCTTGCTCAAGACTCACCGGTTGAGGATGGAGGACGCGATGACCGTAGGAGAGGCGATCGCCGACAATTTGAGTTGAACCATTTTCGAGTACAATCGGCAGTACCTGGTCATCCAACAGGGCGACTAACCAACGGATGGGACGAGGAAAGCGAATTTGGCCATCTCCCCAACGCATAAACCGTCTTCCCTCTAACCCAGAAATCCATTGGGGAACCCATGCAGCCAACAGTTCAGCAAGTAAGCGGCCGGGAATCTGTTGGCGAACAAAGACAAAATCCCCTTTTTCCGTGGGTCGAATCTCAAAATCTTCTATATTTACCCCTTGTTTTTTGGCAAATCCTTCTGCTGCTTTTGTGGGTTTGCCGTCTTTAAATGCCGCTTTTGCGGGGGGGCCTTTGACTTCTTCTTCTCGGTCAGGTTGTTGCAGAGGTAATCCGTCAATCAGGACACAGAGACGACGGGGAGTGCCATAGACCTCGATACTTCTGGGGGTGAGGAGTTCATTTGCTAAACTTTGGGCAATGAGCGATCGCCACTGGTCGATAGCACTGGTGATAAAATCAGCAGGGAGTTCTTCTGTACCCACTTCTAAGAGGAATGTAGACATATTGCCGGATGTTTCGAGAGCGATAATGATGGCTATCCAAAGTTTCAGTGTACCTTGCTCTGGCTCTGATTAACCCAAAATACACCCACCAGAATCATAGCACCGGCGATCGCCACATTCAGCGTTAACGGTTCCCCCAACACCAGCCAACCGATGAGGGTAGCAATAATAGGCACTAAATAGAGGAAACTCGACGCTTGGGCCGTCGGTAAGTGCGCTAAAGTATATGTCCAAGCAATATAGGCCAGTGCCCCCGGAAAAATCCCCAAATAAGCCACCACTAAACCCACTTCCACCGTATCCGGGAATCGCACAAAGAAGAGAATCGGTAATGTTCCTAACCAGACCGTATAACTGGCTAATTCTAAAGGAGAATAACGCTTAAAAAACGGGCGTTGCAGGACAAAATAGACACTTTGGGAAAAAGCCGCTATTAAAATCAGTCCAGAAGAAGCCGCAAAACTCAAATCTTCTCCTTTTCCGACAACAATCAACACCATTCCCCCTAACCCCAAAGCCATGCCTAACCACCCTTGAAGGGGCAAAGATTCTTTGAGCATAACAGTCGCTAGAATTGCCGCCATACAAGGACTTGAAGCATTTAAAATGCTCGCTGTTCCTGCCGGAACTACAGTCTGTCCCCAAGATAATAGGAAATGATAGAAAGACACCCCTAAACATCCTTGCAGCAATAATCGCGGTAAATCTCCAGCATGGGGGAGACGTATTTTGCCGGAAATTGCAGCAAAGAGGGCTAAGATCAAAGCAGCAATCAAAAATCTAAAGGCCACTAAATTTAGGGGATGAATCGTTTGCACCGCATAGCGAACTCCCGGAAAAGCGGAACCCCACAGCAAGATACACAAAAGCGCACACCCCCATCCCAGCCAACGGGATTGATTCTTCATGATTCACACTCACCAATTAACCAATAGGTGGTCATTTTTCCTCGACCTCGCACATTAAAGATTCCTCTTTTTTCTAAAATAAACTTGTCTTTCAATTGCTCATAGGTTGCTTCAGTCACTTGAATTTTCCCCGGCAACCCTTGGGATTCCATCCGAGAAGCAATATTTACTGTATCTCCCCATAAATCCAGTTGCAGTTTACTGACTCCAATGACACCCGCAACTACCGCACCCGTATTGATCCCAATTCGCAGTTCAAAGGGTTGATCGTCATCGGTTTCCAGGAATTTTTCTAGAACGCGGGGACGATTAAATTTTTTGATAACTTTTTGCATATCTAAAGCAAGTTTAGCGACTCGTTCAATTGATTTTCGATGCTTAATATTCTGGTAAACGGGCAATCCTCCTACCACCATATAAGCATCCCCGATAGTCTTTATTTTTTCCAGTCCATAATGATTGGTCAGTTGATCGAAGTCTGAAAAAATTTCATTCAACAAAGTAACCAGCTCCGTAGGATTGATTTTGGCTGAAAGCTCTGTGAATCCGACTAAATCAGCAAATAAAACTGTTACTTCAGGTAAGTAATCGGCAATGGTATGACGATTTCTTTTCAGTTTTTCAGCAATATATTGAGGTAAGATATTCAGCAGCAGTTCTTCAGACATTCTTCTTTGTTTGCGAAGTTCATCTTCAATCTGTCTTTTTTCGGTAACATCTCGTACTGTTCCTTCAAAATAGAGCAACTCTTCACGATCGTTGGTCACCTTACGCACACTTTCTGAGATCCAAATAATATCGCCATTTTTACAATAAATTTCTGATTCAAACTCTTCTACAAAATCATAGATTTCCATGTAGGCTAAGAATTCATCTCGGCGTTGAGGACGAACATAAAAATTTTCATTGATATTGGTAATGGTAGCCATCAGTTCTTCTGGGGAATCATAGCCATAAAGTTGAGCCAGGGCTAAATTAGCTTTGATAAATTGACCTTCCGCAGTGCTTTGGAACATGCCATCAATGGCGTTTTCAAAAATACTGCGATAATTGTATTCCGCTTGTTGCCGAGCTTGTGCTTCTTGGGTGAGCAAATGTTGCAAATTGAGTAGACTGAGTTGAATGTTAATTTTAGAAAGAACTTCTTGAACTTGGATGGGTTTTGTGATATAATCATTCCCTCCAACTTTAAAGGCTTTGTTTTTATCTAAATCTCCGCTTAAGGCACTGACAAAAATAACGGGTATAGATCGATAGGTTGGATTAGATTTAATTCGTTCGCAGAGTTCATACCCATCCATATCGGGCATCATAATATCCAGCAAAATTAAATCAGGGGGCGAAAAGTGGACGGCATTGAGGGCTAATTCTCCATTAATCGCTTTGCGAACACGATACCCTTGTTCGGTGAGAATCCGAGATAAAAATCGGATGTTATTCGGATTATCGTCAACGACTAAAATATCCTGACAAGAGGGTGAACTAATATTGTCTGGCATTCTCTAAAATCCCAAATGAAAATGGGGCTATGAAGGCAATAGCCAAGACCCCTGAGCTGCGATCGCCTCTTTCCCGTTATAACATTGGTATTCCTGACTCCGATCAAGATCTTTGACCCTCGATCGCCTCTAGAGTGGTCTCCAGAATCAGATCCAGGCGGTAATGGGCGACTAAATCGGCGATCGCCTCCCTTAAGTCAGACTGATGATTAGGAATCTCTAGCAACAATTTTTGGATATACTCTTCATCCGCTTCAAGAGCAGCTTGATATAATTCATTGACCCAATCGATCGGCATCTCCATCAACTGCTCCCTGGATAATGTCCTCTCTGTCTCATAACTGGGATGGGGAACAATCTCCTGATTTTCAGGGGTTTCATAGATATATTCCACACCCAAATAATCACTCATTTTTGCCAATAAAACAGCTTGAGTCACCGGCTTATGAACTAATTCATTGCATCCAGCCGCCTCAATCAAAACTTGATCTTCCTCCAATGCACTGGCTGTGAGCGCTAAAATCGGAATGGCAGCTCGGCCAGTTTTTTCCTCTTGCATCCGAATTAAACGAGTGGCTTGATACCCATCCATAACAGGCATTTGCAGATCCATCCAGATCAGATGAGGAGCGCAATTTTCCCATAGCGTTAAGGCGGTTTCCCCATTATCTGCTTCCCAGACCTCAAAACCTAGGGGTTGAAGTTGTTTCAATAACAGTCGCCGGTTTTCCCAACGGTCATCCACGACTAAAATTCGATAGATGGGTTGATGGGGAGCTAAGGCTATAGGCTGTTTTTCCACCGTTTTCTCTGGAATATCTTCTGGATGAACCTCTCGTAAGGGCAGTTGCATCGTCACTAAAGTGCCAACATCTACTTGGGAAGAAACTTTAATCTCCCCCCCCATCAGTTGCACCAGTTGTTTACAAATGGTCAAACCGAGTCCAGTCCCTTGTCCAGATTTCACCCCTGAGCGAGTTTGTATAAAGGGTTCAAACAGTAAGGGTAATTCCTCTGGGTCTATGCCTTCACCTGTATCTTGGATTTCCCAGATATACTCTTGGGTTGGACGTTGATCCCTATTAGGAGCGGGAAAGACTCGAATACTCACTATTCCTCGATCAGTAAATTTAACGCTATTCGATAATAGATTCATCAGAATTTGTCTCAATTTGCCTTGATCGGCGATCGCCCAACTGGGAACTTTGGGATCAAAGTGAGTCGATAACCGAAGTCCTTTGCGATCTGCTTTGAGTCTTAACATATCCTGTACTTCATAGACCAACCGATGTAGATCGAAGCAAGTTTCTTCTAAACTGATTTTACCGGCTTCAATTTTAGATAAAGAGAGAATATCATTAATTAGGTCTAATAAATGTTCACCACTACGATTAATAATGTGCAAATATTCCTGATGTTCTCCACTGAGCAAAGATTCCTGCTTGAGAATTTGGGTAAATCCTAGGATCGCGTTCAAGGGAGTGCGAAGTTCATGACTCATCCGGGCAATAAATTGACTTTTGGTCTGGTTTGCTATTTCTGCCGATTGTTTGGCACTTTGTAGGGCAATTTGGATCTGTTTCCGAGCGGTAGCATCCATACCGACACTCAAGATACCGATCGCTTGTCCAGATTCATTATAGAGTACGCGATTTGTCCATTCAACCCACACGCGATCGCCATTCTTGCACTGATTTTCATTTTCATAGGTGGCATACTGTTCTGTGCTGGCTAAAATTTGGTCAATTATCGGATATAAACTTTGCCCATCTGTATCTTTTATGGGCACAATTGTCCCTTTGATGTTTTGACCGATAATTTCCTCTTCGGTGTAGCCAAAAAAACGTTGAGCAAATTCATTGAAAAATACAACATTTCCTTGACAATCGATTTGTAATATGATGCTGTTTGCAGAATCAACCAACTGACGATATTGGGTTTCACTCTTCCGCAACGCTAATTCAATCTGTTTGCGTCCTTCTATTTCTTTTTGCAATACTTGATAGTTTTCATCAAGGGCATCTTTGGCTAATTTCAGCTCTGTAACATCGGTTTGCACGCCAATATAATAGAGGAGTTCTTGTTGCTCGTTAAAAATTGGAGAGAGGGAGAGATCGTTCCAGAAAACAGTACCATCTTTGCGGTGATTTTTGAGCGTCACTCGGCAAGATTTTTTCTCTTTGAGAGCTTGTCTTAAGTGGGTTAATCCAGGTTGATTCCGGTCTTTTCCTTGTAAAATGGTGCAAGTTCGACCGAGAATTTCGGCTTGGGTATAACCAGTGAGTTTTTCAAATCCGGAATTGACGTAGACAATGGGATTTCCTGGTTTAGTGGAGTCGCTAATAATAATACCATTGGTGCTGGCGGCGATCGCCCGCTCCAGTAGTCCTAGTTTTTTTTCTGCATATTTTTGATCAGTAGTTTCACTACATATCCAAAGAGCTGTATTGTGTTTTAAGGGAGAAATGGTCGCCACAAACCAATGTTCTTCTCCATCCATAGGCCAACAATATTCAAGGTTTTCTATGGTCGTATTTTTATCGATAACATGGCGTGTCCAATACTGGTGAAATTCAGCCACTTTGGCGGGAGCAATGGTTTCAAGATTGTGATGTGAATGAATGGGGGAGCGAGTGGGAGCAACTTTAATGCATTCTCCTTCATAATTAAATACCATAATTGCTTCATCCATAGCCCCAAACATGGCAACGAGCTGATTTTCTGAATTTTGTAATAACTGCTTAGAGGATTTCAATTCAGTAATATCACTGATATTAAATAATAAATATTTTTGTCCTCCGAGTTGAATGACTTGGGCTGAAATTAAACCTGTTTTTTGCTCATGATCTTTGTTGAAAAAGCTGATTTCTATATTCGATATTTCTTTCTTTTTGGCGAGAATTTGATGTAAGTAATCCCAGTTTTCAGAAGATAAAAAAGAATTTAACTGGGATATATCTTCTCCAATTATTGCCGCTCGATCGTAGCCTGTATAGTTCAGGAAGTGTTCATTTATTTCTAAGATTGTTCCCTGTTCATAGCTCATCAAAAAAAGTAAACTGGGACTAGAAAAGAAGATTTTATGAAATCGCTCTTCTGATAGTACCCAACTGGCTTCGAGTTGTTCGATAATGTAGTCTTTTTTCTGGAGAGATCGCGATAAAGCTTGGTTTGCTTTCTGTGTTTTTTGATGCTGAGTATAACTAGCGGTCTTCACCTGTAGTTCCATCAAGTTGAAGGGAGCCACTAGATAATCTTTAACTCCTGCTTCAAAGAACTGAGTCTTATCTACGGAAGCACCGGAGGAATTTAGGGCTAAAATTGGTACATTTAGATAAGGGTGAAGGGCAGTACAAATCTTTAAAGGGGCAAAATTAGAAATCCCAACTTCTAAAAAGATTAAACTCGGATCGACGGTATCCACTAAGGTTAAAACTTGGGAAATTTCAGTAGCCCATTTAACAGAGTATCCTTGTTCAACCAGAAAGGTAGAGAGCCAAGCCAAACATTCCGGTTGGGGATGGGCGACAATGATATTGATCGGTGACGAGGAAGAGGGATACAGCATATTTGCAAATTCCCAAGATAATAACAGGATACGGAGAAACAATCAGAACGATCGGATTTGTGCTGAACTCTACAACCTGGAATCGGTTATTTATGCTTATGATAAATGTAAATCGGGATTGAATTAACGAATTTAGCGGAGATCCGTGTAAAGATAATTCAATTGCTCTGGAGTGAGTCGATCGCTGGCTACATCTAAGACTAATTTTCCCTGTTGCAGTCCTAAGATGCGATCGCTGTAGGTTTGGGCTAAATCAACTTGATGTAAATTACATAAAACCGTTAACCCCTCTTGTTCGCAGAGCGATCGCAAAATCTGTAAGACATGATGAGAAGTCTGGGGATCGAGACTGGCTACCGGTTCATCCGCTAAGATTAACTGGGCATTTTGCACCAGAGCGCGGGCGATCGCCACCCGTTGCTGTTGTCCTCCCGACAGGCGATCGGCTCGCTGAAAAGCCACATCCACCAACTTAACCCGATCTAGGGCTGCCAGTCCTTCGAGTAAGAGCGATCGCCCAAAATTCCCCGTTAAACACTGCCATAGAGAAACCTCCCGCAACCGTCCCCCCAAACAATTTTCTAAGGCACTGCGACGACGAACTAAATTAAACTGTTGAGCCACTAAAGCAATCTGAGCGCGAATATCTTGTAACTCCTGGGGTGAAGTATTGGTCAATTCCCGATCTCCTAACCACACTCGACCGCGATCGACCGGCAATACCTGTAAAATCGACCGCATCAGAGTCGTTTTTCCCGCCCCACTCAGCCCCAACACCGCCGTAAACTGATGAGGAACCAGGGTAAAACTCACCTCATCTAAGGCGATCTGATTTCCCGGATAAGTTTTAGTCAGTCCTTCAACTCTGAGCAAGTCCGTTATCCCTGAGATTTAACTTTTCCCCTCTAAGGAGTAGTATGCCTCAATCTTTCGTCCAGTGTTGTCAATTAAACGCTGAAACTATAGCTTAGAAGCACAGGTTATTGACCGATACTTTCTTCTGTTGCCTTTTCCCTATGTCTCAGGAGCCATTTTTCATTCAGTTAAGTTGGCAAGATCCGGAAACCGGCGATCGCCAAGATCCCGTATTTCCCTTACCGATTGCCTTGGGCCGAGAAGAGGTCTCGATGCCCAAAACCCTAGAAAATCAGACCGTTACCCCCGTGGTACTCAACCATAAAAAAGTCTCTCGCTTCCATGCCCTGATTACTCTAGAAGGAAAGCAAATTCTATTAACCGATCACAGTGTTAATGGCACTCGATTACACAATCATCTTCTGCAACAGGGAACCTTACCCCTTCAGAGTCAGGATCAGATCGAAATTGGCCCCTATCAAATCACCTTAACCTTGGTGAGTCAGTACGATCCACAAGCCACGGAACCCGAAAGCACCCGCCGATCCACCTTAATTTCTCCCACTCAAATCTCTTCCACCCCTTGGTGGTCTCAGTCCTGGATCGTTGGTATGATGGGCGCTGTGATGGCCGTTTGCCTGGCTGTGGGAACTTGGGCCCTAGTGAGTTGGCTGTTAGAGAAGTCTAGACCCTCTAAACCGGGTGTAGAAGAGGCTTTGAGGGTGGAATTACAGAAATGATTAAATTGGGGTGGCGATCGCAACGTTGGATACTGGTGAGCCTATTGGTGTGTCTTTTGACTGTAGTCGCTTACCCCAGTTGGGGGCGATCGCCCTTTAGTCCCATCGAAGAACGGGCCACCGTGCAAATGGATGGTAAGGTTTTATTTGAAATTACCGGTATTGTAGGATTTCCAGCTCCTGAGAGGGCGGAGGTGATTAACCTCAAATTAGAACAACTGCTGCAAACCTATCTCCAAGATCGCAACAGTACCCCCCAATACGAGATCGATCCAGATAATGAGCAAGCGATTTTAAGTTTCGATCGCTCCTATCTGTTAACCGTGACTCCCCAGGATGTGCGAGGAGAGCGAACGGTAGAATCCCAAGCGCGGCGCTATGCCGCTTTGATTTTAAATGAGATTGAGACAGCTCAGTATGAGCGCACAGGTGAGTATCTCCGCCAAGCGGTATTGGTAATGCTGGGGGTGCTGTTAGCGGCGATCTCCCTTCACCTAGGGATGAATCAGGGAGTCAAGCTAGGAGAGCGTCGTCTGGGCACTTGGATCTCGGCTGGAGAATTACGGATTCGGAACTTACAAATTTCGGAAAAATTACTGCATCGGCTAATTAAGTTAGTCCGTTTTGGGCTGCTGTTTGGGTTGTGGTGGGCCGTAGGGTATTATCTCACCGATCTCTTTCCCCTGTTGCGGCGATCGCGCTATTGGCTTTTTGATCTGATTCTGGAAAGTTTGATCGACCCCATTTTTACCCTGAATGAGAATAGCTACTCTCTGCTAGATCTGCTCACTTTAATCGGACTAACCGCCGGGTTATGGGTTGGGGTGCGATCGCTCACTCGCCTCTTCCGAACCCGTGTCCTAGCCTTTACCAGTACCGATCGCGCCGTGCAAGACGTATTAGGGGTACTCGTGCAATCCCTACTCATGTTTCTAGGGCTGTTACTTATTTTACAGATTTGGGGATTAGATGTTAGCTCTTTAACCATTATTGCCAGTGTGTTGGGGGTAGGGATTGGGTTTGGACTGCAAAATATCGCCAATAATTTGATTAGTGGCTTGATTATTACCTTTGAGCGCCATGTGCAAGCAGGTGATTTTGTTGAAGTCGCTAATTTAATGGGAACAGTCGAACAGGTAGGCGCTCGCAGCACCCAGATTTTAACCTTAGATCAGGTTTCCATTATTGTGCCCAATTCCCGGTTTTTGGAGACGGAGGTGATTAACTGGAGCCATAGTAACCCAGTGTCGCGGCTGCGATTACCCGTGGGAGTCTCCTATAATTGCGACCCGGAACAGGTTCGCCAGGTACTTATAAACACGGCCAACTCCCATACAGATGTGATGGTTGATCCTCCTCCCCAAGTGTTATTTAAGGGATTTGGAGAGAGTTCTTTAGATTTTGAGCTATTGGTATGGATTAGGGAACCTCGCGGACAGTTTAAGCTCAAAAGTGACCTCTATTTTCGTTTAGAGAAAGCCCTACGCTACTATAAGATGGAAATTCCCTATCCTCAACGGGATTTACATTTGCGATCGAGCCATTTAGACGAAATTTTACAGCACTTGCAAAAGAGTAAAGAAGATCCACAACCAGAGAACACTCCCCCTTTAGAGTTAACCGATACAGCATTGGAGTATCTGGTGCAGAAAATGCAAGGGCAAGAAGGAATAGAAATTAAGGATCGATGGTATCGGGGCAATTTTTATCCCGGTGTATTTGTAGCCGCAGAAGCCATAGATTGGTGGATGAAAGAACTGAAGCTCAAACAAGGGCAAGCGGTGCAGTTAGGGCAAGTATTGTGCGATCGCCAGATCATCCATCACGCTTTTCAGGATATTCCCTTTCAAGACAGTTACGAGTTTTACCGATTTTATAGCTAGTTAAAATCACAATCATCATTTAATCGGACTTAATATGAAAACTGATACCCTGTTAGGACTGAGCGATATTCGACAAACCAAGGTTTACCAAGAAGCTTTCCAAGAAGGAGAACAGCAAGGAGAACAGCAAGGACGACAAGAAGCCCAACTAGAGAACATTCCTCGGATGGCGACTTATGGATTATCTCCAGAAACGATCGCCCAATTATTGGATCTGCCTCTAGAAACGGTGACTGAAGTGTTAGAGAATTTGGATCGAGATAATCAATCATAAATAGATCCCCGATCGCCGTAGCGATGGTAAACTATATTGCTTTGGGTACAATTGAAAACAAGGCTTCTAACACTTCTTCTGGAGAATGATAGCCTAAACCATAACACGCCCGGTTACGCCAGATAATCGCCGGAAGATGTCCCACAGGTGCAGACAAAGAAAAGATGAGTTGATCGGTGCTTAACCATTTGGACTGAGAGCGCCAACCAATGCGATCGCAGAATACCTCATAATGGCGATCGCACTCCTCCCAAATCCATTCCTGCACCCCAAACCCAAACCGACCCTCACTATACTCATACCACAGCCGATCCAACGTCTCCATATCCGTCCTCGGCAGCCCTTCCATCTCCTCCAACCCCAGCTCATTCCCCTCCTCACATCCGGCAAGCGCCAACATTAACAACCAGGTATACTCATTTGCCTCTTGCCAACTCCCCGCCGCCAACAAATCTACCAGATGACTATAGTCCATCCCCACCTCAGACGGCCAAGGATTAGGCTCCGGAGTGCCCTGTAACTGTTGTAATTGCGCTAAAACCTCATACAAAAGGTTTCTCAACTCTTCCCGCTCCTGAGCCGCAATTTTGAGCTGTTTCTTTAACCAATCCTGTTCCCGTTCCTCCTCTGTCCATAACATCGACTCCTCAATCCAAATCGCACCATTCTCCAACTGCTCCCCCATCAACCGTCCCTGCTTCCACCAGCGCCAAGCTGTTTTATAGGAAACCCCCATCTGTTGGGCATAATTCGATAATGTTATTCGCCGTTGTTGTGTCACAAGCGATCGCCTTCCCCATTGATCCAGAATTGATATTAAAATGATCTAAGAATAAGGAACAAAACTCAATGTATCGGCAAAGTTCCACAGAGTTACCACCCAAAGTTTATGCAGAAGCTGTTGTGGTGGCAGCAACGGGAGAATCTCTGCTTTCCTCTCCCACCCTAGTCACCAGTAAAAATGTGGCTCAGTTTGATGCTGACCCTCGTTTACTTGAAGAAACTGAAAATCGTCTGCGAAAAGCAAAATTTGAAGTCTTATCCGTGGGTCGCTCCTCGATTAGTATTGCTGGGCCGCCAGAATTATATGAGCGAGAATTTAATACCCGTCTGATCGCACGGGAGCGCCTGGTCAACAAAGGGTTTTCAGATTGCGCTATGGGGACTTATCTGGACTCTTTGGATAATAAACCCAAAGGCGAAATTGATACCTCTAAAACGACTTGGGCAAATGAAGTGGCAGGTATTGCCATTAATGAGCCGATTTATTATGCCATTCGACCCAATATTCCGGCAGCGTTTCCTCCTTTTATTGACCGATCGCGCCATCTTTATGCACCCAAGGATATTGCCAAGGGGTTGAACGGCGATCGCCTGCATCAACTCGGAATTACGGGTCGAGGGGTGAAAGTGGTGATGGTGGACTCCGGTTGGTACGAGCATCCCTTTTTCCGAAGAAATGGATACCGAGGAAAGGTGGTGTTAGCTCCCGGTTCATCGGAACCCAAAAAAGACGATCATGGCCATGGAACGGGAGAGTCGGCGAACTTGTTTGCCATCGCGCCAGAGGTAGACTTTACCATGGTTAAGGCAGATGTGGCCCTGTATAAGCGGCCGTCGCGGAATCTGAATTCGATCGCCGCGTTGCGGGAGGCGATCGCCCTAAAACCGGATATCATTTCCTGTAGTTGGGGCAGTGACCAGAGACGCTCCATCCTCTCTCCTTACAATAAAGTCCTAGCCAGCTTGGTGGCTGAAGCGATCAATCAAGGCATTATTGTCATTTTTGCTGCGGGTAACGGTCATTGGGGATTTCCGGCCCAACATCCAGAAGTCATTGCTGCTGGAGGTGTTTACATGCCTTTGGATGAGTCTCATCGGCACGAACTCGAAGCGAGTAGTTATAGCAGTGGGTTTATTAGTCCCGTATATCGCGATCGCACGGTTCCCGATGTTTGTGGTTTGGTGGGACATCTTCCCCACGGTCAGTATCTGATGTTGCCCATTCCACCGGGATGTCAAACGGACGATCAATATGCCCAACGGGGAGATGGCACAACTGCTAACGATGGCTGGGCAGCTTTTAGCGGCACATCCGCAGCCGCTCCCCAACTGGCGGGCATCTGTGCTTTAATGAAACAAATTGACCCCAGTTTATCTCCAGAAAGAATTGCCAACATTCTGGAGGATACAGCCACTGATGTTACATTGGAATCCAAGGCTTATCCAAGACATCAGGTGGCGATCGGTCATGACATTCACACCGGACATGGTTTAGCCAACGCCTGGGAAGCCATTCAAGCCATTCAACCCAACGTAACAGAAAACCCTCCGCCCATTTCTACCCCTGCATCTACCCCACCCGTCATAACTCAGGAAGTTGGACTTCAACCCTCAAGCGTCACCTTATTTTCATCCCCATCTGAACCCACTGTATCGCCCACTGTTTTATCTAAGAGGAAACTGAAAATGTCTGCTGATTATCCCAAGCTCAGAGAAAAATTAGACGAAATTCGCAATGAGTTTGATGCGATCATCAAGCGCAAGATTGACGCTGGAGAAATTGAAGAAGTCCAGCTTTCGCTATCAGAGCATCATTTTAGTTCGCGATCGCCCCGAACCGATGGTCTTCTAGCCTTAGTTGCTTGTGTAAAAGAAGTCGATCCAGATGAAGAAAGTAAAACGGTTGTAGACGACATCCATCAAGTGATTACTCAAACCCTTAAGGCTAAAGGTTTGATGACTGAAGACTTAGAAAAGCGATTAAGCGATAATGCAGATTTTAAAAACGGATTAGAAAATATCCTAGAAGCACGCAAGGCTAAACCTGAAATTGGCAAAAAACATATTTATGCAGCCAAAAGCTTGCTGAAAGTTCGAGAATATCAAAAACTCGCCACCCGCGTTCTCATTGCTGGTATGAATTCACCAAAGTCGGATATCTCCGAAGAAGCTGCTAAGGCGCTCGGCGAATTTAGTGAAGAAAATAGTCGCTTTGCTTTGCCGACTAGTCATGGCCGCAATCTAAACTCAGTTTTTGATGTGCGGGCTAAACTTCAAGATCGTATTAAAAAGTGTAGGTATGTAAAGGAGAATAACGACGGATACCATATCGTACAAGACGATACCAGTTATTATGAGTGTAAGGACGAATGTCAGGATCGCAAAGGTCAATTTTACTGTGACTGCCATCCAGTCTAAGTTTCAGACTTGTACAGCAAGCCCTATGTAGGATATAAACCGAATTGGCTACTGCTTGCGTCGCAAGCAGTAGCATTTGGCGTATACACCCTGTAGTAGTCGGATTTGGGATTACCTCCACCTATTAACGGTTTCATCTTCGCAATCTCGGTTAGGAGGAACGTTAATATTTGAAGGCAATTCAGAGTGACAAATTTTAATATTACCTGAGATAATTTTATCAACTATATCTTCTGTTAAATTGGTTGAATTTAACAAGTCAGATCTAATGAAAATAGCACGGTCTAAAGTAGTACCAGAAAAAGAAGTTGCTTGAAGTGTAGTATCAATAAATTTTGCATTTGCTAAAATTGCATTGGTCATGTTTGCTCCATTAAGATTTGAATCTATAAAGACAGCATCTTCAAGAATGGCAAGATTAAAATCGGTATTTTCAAAGTCAACTTCTTTAAAAAGACTGCCTTGTCTGAATCTTACATTGTGAAGAATTGCATCTGAAAAATCAGCAGAATCTAATTTGAGTCTATGATTAGAAAAATCAATTCCTGAAAAGTCTTCTTTACAAAAATTTTTGTTTGCCCAATCCCGTTGATTTCCAAAGCGACTAAACCATAATAAATATCTTATAGAAAGGTGAGTCAAATCTCGCTTACAGTTAACTTCGGAAATTTTTGAATTAGCACTCTCAATGATAAAAGTATGAGTAGCGATCATCAATGTGAAGAATGTGAAGAGTCTAAGAATTATTGTATTTTTTTTCTGAAAAGAAATATCGTATTTTTCACTTTTTTTGATAAAGTTTTTTGCTAAATTAGATACCTCTACCTCCCGATTGGCCAGTTGAAATTGTGACAATTTTGATTTTAAATATGCTAGTTCATTAGATGACAATAGCCAGTCTTTTGTTCTGCCATTGCGATCCCATTCATTAGCATACGATTCTATTTCACGGGCGATTTTTATTTCTTCTCGACTTTCGTTTAAAAAATCTTCTGCCAACTTTGAAAACACAAAAATATCATTATATTTATCCTGAAAATATTGAGCATTTTTTAATTGTTCTCCCTGTAATAGATAATCTTTGTTTTTTGCTGCTTTTTCCCACTCTTTTGCCTGCATTTCAAGTGTTTTGCCTCTAAGCATAATTTCTCTATTTTCGTCAACCCAGTTTCGCAGTCTAGGCCATCGATCAATCAGAACTTCATGGACAATTTCCACAATGTATTCCTGGTTACTATTTTGTCCGGTAACTACTAAGCGCTTATCAGCTAATCTATTGACAAAATTCCACTCAGATGGGTTGAGATCCGCTTTCATTACCGGTTTGCGAGTATCTCGCTCGTCTTCTCCAGGATTGACTAACTTCAGAAAAATCCGTTGAGCTGTTTTTATTTGTTCCGGATTCCAATTCGGGTCATCCAAAATACCATCCGCATAACGAGCTAGTGCGCCCTTAACTGTACCAATGGCACGATAATCGTTAAGAGTAATTTGCTTGCCTGTACGTTGCTTCCAAAGTTCAGTAAGGGTAAACTCCAGCAAGGGCAAATTTCCCGGTTCATTTTCTAGATCCTCAAGAATAGTTTTTACCAAACCCGGTTCAAAAGTTATCCCTAGCTTTTGCGCCGGATTTTCAATGACCTCGCGCAGTTGAGTATCATTCATTGCTCCCAATTTCAGATCGTCATCCAGCACTTGAGCAAAGGAGGCATAGGACAAGGCATTACCCAAGAAATCCGCCCGCATGGTGAGTACCAACACCAAGGGAGAATCGGAACTGGGAGTATAGATATTGTCAATTAAAATATCGAGAAATCGATCGCGAATTTTTCTGTCGGTACAGACGGTATACAGTTCTTCAAATTGGTCGGCAATTAAGAGGAGGCGATCGCCAGGATAATTGTCTTGAATCGTCGCAATAACATCCGAGAGCAACACCTCCCCACGGCGGAGGAGATCCGCCAAAGTATTGCCCTGAGCCAGTTGTTCTGTTTTATTCAAATCAGGCGTATACAGAGGAACCAGGGCTGTAGCCAGAGCATAAAAGGGGTCGGCAATCTCCTGTTTATCTTGTTTGCGAATCACACCAGGGCGAAAATAAGTAAACTGCCAAGAGCCTTCCGCCTGTAGTTTCGGCACTAACCCCGCAAACACCACGGAAGATTTGCCGCTCCCTGACGCACCCAAAACGGGAATAAAATTGCGAGTTTGAGTGGCTTGATAGAGTTCCTTAATAAAGTCATCCCGACCAAAAAAGTATTCAGCATCCTTGGGGCTAAAGTGAAATAATCCTCGATAGGGACAACGAAGGCTATCGGTTTCGGTAACGTCCTCATTTGTGCTTGCTTTGGGATGGCTGTAGAAATAATTGTAGATAACGTTGCCCGTACCAATAGACAACCCCTTAATTTCCCCATCTACCTGGGAATGATATTGAGCCATTTCATCAGCCATATCACTGCTTCTCCCTGTCACTGGAGCAATTATAACTGATGACTCTTAATCGGAAATGACTGCGATTCGAGTGCCAGCGATACAAGCTTCTCCACCACAAACACCTGTTTTTTTTGTGATCCCTTTGCCCCTGAGACTCATGCTTTGGGTCAAATGCTGAACGATCGCAGCTTTTTCAGCAAGCGATAGAGTCAGCAGTTGCTCTTCTAGTTCTTGGCTAGTCATGGACGATAGGAATAATCAGAGGATAATTGGATTTTAGACCAACTCACTGCGTATCTTGACTAATCCTTAGATTTCCCATGACCCCCGAAACGAATGCCGATGAAGACATCGTAAAGGAAACTCCAGAAACTCTGTTTTTCTAGAAGTCCTAGGGTTTGGGTGCAGCCTTTGCGGTCTAATAAAGGTTTCATTACTCCATAGGTTTTTTGGTAGTAGTACCAGGGAATGGAGGGCCAAAGATGATGAACAAGATGATAGTTTTGCCCAAAAATTAATAGATTGAGAATTGGACTTGGATAAACTCTGGCATTTTTCCATCGGGCGGTTTCATGGAAGGGACGATGGGGAAGATAGTCGAAGAATAGGCCGAGGGCTAAACCAACAATGCCACTGGGAACGAACCAGAAGTTAAGGATATAGCTCAAGAAACCCCAATGATAAGCTGCGGTAACGATCGCCACTAAAAACAACCGACTGAGAAACCATTCGAGCAGTTCATTGTTTTTCCAGAGCTTGCGCCTGAAAAAGTAGATCTCGTGGTAGAAGAAGCGGGCGTTAATCAGCCAGAGGGGGCCCCCTGTGGAGACAAAATGATCGGGGTCGTTTTCAGGATCGTTGACGTTGAGGTGATGCTCAATATGGACGCGGGTGAAGACGGGGAAGGCAAAACCGAGCATGAGGGCGCTACCATGGCCGAGAATGGCATTGAGTAGGCGATCGCGATGGGCAGCATTATGGGAGGCATCATGAATGATCGTTCCTGCTAAATGCAATGCCAAAATACTCTCGACAAATGAGAGCCAATGGGGTAACCCCCCCCACCAATATCCCCAGACTGACAGCCCAATTAAGATCAGAGCTGCCATAAACATGATCACATTGAGATTCAAAAAGGTCTCAGGTGGATGAAGCAACTCTTTGGGAACGGTCAGGGGTCTTTGTGCCTCCGACACCATCATGCGATTCTGTACTCCTTCATGTAACTCGTACAAATAAGCCTTTGGGTAGTATAGAGGATGAGGGGTAAATAATAAAGTTTTGTAACATCAACTCATTTAATAAATCTATACTGTTATCCCTCGATCGCCTTTATCTTAGGAACAGAGCATCAAAATGGATCTATAGTGATGAAGCTCCTGTTATTCCTATTGCCCAGTGTACTTCTAACTTCGGGAAGTAGCGATCGCCCCTGGCAAGGCTATGCCCTGCCTCCCACTGAGGTTTCTAGCCTAGAAACTCCAGAACCCAGGTTTTCTGGTTGGTTAGCCATGGAAGGAGGCTTTCCCCAACCGGGTTTAACCCGCTTTACTGCCGCTAATTTTGGCTCTCAACGCCTCAATGAGCATTTGGGCTGGTATTTGCATCAGGTGGCCCTCTATGGCCCCCCGGATATTCTGATTGTGGGCAGTTCCCGCGCCCTGCAAGGGGTCGATCCCTTTGCCTTGAGAAAAGCCCTAGGAGAGGAACAGGGGCAAGAATTGAGCATTTATAATTTTGGCATCAACGGTGCAACCGCCCAAGTGGTAGATCTGTTGATTCGAGAAATTCTCACCCCCGATCAACTTCCCCGTCTCCTTCTGTGGGCTGATGGGGTACGAGCATTTAATAGTGGTCGCCCAGATCGCACTTATGAATCGATTCTTGCATCTGAAGGCTATCAATTGCTTTTAGCCGGAGTGCGTCCGATGGTTCCCCTACCTTTAGCGAATTCTGAGCAGTGTTATGACTTTCCTGTACCCTTTGCGAGTTCAGAACCATCGGTTTCTTTAATTTCTAGTGCCCTCAGTTCCCCTTGTCTCTTGCCTCCCGTTTCGGAACGCCATCAAGCTTCAATCTGGGATAAGGCTTTAGCGACTATCCAGGCTAACCGCACCTTGAGTGATTTAACTCCTTTGGGCTTTTTACCGGTTCAGCAGGTGTTTAATCCTCAAACTTACTATAGCCAATATCCTCGCATCGCTGGACAGTTTGATGGGGATTATAGTCAATTCTATCTTCAGGGAGAACAGGCGATCGCCCTCTCTAATCTCCTCAGCTATACTCAAAGACAACGAGTTCCCCTCGTCTTTGTTAATCTTCCCCTGACTGCTGATTATCTCGATCCAGTTCGTTTAGGGTATGAACAAGCTTTTCACCAGGAACTTAACCAATGGTCGGATCATCAGGGCTTACAGGTGGTCAATCTGGTTAGTCGGGAATTAGATAACCTCAAAAATCCGGGCTATTTCGCCGATCCCAGCCATATTAATCAACGAGGGGCGATCGCCGTTGCTCACTACTTGGCCAAACATGCTAACATTCCTTGGCCAAAACCTCAATCTAGGATGGAGTTTGCCAAATAACGATGAATATGAGATCGAGTAGTCCAGTCTACTGGTTGTTTGTATTTAGCCTTCTAGGAGCTGTTCTTCTCTGGGTACTCCGAGGAATTGGGCTATTGACCTTTATTCCTGGAGGAATCATCATTTTGCTGCTCTGGACGGCGATCGCTGCTGGTATCCTTCAATTGAGCATCACCCGTTTCTAGTTGCTCGTTACAAAACTTGATGATTCGCGAGAGTTAGGCTATAATTCTCCCGTGGTTTAAATAAGCATATACTCCTAAAAAATATGACAACTTCTTCTACTGTTGCCTTAGCTACCCAAAATAAATCTGTATCAACCTCCATTCAAGCCAAGGAATCCTGGAAAAAGATGCAGAACTTGTATCAAGCAGATCAACAAGTCAAATATTTGCACTTAGAAGCTGAAGTAGAGTGTTTGTTGCAGCAGATTCAATTAATGGCTCGAAAATAGCGCCTGGCATCAAACGGTCTCACCCCGGTTTCTCCTCCTGAAGAGGCACAAAGTTAGGGTTAATCAGCCATAATTAGGTAATCCTTTACCTAAGAAGAGCTATGAGTTTATCTTTACCTCATCTCATACTCCTGACTTGGACTTCCCTATGGCGAAACCCCTTGCGATCGGGTTTGACCTTGGTTGGAATATTTATGGGAGTGTTTGCCGTTGATGCAACTCTCAAAGTTCGTACCATTTCTACAGCCGTCATGGAGATGGAGTTAGCGAAACGGGAAGCTCCACGGGTACAGGTCTGGAAATGGGGAATGACTCCAGAAGATAGGACTTTTTTCGAGCAACGCTTGACAGAAATTGAGGCGATCGCTACAAGTGAATTTATTAGTTGGAATGGTTCAGTCTTTTTTGAAGACCAAGAAGCCCAAGCGACTACCAGTGCTGTATCTGAAGCCTTTATTTCAACTGCGGGCCGCCAACTCATCAAGGGCAGATCCTTTACACCTAAAGATTTTAGAGCGTTTCGTGCAGTGACAATTATCGATCAATACTTAGTCGATCAACTCTTTGAAGACCGCGATCCCATTAATCAACGTATATATGCTGAGGGCAGACCGTATACCATTATCGGTGTAGTAGCAAGCCTTCCAGCCGAGGGGGAGCAACGGGGACTGGTATTGATTCCTTCAAGTATTCATTATGCCTTGAGCGGCTCTCCGAACTTCCGTCAACTGTTGATTCGTCCCCAAAGCTTAGAGCAGCTCGATCCTCTAGAAAAACAGGTTAAAAGTTTAGTCCAACAAAGATTCCCTCAGCAACACTTTTGGGCAGGAACGAATATAGACGATATCCTACAACAGCGAGCAACCCTAAACTTAGCATCCCAAGGACTAGCATTAGTGGGATTAATTGCTCTGTTCGTCGGTGGTGTTGGTATTGCCAATATTAGCATTGCCTCCGTGATGGAAAGAAGAGCAGAGATTGGCCTGCGTTTAGCTATTGGTGCAACAGAGCGCGATATTTTATTTCAATTCATCCTAGAAGCTACCTTACTCAGTTTAGTGGGTGGGGTAATGGCGATCGCCACCGTTCACGGTTTAACCCTCATTGTCGTCGATCAATTTGACTTACCCTACCGTTTCGATCCCCAAGTCGCTGGATTTTCCCTCGGAGCAGCCCTAGTCGTGGGTATGGGAGCCGGTTTTTTCCCCGCGTGGCAAGCCAGTCAACTCGATCCGGTCAGAGCTTTACGGTCTTAATTGAAAAATAGCTTGACTTTAAACTCAAAATAGATAATAGTAGAAGATCGGAGTGCTTAATCAGGTTACTGAAACGCTCCCAGAAGCGGAACTGGCGGAATTGGTAGACGCGCTAGATTCAGGTTCTAGTGTCCGCAAGGACTTCGGGGTTCAAGTCCCCGGTTCCGCATCATCAAAAAACGTTATCCCGTAAGACTTTCATCACGAAGTCATTGCGGACACTAGAACCCGCTCACACATATTTCACACAAACTCACCATAACATTCCCTTTTTTGGGAAGTAAAGTAATAGGTCAAACCATGGAAGTACCCAATGGTTACCATAAACATATACAAGGGCATATACTATGGGTGTTGTGGCTATTTTCCTAGACACCCAGAACATATACTTTATGTCTGAATTGAAAACCGTTCAGAGGTTTTTGCCCTTTAGAATATTAATCGACACTCTCTTGCGTTAAATTTCAGTATATCCCATGGGCGAACCCTTAATTGAACTGCACGGTATTTGTCAAACCTTTGGTCAGAGCAAGATATTAGATCATCTGGATCTGACCATTTATAAAGGAGAAGCATTAGGGATTATTGGGCCCTCTGGCACAGGAAAATCAACCATCTTAAGAATTATCGCCGGTCTGCATCAGCCCGATGCGGGGGAAATTTATGTGGCTGGACAAAAGCGGGAAGGCTTAGTGGGAGATGTCCAAGATCCCATTACGATTGGTATGGTATTTCAGCAAGCGGCTTTATTTGACTCGTTAACAGTAGGGGAAAATGTGGGCTTTCGACTCTATCAAGAGGGAAAAATCCCTCAGAAGCACATCCGGGAAATGGTCGAAAAAAAACTGGAATTGGTGGGATTATCAGGAATTAGCGATCGCTTCCCAGCCCAACTTTCCGGAGGAATGCGTAAACGAGTCAGCTTTGCTCGAGCCATTATGGAAAATCCCCAAGATCCCCAAGATCATCCAGAAGTCCTCCTCTATGATGAACCAACCGCAGGACTCGATCCCATCGCCTCCACCGTCGTTGAAGACCTGATTCGCTCCCTGAAAGAGAAACAAGGGGGCTGTAGCACCTATGTGATGGTCACTCACCAGGAAAGTACCATTCGCCGTACAACTGACCGTATTGTGTTTATGCACCAGGGTAAAGTCCAATGGGATGGCAAAATCGAAGAAATTGACCACACGGATAATCCCTATATTCGCCAATTTGCGGCAGGGAGCTTAGATGGCCCGATTCCCGTCATCAGTTAAGATAAAGCTGATACGGTGCTGGAGTCAGTAAAAACCATCATGCGTCAACGGACAATTCGAGAAGGTTCAGTCGGGTTACTTATCATAGCAGGGGTGGGACTTTTTGGGGGTCTAATCCTTTGGTTGCGTGGGGCGACCTTTGGTAAACCCACTTACTCCATGATTGTGGAATTTCCAAATATTGAAGGAATGCAAATTGGGGCCGATGTTCGATATCGTGGGGTCGAAATCGGTTCTGTGGCTGCTATTAATCCGGGATCAAATGGGGTTGAAGTCACCCTTAATATTCATCAAGCGAATTTGGTGATGCCCAAAAATGTGGTCATCGAAGCGAATCAAGCGGGTTTAGTGGGTTCTACTTCGATTGATATTATTCCTTTATCATCTGTGCCTGCGAATGTGACTTCGGCTGTAGGGAGTTCATGCGATCGCCAAGTGGCTATCTGTGATGGGACTATACTTCCTGGGCAAGTGGGAGTCAGCTATATTGAACTCCTACGCAGAGGAATAGAAATGGCAGAACTCTTTAGTTCAGAAGAATTTTATACTCGTCTAATCTCTACTTTAGAAGAAGCCACCACGGCCGCTGAACAATTCACCGTTCTGAGCGCAGAACTCGCAGAACTCACGACCCTAGCTAAGGGGGAAATTAGTAATATTTCTGAAACTACCCAATCTGTAGGTGCAGCAGCCGATCAAATTCGTCAATCTACTCTGCAAGCCACGACCCAATTTACAGAAAGTAGCGCCAAACTCACCAGCCAAGTAGAAAGTACAAGCGCCGAACTGAGAACGGCACTACAAAATATGAATGGTTTGATTGCCCAAAACCGCACGAATATTACCAATACTCTGACTAATTTAGAGCGCACTTCAGAGGAAATGAAAACGGCTGTATCGACGTTGACTCCTATTCTCAGTCAAGTGCAACAAGGAGAGTTAATTAATAATCTAGAAACCCTTTCTGCTAATGCGGCCGAAGCTTCTGCAAATCTCAAGGATTTATCGGATCAAATCAATAATCCGACTACATTATTCATGCTTCAGCAAACTTTAGATTCTGCTCGATCGACATTTCAAAATGCCCAGAAAATCACCTCAGATATGGACGATCTGATCGGCGATCCCCAATTTCGGGAAAATATTCGTAATTTGGTTAATGGTCTTGGTCAATTAGTCTCTTCGACAGAACGGCTAGAAGAACAAGCCCAAATTGCTCAGGTTTTAGAGCCAATCAAAACCCAAATTGAATCACCAGAGTTTGGGCAATGGGAATCCTCCAATCTTCCTGAGTTAACGGACTGGAATCTAGCCCAGGATACCGACTCTAATCTCAAAACTGATTTTAAGATTGAACCCAAAATGCTCTTTGAAGTTAATCCAGAATTTTCCTCCCCTAATGTTTCGTCCTCAACACCACCGATTGATTTTGATCCGTAGGAGATGGGGGGGATTATTCGCGGTAAATTACTGACCATCTCTGCGTCCTAATTCATAAACTCCACAAGCGACACAGGCTAATAATCCCATGCTAATGGCCCAACTATTGCCTAATGTTGCTTCTACGGCCCAGTTAAATAAAGCACCGACAATTAGGAAGGGGATGATACTAAAGAGGGAGGCATAAAAGGAGTTTTGCGCTTCCCGGCTTTCGCGAGTGCGCTCGAACTCTTCGACGGAGGTATAGAGACTGCGTTCGGCAAAGTTAAACCACCGAGTCAGTTGCACCATAATCCAATCCCCAAGGGGAGAAAAACCTAAGTAAAGACCGAGAGACCAAAGGGTGGTTCCGGCGATCGCCGTTGTATCGAGGGAAAAGGAGAACGGGAAAATGTCGGTGAACATGAGAACAGGCGTTTTGAGTGCAATTCTACCTAGTGTAATCAATTCTCCAGGGTTTGCATTAAGGATTCAAAAAAACAATTCAGACTGTATAGGATAATACTCCATTGATTTTGGAGTAGGTCTAGGGTGATAATCGGATCGCCTCTCCTATCAATTAAGGTATTGTGCTTAAAATAGAGAATCTGCAACTCTTCCGCAACTCCAAACGCGCCAAAGGGTAAGTTTAAATTGATTTGGGCCAGATTTCTGAGGGTTTTATCGAGCTTTTCGGGAGTTACATTTTTGCTTAACTCAATAAACAATTGTAAGAATTCTTGGGTGGCAAATGCTTCACTTTCATGCATTTTTGGCAAGATACAAAACTGCCAATCTATCGGGATACCTTCTAACAGATAAAACCGAGCAATCAAACCATAATAGGGAACTTCTTCAGTAGGCTCAATCCATTGATTTTCGATTTCCCAAGTGTTTAAGCTCTCTTGAATTGCCACCAATAACTCATCGGGAGGTTCTAAAGGCTCCATGATTCCCTCTACTTACTATAATCGAGTTGCGTAACAACATTACTGGGCTTCGGTAATCGGTTATTGACAATGCGCTTAACTGTAAGTTTGAGACCCAAACCAATCAAAATACATAATCCTGGATATTGCTTCGGATCGAGATCGTTGGCTTGCAGATAATCCCGCAGTTTAGTCTTATCCTTTTTAGCGGTATCTGCTTGCAGATCGTCCCGTTGCTGCAAGACTTGCATTTCTGCTTGGGCCTTCTCTAAGATGGTTCCAGCCATTTGATTGAGGCGATAGAAATAATATTGATCGGCACTGACAAATCCTTGCTGTTTCAAAGTATCATTCCTAATTTGATCCCGTCCTTTCTCTTGTTTAGATAAACCCAATTTTGTGGCCATAAATCCGGTTTTCACACTTCGACCGGTCTGCCGATGATATCGTTCATTCACGCCTAATTCTTCATCGACAAAATCGGTTTTGCGCTTTAGCCAAGCAAAATACTTGGCTAAAGCGATCGTACCACCAATGACTCCAGCCACAGCCAGAGCAATCCATCCAGCCGGCCCTAATCCCGCTAATAGCAGAGCGCCACCGAGGATCATGGCGGTTCCTTTCAGAACTTTGGCTGCACCTGCTTTTTTATCCCAACCTTGGTTTTCTGCGCCTAATTTTGCTCCTTTGGTCAGGTCGCTATGGAGATCATCACGGCTACCAATTGCTTCTAACTCTTGCTTATTTTTTGCGGCTTGACGATATTGGCCAACTCCTACTCCGATATTAATGGCCCCGCCAACAATGGCAAACGCTCCGGCTGCGGATGTGGCGGCTGCGGTGGAGAGTCCACTTCCCAGGGTGTTGAGTATTCCTGTCTTTTCGACTGCGTTGGATAGGGTGACCAGTCCGGTACTGGTATAGCGGCCGATGTCGGCTAGGGTAGAACCGAGCTTACCGACGCGAGTTTTATAGAGAGCCAGATCGTTATCGGCTAAAAGTTCTGTATATTCTCGATAGGCTGTAATCAGTAGGCCCACAACGCCCAAAAGGGAGGCAACTTCACTACTCCAATCGGCGACGGCTTGACCTCCAACCAGATTAGCCATCTGAGATACGGAGGCAGAACCAACGGCAGCAACTGCACCACCGAGTTCGGACATATCTTGGATAAAGGTATCATCCCAAGGATTTACGGCTCTGACGGTTTGCAGTGCGTCAGAAAATTTGGCCCAATTAAAGCCTTTACGACCGAGTTTACTGAGTTGTCTGGATTTGAGATTAGATTTGGCTTCGTCTAGGGAAAAGTTACTGACTCCTAGCTGGGATAAAATCATGGCCCTTTGTAGGGGCCCTTGATTTTTATAGATATAGAAAATATCGGAATAACCGGATTGACCGGCTTTGCGTTCAATCCAATTATCAATGGGGGTTAATAGGGATGATAAGGTTTTTTCTTTCTGAGTTTTTTCTGCTAGAAATTGACTTTGGGCTTGGTTTAATTCTGCAATGAGTTGTTGGAGCTGAATTTTATCGGGGGTGTCGGGAGCTTTGTGGCTGGGGGGTTGGGGGCGGTTTTGTTGCTCAGAGTCTTGTTGATTGGGGGGTAGGGGAGCGGGGTGGGTTGGAGGTGCGGGAGTTGGTGGGGTTGTTCCTCCTGGAGGATCGTCTTTGCGCTGGATAAGGCTTTGGCGCTGCAAGAGGTGGGTGGGTTTCCAGGGTGTGGGTAAGGGGGAGTTGTCGGGTTGGCGTTGGAGGGGTGAGGAGAGGTGTCCCCAGTTGAGGTGGTGTTTTGGGGGAGTTGAAGATTGGGGTTGTGGCGATCGCCGACTCCTTGACAAAAGGGGCGAGTTGTGGGGTGGGGAAATGGTGCGATCGCGCCTAGGGAGATGCTTGGGATAGAGGCTTGCGCCGGGTTTTTCGGGGGGAGCTGGCGATCGGTATAAATTCTTTTGCGGCGCTAAAGTGGAGACTCCGCCCAACAGTTCCCCAGTGTTCACGGGTAGAGATTGCACCGTAGGGGTGACTGAGGGTTCGCTCTGTGCGATCGCTTGAGGGCTGCGGTTGACCCAAGGACGAGATTTCGGCAACTGAGTTTTGGGTTGCACGGGTTCTTGAAGGGTTCGTTTGCGTCGAATTTTCATGATTGGGGAGGGCCAAGGTCGAGCCGTGTTCCCTATTATAGACCGATCTGAATCTGGGTTAGTGGGCGATCGCCATTCTATTGAACCACAGAGGCACGGAGAAACACAGAGGGGGTATAATTACGGGTTGTCTGGAGGCGCTGGGGAGGTTTGGGTTATGGGTGAGAAACGTAAGCTCAATAACAGTAAATATACGGTTGAGAGAGTATTAGGATCGGGGCGTTTTTCCCAAACCCTGTTAGCCTATCATACGGCAGGCGATCGTAAAGATGAACGTTTGGTGATTAAAACCTTGCGGATGTTTGACGAAAATCGAACGCCAAAATCGTCAGAGGAAATTAAAAAACTAAATGATAAATTACATCGAGAAGCGACCAAGTTAAGCAAATGCGACCATCCCCATGTGGTTCAATTGATTGATGAAGAATTTACAGAAACCGATAGTTTTAGGAATGAATGGGTTTGTCTGCCTCTGGAATATATTTGCGGCGTGAGTTTAGAAAAGTTAAACCAGCGAGTTTTACCCGAAAAAGAAGCCCTGCGCTATATTCGCCAAATTGGAGAAGCCTTAATCGCTGTCCATAAAAAAGGGTTAGTGCATTTGGATGTTAAACCCGATAACATTTTAGTCCGGCAAAAAACAGATGAAGCCGTGTTAATTGGCTTTGATTTTTCTAGAGCGCCGTCCCATGGGTTAAGTGAAGAAACTCAAAAATTTGCCTCTGATGGATTTGCGGCACTGGAGTGGTATCTAACAGAAGATAAAGAGTTAGGAAAATTGGGGCCCTGGAGCGATGTTTATAGTTTAGCAGCCCTCTTATATTGGTTATTAACGGGTGTAGTTCCCCCTAGCGCAAAAGACCGACATGAAGGGACAAAACCATTAAAATCTCTGGCAGACTTTGATCAAGAGATTTCCAACCGGGTTAAAAATGCCATTGAAAAAGGCATGGCAATTAAGCGAGAAAATCGACCGCAAACCGTGAAAGCTTGGTTGAATCTATTAGGGGGATATCGACTCAATTTAGATTGTTTTGAAGAGCGTCATGTTCCCAAGTGGACAGCACTGGGGGCATTAGCTGCGGTTGCTGGAGTTTTTGTCGCTATCTATTTTGGGTTTATGAGCTTGAAAAACTCGACTCCATCCCCTGAAGTAGACCCCACTCCTTCAGAGGAGGAAACAGTTGAGAATCAGGGTTAAGTTGCCCTCATCCCCCAGTCCCTTCTCCCACGGGAGAAGGGGAGAAATAAGTCCCTCTCCCGTGGGAGAGGGATAACTGCCCCTCATCCCCCTGCCCCCTTCTCCCGCAGGCGCTGTCCTGCTTGCCCTGAGCGTAGCCGAAGGGAGCGAAGCCGAAGGGAGAAGGGGGAAAAGTCCCTCTCCCGTGGGAGAGGGATATAGGGAGAGGGCAAAATCTACCGATTAATTAACAGCAAATCCTGTGTAAGGACGCATCAAAGGTTCGCGAAAGGCTAAAACAATATCGGATTTAGGCACACCTTTTTCCACCAGTTCATTGGCAATACCAATTTCTGTCCCGTCATGGTGTATCCAAATTTTATCCTGTCTAATCGATAAGTGTAAGAGACATCCATACTGAGGTCGGCGGTTTTCCCAACCAGTATTGACGACTTGATAATGGTCTCGTTGGAGATCAAAAACCAGTTCGGTTTGCGCTTCACCCTCAGATTTAAACGGTTTAGCGTGTTCGGTTAACAGTTCTTGGATGTAGGAACGATATCGCTCTATTTTTTCCATTCTGCAATTACCTCTTCAACAGAATCATAAATAATTAACGCAATTTCATACTGATTAATAACCATTTGCACAAAGGGAAGAGAAAAGAATTGTTGGTAGACATCTAGGGGGACGGCGAGATAAAGTGTGCGCTCTGGTTGTTCTACTTTGAGGGCAAGTCGATAGGTCATAAATTGCCCTACGGCTCCGTGAAAGTCATAAAGGTTAGAGGAGCCAAGAAAGCTTTTAATTTCAACAGCAATTTTTTGGTTATCTCGTTCTGCGGCTAGGATTTGTTCAGCTCCTAGGTCAATTTTTACAGTCGCGCCACCCGTCTTGATTTCTAGAGGGTCGTCGGTAATCAGCCAACCTTCTTTTTCTAAGGCACGTTTCACCACATCATGAAATAGGTCTTTGGCCATAGTGGATTGAGTGAGGTAGGGTTAGCTTGATTATAACTTTCCTACAGAAAAGCCCTCATCCCCCAGCCCCTTCTCCCACGGGAGAAGGGGAGAACAAGTCCCTCTCCCGTGGGAGAGGGATATAGGGAGAGGGCATAAACCCATAGAAAAGCCCTCATCCCCCTGCCCCTTCTCCCGCAGGCGCTGTCCTGCTTGCCCTGAGCGTAGCCGAAGGGAGCGAAGCCGAAGGGAGAAGGGGGAAAAGTCCCTCTCCCGTGGGAGAGGGATATAGGGAGAGGGCAAAATCTTGTGGAATAATAGGTAACATGGCGTGATTACTGTTTAACCGAGACGAATATCATGTATTGGACAAGGGGAGAACGCATTGGTGGGGGTCGATACGAGATTGTCGATGAGTTGGGACAAGGCGGGTTTGGACTCACGTATCAGGCTAAACATTGTCAGTTGGGTTCCTTTTGCGTGATTAAGGCGATTGGCGCGTGGTTGCGGAAACAGCGGAACTATGACCGGTTTGTGGAGCGGTTTCGGGATGAGGGCAGGCGGTTGGCGGAGTTGGCACAACAAAAGCCCCATCCCCATATCGTGCGCGTGTTTGACTTGTTTCGGGAACCCCATCAGAATTATCCGGGGTTTGAGATTGATTGCTTGGTGATGGATTTTATTGCTGGGGATACCCTGGAGATGGCGGTGTATCAGAGCGGGAAACTGCCGGAAACGGAGGCAGTGCGCTATGTGCGGCAGATTGGAGATGCTTTGATTGAGGTTCACAAGCGGGGGTTGGTGCATTGGGATGTTACACCGATGAATATTATGATTCGCCCGCAAAAGGAGGCGGTGTTAATTGATTTTGGTATTGCTGGAGATTGTCCCCCCAGTTCGTTTTCTCGGAAGTTTGGGAATGAAGCGTTTGCGCCCTATGAACAGTTGATGTTAGGAGAACGGGAAAAACAGTGCGATATCTATACGTTGGGCGCATCGTTATATTATGCGGTGACGCAACAAGTGCCAACCCTTTCTAATGCGCGAAAATTGGATAATGAGCCGTTAATTGAGCCGATTCGACTTGAGAAGTCGATAAGTTCTCAGGTGAATGATGCGATTATCTGGGCGATGGCGCTAGAGCCGGGAGACCGGCCGCAGTCGATGGAGGAGTGGTTAAAGTCTTTTTCTGACCCGTTTTCTGGGGAAGAGGAGGATGATTTAAGGTCGGATAAAGAGGTTGATTATCGCTACTTGCAGCAATTGTTGCAGCAGCAGCAGTGGAAAGAAGCAGATATGGAAACAGCCAGGAGAATGCTGGAAGTCGCGGGACGGGAAGAACAGGGTTGGCTGGATGTGGAAGATATTGATAATTTTCCCTGTACTGACCTGCGAACAATTGACCGGTTGTGGGTTAAATATAGTAAGGGTCAATTCGGGTTTTCGGTACAGAAGAAAATTTACCAGAGTTTGGGGGGCACAAGGGAGTATAATGCAGAAATCTGGCGTAATTTTGGCGATCGCGTCGGCTGGCGCGAAAAAGGAGAATGGATGGACTACAATGACCTCACCTTTTCTTTGAGTATAAAAGGTCACCTCCCCGGTGTTGTGGGGTGGTGGATGGGGTGGGGTTCACGGTTGTCTCTTCTCTCGCGTCGAGACTTGTAGATTGTAACCTGTAATCAATGAACAATGAACAATGAACAATTAACAATTTATCCCTCCATGCTCAACCCAGAAACCGGGTTTCTTGCTTATCTTCTCATTCGTCTCCTCAACTTTGGCAGAAACCTGGTTTCTTTGCCCCCAAGATCGATCATTATCCATCCATTTCGTAGGGGCGGGTTTAACCCAAATCTAGGACACAAACCAATCAATTTACTGAACCCGCCCCACCCACCGGTAATCCCACCCGCCCCCACTCCCGGTAAGGGTTGGGGGCAGGTTCACCAAGGTTATCGGTGGGAAGCGAGAGATATGGATAAACCTGCCCCTACAATTCAATTCAATCTAGAAACCCGGTTTTTTTGCCCCCACGATTGATCATTATCCATCCATTTCGTAGGGGCGGGTTTAACCAATATTTAGGACACAAACCAATCAATTTTCTATTCATGTCCGCGAAGCGGAAACCCGCCCCACCCACCGGTAATCCCACTTAACTCAAAAACTGGGTTTCTTCTGATGGGGTAAAATAATCCCGGTATTTTCAAACAAAAGACATGAGTGGTATTGAGCGAGAGATTAAGCTAGAAAGTCGAACCAGTCTCATTGATAAACATCTTCCGGGGACAGACAAATCACAAAGGGAACTACAAAAAGAAGGCATTGTTTATCTATTTAATGACCGCGATACTCTGGAAAGAGTCGCGTCTGAGATTCTCAATCATGGAGAACAAACAGGAGCCGATGACGAACATGACCCCTATGAACGTTATGGACTCTTTTTTGCCGAACCCATTGGTTATATTCTAAAATTAGATGGAACCCGAATTCCGCTCTACTATGGAGAAGTCAAAATCAAAAAGTCCACAGGTCAATATCATGTCATCCCTCGCACCAAACCCCGCACCACCAACTGTTGATACAGAAGGGAATCTGGAGTCAATACCCGAATTAAAATGGGAATTTGCAGAACTATGGGTTGACCCTTGGCTGTCACCCCCTTATATTTTGATGTTGGTCAAGGAAGAATCGGGTCAATTTCATATTAAAAATCCGGCCCAAAACTATCAATCGATCTTCACTAGCAATACTTACGAAGAAAGCCAAATGTGGTTATTAGAAGATGAATATGAGCGGGTTACCGGTCGGTTTTATCAACCGTAGAACAATTAACAATTAACAATTTATCCCTCCATGCTCAACCCAGAAACCGGGTTTCTTGTTTATAGTCAATTTAAATAACAATGAGACATGATGTAACTCAATGTGTAAGGTGGGCAGTGCCTACTTGTGAGTGTCTCAACCTTCATTGAATCAACTTTATCTTCTCATTGGTGTCTTCAACTTGGGTAGAAACCCGGTTTCTTTCCCCCACCCGATGCATTCAACCCCAAAACCCGGTTTCTTCCTTGTCTCAGGGATCAAATCTTAAGTTATTCTGTTACAGTGTTGCTAATCGACTCTGGGCCTGCGGGTTCCAGCTTGATGTGGAGTGGACTGTCTTTGCATGAAAAAATCCCTGAACCCCCTGATACAAATGGTGAAATCTCCCCTGAAGGCTTTGCTGAAGAGAGCGCCGAACTTAGAGGTAAACCCCACAGGAGACCTCCAGGGGTTCTTAGAGAGTCCCAATGCCATTGAACGGAATGTCAGTGGGGTATTGCGAATCGCGGGTTGGGTGTTTCATCGGCGACATGAAATTGAGGCGCTGACCCTGATTCAAGAGGGGAGTCAAGAGGAAACCATTACCTATGGGGAACCCCGTCCGGATGTGGCGCAAGCGTTTATTGATTTTCCCTCGGCTGAGAAGAGTGGCTTTGGTTGGAATTTACCCATTGAGCCGAATTTTTCTGGGGAGATTGCCCTTAAAATTATGGCGCAGTTGGATAATGGGGATTCGGTCTGTTGTTTTGCTCGGACAATTACGATTCAAAATGTGTACGAGCGTCCGCCGAAGGTGAAGGTTTCCCAGGTGATTTCTGGGTTCATGACTAAGGTGATTTTAGCCTATAAACAGCGTGGTGGAATTCCTTTATCGCCTCTGGTTTGGATTCGGTTTATTAAGCGCTATGTTGACCACACCCAAACTCAGGAATTTGCCTCCTATTCGACGATGATTCATCCTTGGCAACAGGAAGACCCCTATCAGCGTTGGTTAGCCCATAATCGCTTAACGGCTAAGGTGCAGAAATTGATGGAGGAGTCGGCCCAGAGGTTGGAAAAAACGGGGGTGAAAATTAGTGTGGTGGTTCCGGTTTATAATCCACCGAAAGGTTTTTTAGAAGAAACGATCGCCTCTGTACAAGCACAAATTTATCCCAATTGGGAGTTATGCATTGCGGATGATGCTTCTAGCCAACCCCATGTTAAACAGGTTTTGACCCAAGCGCAAGCCTCAGACCCTCGGATTAAGGTTGTTTTTAGAACCGAAAATGGTCATATTGTCAAGGCGACGAATTCGGCTCTAGAGGTGGCAACGGGGGAGTATATCGCCCTTTTAGACCATGATGACTTGCTCTCTCCCGATGCGCTGCTCCATGTGGCGGAATGTGTGGATCAATACCCCGATGTGGATTGGATGTACACCGACGAGGACAAAATTACCCCCACCGGAGAGCGCTACGGGTATCAGATGAAGGGGGTTTGGAGTCCAGAAATGGCGATCGCCCACAATTATACGCACCATCTAGCCATCATTCGCAAGCGCTTAATTGATGAGGTGGGAGGGTTGCGACCGGGTTTGGAGGGGGCGCAGGATATCGATCTTTACTTGCGAGTACGTGAAAAAACGACCCTGGATAAGGTGCGTCATATTCCCCATGTTTGTTATCATTGGCGCGTCCATCCGGAAAGCACGGCATCGAAGGGAACTCAGAAAACTTATGTGTTTGATAGTGCGTATCGGGCAATTTCCGATACCCTGGAGCGACGCAATTTAAAGGCGAAACCTTTTTTACCGGAGTTGGCAACGAAGTATGGGTTATGCTTGCATCAGTTGCAGTGGGATAGCTCGATTTTAGCAGAAAATCCGGTTACTATTGTGATTCCGACCCGCGATCGCACGGAAATCCTATCTCAGTGTATTGCCAGTCTGGAGAAAACCGTAGATCCGCGTTATGTGCAGGTGATTATTGTAGATGACCAGTCTACAGAAGCGAACACAGAGGAATTTTATCAGTACCTTGTAGGGGCGAACGGCCGTTCGCCCCTACATACGTCCCTACCCAATGAATTAAAATTAACCTATCGGGTGATTAGAAGCCAACGACCTGACCCCAGTGTAACCGGACGGGAGGGCTTCAACTACTCTCGCTTGGTGAATATTGGCGCTGCACAGGTAGAGACTCCCCTAATGTTGCAGCTTAACAATGATATTACGGCGATCGCCCCCGGTTGGCTCGAAGACATGGTAGGTTGGATGTCCATCGAAGGAGTCGGAGTCGTTGGCGCTCGTCTCCTTTATCCCGATAATACCCTACAACATGCCGGAGTTTGTATCGGCCCCAATGGCGGATTAGCGGGTCATTTATTCCACGGGTTACGGCAAGAAGAATTAGGCTATTTATTCTATCCCCACACCACCCGAAATGTCTCAGCAGTAACCGGAGCCTGTTTGCTCACTTCCACCGAACTTTACCATCAGGTGGGGGGATTTGACGAAGAAAAATTAGGCTTAGAACTCAACGATGTGGACTATTGTTTGCGCGTGCAAGAAACCGGTAAGCGCGTCGTTTATACCCCCCAAGCCACCCTCATTCACCAAGGCAGTGCCTCACGGGGAGACTATTATAACCCCAAGGAACACCTAAATTTCATGGGACGATATCAGGGCAGAAAAGACCCTTATATTAACCCCAATATTAACATTGATTCCATGGCCATGGACTTAAACCCCTTGCATTATGTCCATAGTGGTCGCATTTCCGGGATTAAAATCTTGCTAGTCACCCACAATTTAGCCCTTGAAGGCGCTCCCTTAATGGCTTACAATTTTGCCAAGCATTTTGTCGAGTCAGGAGAGTGCCAAGTTAATGTTGTCTCCCTCGTTGATGGCCCCTTACGCAACGATTACGAAGCGTTAAATATTCCCGTCAAACTGATAGAAGATAATCTGCAACGGGTGGATAATAGCCTAGAAACCTACCATCAGCGTCTTCAAAAGGTGGGCGAACTCCTAGAGCTGAATGAGTTCGATTTGGTGATGTCCAATACCATGGTCGGGTTTTGGGGCATCGAATTGGCGCAACTTTTTGGCTTACCCAGTATTTGGCATATCCATGAAAGTTGCACCGTTGAGCGCAGTTTACGCAACTTTTTTGGCGACTCTCCCCCGCAAGTGATGCGCGGTGTACTGGAGCGTTGTTTTCAGAATGCCTCGCGGGTGATTTTTGTCGCCGATGCCACGCGGAAAATTTTCCATGATTTGGACATTCATGGCCGGTTTCGCACGATTCCCGGAGGCATGGATTTAGGGAAAATAGCGGAGTTTCGCCGCAGTAATAGCAAGTCCTATTTGCGGCAAAAATATGGGATTGCGGAGGAAAAAACCGTTATTTCGGTGATTGGAACTACCTGCGAGCGTAAGGGGCAACATATTTTCCTAGAGGCGATCAAGCAGTTAGAGAAGATGTATCCCGCCTCGAAGTTTAAGAATCTAGAGTTTTTGATTGTGGGAACCCGCGAAATTATCTATCTGGACTATTTGCGCCAGGTGCAAGAGCGGCTGAAGTTAGATTATGTGAAAATGTATCCAGAAACGCGCTATGTGTTTGACTTTTTTGGCTTAACGGATATATTTGTTTGTACCAGCTTTGAAGAGTCCTTTCCTAGGGTAGTCTTAGAAGCGATGGCGTTTGAGCTAAAGATTGTCAGTACGAATGTGTTTGGCATACCGGAGATGATCGGCGATCGCCACGAGGGGTATTTGGTGCGTCCTGGCGATCCAGAGGCGTTAGCCAACGTCCTGGTGGAGGCGATCGACACCGACTACGCCAACCGTTTGCGCGGCAATGCCTATGCACGAGTCAATCGCTTATTTGACAACCAGAAACAATTACCCAAACACCTGGAAATGGTCAAAGAAGTTGTACTGCAACATGAACCCCAATCATCGATTTCTAACTCTGAATGAACAAGCCATCTTTATCAAAATCTCTATTGATTTCCACCCTGTTCTCTCTCGCGGTGGGATTAATCTCTTGTCAGCCGACTCAACAATCGAGTGATTCGAGTAGTAACTTACCACCCGAAGAGGTTACTATTCGTTCAGCTCATAGTATCTGGATAGAAGAAAGTTTTCAAACTGCAATTGTTAATATTGGTCTAGAAAAACTAGGGTATCAGATTGATTCTGTCAAAGAACTAGAGTATCCAGGAATTTACCTCTCTCTGGCCAATGGAGATTTAGACTATAGTGTGATTTACTATAGTCCCAGTCATCAAACCATGTTTGACCAAGCCGGGGGCGATGAAATATTACAAAGATTAGGAGTTCTAGTTCCTATCGGTAGTCGAGGGTATCAGATTGACAAAAAAACGGCTGAAGAATACGGAATTACTAATCTAGAGCAGTTTCAAGATCCCGCAATTGCTGCCCTTTTTGACATGGATAGAGACGGAAAAGCAGATTTAGCCGGTTGTAATCCCGGTTGGACTTGTGAATCAGTTATCAATCACCATATAGAAACTTATGGACTGCAAGAGACAGTTGAACAAAACCAAGGAAACTTTACAGCGCTACTGGCTGATGTAATCACTCGGTATGAAGAAGGACAGTCAGTTATGTTTTATTCCTATACCCCTCATTGGATGTCTGCGGTTTTAAGGCCAGATCAAGAGGTGATTTGGTTAGAAGTTCCTTTCACATCAATACCAGATAATCCAAATATTACAGAAGAAGACACCACATTTAATGGTAAAAACGTCGGTTTTGCAGGTGGCGGTCAAGAAATCGTAGCCAACAAAGAATTTGCAGACGCTAATCCAGTTGCGAAACATTGGTTAGAATCTGTTCAAATGTCTCTTGAAGATATGAATGAAGTGAGCTTGCGGATTAAAGAAGGTGAAAATACACCGGAAGATATTCGCCGTTTAGCTCAAGAATGGGTAAGTGATAATCAAGAGCAGTTCGATCGCTGGATTGCAGAGGCGAAAGCTGCGGGGGAATAAAACCAGATCAATGATCTCAAATTCATGATAGGAAAGTTGGCTTCAAAATCATTATTTATTTCTACTGTCTTATCTCTAGGTATGGCATTAACGGGTTGCGATTCGACTGCACCATCGAGGAGCAACTTGTCACCCGAAGACGTAACCATTCGTTCCGCCCATAGTACCTGGCTTGACGAGATTTTTCAAACTGAGGTGGTGAATATTGGTCTAGAACAACTCGGTTATCAAATTGCTCCCGTGAAACGATTGGAGTATCCAGGAATTTATTTGTCTCTGGCTAATGGGGATTTAGATTACAGCGTTGTTTACTATAGTCCCAGTCATGACGGTATGCTTGACCAAGCAGGGGGCGAGGAAAAAATACAAAAATTAGGAGTTTTTGTTCCCATTGGTAATAGAGGTTATCAAATCGATCGCAAAACGGCTGAGGAATATGGAATTACAAATCTGGCACAATTGAAAGATCCAGACCTGGCTAAATTGTTTGACTGGGATGGAGATGGAAAAGCGAATTTAGCCGGATGTAATCCCGGTTGGGGATGTGCATCCATCATCAACCATCATATAGAAGTGTATGGATTGCAAGAAACCGTTGAACAAGAGCAAAGTGTTTATGAAGCTCTGCTTGATGACGGGATTCGTCGGTATCAAGAAGGGCAGTCCATTTTATTTTATGCTTATAATCCTCATTGGATTTCTGCGATGTTAAGACCGGAGCAGGATACAATTTGGTTAGAGGTTCCGTTTACTTCTTTGCCAGAAAATGAGGAGTTGAGTGAAGCAGAAACAACGTTTAATGGTAAAAATACAGGGTTTCCAGGGGGGGCACAAGAAATTGTGCTAAATCCAGACTTTGCTGCCGCTAATCCAGTGGCGAAACGGTGGTTAGAATTGGTGCAATTTTCTCTTGAAGATATAAGTGAAGTCAGTTTGCAGATTAAAGAGGGTGAGGATAGTCCGGAGAAGATTCGCCTTTTAGCAGAGGAATGGATTGCTGAAAATCAAGAGGAGTTCGATCGCTGGATTGAAGAGGCAAAGGCTGCGGGGGAGTAAACTGGGACAAAATATATTATACTAAAACAATTATACCCTTTTTGTCCTAGATAAAACCTTTAAGAAGACTGTGAAAACCCAATTATCTCCCCAAACTATCCTGCTCACCACTTGTGTGTCGCTGTTTCTGGGATTAACGGCTTGTCAACCCGCATCCGAGTCTAGTTCTTCGAGTGGTAGTTTACCCCCTGAAGAGGTCACCATTCGCTCAGGACATAGTACCTGGGTGGAAGAAAGTTTTCAAACTCAGGTGGTGAATATTGGTCTAGAACAGCTCGGTTATCAGGTTGATTCGCCAAAAGAGTTGGAGTATCCTGGCCTTTATCTTTCCGTTGCCAATGGAGATGTAGATTATAGTGTGGCCTATTACAAGCCTGGGCATGAAGAGTTTTTTAACAATGCTGGAGGTGAAGAAAAATTAACAGGTGTAGGAATTTTAATTGAATCAGGAACCCAAGGATATCTGATTGACAAAAAAACAGCCGATGAATATGGAATCACGAATATTCAACAGTTTCAAGATCCAAAAATTGCCCAGTTATTTGACTTTGATGGAGATGGAAAAGCTAATTTAACCGGATGTAATCCGGGTTGGGGTTGTGAAAAAACTACCAATCATCATATTCAAGCCTATGAACTTGAAGATACCGTAGAACACGATCAAGGAAGTTATACGGCTTTGTTAGCAGATGCTATTACTCGTTACGAAGAAGGAGAGCCGATTTTTTACTATGCTTATAATCCCCATTGGGTGGGTGCTGTTTTAAGGCCAGGTGAAGATGTAATTTGGTTAGAAGTTCCTTTTACGTCTTTGCCAGAGGATGCGACTAATATATCAGAAGCAGATACCACATTTAATGGTAAAAATTTGGGCTTGCCAGCAACCACTCAGCAAGTGATGTCTAATCCTGAGTTCTTAGCACAAAATCCAGTGGCAAAACGCTGGTTTGAGTTGGTGCAAATTCCCCTGGAAGATATGAATGAAGTCAGTTTGCGGATTAAAGAAGGGGAAAATAAGCCGGACGATCTGCGGCGTATGGCAGAACAATGGGTGAGTAAAAATCAAGAGCAGTTCGATCGCTGGATCGAAGAGGCGAAAGCTGCGGGTGAATAACATCAGGTTATGGCGCTTCATCAAATACGGGGGGCCAAATGTCGGCGATCGCCAATTCCCAACCCGGTAGCAGTTCGGCGATCGCCAAGGTATCCCCATTGGTGAGAACCTGGGGTTCGCTCTGGGGACGATACACTGTCACGGTTAAGTTTTTGGGGTCAACTAATATCCCCACTTGAGAGCCTAATTCTAGGAATTTTTCCAATTTTTCCACCAGGGGTTTAATATTATCGGAGGCTGACCGGACTTCGATCGCCAAATCCGGTACAATTTCTGCAAACGCACGGGGAGCTTGCCGCATTTTCTGAGCCGGTACAAAGGAAACATCGGGGCCCCGCAGATTGCCGTCCGGTAGGCGAAATCCGGCGGAAGAACAGGTCACATAACCTAGCGATCGGGGTATCACCCAATTTTGCAAGAAAAAGACTAATCGGGCAATAATAACTTCGGAAACGTAATCGGATAATCCCATGATAATAATTTTACCATCTACTAATTCTGTCTGATAGTCCAGATGGGCATCAGTTAATTGGATTTGCAGTTTTTCCAGGTCTTCAACGGTTAGAAACATAAATGGGTAATGGGTAATGGGGAAAATTGGTATTATTCTAGCGACCTATAACCCGGATTTGGGATATTTACGAAAACAAATTGAGTCTTTACGGGGGCAAACTTGGCACGATTGGATTTGTTATGTGGTTGACGATCGCTCCTCTGAAGCGTGCCAAACCCAAATTCAAGCCCTGATTGCCGCAGATCCGCGTTTCCGGTTCCATTCCTACTCAGAAAATGTGGGTTCTTATCATAACTTTGAGCGGGGATTACAGTTGTGTCTGGGAGATCCGAGTTTAGAGGCGATCGCCTGTTGCGATCAGGATGATATTTGGCTACCGGATAAACTAGAGCGTCAATGGCACACTTTAGAGTCAGAATCAGCCCTTTTAGTCCATTCTGACCTAGAGCTGATCGACGCACAAGACCAAACCCGACACCCTTCTGCATGGCAGTTTGAGAAAAGAGCGCCGCAAAACCTCACCCCCCAACTCCTCCTCCTCCGCAACACCCTCACCGGATGTACGATGATGTTTCGTCCCCAACTACTCTCGCTGGTGCTGCCCTTTCCTGCCCGAAATGGGGGCGACTGGTATCATGATTGGTGGATTGCCCTAATTGCTTCCCATCAGGGCAAAATCGCTCATATCCCCCATCCCCTGGTGCGATATCGCATCCATGAGAGCAACGCGGTGGGAGTGGTGGAAAATGCGGGGACTCTTTCCCAGGAAGCGATCGCCGCATGGCAGAAAATCGGAAAAATGACGGGAAGAAGCTACATTACCCATCGTAATTTGAATCAGGCAGTCTGCGATCGCCTCAACCTCAATCCCCAAGAGGTGAAAAATAACCCTTTTAGCGATCTTGTTCTCAACTTCGGTTTGCCCATCCTAGAGCTAGGCTGGCGCAGTTGGCAAGCGGGGTATGGTTCCCAGGGAATTGCCCTCCGAGTTTTTGTCCATAAATGCCGCAAAGATGTTAAAAGATTATTAAGCAGGGGTGGGTCTAGCCTTCCTAACAACTCTCGATAACCGGTTTATGGTGGATTACCTCATTATAGGAGCGCAAAAAAGTGGGACAACTTCCCTCTATCATCATCTGATTGAACATCCAGGGATCGGTTCAGCGACAGAAAAGGAACTCCATTTCTTTAGCTTACACTTCGATCGCGGGGTTTCTTGGTATGAAGCCCAATTTCCGCAACCGGGAATGAGAGGGGAAGCGAGTCCCTATTATCTCTATCATCCTTTGGCTCCCCAACGGGTTCACCAATGCTATCCCAACGTGAAACTGATTGTACTCTTGCGAGATCCAGTTAAACGGGCCATTTCCCATTACTATCATGAGGTGCGGTGGGGATTTGAAACGTTAGGCTTAGAGGAGGCGATCGCCAGTGAACCCCAAAGACTACAAGGAGAAGTGGCAAAAATCCAAGCCAATCCCCTGTATCATAGCTTTAATCATCGCCATTACAGTTATTTAGACCGGGGGCTATACCTGGATCAACTGCTGCGTTGGTACGAGTATTTCCCCTCGGAGCAGTTCTTAATTTTACTGGCTGAAGACTTTTACAGCCATCCCCAGGCGATCGCCAATCAAGTCTATGAATTCCTGGAATTACCCCCCCACGATCTCACAGAAACCCCTATTTATGATGCTGGAGACTACCCCAACATTTCCCCCCAACTCTATCAACAGCTCGCCGACTATTTTACCCCTCACAACCAGCGTTTATCCGTTTATCTTCGTCAACCCTTACCTTGGACTATGACTAAACCATCCAGCCCCATTGACTATGAAGGCGCTTGGGATAATTATGCCCAAAATTGGACATCTACCGCTCCAGATTATCAGCATGTTGGTGATGAATGGATCGGCAAACAAGCCGGAGCAGCCTCTTCCCTGTCAGAATACGAACAGTTAATCGAAACCCATTTAATCGCGCCGTATATTCAATCTGGCGATCGCGTCCTTGAAATTGGCATTGGCGGCGGCAAAACCGCAGCCCTATTATTAAACTATTGCCAAGAATTAGTCTGTGCCGACATTTCCGCCCAAATGCTCAAAGCCACCCAAGAAAGATTAGGAACTGAACGCACATCCTACGTCAAACTCAATGGACTCACCCTAGACGGCATTCAACCCGGCAGTATTGATGTCTGTTTCTGTTACGATACCATGGTTCACATCGAACCAAGAGACATCTACAATTATCTCGCACAAATTCCCCCACTTTTGCGCGGCAGACGGCTCTGTTTATTCCACCATAGTAACATCCTCTCCCCCCTCGGATGGGAAAAATTCCTCAACGATTATCCCCATAATCTTCTCGGAAAACGAGATGGAACCGCCTTCTCTATTATGACCAATGAAATCATGGAAAAATTCCTCACCACCTTGGGCTATGAAATCTTAGAACAAAATACGGAATTAGTGCCCAGAGATTGTATTTGGATCTGTCGCGCACCCGAAGATAAGATCAAATCTGAATAATCAGTTACAATATGTCATTGCGAAATAGTAGTGCCGTGACACAGCTAAAAATGTGCATTAGCGTAGGGTGGGTTAGGCGGCTAAAACCTAGACTGTGATAGCAATCTCTCAATCCGCCGTAACCCACCATTTTAGGGTTATCACGGCAGTAGGGTGCGTTAGCGACAGCGTAACGCACCTTACCGTCGTGACTGAAATCCACCGTATCTGTCCAACCGTTCATTAAACCTACATGAAAATTCTATTTTTACACCCCAACTTTCCCGCCCAATTCCGTCATTTAGCCAACATTTTTGGCAGCGACCCTAACAACGAAGTGGTCTTCATCACCAAAAACGAACGCCCCGAATGGGTCATTCCCGGAGTGCGAAAAGTTCTCTTTAATCCCAGTCGAGAACCGAGACCAGAAACTCATCACTATGTTCAGCCCTTAGAAAGCGCCGTTTTATATGGTCAAAGTGTGTATCGAGTCGCCGAAAAACTCAGATCCGAAGGCTTTATTCCCGATATTATGTATGGTCATTCCGGATGGGGGCCAACCTTATTCTTAAAAGAAGTTTTTCCCCACACTCCCCTCATGTGCTATTACGAATGGTTTTATCATGCTAGGGGAAGTGATGCCGACTTTGACCCCTCTGAACCCCTTTCTGCCGACGCTTTATGTCGAATTCGGATTAAAAATGCTTCCATCCTGCAAGACCTATATAACTGTGATTGGGGAGTATGTCCGACCCAGTGGCAAAAGTCCCAATTTCCGCCCGAATTTCAAAGTAAATTATCCGTTATTTTTGATGGCATTGATACAGACTATTTTAAGCCCAATCCCGCCGCAAAATTAAAATTTACTGGTGAAGGATTTGGTAAGCCTATCGATCCCCTGGATTTATCCGGAGTTGATGAAATTGTCACCTATGCCACCAGGGGAATGGAACCCTATCGCGGTTTTCCCCAGTTCATGGAATCGATTATTTATCTTCAGGAACAGCGCCCCAATTGTCATGTGGTGATTGTGGGAGAAGACCGAGTTTGTTATGGTAAATCTTTGCCCAATGGCAAAACCTATAAACAGGCCATGTTAGAGCGCCTAAACTTGGATATGTCACGGGTACATTTTACCGGCCCTCTACCCTATGGACTCTATTTACAGGTGCTGCAAGCCTCTACTGTACGAGTGTATTTAACCCGACCCTTTGTGTTATCTTGGTCGATGATGGAATCCTTAGCAACTGGCTGTTTGATTGTGGGTTCAGATACGGCTCCAGTAAGGGAGATGATCCAGGATGGAGAGAATGGTTTGCTGGTGGATTTCTTCTCGCCGAAAGAGATTGCTAAACGAGTGGGCGAAGCTTTAGACAATCCAGAAAAAATGGCTCCTTTGCGCGAAAAGGCGAGGCAGTTAATTGTGGAAAAATATGCCCTGAAGGATTTGTTACCTCAGCATATGCAAATTGTGGAAAATGTGGCTAAGGGTAATTTACCCAATGCTAATGGAGATGGGTTTACCCCGCAGATGAAAGCGTATATGCAAAAGGGCAATCCGAAATCCTCGAAGGGTAAGAAGAAGAAATCTAAGGGGTTTGCTCTGCCGTAGCCAAGTCAAAATTAAAAATTGATGAGGTGTTCGGTAATCATATCAAATCCAGTTAAAGGGAATAAAGAATAGAATGGTGTTGCTATAGCGAGCAAGATGCTCGCACTCCTCTAATCCCTTGATATTACTGGAGTGGGAGCGTCTCGCTCCCTAAATTTTTAATCATGGTATTTCCGCTTCGCGGACATGAACAATCGGACTTGATATGATATGACTGAAATGAATTGAGTAAACGTACTCTTTTTGTTATACAATTTGAGTCTGTGCTGACTGTCGTTTGTCATGAATCATCCTTCTCCTGCTGAATTTTCGACTTCCGATCGCCTAGGCTGTCTGTCTACTGAAGAAACTGATGCTTTTTTGCAGAGCGTGCAAGGGCAAATGTTGGCTGGAGAGTTTGATAGCGGCGATCGCCAAGTTTTGCAGCAAATGGTAGAATGCTTGGGCGACTCTAGGGGGATGGTGCGCCTTAGCTTTGCCGAAACCATAGGAAAAATTGGTACACCCGCCACCCCAGTATTATTAGAGGCTCTGCGACATCATGCTAACCCCGTTGTGCGGCGAGCAGCAGCCAAAACCTTAACCCTAATTGCCGATCCCACAGCCGTTCCCACCTTGGTAGAAGCCCTACTCAATGATGATGATATGGTGGTTAAAGGCTCTGCGGTAGGCGCTTTAGCCAGAACCGGTGAAGTTGCCGTTCCTGCTCTATTGGAGATCCTAGCCGATGCCAATCATCCCGAAAATTATAAGGGATTAGTGGGTTGGGCATTGGCATTTATTGGCTCAGAAGCCAAGGATTTAGTGTATCAACAAATGGCATCCGAGTCCCCAGAAGTGCGAGCAGCAGTGATAGAAGTGATGGCTCAAGTGGTGCAAGAAAATCTCGAAAACGGCGATCGCGCCAGCGATGCGGAGCATAATCATGAATACCAATTATTATTACAATCCCTAAACGATCCCGCCTCTATCGTCCGTTGTGAAGCCGCCACCGCATTAGGCAACCTCAAATATACCCATGGCATTCCCCAACTTTTAGAACTTCTACAACATTCAGATCCAGACAGTCGAAAAAGTGCCGCCCTATCCCTGATGAAAATCGGCGATCTGAGTGCGATAGAACCCTTGCAAACTGCCTTAACCCAGGAAAGTGAACCCTCAGTTTCCCAAGTGATTAAACTAGCAATAACTAAACTAGAAAATAGTAGCCCAGAAGAGAATGATTGGGAGGATTGAGTTCTTATATCAAATCTAAAAGAGAATGCTACATATCAATCGACAACAACGGTATATGTAGGGGCGAGCGGCCGCTCGCCCCTACAGCTATGTCTCATTCTTATGCCAATTGACTATATGTAGCAACCATTTAAGGATTTGATATTACCCCTCTTCTGTAACTTTCCAAAAAAGGGGATTGAAACCCTCACTACCTAAGACACTGGAATCTCAATCTCAAACTCCGTGCCCTTGTTCAGTTCAGAATGACACACTAAACGACCCTTATGGCGATCGACCACAATTTTATAGCTAATCGAAAGACCCAAACCCGTTCCTTCTCCCACCGGCTTAGTCGTAAAAAATGGGTCAAACAAGCGCTGTTGATCGGATTCTGAAATTCCCGCACCATTATCAGCAATATAAATCAGCAGCGTACTTTCAATTCCTTGATGAATATCCGCCTCCTTCATCTCCGCTTCATCCAAACGGGAAAAATTCCGCATCGATACAACAATATCGCGAATACGATCCGTTCCATGTTTCATCGATTTTAAGATATTTTGAACATCTTGTAGCACAAAATCAAGTTCCAAATCTTCCCTTAACTCTTGAAGTTCTGGCACAGGTTCAGGATAGTATTTTTCATAAGCCTTCAAGCAGTGCAAAAAATCCTCGAAGTAGCCTTCAATCGGAAGCAAATTACCCGCAATAAAACTAACGGGATTATTAATTTCATGGGCAATACCAGCTACTAACTGCCCTAAGCTGGACATTTTCTCCGTTTGAATCAGTTGAATTTGAGTTTGTTTCAACTCCACAATTAACTTTTCCAACTCATCAGATTTTTTTCGCAGATCATCCTCAGCTTGGCGACGTTCAATAATTTCTGTTTGTAACTGATTGTAGGCATCTGAAAACGTTTGCGCTAGATGAGTAAATTCTTGAGAATTAAACCGATTTGCAATCACACAATTCTGATTATTTTGGCTCTCTTCTATGGCCTGATTGATTTTTTTAAGAGGCTGTAATACTGTGTGCTGAATCGCCCATCCCAGTACCAGAAGAATCACGATCAGAGCAGAAAGGAGGATAACAGTAGAGAAGATAAATGTCTGTAGCGATCGTCTTTCCATTTCCGCCCGATCGATAAATAGCATGACTGCACCACTCGAAGAACTAAAAATCGAGCTATAAAATGGAACCTTAAAAATCAGAATCGATTTTTGGTCTAAAACCACTTCTGTATGAACATGCTGTTCCATTCGCAGCGAAGGTTCTAAGGCTTGGATATCCGATTGCAAACGAAAGTATAAACTTCTCGGAAAAATAGTATTGCTATGGGCAACGATCTGCTGATTAGAGCTAAGAATGACAACTTCCAAAACTGCCGGTAAAGTGGCATAGTTTTGTACCGTCCGGTTCAGACTCGCCCGATAACTGCCTTCAACAATCCCTTCTACTGAAAAAATCAAGCTCTTGGCTAAAGCTTCAGCCCGACTTTCAACCTGTTCTACCAAGTTTCTTCGCAACCACCAAGATTCTACAATCAATGCAATTGAACCCACGGCTAAAAAGGCAATGATAAACGTGCTAAGAAGTCTTTGAGATACTGTCCATTGAGAGTGTTCCTGACGCAGAAATTTCATTAGTTGTAGTGTTTTACTGGTTTTGTTCGTCTTCCCAAGTGGCGATCGCCGACATCACCTGTGTTGGGTCAATCTTAACATCTTCCACAATCGTGCGGTTATGACGGGGGTCTTCCTGCAATAATTGGGCAATTTCTGCTACTGCTTCTTCTAAGCGTCCATTGGCAGCAAACATGCGACGATTCATCTCAATATCTCCTTTTTTCAACCCCGAATAATCACTGGCAAAAGAGTCTCCACTTTGTTGCAGTAATTCTCCGACGACATTAAAGACGACTTGGGGCTGGGTTTCAACTTCTTGCATTAAATCAAACCAAGCTAAGATAAATTGGGTCAGTTCTTTTGGATGACTTTGTACATAACTGGCACGAGATACAAAACCATCAATCACTAAACTATCGACATCTGCGGTGGTAAAGGGAATGCTGCCATTAATAGCTTGTGCTGTTTCACTTAAATCTGGCTCCCACAATACTGCTCCCTTGATGTTCCCTTGCTGGATGGATTCAATCGCTACTGGATTAGAAATATCTCGAATATTGACATCTTCTGGATTGAGTCCATTATTTTTTAAGGCTTCGAGTAAAATTAAATGGCTCACGGTTCCTAATTTTGCTCCAATGGTATTACCTTTCAAGTCTGAAACCGATGCGATATCTTCCGTCACCACTAATCCATCGGAGCCATAGGAAATATTAGTCACCATGATATACACTAGGGGATCATCTCCTGGTTCTACCTGCATTAATTCCCAGAGGGAGATGAAGGCAGCATCTAAATTGCCAGCGAGCAAACTGCGAATGGTATCTTGAGCCACATCAAACCGGGAAAATTCAATCTCTAAACCCCGTTTTGCAAAGAGTCCTGCCTCTTGTGCATAGAGCGCCACATCATATCCTGGCCAAGTATTTGTGCCTACTTGCAGGGTTGTTAGGCGATCGCTGTTAACATTGCACCCTTTTAAGAATAAGCTGGTTATCAAGGTGAACAGCGCCAGGGTAACCCATAAGGGTCTGAGGTAGTGTCTGGAGAATGGCTTAAACATGGGCAGATTCCCAGTCAGTTTGAGAGATTTATCTGTTTATTTTAACGGTTTCGTTTAAATGTTCTCAGAACTTGCCCGGATTTTTTAATGTTTCTATAAGTTTGCACAAATTTCAGCTTATTTTAGCTGTGTTATAGATTCATTTGTTCCAACCAACCCCGCATTTTTCCCGGATTCAACAAACCATAGGGATCGACTTGTTTCTTAAAATTCACTTGCAGAGGATTAATCATTCCACTCCCCCCATCCTCTAAAAGATAAGTATGGGGATTAAAAATTAAAACCCCATGATTCTCGTGATCCTCCATAATTTCCTGTAATCGTTCCTCATGGGTAAACTGCACCACCTGTAACCCACAGGGACAAACTTGCCCTTGAAAGCGGACAATTTCTAAATGCATCATTACTTCGTTCCCATACCGCTCATAAAACTGTTGTACTAACTCTAATTTTGGATCGTAAGGAAAGCGACTTTGTAAATAGGTTAAATTGGGGTCGGCTGCGCGGGCATGGAGGGTGGTATGATTCCAAGTGAACTCGCCTAAGTTAAGCTGTTTTTCAGCCATGGAAGAAATATAGGTGATTTCTCCTTGAAAGTCTCGTACCAAGGATTCTAAACTGACTAAACTAGGGCGATCAAAAATAAGTAAAACCGCGTGCTTGCCATCGGGTAAATAGGGCTGAAGAGCCGTAAAATAGGAGGGAATGGGCCAAGCATGAAGACTGATGAGTTTAGCCACTAAACCATCGGATTCGCCTAACTGTTGACTAAACCTGGCTGCTGCCATAAAATCTGAGAAAACAATGATACCTTCAGCCCAGGGATAACTGGGCGCTAAGGGCATCTCTAGCTCAATGATAATGCCATTGGTTCCATAGGCGTGATTGACTTGTTGAACTTCATCGCCTTGTAATTGCAGCACTTGGGGTTCTTCTTCGACGGTGACGACTTTGGCAGCGAGGAAATTGCCGTGATCGCCCAACCATCCGTATAAAATAGATCCAATTCCCCCACTCCCTCCGGCAATAAACCCCCCCAAAGTTGCCGTGCGATAGGTAGAAGGAAGTAAGCGCAACTCCCAACCCATTTCTGAAGCTAACTTATTAATTTGGGCTAACCTTGCTCCGGGTTCTGCTCTCACCCATCCGGGTTCCATTGCCAGGATATTCTTCATATAAGTTAAATCTAAAACCACTCCCCCTTCTAAAGGCACACATTGGCCATAATTTCCCGTTCCCGCCCCCCGAACCGTAATCGGAATTTTATAGTTTACACATGCCTTAACTACTCGTAAAACATCCGACTGATTGTGAGGAAATACGATAATATCCGCCCGTTTCTCCCTTAATAAAGGCTGTAAAAGTGGGCTAAAATGAAAATAATCTTGGGATAATTTTGCCACCTGATTTGGTTGCATTGTCCACTCTATCCCCTCTAGGACTGACACAAATTGATCCCAGTGGTTTTTGAGCTGTAGTGAAATCATCTGATCCCTTCAGAAATTGCCCTCTAATTCTACCATAGCCCCTTAACAGGCGAGTAAGCGCTACTGGCCAGAATCAAGACTAAGCCATGGGGAAAAATCCTGAATTGGGGGTTAATTCCTTGGAGTATGGAAGTATAGCATTGACATCTCTGATTACCTGACTCCTTATTCCTCATTCATATGATGTTGCAAGATAAAAATTGGCAAACCTACCGTGACTTAAAAGAAGCGCTCAACTTAAACATCCGTCGCCAACTCTTTTTAGCCGTTTGTGACGATCCGAATTTTTGCCAGTATTTGGTGAATCAGTTGGATATGGAGAGTAGATGCAATGGAACCCCCCTAGATTCGGAGATGCTGCGATGGGTGACTCTGGAGTTAGAGGTAGACGATCCGAATTTAGTTCACCAGATCGATCGCTGGTATAATACCGCTAATCATAAAGAAATCCAGAAATCTCTGCCTTCAACGTCAAATTCTCCCCCCAGACGACGCAAAGATGACTGGATGAAGGTTTCGCCTTTAGATCTCTCTCCCCATAGTCCCCGTGAGTTTTCCCCTGGGTTCCAGTTTTTTGGCGTACACCGTCTGACGCAAAAATCCCCTACTCAACAATGGTCTTTTCTGCAAAATTTAGAATATATTGCCCAACGGTATCTGGATTTAGCATGGGACTGGAATTTACTGATCTGGATACCGCGCCCCTGGTTATTTTCGATTCAACAATCGGTTCCTCGATTTTGGCATTGTCATACGGGGTTATTTGAATTTGTGGCTGAACCTCTTCCGGCAACTTCGCGGGGGGGAGTCAGCTTAAATGGACGAGTCAAAGGGTTGGAGGATGTCCCTCAGCAAGAGGAGAAAGGGGGGGTAGCCGTAGGGGAAAGAGTGCGTCCTTTAGCTGTTAAAACGGATACTGTTAAAGAGGTGCAAGGGGCGATCGCCGCGCAAAAGCAAGTTTTAGAGGAATTAGAGGAAGAGGCGATCGCCCGGTTAGATCTACTCAATGATTTAGGCAATCTCTACTGGATTTTATCTCGGAAAACGACCAACCGGGAAGAGGGATTAGAAGCGCTCAAACAAGCCATTCAAACCTATGAACAAGCTTTATCCCATCCGGAGATTGACTCCCAACCCCAAGCTTATGCTCGCCTACAGAATAATCTGGGTATTGCTTATGGGGAATTATCGCGCCATGAGAACCCGGTAGAAGGCTTAGAAAAGGCGATCGCCGCATATCAGGCAGCCTTATACTATCGAGGACAACCTACGCATCAATCCTATGAGCAACTTTCGGAACAAGACTTACAGCACTATGCCTCAACTCAGAATAACCTGGGAACCGCCTATTGGAATTTAGCTCAACATCAAGAACCGGCTCAAAACTTAAAACAGGCGATCGGCGCTTATCAAGAATCCCTCAAATATTATCATCCCGATCGCGATGCCCTCAGTTATGGCATGATTCAGAATAACCTAGGAACTGCCTACTGGAATTTATCCCAATATCACAATGCTAAAGACTATTTACAATTAGCCATTTGGTCTTATCAACTGGCCCTGAAATATCGTACCCCAGAAAGCCATCCCACTGGCTATACAGCGACGCAAAATAATTTAGGAACCACCTATTGGCATTTAGCCAATCAACCCGACTCACCCATTGAAGAGAGGCGAAAGTATTTAAAAGAGTGTATTAAAGCCTATCATAAAGTGATTGAAGCTATGGGAAATACTGAAGACCAAAAGTCTTTATCTCTCAGCTTCGATCCGGTTGCTACCCATAATAATCTGGGTGTGGCTCTCTATCAATTTGCCATGACTGCCCATCAAGTTAGCTCTAGAGAACAATTCGATATCTTAGAACCCCTGGAATTGTCCTTAAATCATCATATCCAAGCCTGGTTAGGATGGCAAAATAACCCGCAAATGGCGAATACAGCGCTCAATTATTTACTGCAAGCAGTGCGATCGCTCTACAATGAAGGTGGTATTGACGCTCAAAACCGCGCCCTAGCCCAAGTTCCGAGAAGCTTATTACCCGAAATTCTTAATCGACTCTGAGACACTCTAAGAAACGAAAGAGATTCCGAGGATAACTTTACAACTGACTGTTTTCTAAGCTATTTCAGTAATTCCTCAAATTGTTGCTTATTCCAAAGGCTTTTATACAGTCCCTCTTGCTCGATCAATTCCCGATGGTGTCCCATTTGCACAATCCTCCCCCGTTCCATCACCAAGATGCGATCGGCAGTGGCTGCGGCTGAAAGTTGATGAGAAATAAACAACACCGTTTTTTTGCGCGTACCTGTAGACAAATTCTTTAAAATTCCCGTAGCTGTTTGATTATCTACACTCGATAAACAATCATCCAAAATCAAAACCGGGGCATCAACAAGCAAAGCGCGAGCTAGGGCAGAACGCTGCCGTTGTCCTCCCGATAGAGTAATCCCCCGCTCCCCCACAATAGTATCATAATATTGGGGAAAATTTAGGATCTCTGGATGAATTTGAGCTAAAGTTGCTGCTCCTTCCACCTTGGGCTGTTCCGCCAAAGGATCGCCATAGCGAATATTATTTTTAATCGTCGTACTGAACAAGAAACTATCTTGAGGAACAAAGGCGATCGCCCCGCGCAAATCAGCTAAATTCAGTTTTGTAATATCATAATTGTCCAGAAAAACTCGCCCTGGAGGAATCGGCAATAGGCGCGGTAGCGCTTTAGCTAAGGTCGATTTCCCGGAACCAATAGGGCCGACAATGGCAATCGTTTCACCGGAATGAATGGTAAAATTAATATTATTCAGAGCAGGGGTAGAACTCTCTGGATAGGTATAGCTGAGATGACGAGCAACCAGTTGACCTTTAGGAGAAATTTTTAAATCTAAAGCTTGGGCATTTGCTTGAATTTTAGGTTGTACCTTGAGAATTTCTTCGATGCGGTTAATGCTCACTTCTCCGCGCTGATAGGCACTGATTGTAAAGCCCAGTAAAGCAGTGGGAAATACGAGGCGCTCCACATAAAGCAGTAAGGCTAAAAAGTCCCCAATGGTAATCGTACCTCTGGCAATTTCTTGAGTTCCCATCCAGAGAATCACCAGCAAACTTAAGGAGGCAAGCGCTTCAACTAAGGGAAAGAGAAAATTACGGGTTTGGGCTAACTTGAGGTTGGCATCAAGTAATTTCTGATTAAATTGGCGAAAGGCTTGCCGTTCATTGTCTTCTTGGGCATAGATCTTGATTAAAGAAATGCCACTCATGTCTTCTTGAATTAAATCGCTGACGCGAGAAAGTTCTTCCTGAACATCCTGCTGTTCCTGGCGCAATCGGTTGCTGAAAATCTGGACGGCGAATAACATTAAGGGATAAACGGCGATCGCCAACACACTCAACCGCAAATGAATCGATAGCATCACCGGCAGCGTCAGCACATAAGCAAACAGTGTATTCGCCAAACTCAACACCGCAAACCCCAACAGACGGCGAATACTGTCCACATCCGAGGTCGCCCGGTTAATCAAGTCCCCCACCGTATGCGTCGCAAAATACCCCGAATCTAGGCGCAAAAAATGCCCGAAGATCGCCTGTTTGAGGTCAAACTCCACCTGACGGCCCACCCCAAACAACAAAATCCGCGAAGCCATGCGAATTCCCCACATAATCGAGGCTAACAGCAACAACCACAGCACCGTAGCCACCACCGTCTGCACGCTGAAGGTCACTTGGAGATTATTCACCCCATCCCGAATCAGTAGAGGTAGATAAACCCCCAAACCATTCACAATTAAGAGGGCAAAAATACCTAAACTGGCTGGTTTCCAATGGGGGCGCAGGTAAGATACGAGTTTCTGTAAATTCGATTGAGCCATAGGGAAAGGCAGAGTTTAAACTCTTTCTATGGTGACACATCGCGCTACGGGCGGTAATGGGTAAACTACTTCTCTTGTAAAAGCCACTTAGAAACTGGGATCAGTCGCGCCCATGATCGCCAATTTCTCTGGATCTAGGCCAGTAAACACCTTATCCTTGTTCTCCCCTCTCTTGCTGCAATAGCTCCTCTAGCAGGGGAACCACAGAAGGTAAGTCTTCATCAATGGTGATCCACATCCGGTCAAGATTCACTTGAAAGTATTCATGAACCATCACATTTCTCATATCACGCATTGATCGCCAAGGAATTTGAGGATAGCGAGATTGAATGGAGTCCGGGACATTAACAGCAGCCTCGCCAACAATCATAAAGTTGTAAAGGATACCATGTAAAGTGAGTCTTTCGAGATCTTCAAACTCCTCGTAACTCATGCCCGCAGTAGCTTGTTGAATGCAGGCGATCGCCTCTAAAATATCTTGTATCCGTAGATCCCAGGCTCTAGAAGGCACGAATCACCTCCTTAAGAACGGGTTCCCGTAAATGCTCTCTCAAGGAATCTTCTGTGCCCAAGTCTATCGCACAACCGAACAGATCTTCTAAATAGTGTTGTACTGCAAATAACTGAAACAACCCGCCAGACTCAGTGAACTCTACGAGAAAATCAATATCGCTATCCGGCCCAGCTTCATCTCTAGCAACTGAGCCAAACAACTTGAGAGACTTGACTCCCAGGGTTTCGAGTTGTTCTTGGTGACTGGCTAACGTGGCCAGTACCTCTTCTTTGTTCATCGTTCGAGAGAGTAATCGCGTGATTATAGGGCAGTATAGCAATTTCCATTCTTGTCAAGAACCGGGTACAACGACCTCCTGTGATGCGACTCATGCTTACTGAGTCATCTTACCCTTTCTCAACCCCACCCCAGTTTAATTTTTAATTTTTAATTTTTAATTTCTAATTGAATTAGAATCCTGATATTTTTGAAGGATGATCACAATTACACCCAACCCAAACTGAATTATGGCCAGCAACAAGCCTATTTTACAAAAAGGTGACGGCATCTATTACCCCGACCTGAAAGAACCGGTCAAATACCTGCAAAGCTTACTCCAGAAAGCGGGGGTACTCAAACCCACCGATCCGATTGATGGTCTTTTTGGTTCAGGGACAGAACAAGCAGTCAAAGCATTCCAAGCTAAGAAAGGCTTAAGGGCTGATGGCTTCGTCGGGCCCAATACCTGGGCGGCTTTAGAGTCGGCAGGGCCATCAACGGCAACGGCCCCGAAAAAACTGCGCTATCCCGTCTTACGCAAGGGAGATGGCATTACCTTTACCGATTTGCAGGATGAGGTGAAAATTCTGCAAGATTTGCTGAAAAAGGCCAAGATGTTACCGGCCAATTCTCCGGTGGATGGGCAATTTGGTAATAATACGGAATCTGCTCTGAAACAATTCCAGAAGGCTAATAATTTAGTGTCCGATGGGGTAGCCGGGCAAAGAACTTGGTCAATGTTGGCAGGTCAAGAGGTAGAAACCTATTTACCCTATGGCAATTTGGTACTGTCTATCGATCTCGATAAGGTGATTTACTCGATTCCTTATCCCGATGTCCGCTCCTATGCTTGGGATTCGATTCCCTTGATTGTCCGGGCGGCTGAAGCAGCTAATGTGACAGATAAGGGGCAAATTGCTTATATTTTGGCCACGGCAGAGCATGAATCCCGCTTAGGTCAATGGATGGAAGAGTTTGCGAGTGGTTGGGCTTATGAGTATCGCTCAGATTTGGGTAATACTCAGTATGGAGATGGGCCTCGGTATAAGGGTCGGGGATTTGTGCAAATTACGGGACGGCGTAATTATACGGACTGGTCAAAACGGTTAGGGATTGATTTGGTGGGCAGTCCGACTTTGGCCCAAGATTGGGAAATCGCCGCTAAAATTCTGGTGATAGGGATGCGCGATGGCACGTTTACGGGATATCGCTTGGGCCATTTTATTGCGGGAGCAACCAGGGATTTTTATAGCGCTCGGCGGATTATTAATGGTTTAGATCGTGCCGGACTGATTGCGGCGATCGCCGAAGAGTATTACAGAGTTCTATAGCGTCTATCCTGATCTTTCCTATGAATAAACTATGGTTGGCCCCTATAAACCTGATGGCTCTTTTGCTGGTCATCACCCTGGGTGCATGTCAAGAAGCCCCGGTTGTCCGTTCTTCTGCCTCTTCTGAATCGCCAACCGCTTCTTCTAGTCCAATGTCAACGACGGAGGAGCCATCGGGTGGAGAAACGCCCCCGGTTGTGACGGCTGAGGCCAAATTACCCCATACTGTATTTGCGCCGATTTTATCCGAGTTGCAGAGCCAGACTCAGCTACCAGTACTTTTGCCCAGTGTGCTACCGGAAGAGAAAGAGCAACCCCAGGTTTATGCAATTACTACAGAGGTTTCGGGTTCTGAATATCAAGTGCTACTCGGATTTAGTCCCGATTGTAATGGGGGAAATGCTTGCCGTTGGGGAGAAGTTTCCGGTCAAACCGGGCCCTTAACTCCTCCAGAAGGGGGAGAGTCCGTTACCCTGGCTGAAGGGATTGCGGGCTATTTTGTTCCGGCTGTCTGTGGGGCTAATTGTTCCGATGCTATGGTGATGTGGGAACAGAGCGGAGGGCACTACAGTGTAGGCTTGAAGGCCGCAGATAAGGAACAAGTGATAGAGATGGCAAATTCGGCGATCGCCACGGCTCCCTAATGGTGAAGGGAATAGTTAAGGGCGATCGCCAATCCTAGAGAATAGAGCTGATTAAAACCGAATCCCACATTCGGTTTTATGGCTACCTCTCCATCGTTTAAGGGATTCATCTTCTACAGGTTTGGGAATTAAGGATGTGGTGGGCTGATCGCTAATGTAAGGATACCCTTGGTCATGGAGGGGGTTGTACGCCACTTCATGTTCATACACATAAGCCCAAGTTTCTCTCCCTCGCCAATAGGCGAGAGGATTGATTTTCAAGCGTCCCATAGAATCGAGTTCCAGGATCTCGATTTGATGATGACTACTCATTTGATCGCGCCGTCTTCCCGTCAGGTAGGCGATCGCCTCTAACTCCTTAAGTCCACGTTCTAGAGGTTCTCGACGGGTAAGCGTAGCAAATTGTTCTGAATCACTTTCCCATAATTCTCGACCGTAAGACTTTTCAAACGCTTTGCGCGTACCCAGAGTCTCCATTTTATATACTTTTAGATCTAAATCATAGAAGGCGCTTGCCTCCGAGAGAAACGCTAGAGTTTCGGGAAAATGATACAACGTATCGACAAACAGTATGGGAATTTTCTGCTTGGGACACAGATAGCGATACAGCATATCTGTAATTACCATATCATCGACATTAAAAATGCTTGCTTGCACTAAACCCGTGGGAAAGTTCTGCAAGCACCAACCAATGATATGTAAGGGATGGGTATGACTGAATCGGCGATTAAGTTCCTGTAAGTCGAGGTTAGTGTGAACTTGGCCTAAAGTTGCGGTCAGATTGGTCATGAACACTGAATACCCTTTATGGTGTGACCTCCATCCTTTAGTTTACCTTAAGATTGTGCCCATATATTATTTGATTTATGCTGGGGAAAAAGAACGTCAAGTGAGATAATCACAGAGTAATGGCTTGTCAAATTGCCGATGATGTACTTAATCTTATACAGTAAACCCGGATGCCATCTCTGTGAGGGATTACAGGAGAAGCTCGAACAAGTCCAGAAGATTTCCTTCGAGTTAGAAGTTCGGGATATCACCACTGATGATACTTGGTGGCAGGCCTATGAATATGAAATACCGGTTTTAGTGGTCGATGGCACTCCCCCTCAGCGCTTACCCCGTTTCTCTCCTAGGGGAACCGTTGCCCAACTGGAGAAACTGTTAGAGAAATATAGCTAGGCCATGGGGAGTCGGCTCGCGACCTTGCTCAGAAGCGATCTTCGCGTCACAATAACGAGAAGAAAACCTCTTTTGAATGTCAAGCTCACCTGACTTATGCTTACTGCTGTACCTCTGACAGCGCCACCCCCTATCCACCCTCACCCCACCTACAAAACCGATATCGCCATTGTGGGAGCCGGAATTGTAGGAGCAACTTTAGCTTGTGCCTTAAAAGACTCTGGCTTGAGCATTGCCTTGATTGAGGCTCAACCCCAAGATCAAGCAGCGTCTAAGCGCCAAGCCTATGCCCTGACCTTGCTCTCTGGGAAGATTTTTGATCGATTAGGAGTTTGGCAAGAAATTCTGCCTCAAATCGTCACATTTGACCATATTCAGATCTCTGATGCCAATCAATGGGTAGTGGATTTAACTCCAGAAGATTTAGGTACAGACCATCTCGGCTATGTGGGAGAACATGGGGTGATTTTAACCGCCCTACAACGGCAGATCAATCAATCTCCTCAGATTGAATGGGTGTGTCCCGCACAAGTGCAAGAGGTGAGGTATTTTGAGGATTTTGCCCAGGTTTGGGTGAATTCAGCCGAACATCCAGAACCGATTGTGATTGAGAGTCGCTTAGTGGTGGCGACGGATGGCTCTAAATCTGCCATTCGCCAAGCGGCTGCAATTTCGACCCAAGGATGGCGCTATTGGCAATCTTGTGTGGCAACCACGATTAAAACAGAGAAACCCCACAATAATGTGGCGTTTGAACGGTTTTGGTATACCGGCCCGATGGGGGTTTTGCCCTTACCGGGTAATCGGGTACAGGTGGTTTGGACGGCTCCCCATGAACAGGCACAAGCTTTGCAAAAGTTGGATGAGGCGGAGTTTTTGCGTCGCTTGGAATATCGAACGGCGGGTATTTTGGGACGGTTAGAGTTGGCGGGGCCCCGGTTTGTGTTTCCGGTACAATTGATGCAGTGCGATCGCTATGTTGACCATCGTCTGGCTTTGGCTGGAGATGCGGCCCATTGTTGCCATCCTGTGGGAGGACAAGGCCTCAATTTAGGGATTCGCGATGCTGCTGCTTTGGCAGAAGTGATTCAAGCTTGCCATCGTCAGCATCAAGATATTGGCCAATTAAAGAACCTCAAACCCTATCAACAGTGGCGAAAACCTGAAAATTGGATGATTTTAGGGTTTACGGATTTCTTAGACCGGACATTTTCGACGGACTGGTTGCCTGTGGTCTGGATACGCCGGTTAGGGTTACTCTTCTTACAGAAGTTTGCTATCGGTCGCACTCTTTCCTTGAGATTGATGACGGGTTTAATGGGACGCACTCCAGAAGTGAATTAAGTTCGGTTAATTGGAAAAGAGAAGCGGGCAAGATGCCCGCACTCCCTCAAGGATTGATACTGGAGTGGGTCTGCTTAATTCAAGCACTCTCCTAGGGCGGTTTGAATGGCTTGTTTTTGCTCTGCATCGTATCCCCACCGCTCTAGGAAGCTTTGATAAGCTCCGGTTCCGGTTTGGGCGCTTTCCTGTAAGCTCTTGGCCTTATCTTTGACTTCGGGGAGTTGCAGTTGATGGATGAGGTGGGCGCTGCGAGTTTGGACTCGTTGAGAACTAGCGGCCATGTCGGGGTTTTGATTGCGGGTATGGGTGATGGCCATGGCAGTAGACATGGCGATATTTTTCACCAGGAGTTCGCTGACGATTTCGGGAGAGGTTTGTAATCCGCTTATGACTGGGGGCGTGGGGCGATCGCTCAACGTCCGTTCATCGGTCAAATAAGTAACAAAAAATCCCCTGGCTCCGTTTTCGGTTTTCACTAACTCACTGAGGGTAGTTTGAATCACCCCTTCGCCTAATTCTCCCTGTTCCAGAAGGTCAAGAAAAGTTTGCGTCACGGCGATCGCCTGTTCAAAGCTGACGTTTTCTGGCACAGTTAAGGAGGGATAAGACATCATCATTAAGCTGAATCAACATCAATAGGAGCGATCGCCATGGCTTATGAGGCGATCGCTATCAACATTGTACTCTCCTCTTTGTTATCTGAAATCTAATTTTTAATTTTTAATCAATCCCACTTGCCTGCTGTCTTTTCGCATTTACTCCCAAACTATGGCTATTGAGTCTTCCTATCCATCCTTCCCCGATCCCAAAAAACGGCGAATGCGTACCAGTCGCAAAGCCTATGAAGCGCAGAAAAACCGAGAACCGGAGGGGGAAGAATCTCTCTTACAAGCAGAAGCGAGCTTGGAGGAAACAGACAAGCAGGAAGAAAAATTACGTCCCCATCGATTAGCCGATTATGTGGGACAACAAGACCTCAAAAGTGTGTTAGAAATTGCCATTCAAGCGGCTAAAGCAAGAAAGGAACCCTTGGATCATCTCTTACTCTACGGGCCGCCTGGTTTAGGCAAAACGACTATATCTTTAATTTTAGCTTCCGAGATGGGAGTAAACTGCAAAATTAGTGCTGCACCTGCTTTAGAACGTCCCCGCGATATTGTCGGTTTATTAGTCAGTTTGCAACCGGGAGATATCCTGTTTTTGGATGAAATTCATCGGCTTTCTAGGGTGGCTGAAGAGTTACTTTATCCAGCCATGGAGGACTTCCGCTTAGATATTACGGTGGGTAAAGGGAAGACAGCCAAAACTCGTAGCATTCCCCTGAAACCCTTTACCCTGGTGGGGGCAACCACGCGGGTAGGGGCGTTAACTTCTCCATTGCGCGATCGCTTCGGGTTGCTGCAAAGATTGCGCTTTTACGAGTTAGACGAGTTAAGTTTAATTGTTGAACGAGCCGCAAAAGTCTTAAGTACAGAGATCACAGCCGAAGGAGCTACGGAAATTGCCCGGCGATCGCGGGGAACCCCTCGCATTGCCAACCGACTTTTACGCCGAGTTCGTGACTACGCCCAAGTGAAAAAACTCGGTCAAATTTCCCAAGATATTGCTGCTCAAGCCTTAGAACTCTATAATGTCGATCCCTGTGGTTTAGATTGGACAGACCGCCTGATTTTAAGCGCCATGATCGAAAATTTTAGTGGCGGCCCTGTCGGTTTGGAAACCCTCGCTGCTGCCACAGGAGAAGATTCCCAAACTATTGAAGAAGTCTATGAACCCTATCTATTACAAATTGGCTTTTTACAGCGCACTTCTCGCGGTCGAATTGCCCTACCTGCCGCTTGGAAGCATTTGGGATACACCCATCCCGATGAACCGTATTAAGCGAGGTTCTGTATTGCTTTCCCCCTTCTCCTGCGGGAGAAGGGGGCAGGGGGATGAGGGCTTACAGCGCTTCGCGCTGTTAAGTAATGAGTAATGAGTAATGAGTAATGAGTAAGAAAGTCCCTCTGAGTCTTGTATAAGGGCAGATTGAGGGCGATTCAAATGTACCCCATAGCAGCGAAAACTGCTGTATCTCCTAGGATCAGGCGATCGCAAATCCAGTATGGGGGCGAATGTGGGGCGGGTGAAAGCCTAAAACAATATCCGATTTCGGCACGCCTGCTTCTAATAATTTTTCAGTAATTCCATCCTCAATCCCATCGCGGTGAATCCAGATTTTACCATCAATAATCTGGGCATGGGTAATCATACCATGAACGCGGTATTTTCCATCCCAACCAATAATCACCAACATAAAGTGATAGTTTGTCCAATCAGCAATCACATGGCTTTTAATGTCACCATGACTATAGGGAATTTGGGCATAGTAGTCTAGAATTTCTTGGATCAGTTGACCATATTCATTTACTCTATCCATTGGCTTATCTCCTGTGATGTTTCATCAAACGTCAACACTTTAATTAAAGCCGTTTTTACCGTTTCGTGATAAATGTCTTTCGCCATCTCAACCCCCTAGAATGTGGATCGTTTTGTGTCTGTACAAAAAGGCATTTTTAGGATATAATAAAATTTATTTCAGAATCAGTAAACTCTAAGAAATATCCTGATTATAATCGTACTTATGAATGTATTTTGGAAAGGACTGTTAATTGTCGTCATTCTCGTAGCCAGTATTATTTTGCCAGCCCAGGCGATTTCCATGCGGGAATTTCCTCATCAGATTTGGGATCAAAACAGTGCTACGCCTCAGTTAATTAGTGCGGTGGATGAGTCGAGGAACTTAGAAGAGGTGGCGCAGGAAGCGTTTACGGCGGCAAATCAAGGGAATTTTGCCACAGCAGAAGCGGATTGGACGGAAATTTTAGAGGCTTATCCCGAAAGTGCCGCCGCTTGGAGCAATCGGGGGATTACCCGTGCGAGTCAGGGAGATTTTGAGGGGGCGATCGCCGATTATAATGAAGCGATCGAACTCGCTCCCTCTGTCACCGATCCCTATCTCAACCGGGGAGCAGCCTTAGAAGGACTAGGACGCTATACAGAAGCCATTGAAGACTACAATCATATCCTAGAGATTAACCCCGATGATGCCCAGGCATACAACAATCGCGGTAATGCCAAAATGGGCTTACAAGACTGGGAAGGGGCGATCGCCGATTATAAAACCTGTAACGAACTTGCCCCTAACTTCGCCTTTGCCCTCGCCAGTCAAGCCCTCGCCACCTACGAACTCGGCGAAACCGAACAAGCCATCAAAATGATGCGAAATCTCAACCGCAAATATCCCCAATTTGCCGACATGCGAGCCGCCTTAAGCGCCGCCTTATGGGTAGCAGGGAAACAAGGAGAAGCCGAAAGTAACTGGGTAGCCGCCGTCGGTTTAGACTCTCGGTATAAAGATATAGATTGGGTGAAAAACATCCGCCGTTGGCCTCCAACCATTACAGAAGCCTTAGAGCGATTTTTAAGTCTTTCCTGATGGAGGCTCTAACAGATACCCTAGAATTAGGCGATCGCAAATCCAGTATGGGGGCGAATGTGTGGCGGGTGAAAGGCTAAAACAATATCCGATTTCGGCACACCCGCTTCTAGCAATTTTTCCGTGATTCCATCTTCAATCCCATCGCGGTGAATCCAGATTTTTCCGTCAATAATCTGGGCATGGGTAATCATCCCATGAACCCGATGTTTTCCATCCCAACCGATAATCACTAACATAAAATGATGGTTTGTCCAATCAGCAATGACATGGCTCTTAATATCACCATGACTATAAGGAATTTGGGCATAGTAGTCTAGAATTTCTTGGATCAGTTGACCATATTTATTTACTCTATCCATTGGCTTATCTCCTGTGATGTTTCATCAAATGTCAATACTTTAACTTGATTGGTACGAATAGCAATTTGAGCTATTTTTTCCTCAAAAAAATCAAAATAAACTAAATCCGAAACGGCTAAATATAGCTTACGATCTTGATGAAGAGGTGATTCTTGCATTAATCCTCTGTAAAGCACATATTGACCCAGAGCATTTTCTAAATCTTGTACAGGAGATGGACGCACAAAACTTTTTATCTCTACAGCAATTCTTTGGTTATCTTTTTCAGCAGCTAATAGTTTTTCTGCGCCCAGATCTACATAAACCATTCGGCCTCCAACGGCTAAGGACAGTGGATCATTGGTAATTGTCCAGCCATCTTTAATTAAAGCCATTTTAACTGTTTCATGATAGATATCTTTTGCCATTCTTAATAGTATCTCGATAAAACTCTAGTTTATCCATTGGAGAATCTCCTCTAGTTCAGAGTCATCTCAAGTATCCTCCTGCCCACCTTACCCCCTTTTTCTAGAGGACGATCGCCCTCACGTCTTCAATCGATAAATTCAAGGCTTCGGCAATTTGTTCGGAATTTAAGCCCATGTTAGCCAAGCGAGCAATGGCTTCTCGCTGCGATCGCTCCGCTTGTTCTGCTCGCTCTGTGGCGCGATCGCGTTCGAGTTCCGCAACCGCAGCCCGTTCTTCTCCGGTGAGCAATAAATTCCCTTGATTATCCCACCAGCGCAACCACTGTTGATGTTGATTTTGGTAATTCCCTTCCCACAGTCCTAACTCCACTTCTAAAGGAGGAATGGGATAATGGCCGCGATCGTTCGGGGTCAATTTACGATAGGTTATATCCTGCAAATTATACACTTCCAGCGTCCCCGCACTCATGGAAAAAATGCCATAGTAGGGAATCCGCATCACTTGTTCGTAAACCCAATATTTTCCTGGCTTACTTTTTTCTGTACTATTGGCTACGGCAAGAGAGGTTTGATCTCGTTCTTCTGTACCATCGCCACTAGCAAATTCCAGCACCACGAAGGGCTTAATATATTCTTGCCAAAGGACATAGGAACGGCGATATTGACCGTCCAGAAGAGGCGGAACATTGCGAATATAGAACCAATCTGGCGCTTCACAACCCCGTTGGGGAGGATCGGTTAGTCGCCAATAGATACCGCTATCGTGTCCGATCACATACTGTCCATCTGGATGCAGTCTTTTCATGACCGAGCCAATGGAGTCCGTGAGGATAATGCTTTGCGGGTGTTCTTGGAAGTTTTTCACAACCGAGCCATCCTCCTCTGGCAAGTCCATATGGTCAGGTGGTTTAGTGGGAAAAGTTACGGCTTGAGTCATAGCTGTTCTAGTTGGTCACTCAATGTTCGCGATCGCCCTGACTTCCTCAACAGATAAATTCAAGGCTTCGGCAATTTGTGCGGAATTTAATCCCATGTTAGCAAGACGAGAAATGGCTTCTCGTTGGTTTTGCTCCGCTTGTTCTGCTCGTTCTGTGGCGCGATCGCGCTCCTGCTGTGCTAGGGTAGCCTCTTGAGTGGCGCGATCGCGCTCCTGCTGTACCAGGGTTACCCGTTCTTCTGCTAATGCAGCGCGTTCCTCTCCTGTGAGTAACAAGTTCCCTTGGTTATCCCACCAGCGCAACCACTTTTGATGCTGATTCTGGTAATTCCCTTCCCACAGTCCTAACTCCACTTCCAAAGGAGGAATGGGATAATGGCCGCGATCGTTCGGGGTCAATTTACGATACGTCATGTCTTGCAAATGATACACCTCCAAAGTCCCGGCACTCATGGAAAAAATGCCATAGTAGGGAATCCGCATCACTTGTTCGTAAACCCAATATTTTCCAGGCTTGCTCTTCTTTGTCCCATTCGCTACCGCTAGAGGAGTGTTATCTCGCTCCTCCGTACCATCACCACTGGCAAATTCCAGCACCACTGAGGGCTGAATATGTTCTTGCCAAAGGACATAGGAACGACGATATTGACCATCCAGCAGAGGAGGAACATTGGGGATATAAAACCAATCTGGCGCTTCACAACCTCTTTCCGGGGGATCGGTTAGTCGCCAATAGATACCGCTATCTTGTCCAATCGCATACTGTCCATCTGGATGCAATCTTTTCATCACCGAGCCAATGGAATCTGTGAGGATAATGCTCTGGGGGTGTTCTTGGAAGTTCTTCACAACCGAGCCATCCTCCTCTGGCAATTCCATATGGTTGGGGAGTTTCGTGGGAAAAGTTACGGCTTGAGTCATAGGTTTTCTAGATCCCGTTTCTCTGATTGTAGGCGATCGCTAGAAAGAATATTGATCGATATTGGTATAGAACATCAAACATTCGTCTCCTGGCTGAATCTCCTCAGAGGCGATTAAATGGGCCCATAAACCCGTCTCCTCTTCCACCCAATTCATATGAGTATTTGGGCTTTCGGAATGATTGCAGAAAGAGGCTAATCCAAACACCAGATAGGCCCTCACCTCTTTCCCTTTCTCGTATTCTGAAGGGATGACAAAGTAATACTTAAATACTTTTGTACTATCTAGAAGCGATCGCTCTTTTGCTGGAAAGTCCACCACGGGTGCTTTTTCAATTACTGTACCTTTGGGAATCAGTTGGGTAGCGACCACTCCACGTCCTTTTTCTGGGAAAAGTTGAATTTCAATCATTATTTATCTACCGATCTCCAGGTCTCAGGGGTGACTTCCATCCATACCATATCCACCAACTCTCCATTGGGCAGAGTCCAAGAATTGGGCATCAGTTCTTTGACCGAAAAACCTGACTTTTTAACCATGTTCACGGAGTAGTGGTTAGACGGCAGAATGGTTGCCCAAATCCGGGTCATACCTAATTCTTGGAAGGCATAAGCCAAGATTCGATTTAAGCCCAGCCTGCCATAGCCTTTATTTCTATATTTGCGATCGAGAACAGCTACACCGACTTCTGCCGTTTTTAACTGCTCATTCAATCCTTTGAGGACAGCATATCCAATCGGTTTGGCATCTCGATCTAAGTAAATGCCTAAAACTATCGGATCGCTGGCGATCGAGTCCGGCAAAGCATACTCGGAAATGGCTGTAATAAATCCAGCCGTATCCTCTATTTCAAAAAACGTATCCCAACCCATGAGATTCACTAAATCTTTCTCTTGGGCGAGTCGAATTAAGTGTTGAATATGACTCTCGTTAAGAGGAAGTAGAAAAATCTTTAATTGAGTTGCCTTATGCTCTTGCTTTAAGCAAAGAGTTTCGTTCATTATGCTGTAAGGGTTGATTCCGAGAGTCCAGTTTACCCTAGTGTTGGCCATTGACACCAGCCTATTTTGAACGAGTCAGCACTTGCCAGATAATAAACGACGCAAACGCCAAATATCCAGCTACCGCCAACCAATCGAGCGCAGATTCGATCGCCATGACTGCGAAGACCCCATTTTTTGTTAAACTGCTACTTTGACCTAACCCCACACTCTATTTATCGTAGCAAATGGCAGAAACACTATTCTTCAATGCTCTCCGGGAAGCGATCGACGAAGAAATGGCCCGCGATCCCTCCGTCTTCGTTTTAGGCGAAGATGTTGGCCAATATGGCGGTTCCTACAAAGTCACCAAAGGACTCTATGAAAAATATGGAGAACTGCGGGTACTCGATACTCCCATTGCGGAAAACAGCTTCACCGGACTAGCCGTTGGCGCTGCGATGACTGGACTGCGACCGATCATTGAAGGGATGAATATGGGCTTTTTGCTCCTCGCGTTCAACCAAATCTCGAATAACGCGGGCATGTTGCGCTATACCTCTGGGGGCAACTTTACCATTCCCCTCGTGATTCGGGGCCCCGGTGGAGTAGGTAAACAACTTGGTGCAGAACACTCCCAACGGCTAGAAGCCTATTTCCAAGCCGTTCCAGGACTGAAAATTGTCGCCTGTTCCACCCCCTATAATGCCAAAGGACTGATGAAATCAGCCATTCGCGATGGTAACCCAGTCTTATTCTTCGAGCATGTGTTGCTCTATAACCTAAAGGAAAACTTACCGGAAAGTGAATATTTAGTGCCCTTAGACCGAGCAGAAATCGTCCGTCGCGGTGATGATGTGACGATTTTGACCTATTCTCGGATGCGTCACCATGCTATGCAAGCAGCTAAAACCCTAGAACAAGAAGGATTCGATCCAGAGATCATTGATTTAATTTCCCTCAAACCCTTAGACTTTGACACCATTGGCCAATCGATTCGCAAAACCCATCGAGTGATTGTTGTGGAAGAATGCATGAAAACCGGGGGAATTGGGGCAGAATTGACAGCTTCGATTAATGAACAGTTTTTTGATGAACTGGATGCTCCAGTGGTGCGCCTATCTTCCCAAGATATCCCCACTCCTTATAATGGAACCCTGGAAAATTTGACCATTGTCCAACCGGGTAAAATTGTAGAAGCCGTTAAACAAATGATGGCCCTACAGGTTTAGGAGATGGGGGAATGGGGAATGAGGCAAGTAGTGCAAGCATCTTGCTCGCTAGAGGTGAAAAGCGAGCAAGATGCTCGCACTCCCTCTTCCTCTTCTAGAGATGAAAAGCTCATTACTCATTACTTATTACTCATTACTCATTACTCATTCAACAATGGGCAAACAACGAACAATTTTAGCGTTAATGATTGTGCTGGTGATCGCCGCGATCACGGTGTTGGCGAAAGTCGAAACCCGCCTAGGTTTAGACCTACAAGGGGGGGCACAATTAACGATTCAAGTGAAAACTACACCGGAAGTGCCGGAAATTACACCTAGAAAGCTGGAAGCCGTGCAAGCGGTGATGGAAAATCGGGTGAATGGTTTGGGGGTTTCGGAGGCGGTGATTCAGACTGTGGGAGAGGATCAGCTTTCGATTCAACTGCCAGGGGTCAACGATCCGGCTCAGGCGGAACGGGTATTGGGAGGCACAGCTCAGTTGGAGTTTCGCCAGCAACGGCAAGGGACAGAAGATGAGTTTGCCGCTCAATATCAAATTTTGAGAACGTTGCAGTTTGAGCAGTCCCTTTTGAGAGAGGAAGATCCGGAACTGAGCGCAGAGGAAATCGCCGAAAATCAGGAGCAGATTAATAAACTCAATGAGGAAATTGCCCCCCTATTTGACAAAGTTGGCTTAACGGGTGAGCAACTGCAAGACTCCCTACCCCGTCCTCCCCAAGGCGGTGCAAACTGGGCCGTCGTACTTGAATTTAATGGTGAAGGGGGAGATAAGTTTGCTGAACTGACGAGAAATTTAGCGGGAACCGGTCGCAGTATTGGGATTTTCTTGGACGATAAACTCGTTAGCGCCCCCACCGTCGGTGTAGAATTTGCTGAAACTGGAATTGTGGGGGGACGTGCGGAAATTACGGGTAATTTTACCGCCGAAGCCGCCAATGACTTGTCGATCCAACTGCGAGGAGGCGCTCTCCCCGTGCCTGTGGAAATTGTGGAAAACCGCACGGTTGGGGCGACGTTGGGACAAGATAGTATCCGTCGCAGTATCTATGCAGGGTTGGGTGGCTTGGTGCTGGTGCTAATCTATATGGTGATCTATTATCGGCTGCCAGGGGCGATCGCCAATATTGCCCTCGTCGTTTATTCTCTGCTCACCTTTGCCGCGTTTAAGCTCTTCCAAGTTACCCTGACTCTACCGGGAATTGCAGGTTTTATCCTTAGTATCGGTATGGCGGTAGATGCTAATGTCCTCATCTTTGAGCGCACCAGGGAAGAGTTACGAGAGGGTAAAACCCTGTATCGCTCGGTAGAATCGGGCTTTTATCGGGCATTTACCAGTATCCTCGATGGTAACCTGACTACCTTGATTTCCTGTATTGCCCTATTCTGGTTAGGTACAGGGTTAGTCCGAGGCTTTGCCCTCACCCTGGGAATTGGGGTCGCGATCAGTATGTTTACCGCCGTTACATGCAGTCGTACCCTGATGTTATACGTGCTTCAGTTCCCCGGACTGCGTAAACCGAACCTCTTTTGTCCCAATCTTGCTCCGCTCCCCAAACGGTAAACCATGATTAGCATTATTAAACAACGTAACCTCTGGTGGTCAATTTCCTTTAGCGTGGTGGTCGCTGGGTTTGTGGCGATGGCGATTTCTTGGATAACTCCAGAAATTGGGGCCCCCCTAAGGCCAGGTCTGGATTTTGTCGGGGGAACCCGTCTGCAACTGGAACTCGACTGTAGCCAACCGGGAAATTGCGACCAACCCATTGAAATTGCTAAAGTGCGAGAAGTAACTGATAATTTGGGTATTTCTAATCCCAATATCCAGATTATCGGCGAAAACCGGACTGGGGTGAGCATCCGCACTAAGGATTTAGATGTAGACGAGCGCACGGAACTACAAAAGAGTTTAGCTGAGGCGATCGGTACATTTGATGTCACCCAAACCCAAATTGATACGGTTGGCCCCACTTTGGGGAAACAGTTGTTTACGTCTGGTTTACTCGCCCTTTTAGCGGCATTTGCGGGCATTACTCTCTACTTAACTTTTCGTTTCCAACTCGATTATGCCTTTTTTGCCTTTGTCGCCCTCTTTCATGATGTGTTCGTCACCATGGGAATGTTTGCGATTTTAGGTTTAGTGGCAGGAGTGGAAATTGATAGCCTATTTATCGTCTCCCTACTAACCATTATCGGATTTTCTGTTAATGATACAGTGGTGATTTATGACCGGGTGCGGGAAACGCTCCAGTTTTATCCCGAAAAGCATATTGATGATGTGGTGGATGAAGCGGTAAATCAGACTTTGATGCGATCGCTCAACACCACCATTACCACTATTTTGCCCCTGGTCGCTATCTTCTTCCTCGGTGGCGAAACCCTCAAATACTTTGCCCTAGCTCTGATTGTCGGCTTTATTTCCGGAGCCTATTCCAGTATCTTTATTGCCAGTACCCTCTTAGCTTGGTGGCGCGAGAGAACTGGACGGGCTATCCTAACAACAGCAACAGCTACAGAGGGAGAAATCCTAGACTCGACCCCAACCTCAGAGTAGGTCATCTAAAATATAGGGGCGGGTTCACCCCTATTTTCGTCTTCCCACCAATATCTTTGTAAACCCGCCTCTTGTTAATTATTCATTGTTAATTGTTCATTGACTTCCCCAGATTCTCAGATCGATGACCCCCAATTTCAGGCGCAGGTGATGCGCTATCATCGGCTGCTGGTTGGAGGACGGTGGTTGGTGGTGAGCCTATGGTGGTTGGTTTTGGGGTTGCCTAGTCTGTGGAAGATGCGATCGCCCCTATCGCTCCTATTTGACCATTTTACCTGGTCTGGACTGTACTATAGCTTCTATTTCCATCCCCTAGAGGCGATCGCCTTTTCCAGTAGTATTGGTTTAACCACCGCCGTTTTAGTCTGGCAAAGTCGCAATATTCTCGTTGGTTTTCCCCAGCGTTACCAGAAAGGCTTGGAGCGTAAAGTTTTTCGCATTCGTCAACAAGGGAAAAGTCATCCCCTGTGGCGTTGGGTAGTTGAAGGTGAACGGAATAGGGAAGATTAATCTTCAACCCAAAACGCTGTTTAATGGTGAAGAGGTGAAGTAACAGACACTAACATTGAAAAAATATGGAAATCTTGGCATCCTGGAATCAAGCCATACGCTCAAACTGGGACAACCTCAAAAGAATTATCCCAGTCTTCACTCTCGCTGTCGTTTTCGGCTTTACTTGCAATGAGCTAGGAGTTCCTATTGGATGGCTGCTCGGCCCCTTACTGGTTGCGATTGTGTATGCTTGTATGGACAGCGATCGCCAACCCCTCCCCTCTAGTTTTATCAAAGTGGGCAAAGCCATGATTGGCCTCTACTCTGCCTCCAGATTTTCCCCTGAAACCTTAATGTTAACCACAACTTATGCTGTACCGATCATTGTATGTATTTTGATCACGGGTGCTTTAAGTATGTTCAACGGTTACCTGCTGTGGAAATGGACAGGAGTCGATAAATTAAGCAGTTTTTTGGGAGCCATTCCTGGCTCTGCGGGTACATTAGCCATGATCAGCGAAGAGTTTGGGGCAGAACCCATAACCGTTACCCTGCTTCAATATATCCGTATGGTCATTGTTGTCCTGACTATACCCACTTTAACTTTATTAATTTTTTCGGATGATGGAGTAGAACCCATAACCACTACACTCTCAACCGTTAACGAAGCTACCCTACCCATGGTTCTTAATTTACCCGTCTTGGGCATATGTGGTATTTTAGGCATTGTCCTAGGTCAGTGGCTTAAGCTCCCTACCACTGGATTTTTAGGCGCTTTTTTATTAGGGCTATTATTATTTTGGACTGCGCCCAACTTATTCTTTGTCCCTCATTGGTTGTGGATTATAGCCTTAATTTTAGTCGGACTCTCCATTGGCTGGAAATTTGATTGGCAAACAGTCCGCAAACTTTGGAAAGCCGTATTACTAGAAATTCTGCTAGTGATCGTCCTGATGTTATCTTGCATGGTCATTGGCTATCAATTTCATCGCCTCACTAACATCAATATTGTCACCGCAATTTTAGGGTTTACCCCTGGAGGAATAGAAGCAATGATTGCCACCGCTAATCAGTTAGGCGGTGATACGGGCATGGTCTTAGCCATACAAATTACCAGGCAAATGTTGATTTTATTAGGAATTTATATCTTCAACCTTTCGATCGCAGATAAAAAAACCAATACAACTTAGTTGGGTTAACAAGGGTAACATTTAATGCAGTCACGACACTACTGCCGTGACAACCCTAAAATGGTGGGTTACGGCGGATTGAGAGATTGCTATTACAGTCTAGGTTTTAGCCGCCTAACCCACCCTACGCTATTTTTAGCTGAAACAGTCCACTACTCCCTTTTGCCCAAAGCTTTAGGCACTGCCCACCTTACAAATTGACCTACATAATGTCTCATTGTTATTCAAATTGACTATAGTAGAGGCGAACAATTTTCTGTCCCTACTCTGGGGAGTGCGAGCATCTTGCTCGCTGTTGTTTTCCCTAGCGAGCGAGACGTTTGTCCTGCGGACACGCTACGCTACGCACTCCCCCAATGCATCAAATTAGCTGAAACAGTCCACTACTCCCTTTTTCCCAAAGCTTTAGCACTAGGGTATTAGAAAATTCCTGGAGCAGTATTTTCGATCAGATAGCCCGGAGATGCGATTAAATTCAGCTTCATTAAATCCTCTGGAGCTAGTTTCGGTAACTGTTGCACCAATTCGAGGAAATCTTTCTGCTCTTTAGGTGCAATAATTCCCTCAGTAAGCATCTCAAATTTGCGAATATAATTGGGACGCTGAAAGGGTCGTGCGCCGTAGGAATGGGCGTTGGCAACGGCGAGTTCATCTTCAAGTTTAGAGCCATCCGTAAAGAAAATCTCAACGCGAGCGCCAAAGGCTCGTTCTTTGGGATCGCGGCTGTGATAGCGTCGCGTCCATTCTGGGTCTTCTAGGGTGCGTATCTTCTGCCAAAGACGAACGGTATCTTCCCGTTGAGCGCGTTCTGGCGTATAAGAATCAAAGTGATGCCAGCGTCCATCTTGCAGGGCAACGGCAAAGATATACATAATCGAATGGTCTAGGGTTTCCCGCGTGGCTTTGGGGTTCATCTTCTGGGGATCTCCGGAACCCGTACCAATAACATAATGGGTTTGATGGCTGCCGTGGATGACTATTTCTTTGATCTTCTCGAAGTCATCAATTTTTTCTCCCATCCGAAAGGCTAAATCGATCAGTCCTTGGGCTTGGTATTCGGCAGAATGTTCTTTGGTATAGGATTCGAGAATGGCTCGCTTGGGTTCCCCTGGTTCGGGTAGGGGCATGTGATAAACGGCATCGGGGCCGCTTAAAATCCAGGCAATAATACTGTCTTCCCCTTCGTAAATGGGGGATGGTGAACCTTCTCCCCTCATGCAGCGATCGACGGCTTCGAGACCATTTTTACCTGCGAATGCCGGAGCGTAAGCTTTCCAGCTAGAAATATCGGCTTTGCGAGATTGCCTGGTGGTGATGGTGGTGTGGGCGGCTTGCTGAACGGCTTGATAAATGGTTTCTGTATCTAATCCTAAGAGAGTACCAATTGCGGCAGCTACGGACGGCCCTAAGTGAGCGATATGGTCGATTTTGTGTTCGTGGAGACAAATGCCTTTAACTAAATCGATCTGAATTTCATAGCCGGTTGCGATCGCCCGCGTCAGAGCCATACCGTCACAACCGCATTGTTGAGCGGCTGCGATAATCGAAGGGATATTATCTCCAGGGTGGGAGTAATCTGCGGCATGGAACGTATCATGAAAGTCGAGTTCCCTAACTGCGACGCTATTGGCCCAAGCCGCCCATTCCGCACAGACTTTTGTTTCTGGGGGAACGCCAAAGAGGGTCGCGCCACCCGTGCGTGGGTGAGCGAGGGCTTGAGCGCGGGCGGTTTGGACTGAATGATAATTGAGTGCAGCACAAGCAGCAGCAGCATTGTCGATGATGCGGTTGATAATCATCTCAACAACGTTGTCTTCTACTGCAACGGGATCGGATGCTACGGCGGCAATTTTCCAGGCCAGTTGATCTTCGCGGGGAAGATACTCTTTAGATGGATAGGTTCGGACTTGATGAATTTTCACTTTTGTATTGTTGATAAACTAAAAATGTTAGTATCGTAGCGCTCCACCATTGACGTGCAGAGTCTGACCGGTGATGAAACTTGCTGCATCTGAGGCCAAAAAGACGCACATATTGGCAATTTCTTCGGGTAATCCCAAGCGTCCTTGAGGGACAGTGGCGATCCGTTTTACCGTTTTTTCATCTGTGGAACTACCAAGGCTCGTGTTGATGAGTCCGGGAACAATGTGGTTGACTGTTATTTTTTGTGTGGCTAATTCCACTGCTAACGCTCTGGTCAAACCCAGCGCTCCCATTTTCGAGGCACAAACGTGAGACCATTCGGTTCTACCGATGAAGGCATTGAGTCCTGATACATTAATAATCCGACCCCACCCAGTAGAGAGCATACTGGGTACTACTGCCCGACAGCAGAAAAAGGGGCCGTCTAGGTTGACTCCGAGAACACTGCGCCACTCTTCTGTAGTCATGTCGGTTATGGGGCGCGATCGCCGCAGTCCGGTATTGTTGACCAGAATATCGATGCGACCGAATTCGTCCAATACCTGTTTTACCATAGCCTGGACTTGGTTTTCATCAGCAACATCGGCTAGGACGGAGATGGCCTTTACTCCTAAAGCTTCTACTTCTTTTGCTGTAGATTGGGCTTCTTCGGCACTGGTACGGGCGTTGATAACGACAGAAGCGCCCTGTTTCCCCAATTCCAAGGCGATCGCCCGCCCGATATTGCGGCTCGATCCAGTCACCAAGGCTACTTTACCGTCTAAATTGATTTGAGTCATATTTCAACCGTTAAAAGTGTATGGGCGCTAAATATCCTTGCCTCAAGTATTTTTTGATTTGGCGATCGGCTGCCTTAAAAGCAGGCATTCCCTTATACTCGCCACCGACCACATGAGCGTTAGTTTTAGCGCCGCCCAAGAATGATTCTAGAGTTTCTAGCTCTTCTTCTATCTCTGCAATTGTGGGGGAATAGACTAAATTAATCAATTCTAACTGTTTGGGATTGATGCACTTTTTACCAGTAAAACCGTAGATATGACTAGATAATTCGGCTTCTTTGCGAGAACTTTCAGGATCGTTAAATTTGGCCGAAACGCTGTCAAATAATGCCAGTCCGTGTATTTTTCCCGTGAGGGCAATTGTACCTAAAATTTGTTGGAATAAAGGACTTTCACAGGTTGATATTCGATCTACACCTAGGTCGGTTGACATATCGCCTACCCCAAAACCTAGTGCATCTCGGCCTTTTCTGAGAACTCTGGCGATGTCGTCTATGGCCTTGAGACCGGCGATCGTCTCAATGGTAACGATGTAGTTTTTGTCCTCTCCAATTGCCTCCATTAGTCGGGCAATTTGGTCACCCGATTCTCCTTTGGGCAGGGTGACGGAATCAAAGGGAAATTGAGCGATCGCTTTGATGTCTTTTTCTAACTCCTGGGGTTCCCCAACATTAATTCTGACGTTATACTCAACGATTCTGGGTTTGGGGGGGAGGTTGGCAATGCTATCTCTTGCCACTTGCTTTTGGTCTGCTGGAATGCTGTCTTCTAAGTCCCAGATAAAGCCATCGGCAGGGACTTCATTGTTACCAATTTTTTCTAAGTATCGAGGCTTATTCAGAGGAACAAACAGATGGGATCTTCTTTTGAACTCTGGTTTAAATTGACTGTCACTGCAATATCCGTTCAGGTACTCATAGACATTTGCTGATAAGCCGAACTTGTGTTCGTGCAATTTAAACTCAAGAGCAAATTTTTCGCTCATGCTTTTTTTAATCCATGAATTCTAAGGTAACATTTAAGGATAAAGTTATTCTTGACCGAATAAATTTTTCCCTCATAATAAATGTTAGGAGCTTTTTTACCTTCGGTCAACTCTTCCTTTACTGCCCCCTACTATTGGCTATAGCTAAACTGAATGGAGCCGACTGCTGTAGCATTCGTGGGGTAAGGTGGGCAGGACAAGAAGCAGATTTGACTGACCTCTGGCTCTGCCCAACCTACTGCCGTGACAACCCTAAAATGGTGGGTTACGGCGGATTAATAGATTGCTGTCATAGTCTAGGTTTTAGCCGCCTAACCCACCCTACACTAATGCACTATTTTAGCTGTGTCACGGCACTACGGTGATGTGCAATGATGGCGTTAACTAATCGTACCCGTTAGGGGAGAGCTGGCACTAGCATAGGCCTTAATGGGAATTCGCCCCGCAACAGTTGCCAGTCGTCCCGCTTCAGTTGCCAAGCGGAAAGCCTGAGCCATAGCAGCCGGATTTTGGGATTGGGCGATCGCCGTATTAATCAATAAAGCATCCGCTCCCATTTCCATCGCTGTTGCCGCTTCCGAAGGCGTACCAATCCCCGCATCCACCACCACGGGTATATTCGCATTCTCGATAATAATGCCAATATTGGCCGCATTCTTAATCCCTTGTCCGGAACCAATCGGAGACCCCAAAGGCATCACTGTCGCACAACCGGCTTCTTCCAAACGTTTCGCCAGCAAAGGATCGGCATTGATATAGGGTAAAACGGCGAATCCTTCTTTCACCAATTGCTCGGCTGCTTCTAAAGTGCCGATGGGATCGGGAAGCAAATACTTAGGGTCAGGAATCACTTCTAACTTGATAAAATTATTATCTTCCTGACCCAGTAATTTAGCCATTTCCCGCCCCAGTCGAGCCACCCGCACAGCATCTTCTGCGGTTTGACATCCGGCAGTATTAGGTAACATCCAAATCTTTTGCCAATCAATGGCTTCAGCTAATCCTTCATGGCCCGGTGCTTTCGTTTGCACCCGACGTACCGCTACAGTTACAATCTGGCAACCACTAGCCACAATGCTCTGTTGCATCTCTTCAAAGGAGCGATATTTACCCGTGCCCGTCATCAGGCGCGAGTGAAAGGTTTTACCCGCGATTTCTAAGGGGCGATCGCCTGGAAAATCAGCATCAGGTTGGTGTTGGGAAATACTCTGATCGAGGGTTTGCATAGTTGGGTATGACATTGGACAATTTTCTAGCTTAACGTTTCTGCCCCCATTATTGAGGGGTTTTCCTCATTACTTAACTAAAACTGAGCCTCCCTCTCCCACGGGAGAGGGCAAACCTTAAGCCTCTTTCAGGAAGTTCACCAACTCCTGCAATTTATCCCAGGCTGCACCACTGTTAATGATTTCCAAAGCTTTGTCAATTCCTTCACGATGCAGTCCCCAAGGAGTCACTTCACCCACTTGCAGGGCAAAGGAAGCATTGAGCGCTACCACTTCTTGCTGGGCGCGGGTTCCCTTTCCTTGGAGAACATTACGCAAGATGGTTGTATTTTCTTCGATTTCACCACCGCATAATTCGGAGATAGGGGCAGGGGAGAGTTCTAACTTCTGGGGCGATATTGTCCTGTAATCACTAAAAAAGCCTATGTCGTATCGATCCTGACTATGTGGGTTACGATAAACAGTACCGTCCTCAACTGTTGAAAAAATCACTTCATCTCCTAACCCGGCTTCATCTAATCCTTCTTTTCCATGTAGAACAACGGCTCGCTGCACTCCTCCCAGTTGCTGTATAGCTTTAGCAATAACGGGAACCAACTTCCTGTCATAAACCCCCATCACTTGTCCTGTGGGTTTAAGCGGATTCACCAACGGCCCCAATAAATTAAACACCGTCCGCATCTTCAAGGTTTTGCGAATCGGCACAACCGCCTTCATTGCCGGATGCCAACCCGGAGCAAACAGGAACGTAATTCCTACCTCACCCAAGGCGGCAGAAATGGCATCGGGGGAGGCTTTCAAGTTCACGCCCAACGCCTCCAAAACATCCGCAGAACCCACTTTACTCGACGCTGACCGATTTCCGTGTTTTGCCACTTTTACCCCGGCTGCTGCGGCAACAAACGCCACTGCCGTAGAGATATTAAAGGTGGATGCACCATCGCCCCCCGTACCACAGGTATCGATTACCGGTTCCGTGTGTAGGAGGGCTTCCGAGGGACTTGCAGCTTGAGCTTGCAGCACTTGCGCCATCCCTGCTAATTCGGTGGGGGCGACTCCCTTAGCTTGAATGGCGGTTAAAATGGCTCCAGACAGAACAGGAGGAATTTCTTCACTGAGCCATCCCTGCATCAATTTCACCGCTTGAAAGCGGGAGAGGGACTGTTTATCCATCAGTTGTTGCAGTAAATCGGGCCAACTGAGAGAATCGGATGGGGTTGTTTGGGCAGAATCTACCATGAATCCAGGATTGTCAGGAAATAGAGGACATTCAATTATTGTGGAGTTTTAAGGGCGGCTTCACGTTGAGTTTGGGGACAAAATCATCAATGGAATCAACCCGCCCTTTAATCTCTTGTCATTTTATCACTAGAGGGAAACTTGGAATGACTATGCGCCGGTCTTTACGTCCTTTACGTCTGTGGTACGAACGAGCGATCGCCCTCATTATCTTACTCAATGTGGGCTTGGTTTTGTTTGATGCCACCTATGTCAAATCTCGCAATCAGCATCTCTGGATTAATTGGAAGATTTTTGAGTGGCAAGATACCCCCCAAGAAGATTATGTCGCCTTGGTGGAGGGCTTGAATCAGGCTGTCAGTAATCAGGGTTTAGAGTCTTTAGGGGTACAGTCTTTACTCTCCCAAGTCCAAGCCGAAAGTCTTGATATTTTAGTCGAGAATCCCCCGTTTCGGTTATTAGGAAAGTATAGCCATTTGCATCAGATACAGCAAAGGATTATCGAGAGTACGGGGTTAACGGATTTAAATGCGGCGATCGCCCAATTTTGGAGTCGTGACTTTATTGCCCGTCGGGGTTGGGAAAGCCATTGGACAGAGTTTAATATTCATATTCGCCCCTTACTCCTGCTTTATGAACCGGTTCTTGATTATGACATTATTAAGGGGATTGAACCGGATCGAGGAGCGCAAGAGTATGTGCGAGAAGTGGCTCAATTAAAAGCTATTTTAGAATTTGCAGGCCCAGATTCTGGGTTGGTTGAGCCGCAGTTAGAAGTCTTAAGAAATTTAACTTATCAGATGATCGATGAACAATATGCGATTAATTCGATTAACAAATCAGGAAAAGTTAATCAAATTAAATCGATTATGAAAAATCACATCTATAGTGAGGATAATCAAACCAACCGCGAAATGATTCGATCTCGGCTCAATTGGTTCCGCGATCCTAGGATTGTCCAGTTTATTGCGCCAGAGTTGCTCTGGGCAGATTTATCTTCTAAGGGAGCCTTTGATGAATTTTTATCTCTGGAGAATTTCCAGGAAAATACTTGGCGTGATTCCTTTGACTTTATGAAAGATAAACTCTTTTTTCCTGTGGAGTCCATGTATTATCGTCATTTGGATGGAACTGGGTCATTTGCCAATCGTTTTATCCTCATGGATTTCCCATTTTTATTCATTTACTGGATCGATTTTATTGTTAAGGTTTTGTGCCGATTTTATCGTGAGAAAGATATTGGTTTAGGCATAGCGATCGGCTCTCGTTCCTATGATTTACTCTTGCTGCAACCTTGGGTTCCCGGCTTGCGCGTAATTCCCCTAGTGATTCGTTTTAATGAATCTGATTTGATTGACTTAGAGCCGGTACAAAAGTATTTAGGATTAAATTTTATTGCCAGTTTTGGTCAAGAACTTGCTCAGGTAGTAGTTAACCGAGGGATTGGACAACTACAAAGTAAAATTAGTAATGGATTAATTCAGAAAGCGTTTATAAAAAGCCCCCGCGATGCTAATCCTGAAGCGGAAGTTACTGTAGAGAATAGCCCACAAAAACAGCGTAGTTTTGGCAGCATTACGGGAAGAGTTTGGGAAGTAACAGCTTGTAATGTACTGCCAGAAATTTCCCCAGATTTAGAAGCATTTTTGCGCTATGAAGTAGATAAAACTCTGCAAAAATTGGGTTGGTATAAGGGCGTACAAAAAATACCGGGTGTGCGCCGAGTGCCGGATCAAATTGCGGAAAAATTAGTCCAACAAATTATTCAGGCGCTCACTCTTAATCCCCGCAAATCTTATCTGAAGGGGCAAACCCAAGCACCCGATATGCTCGAACAACAATTGAAGGAGCGTTTAGGGGAGAATTTTCGCCTAAAATTACAAGCAGAACTTCAGAAGAATTATACGTTTGAGGAGATGGATCTATTGCTGATTGAACTTTTGGAAGGAGCAAAGATTGGGGAGAAAAATAATTCTACTCCCCAACCCCAATTAAATCCTGCCGATCGTAATAGGTAATTGCTAATTAAGCTATATTGGCAGAAGGTCTAAGGAGAAGAGATTATGGTGATGATTGCTTATCTGGGGCCACGAGGGACTTATTCTGAAGCGGCCGCGATCGCCTGTAGTGGGCAGCTTAAATCCCAAGGATATGACAGTGAATTGCGTCCCTATCCCAGTATTGCCCAAACCTTACAGGCCGTGGCTAAAGGAGAGTCCCATTTGGCGATCGCTCCGGTAGAAAATTCCATTGAAGGGAGTGTTCCCATGACTCTGGATACTCTATGGCAATTACAGGGTTTAGAAATCCAACAGGCCTATGTCTTACCCATTTATCATGGTTTACTCTCTCAGATAGATGACTTATCTGCCATTAAAACCGTTTATTCCCATCCCCAAGCCTTAGCACAATGTCAAGAATGGTTAGAGCAACATTTACCGGGAGTGGAATTAATTCCCACCAACTCCACTACGGAGTCCATTCAATATCTTGAGCCAGTTCGACCGATCGCCGCGATCGCCTCCCAACGAGCCGCTAAACTCTATGAAGTGCCTATCTTAGCCTATCCCATCAACGATCGCCCGGATAACTGCACTCGGTTCTGGGCCATGAGTTCTACGGGTACTGATATCCACTTAAATTCCCCATCCCAGCCCAAAACCCACACCTCGATCGCCTTCAGCCTAGCGAATATTCCAGGGGTGCTGGTTAAACCCCTAGAAATCTTTGCCCGTCAAGGAATTAATTTAAGCCGCATTGAGTCCCGTCCCACCAAGCGATCGCTAGGCGAATATTTATTTTTTATTGATATTGAAGTTGATGCTAGAGAACCCAGCATCCAACACACTCTTCAACAACTCGAAGAGTACACAGAAGTATTAAAAATTTTCGGCAGCTATACCGTTACCGATATTTAGATACCACAGTTCTTTGACTCATGACTCATTCCTTAAACGTATCCTTCAGTACCGTCCGAGCCGCCAAATGATTACGAGTAGAAGTAAGAATTTCTGTTTCTCGCTCCAGTCGTTCGGCCGTGCTTTGCATTTCTAAGAGGGCTTGTTGTTCAGCCGCCACCCCATATAAATTACTGGCTACCCAGTAGGATAACTCAATGGGAAGACTGGGAATATTATCGGGTAATTCAATTTCCTGACCCGTTAATTTAGAGGACAGGTGAACCACATCCTTAAGCAGTTGTTCCACATTCATTCCCAAGGATCTCAGGTCTCGATCCGTCGGTTCATCTTCGATCCACTCCACTAACCCCACGCGATAGGGTTTTTCTCGTACATATTCTAAAACCCGAAACCGTTGTTGTCCCAAAGTCAGGATCTTCATACGGTCATCGGGTAAGCGTTGATAATTAATAATTTCCGCACAGCAACCCACGGAAGCAGCTTCATTTTTGAGCGGGTCCCACATTAATACCCCAAAGCGACTATCGGTTTGAAGGACGGTATTCATCATCATCCGATATCGAAACTCAAAGATATGTAAGGGTAGGGGCCTCCCTGGAAAGAGGACGACTTCCGGTAAGGGGAACAAAGGAAGTTCTCGTACTGCGATCGATGAAGAAGATGTCATGATAATTTTCCTGTTCTGGGGACTCTCAATAAAGACCTGAAAATAGCAGAAACATCTTTTTAGTCTATCGCATTGTTTGAGGCTGTAAAAACCCCACCGTTGAGATGGGGACTCAATTCTTAACCAGGGAATGGGCAACTTTTTGACGTTAAAGCTTCACTTCGATATCTACACCAGCAGGAAGATCGAGTTTCATCAAAGCATCAATGGTTTTAGAGGAGGGTTGATAAATATCAATGATGCGACGGTGGGTACGGGTTTCAAAATGCTCCCGCGAGTCTTTATCTACGTGGGGCGATCGCAGGATACAATAGATGCGGCGCTTGGTGGGTAAGGGAATGGGGCCAACTGCTGTAGCGTTGGTGCGGTTAGCGGTATCGACAATTTTTTCGCAAGAGGTATCCAGGAGACGGCGATCGAATGCTTTCAGACGAATACGAATTTTTTGTTGTTGTAGAGTTGCCATGATTATTTACACTTGTCAAGGTTCTGTGAAAGTTTTGAGAGAGAAACCCTTCCCCATGAGTTTAGGGTTCACTGAGGGAAGGGTTGAATGAAGATGAACGGAGGACTAAGACCCAGCTATTTCAGGATCTTAGCGACCACACCCGCACCGATAGTACGGCCCCCTTCACGGATCGCAAAACGCATTCCTTGTTCAATAGCGATCGCATTGATCAATTCCACGTTCATTTTAATCCGGTCGCCAGGCATTACCATCTCTGCATCACTGCCATCATCTGCGGTGAATGACGTAATTGTGCCCGTTACATCCGTTGTCCGCACATAGAACTGAGGACGATAGTTGGGGAAAAAGGGAGTATGGCGGCCACCTTCTTCTTTTTTCAGCACATAAACTTCAGCTTCAAACTGAGTATGGGGCGTGATTGAACCGGGTTTAGCCAAGACCATACCCCGCTCTACATCCGTTTTTTGTATCCCACGAAGTAGAAGACCCGCATTATCACCAGCCATCCCTTCATCCAGAGACTTCTTAAACATTTCTACACCGGTCACCGTGGTACTGCGGGTATTGCGAATTCCCACCAATTCCACCGTTTCGCCGACTTTAACCTTACCGCGCTCGATCCGCCCGGTGGCAACCGTTCCCCGACCCGTAATTGAGAAGACATCTTCCACCGCCATCAAGAATGGCTTATCCACATCCCGCTCTGGAGTCGGAATATAGTTATCTACTTCATCCATCAACTGATAAATGGCATCAATCCACTCATTTTCACCCTTTTGAGCATCGGGTGTAGCGGCCATCGTTTCCACAGCTTTTAGAGCAGAACCGGCCACAATGGGAATATTATCCCCATCGAAATCGTAATCACTCAGAAGCTCGCGCACTTCCAGTTCCACAAGCTCTAACAATTCCTCATCATCAACCATATCCTTCTTATTCAAGAAGACCACCAAGTTAGGAACACCTACCTGACGAGCCAAGAGGATATGTTCGCGGGTTTGAGGCATGGGGCCATCAGCCGCAGACACCACCAGAATTGCACCATCCATTTGGGCGGCTCCAGTGATCATGTTTTTCACATAGTCAGCATGTCCAGGACAGTCCACATGGGCATAGTGGCGACCATCCGTTTCATACTCCACGTGAGCCGTATTAATGGTAATTCCCCGCGCCTTTTCCTCTGGAGCGGCATCAATATCCTCGTAGTTCTTAGCTTGAGATTTTCCACCGGCTGCCAAAGTCATGGTAATCGCCGCCGTCAGGGTTGTTTTACCATGGTCAACATGACCAATCGTACCAATGTTAACGTGAGGTTTGTTCCGTTCAAATTTTGCGCGTGCCATAACTAATTAAATGTGCTTAATGTTGACTAGATAAAAGACGAAGTAAACGTTTTCTGACCCTAAGTCAGGATAGTAAAGGGATCGGGACTAGGGCATCAGAGTTGAGAACCAAAGAGTCCTAAACTCTGAATGACCCTAGTGGATTTTATGCCTCTCCCTTGCTCTTGGCAATGATGGCTTCTGCCACATTCCGAGGAACTTCGTCGTAATGACTAAATTCCATCGAAAAAATTCCCCGCCCTTGAGTTTTGGAACGGATATCGGTGGCATAACCAAACATTTCTGCCAGAGGAACTTTAGCCGAGACTTTACTAATCCCTTCTTCAGAACCCATCCCTTCAATCTGACCGCGACGGGAATTGAGGTCTCCCATCACATCTCCGAGGAAATCTTCAGGAACTTCCACTTCTACCTTCATCGTGGGTTCTAGAAGTACAGGAGATGCCTTCGTAACGGCTTCTTTAATGGCCATAGATCCAGCAATCTTAAAGGCCATTTCCGAAGAGTCTACTTCATGGAATGAACCATCGACTAAGGTCGCTTTGAGATCGATCACGGGATATCCCGCAAGGATGCCAGACTCACAAGCTTCTTTCATGCCCTGTTCGGCCGGCCCAATATATTCCTTGGGAACAGAGCCACCGACAATTTTAGACACGAACTCGAAGCCGCTACCTGGGTCTCCCGGTTCAACCTGAATAACTACGTGGCCGTATTGCCCTTTACCCCCACTTTGGCGGATAAATTTACCTTCAGCTTTGATGGCTTTACGGATGGTTTCCCGATAGGCAACCTGGGGCGCACCCACATTAGCTTCTACTTTGAACTCCCGCAGCATACGGTCTACGAGAATTTCTAAGTGGAGTTCTCCCATACCGGCAATTACGGTTTGGTTGGTTTCCGGGTCAACACTGACTCTGAAGGTGGGGTCTTCTTCAGACAAGGATTGGAGGGCTTTGGAGAGCTTCTCCATATCTTGCTTGGTTTTCGGCTCTACAGCAACGGAGATCACGGGTTCTGGAATATACAGAGATTCCAAGATAACGGGGGAACTCTCATCACAGAGGGTATCTCCAGTGGTGGTGTCTTTGAGACCTAAGATTGCTCCTAAGTCTCCCGATCGCAGTTCATCGACTTCAATCCGCTCATCGGCTTTCAGGATGATCAACCGAGAGGCTCGCTCTTTTTTGCCCTTCGTTGAGTTCAGAACATAGCTGCCTTTCTTCAGCACCCCTGAATACACCCGCGTGAAGGTCAAGCGACCATAGGGATCGGACATGATTTTGAAGGCTAGGGCTGAGAAGGGTTGCTCATCATCCGCTTTGCGTTCTATGGGAGTGCCATCGGGTAAGGTTCCTTGAATGGCCAGCACATCTATGGGCGCGGGCATGTAATCAATCACTGCATCGAGTAGCAGTTGGACTCCTTTGTTCTTGAAGGCAGAACCACATAGCAGGGGAACTATTGTCCCATTGACGGTTCCCTGACGCAGAGCATTATGAATTTCTTCTTCCGTTAACTCTTCTCCTTCCAAATATTTTTCGGTTAGAGCGTCATTGGTTTCAGCGACGGATTCAATCAGCTTGGTACGATACTCTTCTGCTTGTTCCAGAATATCTTCAGGAATTTCAGTTTCTTCAATATCTGTACCGATATCGTTTGTATATATCTTGGCACGCATCCGCACCAAGTCTACAATACCTCTAAAATTGCTCTCTGAGCCAATAGGAATTTGAATGGGGACAGCATTCGCCCGGAGACGATCTTTAATTTGTTCGTATACCTTAAAAAAGTTCGCTCCCGTGCGATCCATTTTGTTAACAAAAACAATCCGGGGCACTTTATAGCGATCGGCTTGCCGCCATACTGTTTCTGATTGAGGTTGAACTCCCCCAACCGAACAAAATACAGCAATTACACCATCTAATACCCGCATGGAACGCTCAACTTCAATGGTGAAGTCTACGTGACCTGGAGTATCGATAATGTTAATTTGATGGTCTTTCCAACTGGTACTGATGGCTGCTGCTGTGATGGTAATTCCGCGTTCGCGTTCTTGTTCCATCCAGTCAGTCACTGCCGTCCCATCATGCACTTCACCTATTTTGTGAACAATGCCTGAATAGAACAGGATTCTTTCAGTTGTTGTTGTCTTGCCCGCATCAATATGGGCAGCAATGCCGATATTGCGAATTCGCTCCAGCGGGATATTTCGTGCCACAGATACCTCCTTGGTCTTGAAAAGCAGTTTTTGATTGTTTATTTTTCTGCTCTATTAGAATTGTATACTTTTTTTAAGACAAATGTACGATGGTTCCTGAAGAAATCTAGTCTAAAAGCTTTTAGACTAGATTTGGGTCAGGGTTTCTCTTTTGAGCTAAAGATTTAGACGCTGAGTTTGTCTGATGGCTTAGTAACGGTAGTGAGCAAAGGCTTTGTTCGCTTCAGCCATGCGATGGGTTTCTTCCCGCTTGCGGATGGTGTTTCCCGTTTCGTTTGCTGCATCCATGAGTTCATTGGCCAGTTTCATGGCCATGGAGTTACCTGAACGTTGTCTGGAAAAACGAATCAACCAACGCAGGGCCAAGCTCACGCCTCGATCTGAACGAACTTCCATGGGCACTTGATAGGTTGCCCCACCCACCCGTCTGGCTTTTACCTCTACTAAAGGGGTGGCATTTTTAACGGCTTTTTCAAATAGGGTGAGAGCATCGGAACCGGTGCGCTCTTCGATAATCTTGAAAGCATCGTATAAAATATGAGAGGCTATAGATTTTTTACCACTCTTCATGATCCGCCGAATGGTCATGCTAACCAATCGACTGTTGTGTACCGAGTCTGGAGGGACAGAACGGTGATGAGAGACTCCTCGACGAGACATAGGTTTGAGAATTGAATAATGGGACAGTATATATCTACAACGATCGGCGTTAAAATAACTAGAACCAGGAAGCTATAACGGCTTACTCTAATCCCTTAAACTAAACCGTTTTAGGGTACTATTTGGGACGTTTTGCTCCATATTTGGAACGTCCTTGCCGCCGATCTTTCACACCTGCGGTATCTAATGTTCCGCGAATTATGTGATATCTTACACCAGGCAAATCTTTGACTCGCCCACCGCGAATCATGACTACGGAGTGTTCTTGAAGATTATGCCCAATCCCTGGGATATAAGCGGTGACTTCAAACCCAGAGGTTAAACGTACACGGGCAACTTTACGCAGGGCTGAATTGGGTTTCTTAGGAGTTGTAGTGTAAACACGGGTACAGACTCCACGGCGCTGGGGGCAGCTTTTTAGAGCTGGAGACTTGGTTTTCCGTTCTATTTTCTGACGTTCACTACGAATGAGTTGTTGGATCGTTGGCATAAGGTACGGAGGTTTCCTATAAACCGTCTCTGGTTCAACTTTGACGACAATTTTTAACTTTACCAACTCCAGATCACTTTTGTCAATACTTTGGCTGAACCCTTTGGGTTTCAGGGTTAGCTAATGCTAAAGGATTGACCACAGCCACAGGTTCGGGCGGCATTAGGATTATGGAAACGAAATCCTCCCCCCATCAAATCATCGGAATAATCGACTTTGAGGCGATCGAGATAGGTTAATTGATTGGGATCGATGATGATGGCGATCGCCTCATACGCATACTCCTGATCAGTCTCCTGTTTTTCCGAGTCAAACCGGATCTCATAGCTAAAATCTGCACATCCCCCTGTCTGCACCTCAAAACGTATCCAGGCAGTAGCTTGGGGATATCGGCTTTGTAACCGTTTTAATTCTGTGGCAGCAGCAGGGGTTAAATCAATCATCGGGGGACTCTTTAAGGGATCTCTAATTTAAACTTTACTCTCTTTGCCGTTACTGCGGGCATAGTCATCCTGGAAACGGACAATATCATCTTCACCCAAATATTCCCCATTTTGCACTTCGATCAGCACTAAGGGAATCACTCCGGGATTTTCCAGGCGATGGGAGTTACCTTGGGGAACATAGGTGGATTGGTATTGGTACACCATGATTTCTTTATCGCCACAGACGACTTTTGCCGTACCCGAAACCACGATCCAATGTTCGCTGCGGTGGTGGTGCATCTGTAAACTCAGGCGATGACCGGGTTTTACTTCGATGCGTTTAATTTTATAGCCTTGTCCTTCTTCCAATACCGTATAGGTTCCCCAAGGGCGTTCTCCCACTTCGCAGAGTCCACTGGAGGAGGGAGAAGACTTAGGAAGGGAGTCTTGATCTTTGTCTGAGTTAACGGTTGGGCGTTCTGTAGCTTGTACCATGATTGATTTTTCTCCGTAGAAGGTTAGAAATCTTGGGTTGCAGAATCGATAAGGGGAGAAGAGTTCCCCTTCGCTAACCATAACAATCTTCTCTGTTGAGTGTCATCTGTTAGGTGGTAATTTGGCATGAGTGCCCACCCACTGGCGAAATTCCCGAATTAATGCAGTTTCCTTCGTGGTTTTTCTCAATTCCAGAAACCCCATAATTTCCGTCGCTTGCAGGAAAGGAAAAGCCAGGGAGCATTGGCTCTGTTGATATTCTTTTCCTTGTAGCTGATAGAATTTTAGGCGATCGCCATCATAGAGCCAGACCTCCGGCACTCCAAAATCGGCATATAAATCGAATTTATTAATAGAGTGGCTAGTCACATCAATCTCGATGATCAAATCTGGAGGCGGATCTTGACTGAGGTCTATTTGCTTTTTGTTCCAGACGAGAGACTCGTTCTGAATGTAGTAGCACTCATCTGGCTCAAAGCCGCGAGCTAAGTCCTCGCGCTTGCAAGTGAGGGAACCCAGGCTGCGAATTTCTATATTCAACTCCTCAGTCAGAGTTTCTACAAAACGTCCTATCAGCGTTTTATCGCCTTCATGCGGAGCTAAAGGAGTCATAATTTCCAGCAATCCTCGGTCGTAGGTCAGGCGCATTCCTGCTTGTTCGCTTAAATCCTCAAGCAGAGATTCGTAAGTCGGCCAGCTAATATTCTTTAGTAGGAGCGATCTGTTGCCCCAGCTTGGTGCTGCAACTGGCTCCTGTCTCAGTGTGGCTGTCATGGCGGTTTCTACAGTTATTGTCCCCACTATAGCGGATGCCAAAAAACTGCCTACAGATACACTAAGATTAGTCAGTTAATCTTGACCAGCTAATATGAAATTTTTAGTACAGTCAAGGTTGGAGAAAGATGCCTAATCCATTATGAATACGCGCAGCACTGCGGGGAGAGCGGTCTAATAATTCTCCTCCTAGATAAAGTCCGGTGGAACTGCCCCCATCTAAGTTGAGGGCATCGACTGCACCGAGACGTTGCATAATTTGGGCAATTTCGGTGAGGGTGGGGCCTTTGCCGTAGGATCGGTCATGGACGGCAGCGATGATCAGTTGTCCGTTTTGGGTGATACCGATCGCACTGCGAGAGGCTTGTTGTTGAATAAAGGCTTTGCTAAAGGTCTCTCCTTCAGCATCTAGCACGATACGACTATTTTTAACCAAGAGGGGGCCAGCGCCTAGGGTGAAGGGATAGTTAGCGAGATCGGGAGATGAGCGCCTTTGTAGTTGCACGGGGCTTCCTGGGGGAATCAAGGGTGGGGGAGTTTGGCCGCGATGGACGAGGAGATATCCTTGGGGGGGGATGGGAATTTGTCCAACTCCGGCTTGGGGCGCTTGGGTTTGACTGAGGAGGCGATCGCCGTTTACAGAAAGAATCGTTTCATTATCAGTCAGTGGCGTATAGGTGGTTCCCCAAGCACTGGTATAGCGGGATAATCCCGGTTGCAGATAGGCGCTATTGAGGTAGGGAATGGGATAATACTGGCCGGTTTGGGTGGTGAGGGTTTCCGTGAGGGTTAGGCGATCGATGAGGAATTGTCCTTGGTTGTTCCAGGCGATCGCCCCCCGGTTGAGAATCGGGCCGGAAATCCATTCCCCATTGTCGCGAATAACTCCCAAGGGTAAGCGATTATTACGATTAAAAAATCCGGCATTAATGGCGGCTGCCACTTGAGATTGACGGGCTAAAGTGACTAAGGGAGAAGTCCCGGCTGCCCCTTGGCTATTGGTGCGAATAGGACGCAGTTGGATCTGGGGATTTCGGGGGTCAATTTGCAGCCAAAACACAGGAAACTGTGACGATCCGAGGCTCACGGTTTGTTGTCGCCATTCAATTCCTGAAGCCCATTGAATTTGTTTAGCCGGAATAGTCGCATCCAAACGAAAATCGATCGCCAACCGATAGGGAGCATTCAGAGTCAGAATTTGGGGGCGAACTTGTTTGGTTTTCAGGGTAATTTCGATTTTCGTGCGCCCTGATTCAGGGGTAAATTTAATGCTATCAACCGCATTCCCTGCCTGGGATGCAAAGGCATTCAGGAGAGCAGGAGAAGCCACTGCACCGAGCGTAATCACCGTCTTTCCGGGAGCATGGTTAACTTGTACGGGAGTTTCTTGGTTCAGAGCGATGACGAGGCGATCGCCCCAAGTTTGTTTCCCCTGACGCATCCCCAAAACCTGACTTGAAGCCGTTTCCACCCTCAGCACAGTTCCCTGGGGAACCATCCGCCATCCCAATTCTTGCACCCACTCCGTCACCTCCACATATCGCCCCGTCGAGGTTACCTGAGCCGGAAGCGTCCACCGAGTTTGCCCCGGAGTTCCATACCACTGAATCGGTTGTAGAGCAGGATTCGAGGTACTCAGCAACTCCACTCCAAAACCGGAAGCCAAACCCACATCACTGATCGCAATCCGGACTTGATCATTATCCTGCCATTGTTTCCAAGCAATGGGTAAAGTTTGACCATTAATGATGATCTGATTCCCTTGAGTGGGAATCCTCGATCCCCCTAAATCCCCCTTAATAAGGGGGACTTGCCTGACTGCCCCCCTTGGAAAGGGGGGTTGGGGGGATCTTGTCAGGCTTGATAGACAAACTTCAGTTAACCCATTCTCACAAGCCTTAACTGGAAGCACATTCGCACTAGCAAAAATCCCAGCGCCCAACAGCGAAACATAAAATAATGACAGCATCAATTGCACACTCCACAACCCTAACTAAAATCATCACAAAATTGGGTAGAAACCCCGTCCTTCTAGGACGGCTTTACGTTATAATAAGGGAGAAGCCACATTGACCTTAAAGGCGGGTGAAACTCAAGCGTGGTGGGACACTCAGTTAAAAGACGGCTAACCGAAATGGTTAGCTTGGTGGAAACACTCTGAACACAGCCCCCACAAGCAAAGACTTTGAGCGAGTGAAGCACAATACTTACAAGTAGCCTGAATGGTGGCAACACCGGACAGAGTAGCGGCAATTGACACCGCCTATCGCACAACACTGGTATTCGACTAAAAACGGTATTGGGAGTTGTGGTTCGAGCAATGTCCAACGGTGGATATCTCCTTTTAAAGAATCCTCGTACCTTTAGGTCGAGGAGTGTCAAATCCTTGGAATCGTTATCTTCTCCATCCGGTTTTCACATCCGTCCGCATAGATATCGCTTGATTATTATGGTTTGAGGGAAACATTTTCACGACTTCGCTGAAAATAGGATATATTATCAACATGGATATCGTCATTGTAATCATTCATGAAAACCTTTACAGACATTTAAGTTAAATCCATGAAAATGCAAGAATTAATTAATTCCATCGAACAGTTATCTATTGAAGATCAAGATTATTTATTTGAGTTAATCCGCAAGCGAAGAATTGAACAGCGACGTTTAGAAATTGCTGCTAATGCTGAAATGCTGAAGCAAGAATTTCAGCAAGGAACTGCTAAACGAGGAACAGTGGACAATCTCATTGCTGATTTACTTGAGGATGAGGATGGAGATAGTCTGGAGCAGTAGCTTTAAGAGAGCGTTTAAGAAATTGGCCAAGAAGCACCCTCAATTACAAGCTAAGGCGATCGAGGTATTAAAAGTTCTCGCTACCGATCCCTTTACTCCTTCCTTAAAATCTCATAAATTAACGGGCAGCTTAAACGGATTATGGTCGTGTTCTGTGGCTTATAATTGCCGGATTATTTTCGCTTTTTCTGATGAAGAAGATGGAGATGAAGAAGTGATTTTTTTAATTGATATTGGCAGTCATGACGAAGTTTATTAGTTAAGCAAAATTGACTCTGATCGGAGGAACTTTGATTAACCGATGAGCGTTAACTGTCACATCAATGATTCCGAAGCCACCTGGACGGGGATCTACGGCATCATAGTAAATGCGAACTCCTGTATCTGAATAGTTATTGGGATAAGCTCGAAAACTATCCCGATCCCAATCGCGCCAATCCGAAAAGTTAGTTCCTCCCGCTAAAGCTGGTAAAAGAGCTGCCTGGATTTGCTCAGTTGTCATGCGAGTATTTTCTGATAAATATTCAGCCGCAATTGACATGCCGAGGGAAGCTGCACCGGAAAATCCAGATAATGTCACCATTGGAGTCTGCGACAACTGTGGTAATCGCTATTATGCAGCCGATATTCTTTATGAAGTCCATCAGGTGGCAACCGGAGCGAAATTGCCAGAGAGAACTGAAGTCATTCCGGTAACGCATTTAGAATCGGCTTAGGATTTCAGGAGCGATCGCCTCTCTAGACTACCAATGGAATTTGAGTGGAACCCAGATAAAGCCAAGTTAAACTATGAGAAACATCAAGTTTCATTCCCAGAAGCAGCTACTGTCTTTAACGATCCTCTATCTCTGACATTTACCGATCCAGACCATTCAGTTGGGGAAAGTCGCTATATTATTATTGGTTTATCTAGGTGGAAGCAGCTTCTGATTGTTGCACATACGGAGCGATCGGAGAAGGTAAGAATTATTAGTGCCCGTAAAGTCACTCGTCAGGAACAAAGATTTTATGAAGAAGGAAACGAATAACATTAATAATGAAATGGATGATGAACTGCGACCTGAGTATGATTTTTCCCAGTTAACAGGGGGAGTCAAAGGAAAATATGTGGAACGTTATCGAGCAGGCAATAATCTAGTTTTGCTTGATCCTGATGTGGCAAAAGCCTTTCCAAGTGAAGAATCCGTGAATGAAGCCTTACGATTATTGATGGAAATCGCACAACGCCAGAGCCGCTAATCATTGATGAGAAAATGGCCTCTCATGGCAAAATGGGGGGCATTCCCGAAGGTATAGCGGAGCGATCGCCATAAACCCAGTCAGTTTCGTTAGAATAACGGGCAAAGCCATCGATTGGAAGCGTGAATATGACTCAATTACTCGAAGAGGCGTTCCCGAAGGTATCGCGCAGCGAATCGCCCAACTGAAACAATTACCCGAAGATCTACAAATTATGGTAGAAACAATTCAGGAAGACTGCGATCGGATAGAGCAAGAAAATGTCTGAGCTAATGACCTTTGAAGAAATGAAACAACATTATCAAGGGGAATGGTTGCTGATTGCCTATAGAGACCTTGATGACCAGATGCAGGTTATAGAAGGGGAAGTGCTGGCTCATTCTCCCAACCCGTCACACATCTATGAAATGTTGGCTTCTATTCCTGAGCAACCCCTAGCGATCGAATATGTAGGGCCAATTCCTGAAGATGTGGCCTTTATTTTATGAGTTCTCGTAGAATCTATCGCCTAAATCGACAGGGGAATTTACTTTGGTTGAGAGCATCAGTAGGACGAGCTAGGGAGAGTCCCATTGTTTTAAGATTATTGCTTGATACAGGCTCAAGTTATACTGTGTTGCCCTGCCAAATCCTAGAATGTTTAGGGTGTGACTTGGAACACCCCCTTCAAACCACTACGATTGTGACTGCTTCAGCTACCGTAAAATTGCCGATTGTCTCTGTTCCTTGGTTTAATTGTTTAGGAGTCCGTAAAGAGGATTTTTCTGTAGTAGCGATGGATTTACCTCTGAGTTCTTTTGCCAATGGACTATTAGGAATTGATTTTCTCAGGGAAGAAAAGGCAATTATTGATGTTTTTAAAGGTGAAATTTCCTTGAGTTAAGTTGGCTTTGCTACAATGAGAGGAACACCCATCAATTGGAAGCGTGAATATGACTCAATTACTCGAAGAGGCGATCGCCCAACTGAAGCAATTACCCGAAGATCAGCAGGATGCGATCGCCGCTCGTCTGCTGGCTGAGATCCAAGACGAACTGAACTGGACAGCACGATTTGAAGCCACTACAGATGAGCAGTGGGAGGCGATCGCCCAGAGCGTCAGGAAAGAAATCGCAGCAGGTGAAACAACACCTCTTGATGAAGTTTTTCCTCCTCAGTCGCCATGAAATCAAGTGTCACAAAAGCCTTTCGTCAAAAACTTGATGAACTTCCTGCTTCAGTTCAAGAACAAGCAGCTAAAGCTTATGACCTTTGGCGATTAGATCCTTACCATAATAGTCTTCATTTCAAACAAGTTCGCCAGAATCCATCCATTTATTCAGCTCGTATAAGTTTAAACTACCGAGTTCTTGGGTTATTAGAAGACGATCGTATTTACTGGTTTTGGATTGGTATACATACAGAATACGATCAGTTACTTCGTCGGTTGTAGTCAGACCCAGTTACAATAACTGCAAAGCTGTTGATCACGATAGTGAACATGACTGAATTATAGTTGTTTTAATTAAGGATGGGACATGGTTGTAGGGGCGAACGGCCGTTCGCCCCTACAGATGCCCTTGCTGTAGATAGATCTTGGTGTGTCAATGTTAATTAAAATGACTATACTGGAAGAGGCGTTCCCGAAGGTATCGCGCTCAGAAACCATTGCCAGAACTGACTAGAATTCGATACAATCATTATCCACATCAAAATCGGGGCCAGTCAAACCACAGCACCCTCTGGATTCACTTGTCCCGACCCAAAGCAACAAATCTGCCCACATCCAGCAGTAATGGATACGAAATCCTATCGATCAATAGGGATATGATGGCTGCATAGCTGAGTTTAGCAGCACTTGTAGCACAAGAAGCACAGTCCACAACTTCCAATCCGAAAACACCTTTTGAAGAATTCCATGGACAACACCTTAAATCAAGATCAACTGCATCGCCCACTGACCGGCTCTTCCGACCTAGGGACTTCAGGACGAGAACCCAAAGTTTTACGCCAACTCACCGAAGAGCGAGATGCTTGCGGGGTAGGTGTAATTGCTCACCCCCAAGGCATCGCCAGCCATGATTTAATCACCAAAGCCTTATCCGGGTTAACCTGCTTAGAACATCGGGGAGGGTGTAGCGCTGACCAAGACTCTGGAGATGGTGCGGGGGTGATGACTGGTATTCCCTGGGACTTATTTCAAGACTGGAGCCAGAAAGAAGGTATTACCCTACCGAGTCCTAGCCACATGGGGGTGGCAATGGTCTTTTTACCCCAAGATGGGGCAGCCCGAAATAAAGCCAAAGCCTTATTTGAGCAACATCTGAAAGAAGAAGGCTTAAAGGTCATTGGATGGCGGGTAGTGCCGGTAAACTTGGAGATTTTGGGCCCCCAAGCAAGGGAAAATGAACCGCAAATTGAGCAACTGCTGGTAGAATCCCCTCATTTATCGGGAGTGGAGTTAGAACGCCTGTTGTATTTGACCCGGAAGAAAACCCATTTAGATGCCGATCGCTCCGGAGTCGATATTTATATTGTTTCCTTTTCTACCCGCCAAATTCTGTACAAAGGCATGGTACGATCGGTTATCCTGGGAGACTTTTACCTAGATCTAAAGAATCCGCTCTACACCAGTTGTTATGCTATTTTTCACCGTCGCTTCAGTACAAATACGATGCCTAGATGGTCATTGGCGCAACCTTTGCGGATGTTGGGACACAATGGCGAGATTAACACCCTGTTGGGCAACTTGAACTGGATGCGGACTCGCGAGGTAGAATTTACCTCTCCTGTATGGGGCGATCGCCTAAAAGAACTGCTTCCCATGACCAACCGCAGTGCCTCCGACTCCGCTAACCTCGATAACGTCTTCGAGTTGATGGTACTCTCCGGACGCACCCCCATGGAAGCCTTAATGATCCTGGTTCCCGAAGCCTTCCACAATCAACCCGCTCTCGACGACCATCAAGAAATTATCGACTTTTACGAATACTACGCGGGTATCCAAGAACCCTGGGATGGCCCAGCCCTTCTGGTGTTTAGCGATGGTCGCTATGTGGGTGCAGCCCTCGATCGCAATGGTCTGCGTCCGGCTCGCTACAGCTTAACCAAAGACGGCTATATTGTGATTGCCTCAGAAACCGGTAGCATCCTCCTCGATGAATCCGAGGTTATTGAAAAAGGTCGTTTAGGCCCTGGACAAATGATGGCCATTGACCTAGAAAACCACCAGGTGCTGCACAACTGGGAAATTAAACAACAGGTCGCCAGTCAATACCCCTATGGGGAATGGTTGAAAGCGGGAACCCACGATCTCGATGAACTGCCTTGGGATACCCATATGAACCTGGATGAGGCAACCCTGATCAAGTCTCAAACCGCCTTTGGCTATACCTCCGAAGATGTGGACATGGTGGTGCAAGCGATGGCAGAAACCGGCAAAGAGCCAACCTTCTGCATGGGCGATGATATTCCCTTGGCGGTGCTGTCGAGTAAGCCCCATGTGCTGTATGACTACTTTAAGCAGCGCTTCGCTCAGGTCACCAACCCCCCCATTGACCCCCTGCGGGAAAAATTGGTGATGTCCTTGCAAATTCGTTTGGGTGACCATCCGAACTTACTCGATCCTCAATCTCGCAAAACCACCCAATTGCGCCTTCCTACGCCCATTTTAAGTGAGGCGGAGTTATCTACTTTGGAGCATTCCCTGTTGCAAGCGCGGGAAGTTTCGACGCTCTACCCGGTGGGAGAGTCTTTGAAGGAGGCGATTGACCAATTGTGCGATCGCGTAGATGCCGCAGTCCGAGAAGGAGCGAAAGTCGTAGTTCTCACAGACCGCAACATTACGCCAGAACAAACCTATATCCCTCCCATGGTCGCCACTGGTGCGGTTCATTACCATCTGATTCGCAATAAACTGCGCTGTGAAACCTCTATTGTGGTAGACACCGCTCAATGTTGGAGTACCCATCATGTAGCCTGCTTAGTCGGTTATGGCGCTTCAGCCGTTTGTCCCTATTTGGCTTTAGAAACCGTGCGCCATTGGTGGAGTAGCGATCGCACCCAAGGCTTCATGGAGCGCGGAAAACTGCCCAAAATTTCCATGGAACAAGCCCTTAACAACTACCGCCATGCGATCGAGTTGGGACTGCTGAAAATCCTCTCTAAAATGGGGATCTCTCTCCTTTCCTCCTATCATGGGGCGCAAATTTTTGAGGCGATCGGCATTGGGGAAGACTTGCTCGATCTCGCCTTTGAAGGCACAGTCAGCAGAGTCGGTGGCTTATCCCTAGATGAGTTGGCCCAAGAAACGCTGCAATTCCACGCCAAAGCATTCCCAGAACTCGACGGCAAAAAACTGGAAAATCGCGGCTTTATCCAGTACCGCACCGGCTTAGAATATCACATGAATTCGCCGGAAATGTCCAAGGCATTGCATAAGGCCGTTCGCGCTGTAGGGGCGGGTTCACCAACATCTGGGTTGGATGACCAAAAATCCCGTGAACCCGCCCTTACCTCTGGCGGTGAAAACGGTAAACCCAACCTGGAAGGTTACGATCATTACCAGCTCTATCAAAACATCCTCCAAGAGCGTCCCCCCTGCGCTTTGCGGGACTTGTTGGAGTTTCGCCCCGATACCCAACCCATCCCCCTTGAAGACGTGGAACCGGTCGAAAGTATCGTTAAGCGCTTCTGTACCGGGGGCATGTCCCTAGGATCCTTGGGCCGGGAAGCCCATGAGACCTTGGCGATCGCCATGAACCGTATTGGTGGCAAGTCTAACTCTGGAGAAGGCGGCGAAGATTCCCTACGCTATACCATCCTCAATGATGTCGATGGTGAAGGCAATAGCACGAGTTTTGCCCATCTCAAAGGTCTACAAACCGGAGATACGGCCAGCAGCGCCATTAAACAGGTGGCTTCGGGACGCTTTGGGGTGACTCCCGAATATCTGATGAATGCCAAGCAGATTGAGATTAAGATGGCTCAGGGCGCGAAACCGGGTGAAGGGGGTCAACTTCCCGGTAAAAAGGTGAGTCCCTATATCGCCATGTTGCGGCGCTCTAAACCGGGTGTTCCTCTGATTTCTCCGCCTCCCCACCATGATATTTATTCCATTGAGGACTTAGCCCAGCTCATCTTTGACCTGCACCAAATTAATCCGAATGCAGGGGTGAGCGTCAAACTGGTGGCAGAAGTGGGTATTGGTACGGTTGCCTGTGGAGTCGCCAAAGCCAATGCGGATGTGATCCAAATTTCTGGCCATGATGGGGGAACGGGTGCGAGTCCCCTCAGTTCGATTAAACATGCGGGCGTTCCCTGGGAATTGGGAGTTACTGAAGTGCATCGGATGCTGATCGAAAATGGATTGCGCGATCGCGTCTTACTCCGTGCCGATGGCGGTCTAAAAACCGGATGGGATGTCCTGATGGCGGCACTTCTGGGGGCTGAAGAATATGGGTTTGGCTCCATTGCCATGATCGCGGAAGGCTGCATTATGGCTCGCATCTGCCACACCAATAATTGCCCCGTAGGAGTAGCAACCCAACAGGAGAGACTGCGCCAGAAGTTCACCGGTGTTCCCGGCCATGTGGTCAATTTCTTCTATTTTGTGGCTGAGGAAGTGCGCCAACTGTTGGCTCGGTTGGGTTATCGTTCTTTAAGTGACGTTATTGGTCGGGCTGACTTGTTGCAAGTACGGGATGTGAAGTTAACCAAAACCAATCATATCCATGTGCGATCGCTCATTGATGATCTGCCGGATACGACAGGCGATCGCAGTTGGCTCGATCATGGCCCGGTTCACTCCAATGGCCCGGTTCTAGATGACGAAATTCTAGCCGACGGGGAGATCAAACAGGCGATCGAGCAGCAAACCCAAGTGAGCAAAACCTGGGAAATCGTCAACACTGACCGTTCCGTGGGTGCGCGAATTTCTGGGGAAATTGCCCGTCGCTATGGCAATAGCGGCTTTACCGGAGAGCTGAAACTCTCCTTTACCGGAAATGCCGGCCAAAGTTTTGGCGCGTTTAATTTACCTGGAATGCACCTCCACCTAACAGGAGATGCCAATGACTATGTGGGTAAAGGAATGCATGGCGGCGAAATTGTTATCGTTCCAGCAACGAATGCCACATTTGACCCCTCGGAAAATGTCATTGTCGGCAACACCTGTCTCTATGGAGCAACCGGCGGCATCCTGTTTGCCAATGGTCAAGCCGGAGAGCGGTTTGCCGTCCGCAACTCCCTCGGCCGAGCCGTTATCGAAGGCGCAGGCGACCATTGTTGCGAATATATGACTGGCGGTGTGGTTGTGGTTCTCGGAGCAACTGGGCGCAATGTGGGCGCAGGCATGACCGGAGGACTAGCCTATATCCTGGATGAAGATGAACATTTCTCGGAAAAAATTAATACCGAAATTGTCTCTATCCAACGGGTGACCTCTTCGGTAGGTGCAAGTTCTCTGCGAGAGTTGATTGAGTCCCATCACTCCCGCACCGGAAGTCCGAAGGCAAAACGGATTTTAGAGAATTGGGAAACCTATCTACCTAAGTTCTGGCAAGTGGTTCCCCCTTCCGAAGCGAATTCTCCAGAAGTGACGGATAATCCGGTTACGGATAAGGTGGCGGTTCAGGCCTAATTGACAGTTAAAAGTAGGGTGCGTTAGCGAAAGCGTAACGCACCATGCTGTCACTTTTTAAGGTTTAATTTTTACTTGATATTATGTCTATTGACCTCGATATCCAAGCCATTTTGAGCAGCTATGCTCAACTCACCCTATTCATTCTGATGCTATCGATTGGGCTTTCTCAGGGATATAAGAACCTGTCGCTACTGTGGCGAAAACCCAATCTACTGATTCGCTGTTTATTAGCCTCATTTATCTTCGTTCCCTTAGCCGCGATGATAATTGAGCTGATGATTCCCATGAGTTTTTCCGTGCGACTTGGTTTGGCTACCATGGCCATTTGTCCTGGCGCACCGATGATTTACCGTAAGTTGCTCAAGGGTCGCGCTCTGCCGGATTTGGCGGGTAGTTTTCAAGTGACTACAGCTCTGTTGGCTGTTCTAGTTGTCCCTATCTGGATGAGTGGGATTTCAGCTCTCTACCCAGCTAATGTAACGATTGATGTGGCAACGGTGTTTAAGCAAGTGGCACAAGTTCAATTTATTCCCATCTCGGTAGGTTTGGCCATTCACGAGTGGCTGCCAGATTTGGCGGAGGATTTGAAGCAACCGGTCTTTAAACTAGGTAGCTTTTTACTTCTAGGAATGTTGCTCGTCATTCTAACAATTGCGTTGCCGGAAGTGCTGACCGCAGGGGTGCTGCCGGTTCTGGGTGCGGTGCTTTTTGCTGCCTCCTGTTTGCTGATTGGACATTTCCTGGGGGGGCCGGAACCGGAAAGCCGTCTGACGATTGCTGTGGCGAATAGCACTCGTAATGCGGGACTTGCCCTGACTATTGCTGCGGCTAACTTTACCGATCCGGGAATGGTAGGGGCGATCGCCACCTATGCGTTATTCTCTTCCTTAGCTGGGGCGATTTACTCCAATCTCTACCAGAAGAAACTAGCTAAACAAGAGCAAAAAAACTCAACCTAAGATCCCTCTATTATTGAGTTAGGGAATGGGTAAACTGACTACAAAGGTTGTCCCTTGAGTCGCTTGAGGTGGATAGGCGGCTGGACTAAAGACTTTAATTGTCCCTTGCATTTGTTCGGTTAAGTCTTTGGCGATCGCCAAACCCAAACCGGTTCCGGGAATTGCTCCCTGGCTCTGAACGCCGCGATAATGGCGCTTAAAGACCTCTGTAATATCTGCTGGGGGAATGCCTGGGCCGGTGTCGCTAATGGCAATTAACAGTTGATTTTGGGTGTTGTGAGCGGTCACCTGTAGGTAAAGGGTTCCTGGTGCTGGGGTGTATTTGATCCCATTTTCTAAGAGGTTATTTAAAACTTCCGTTAGCGCGGTAGGATCGACTTCAATTAGGGGTAAATCAGGTGAAATCTGACAATTAAAGTTGAGGCCTTTCTCTTGGGCGATCGCCTCAATTGAAGGTAACAGAGAAGCTAAAATCTCTTCAATCGCGCAAGATTCAAGCTTGAGGGAGATTTCCCCCAGAGAAGGTGGAAGTTGAGCCACAGGGGCAGGGGTTGCGCTCAAGAGTCGCTGTTCTGATGGACGATCCCCATCAAGGCGGTTACCGGATAGTTCTAGGGCATCTATGGATTGGTTAAAATAGTGCAGCAAATCCTGGAGGCGAGTCGTTTCACGGAGTATATTTTCGGCGATCGCCCGATTGGGATCGGCAGCAGGCAATCGTTTCAGCAACAGTTTTCCAAAGGTTTTCAGGGCCGTTAAGGGGTTGCGGAATTGATGCAGAAAATTATGAAAGAGTTCATGACGCTTGCTTTGTAGCTCGGTTTGCTGTTGATAGCGGTGTTCAGACCATTGTCCCCGTTGATCTAACAAACAGGCGATCGCCAGAGTATTCGTAATTTGTTGGATCTGTTCTCGCTCTAAGTCATTCCATTGCCGATCTTGCCGTTGAGTGACTAAAAAGCCCATCAACATTTTTTGTTTGACGAGCGGGAGAATCAATTGGTGGGATTGGGGCAATACTTCAGAGTCGGCTGATTCTGGCTTAGGATTGAGGGAATCGGGCAAAGAAGGCAGTCCTTGTCCCTCATAGGGAAGCAACGGGATCTCAGCCAACTCTTTCCAGAGGGTTGACCGATCCGGGTAAGCGGCGATCGGGATCGGTTGGGTAAACGACCGGTCTAAATGGTGTTCCGTTAGATAAACTGCACTTAAAGATGCTCCCAAGCACTGGGTCAGCAAGGAGATTTGCGATCGACACAGTTCAATAAATTCCGAACTGGCAGGCCTTAACATGAGGAATAGAACTTAAACAGGGACGTTAGGAATCCACAACATTAGAGACTTCAGTCCGACTAACGCGCAATTCCTTCTTTCCTATTGTAGTCGCTTAGGGGTTTTCAGGGGGATTAACTGGGGAGACTTAATGGGGATCTTCACAGGGATCAAACCCCTATGATTAGGGAACTTTGTTGATTTATCTTAAGACTGATTGATTTTTTTCATATAAACCGATATAATCTGCACGTATTTTGTAACCACAACTACATCTGTCTGCTAAAAGGGGAGGTAAGGACATTTGGCTAGGAGACGTAAGCGCAAAAGCCGTCGTCGTCAAGAAGGGCGACGCATCCTCGAACAAGTTCCTCAGTATAGCATTGAAAGCGGCGAAGATAAACCCGTAACAGCAGCACGAAAATTCATTCGTGCCCAAGGGATTATCCCACCCGCTTTATTGTTGGTCAAGCGGAACGAGCATACCACAGATCGGTATTTCTGGGCAGAAAAAGGTTTATTTGGCGCTCAATATGTTGAGGAAAACCATTTTCTGTTTCCCAGTCTCAAACATCCCGATGAGCTTCAACCCTCATCCATACTGCTGGGAACCCGCGTAACTGAAGCCAAATAAGCTGATAAACATTATCCGATCGGATAGCAGCGTGTCAAGCTTCAGGTCAATCAGAGATTCTGATGGGGCGGAGTTTTCGATCAAACTCTGCCTCACTCAGAGAGCAAAGAATGGAAGGCTTTCTCGAACTCAGCCAGTTCATCTCGGTGTGCTTTAACAGCAATGAGATTTTGGGCCGTTTGAGTTGGCTCCTCCAGGGGTTGTACTTGTAGTTCTACTTGTTCGGTGCGATAAGCGCCCTTCCAGTAGAAAAGGCCCGCAGCAGGGGCAAGCAAGACAGCCATCCACAGGATTGGGGGAAAGTTAGACCAGAGGGTTGAAAAAACTAGGTTAGCACAAAGCAGGCCCAGGGCAGCTAAAAAAGAGAGAAAGATGGCCAAAAACCAACTGGGTTTAACGGTTCCTTCTAGGGTAATTTTCTGGGTTTGACTGTCTAGAGCGGTAACCTGGTAAGCTCGGCGGTCAAAATAGTCTTGCAGTTGGGGAAGCAGTTCTTCTTCAGAAGCCTTAGTCATGAAGGTCATTTCTTCGGTGCGCTCTTTAACAGATGCTCTGATAAAGAAGAAGAGACCAATACACAACAGCAGGGTGAGAATCAGTAGGGGAGTTAAGGCAGGGTTTTCGCCGATCATGTCAGGGTTTAAAGTATAGAAGACGCTTTTAATAGTTTACGACGAGGTATGAAGGTTAAAGAAATAGGAGAACAGGGGCTTTTGCAGCGTCTCTTCCGATTTTGCGCTGCCCATCGAGTGGGGGATGATGGGGCAGTGGTGGATCTCGATCCGGGATATAGGATGGTGGTGACAACGGATGTGTTGGTCGATGGAGTCCATTTTAGCGATCGCACCACCCCCCCCCATGCCGTAGGATGGCGAGCAGTGGCGGCGAATTTATCGGATTTAGCGGCGATGGGGGCTTCTCCGATTGGGATCGCTGTGGGGTTAAGTTTGATGGGGGAGGTCGATGTAGAGTGGGTAGAGTCCCTTTATCAAGGGATGAGTGACTGTTTACAACCCTATGAAACTGCGATTATAGGGGGTGATGTGGTGCGATCGCCCGTTATTGCCCTCAGTATTACCGCTTTGGGGCAAGTCCAACCCCATAACCTCTGTCAACGCCATACCGGAAAACCTGGGGATCAGATTGTCGTCACCGGGGTTCATGGAGCCTCCCGCGCTGGCTTAGAATGTTTGTTAAATCCCGAATGGTCTACAGCCTTGTCACCCGGCGATCGCCAACGATTAATTAAAGCTCATCAATATCCCCAACCCCGTCTCGATGTCTTACCGCTCCTCTGGGATTTAAATCCCCAACGAATCGCCGGAATGGATAGTAGTGATGGCTTGGCGGATGCCTTAGAGCAACTTTGTCGTGCTAGTGGAGTAGGCGCGAGGATTCATCTGAATCAGATTCCCACTGCTCACGGCTTAACCGCCGTGCTTTCCCCAGAACAGATTCGCCATTGGGCGTTGTATGGGGGAGAAGATTTTGAGTTAGTCCTGTGTTTATCTCCAGAAATCGCCCATCCTTTTGTCGAGCAACTCGGAGAAGATGCCGCTATTATTGGAGAACTGATTTCTGGCGATCGCATTGAACTGATTGATGATTCAACCCCAGAAGATAAACAAAACCCCAACTTCGATCTAAGGTCGAGTTGGGGTTTCCAACATTTTAATTAAGTTATGGAGTCGATGAGCAATGGAGTAAATCGTTCTAGGCTTGCCAATTCTTGGCTACCACTTCAGCCAGATCCACAACCCGTTGAGAATAACCCCACTCATTGTCATACCAGGCAATTACTTTCACCATATCGCCATCCATGACCATGGTTAAGCTGGCATCCACAATAGAAGAGGCATCATGACCCCGATAGTCACAAGAAACCAAGGGGAGATCGCTATATTCCAGAATTCCTTTCAGGGGGCCTTCCGCCGCCTCTTGCAGCACTTCATTGACCTCTTCTACGAAGGTCTTTTTCTCCACTTGCACCACCAAATCTACAACAGATACGTTGGGAGTGGGAACCCGCATAGCAATACCATTGAGTTTTCCTTTGAGTTCAGGAATCACCAATGCCACAGCTTTTGCCGCTCCAGTCGAGGTGGGCACAATATTCAGAGCTGCTGCTCTAGCGCGACGCACATCCCGGTGGGAAGCATCTAATAACCGTTGGTCACCCGTATAACTATGGGTAGTGGTCATGGTTCCCTTAATAATCCCAAAGTTCTCATGCAGAACTTTAGCAAAGGGAGACAAGCAGTTGGTGGTACAACTGGCATTACTCACGATTTTATAATCTTCATGCCGATATTGTGAGTCATTCACACCCACAACAAAAGTTCCTATACCCCCTCCCTTTCCAGGAGCCGTAATTAAAACCTTTTTCGCACCCGCTTGTATATGCTTTGATGCTCCTTCTTCGGTTACAAATACACCTGTCGATTCAATAACTAGATCAACTCCCCATTCTTTCCAGGGTAAGTTTAGGGGGTTGCGATCGGAAACACATTTGACGGTTTTACCATTGACCGTTATGGAGTTTTCATCCGCCGATATCTCTGCATTAAATGTACCCAACATGGAGTCATATTTAAGCAAATGAGCGTTTGTTCTGGGATCGGAAGTATCATTAATACCTACAACTTCTAGGTTGCTGTTCTCTCTGCCTGCCCAGCACCGCATGAAGTTCCGTCCAATCCGACCAAAACCATTAATTGCTACTCTAATCACTTCGTCTTGCCCTCTATTTCTTCAACCAAGTATTTTTAAGCAAATGCTGAATGTTTATTTTGACTTTAACTCGACTGGAAAACGACCGATCGAGTTGAATTGCTCTACAGAACTTGCTCCCATTTTCCTAAATCTTACTCGATCCGGATTAGGGATCGAATAGACAGTCATTTACCACTTGACCCCTCCCAAATTGTAGAAAAAGCTACTGCTTTGGGGTTGACCTAGTGGCGATCGCCCTTAATGGAACAAGGAAGCATGTTCAATCTGAAGATACCATAAAAGGGAACCGAGTTCTTTACCCAATCCGGTTTAATTTCTGCGGGGGGGTCAAGAAGACCAGAAGAGAGAATATAAAAAGTAGTGGATTATATCACAAAAATCAAAACCGATCTATGTTGCTTGCAGACCGCGATGGAAGAAGGTAAACCGAGGATGATTTTCATCAACCGATCTGGGGATTTTGTGGCATAGTATTGCCATGCAAGCAAATGCTGCAATATGATATCGCGTGTTATTGGTGTGGTGTGTGAGGAAAAAAATGCTAAGTCCCATAGACTTCGGCGGCAAACCCTTCCATTTTATAGGGATAGGTGGGATAGGGATGTCCGCTTTAGCGTATATATTAGCGAAACGAAATCTACCGGTGTCTGGCTCAGATATTCGTCTATCCCATATTACCGAACGCTTACAGGAATTAGGGACGCGGATTTTTGGCTCTCAAGAGGGCAAAAATTTGGAGATCTATCATCAGTTAGCCAACTGTCACTCAGAGCAAGAAAACCTAAGCTCCACAGCCCTGAAGACAACTCACCTAAACCCTACCCACCACTTACCTCAAGTGATTTGCTCGACGGCCATCAACACCAATAACGCAGAATATAGAGCTGCTCTAGAATTAGGCTGTCCTATCTTCCATCGCTCTGATGTCCTCGCCGCCCTGATCCAAGATTATCGCAGTGTAGCCGTTGCCGGAACCCATGGTAAAACCACTACCAGTAGCTTAATTGGTTATCTGTTGCTTAGAGCCGCGTTAGACCCCACGATTATTATTGGGGGAGAAGTCAAAGCTTGGGAGGGTAATGCTCGATTTGGCCAAGGAGAATTTTTAGTTGCAGAAGCAGATGAATCAGATGGTTCTCTGGTTAAATTAGCAGCAGAAATTGGAGTCGTTACCAATATAGAGTTAGATCATCCGGATCACTATCAAAGTCTCGACCAGGTGATTGAAACCTTTGAAATATTTAAGAAACAGTGTAAAACATTAGTGGGATGCATCGATTGCCCAACTGTGCGCGATCGCCTTCATCCAACGATTACCTATAGTTTAGATCTAGAGTCAGGGGCAGCGTATAGTGTCGATCGGGTTGTTTATACCTCCCAAGGAACCCAAGCCAGGGTATGGGAGCAAGGCCAGGTTTTAGGGAATATTGAAATTCCTTTATTAGGTCAGCACAATCTGAGCAACGCACTGGCGGCGATCGCCGTAGGTCGCCATTTAGGAATCGAATTTTCCACCATTCAGGAGGCCTTATCCTCCTTTGAGGGAGCCAAACGACGCTTTGAATACCGAGGAGAATTTAATGGCTGTATACTCATTGATGACTATGCTCACCATCCTAGTGAAATCCAAGCTACCTTAGCCGCAGCTAGTCTAAGAGCCAAAGATCAGCGCGTGATAGCCATCTTTCAACCCCACCGCTATAGTCGAACCCAGATATTTCTCAGGGAATTTGCTCAATCCTTCGGACAAGCCAATCAAGTGGTGGTAACAGATATCTATAGTGCTGGTGAAGCCAATTCAGAAGATCTTCAGGGTGAAACAGTAGCTCAGGCAATTCATGAATATCACGATCGAGTCAGCTATCAACCCACCCTCAAAGATGTGGAAAATTACTTGGTAACCACTTTAAAGCCTGGAGATTATGCTGTTTTTCTAGGAGCAGGGAACTTAAACCAAATTATTCCTAAGCTTACTGCTCGTTCAGCCTAATCCCTCACTTGCTCCCCACCCCCTCCACCTGCCCATACACCATTGATGAAAACCCATGACAATTTCCTACGATCCCCCTAGACTCAAAAGTGCTTGCGGCCTCACTCCAATTGCCTCTGAAGGCATGAAACTGAAAGCGACGGAGGTGGCCAGTCAACCCAGTATGATTCAAGCTCAGGTATCCTTAGCTGGATTAACCTCGTTTCGGGTAGGTGGGCCAGCTCAATGGTATGCAGCCCCTCAAAGTGAATCGGAATTACTCACCTGTCTTGCTTGGGCGAATGCTAAATCCTTGCCCATAACGGTGATTGGGGCAGGATCAAATCTGTTAATCAGTGATGAAGGATTACCAGGGCTGGCGATCGGGACTCGCAATCTGAGGAGCCTAGAGTATGATGAGCGCACGGCACAACTGAAAGCTGATGCGGGGGTATCCTTGGCCTATTTAGCCCGGCAAGTGGCTCGCCGAGGATGGTCGGGTATGGAATGGGCGATCGGGATTCCGGGAACGGTTGGGGGCGCTGTGGTGATGAATGCTGGGGCGCACAAAAGCTGTATGGCCGATGTCCTCATGGATATTCAAGTGATATCGGGTAATGGGATTCACCAAACCTTAACGAATGCTGACTTGGAATATGGTTACCGGTCTTCTATCCTACAAGGGTCTAACTATACGGTTACTCAGGCTCGATTCCAACTCAAGCCGACCCACGATCCCCAGAGAGTCATAGCCACCACCAATACCCATCTCCATCAACGTCATGCGACCCAACCCTATCATCTACCGAGTTGTGGCAGTGTGTTTCGCAATCCTGAACCGGAAAAAGCTGCCCGATTAATTGAAAAAACTGGGCTGAAGGGCTATAAAATAGGGGATGCCCAGGTTTCTGAACTTCATGCCAACTTTATTCTCAACTGCGGCAATGCTAAAGCCAGTGATATTTATCAGTTGATTCACACAGTTCAGGAACAGGTGGCTCGACGATGGTCGATCCAATTGAGACCAGAGGTTAAAATTTTAGGGAATTTTAACCTCTGAGATCAAAAACTCCAGTGAGGCTTTTGGAACTGAGCTGGAGTTTTTTCGAGCAGTTTTGGTTGTGCCAGAGCCAACTGTGGGTAAAATTAGCGTAGAAAAGCAGAACAACCCAAATTAGAGTAATCAGTTATGTCACAAGGAAAGGGATTTGGCTTCGGTTTAGGAAAAATGAAAGAGCTGACCGAAGCGTTTAAAAAAGCTCAACAGGTTCAAGAGGGAGCGCAAAAACTCCAACAAGAGTTAGAGGAACTCGAAGTTGAGGGAGAAGCGGGTGGTGGACTCGTTAAGGTGGTGATGAATGGGAATCAAAATCCCCAGCGCGTTACCATTGCACCTGAAGTTCTGGGGGAAGGGGCTGAGGTGGTCTCGGACTTGGTTACGGCCGCAATGAAGGATGCTTACAATAAATCTACAGCGACGATGAAAGAGAGGATGGAAGCCTTGACTGAAGGCTTAAATCTGCCTGGCATGGGATAATGCTCGATGAGGGGTTAATGGGTCTGCGATCGGTAAGTGAACAGATTTCCATTACCCCATTTTGTCGTGAGTCGATGAAGTTTGTAAAAGAATGCCGTATAAGTTGTTGTTTGTTTGTCTGGGTAATATTTGCCGATCGCCTTCTGCGGAAAATATTATGAATCATTTGATCGCCCAACGAGGGTTAGAAGACCAGGTGATTTGTGATTCGGCGGGAACTGGTGCTTATCATATTGGTAGTCCTCCCGACCGCCGCATGGCAGCCGCAGCAGCTCAACAAGGGATTCAGCTTAAGGGAAGAGCGCGTCAGTTTCAGAGGGAAGATTTTGAAGCATTTGATTTAATTCTGGCTATGGATAAGGATAATTACCGTAATATCCTTTACCTGGATCGGGGCGATCGCTACAAAGATAAAGTGCGTTTAATGTGTGAATTTTGCACTCGTCACCCCAATTTCTCGGAAGTGCCAGACCCCTACTATGGCGGCCCAGAAGGGTTTAATCAGGTGATTGATTTGCTTATGGATGCCTGTGAAGGGTTGTTAGATGAATTAAAAATTACAAAATAATACAGCACTTCGCGATCTTGTGAGGTACAGCCAGACAGATCCCCCTAAATCCCCCTTAAAAAGGGGGACTTTTACTACCTGATTCACCGCCAACAATGACCCAATCAATTCCATCCCTAAATCCCCCTTAAAAAGGGGGACTTTTACTACCCCCCTTTTTAAGGGGGGTTGGGGGGATCGAGATGTACCGCATAGCAGCGAAAATTGCTGTAAGTAGCTATGGTCGGGTGGGCAGGGTATCGTTGTGCAATTTGGATTGGATTGCTTCTTCTCCTGCTCACCCTGCTGGGGTGCATATCCAGAGATTAACGGAAATGGACGACTCTGGCATTGGCGAAACCTTGCGATCGCAATAAAGCGGACTGACTCTCCGCTTGAGCGCGATTGTTATAGCTGCCTATATAAACATATCGTCCTCGACGATTACGGGCTGCTATGGCACTGGGATAGAAAGACTGCACCTGAGAAACCATAAGATAATTACCCGTGGGAATAACGACCACATATCCTTTAAGGGTTACCGTCATAAACGAAGGATCTCCTCTAGTTCCTGAATTGATATCTAAAGCTTGTAGGGTTTCAGCATCGGCTATGCCATTAGCAAATAAACCTCTAGAGCGCTGAAACCTCGATACAGCAAGCTCTGTCTGTTCGCCGTAAATTCTATCAATATCTCCGAAATAAAAGCCCAAATCCGCTAACCGGCTTTGTAGTAATTCAACGTCCCAACCCCGATCGCCTCGTCTTAGGGTAGGATTAATTGTCCGAGATTGCTGATTATAACCCAATTGACCCGGAAGAGGCTCGCTAAACATCACCTGTGATATTGGCGGATTATAACCGGCTATTGGGGGTGGAGGGGGTAGAGTGACGAAGGGTAATTGGGCGGCTTGATTGCCAAAGGTTAAACGTTGACTGATTTCTAGTCCAGTATTGCGGCCGACAATACCATCTACAGTCAGACCCGCATAGCTTTGTAACGTTCTCACGGCTCGATCGGTAGCTTCATCAAAGTATCCGGTTACGGGGCCTCGATAGTATCCCAACTGCTGTAAATCTCGTTGAAGTTGAGCCACCTCCAGGCCAGAATCTCCGGATTGTAGGGCTAGAGCAACTTGAGCTAAGGTCAAAATCAGTAGGGTGATGCCTAAAGAGAATAATCGCAGGATCAATCGAGCAGAAATGGGTTTAGACAGCCACCGTTGCCAAAATTCCTCGATCCATTTTCCTAAGATCGCTTCAGTGTCGGTGGAATCTTGATAGGCTAGGGCTAGATGGAGATAGGCTAGAGAGTCCATAGAAATTGGGGGATCTTAATCCAGATGTCCAGGTTGCCCCTATTTTAGGCTATCTTTTGCAGTAAAATGACTCGAAATCGCCGAATCATTGATTTTTAGCGAATATCCTCCGGGCTAATACCATACCTTTCTTGCGCTCTGGATATCGCTTCTTGGGTTTGGGGGCCTAAAATGCCATCTAGGGGGCCCTCATAAAATCCTCTGGCTTTTAGGCGGCGCTGTAATTCTAAAACCTGGGGATCTGACCTTGAACTTAAGGACTGATCGCTAGGGGATCTCCCTTCGAGACTCGCTTGAGTGCGGCTGCCATAAATGCCATCTGGGGTTAAGCCTTGGGCTTGTTGATAGACTTTTACGGCTTCTAGGGTTAACTCTCCGTATACCCCAGTGACGGGGCCATCATAAAATCCGGCTGCCTTTAATTGTGCTTGTAGTTGGCTCACTTCCGGGCCGCGATCGCCTAATCTTAAGCTCGATCCCTCTGTTCCTCCTGAACGCAATCGACTCCAGGTTTCTGCTCCCACAATGCCATCAGGAATTAAACCTTGGTCTTGCTGAAATCGGATGACGGCATCTCTGGTGGCTTCTCGGAAGAGTCCTGTGGGCTGGAGATTGAAGTATCCCCAATTTTGCAATTGTTGCTGTAATTCCCGTACTTCTGGCCCATCTTCTCCCATTTCCAGCCCTTGGACTTCAAGGGTTATCGATCCTATCATCAGAGCGATCGTGAGTAGGGTTTGGATTAAGCGAGAACCCGAAGAGACGGGTGTCCCCCAGGGAAATAGGAAGGTAAACATGGATTGAATCAGTGTCAATTAGTTCATCGCGCGATCGATTAACCAAGCGGAGATACCTGCAAATAGGGTAATGGCTAAACCGACTAGGGGATGTTGTCCTTGGCTAACGGCAAAAGAGGTGACAATGCCTGCACCAATACTGCCGGTAACGATCGCTTCGAGCCAATGGGAATCAGAGTGCTTATGATACATAAAAGGAGCGCAACGAGAGTGACTGCTGATGAATTTTGTCTTCTCAGGGTATCACCAGAGTTTCCTTTTGGTGCGCGATCGCCCCTAAATTGCAATCAACCTTGAAGTTTAGAGATTTTTCTTAACATTCAGAGGACATCCAGCAATACCTAATTGATGAATAGTTAACGCTTGAAAAAAAGTATAAAATAAATTTTAGTGCTAAAAAAACTAACTGGCTAAAAGACACTTCAGAGGCGAAATCAGCCAAGAATATTGACAAAATAAGATCCAACCTTTAACCATAGAAATTAAGGTATTCCAGAACCAAGTCGTTGTTAAAACTTTAGGGTTTTGAGTCAAGAAAATACCAGTTAAATACATAGATCCGCAGCAACTCCAGATGAGGTGGTGATGAATAAAAAATCATGGGTTGGAAAAACGATCGCGTGAAGCCAGTCGCGCTTTAATCTTCCCTATGATGTCCACCATAAGAAAACTCTGGAGCGCAATCTATCCGGGTTGTGCTAGTTCTTCAACCGTACAGAGAGATAAGGACAAAACCCTATCCGTTATCCCTCTGGGGTTAAACGAGAGCAACCTGAAGTAATGGCCCAAAGTATCTTGCGACTCCAAGGGATGGAACGCTTTGACTTCAAGCATCGATGATTAAAAATAGCCAGAGACCTATAGGAGATACCCGTATAACTGGCAACTTTGCTTACCTGTTACTAGGTTTCCCCGCAGTCGGTAGAGCCAACATTAACTGTTCCTCTACTATTAAGAATTGTATCACCACTTCAAATTAGAAGCAAGCAAGTTTTCGGGTTTTTCCCGGTCATTACTGATAAACTTTGCCGTTGTGGCGAATCCATCCGCCGACGTGACGACCGGCCGGATCGTGATGTGTCCAATGAATCACTCCACCTTGAGCATTCCATTCATATTCGCCATAAAATTCGACGCGATCGCCAACAGATAGGGAATTTACCCTAGGTGCTAAGTCTATATTATGGGCAATTAAGAGCGTTTGACCGGAAGCGACTCTCACAATAAAGCGTTGATGTTGACTTCCTTCGCGATCGTCAGCAAGAACGCGAATCACCTCACCGACTGCTCTGACTTGAACATCACTTTGTTGATTCTGAAAAGCCTGTTGCAAAAGTCGGATACCTTCCTCCGGGGAGGGAGTAGAACCCGTGGCAGAACCGGAACCTTGGGCACAGCGAGAATCAAATTCTGCTAGAGCGCCTAACTCACTACAATCTACAGCCTGAGCCTGGATCGGGCATACAAGGGTGAAGGTGAATACCGTCAGTAGGCTGAGGAGGAGTTGAGTGGTTTTGTTCATAGGACGTTGTAGATATTTTGGTACTCACTCTAAGATCATATCAAGCCCGATTCACTATGATTACAACTCATCGTAGGCTGGGCAAGAGCATGAGTCAAACAATTGAAATTATACTAGCATACTTTGCCCACCTTTTCGTAAAAATGTTACTTTTGACAACACCGTAGTGAAAACCCTAAAATGGTGGGTTACGGCGGATTGATAGATTGCTGTCAGAGTCTAGGTTTTAGCCGCCTAACCCACCCTACGCTAAGGCACTATTTTAGCTGTGTCATGGCAGTAGCAAGATTACCGATAGCGCCGAGCGGTAGCTTCAGGGAACTCAACGGGGAGTTCTTCTAATGGGCCAGGGTTAACACTGGGGGTTATGGTGGGCACTTTCATTTGTTCGTAGGTGAGTCGAGAAATTTCACCAATGAGATCGGCTGCTCCATAATCATTATGGGGGCGTTCGACTAGGACGGCAGCAATATACCGTTTGCCACTGGGTAGATCGATGAGACCGACATCACCTAAGAGTTTACCAATATCGCCGGTTTTATGGGCAATAGAAGCTCCTGCTCCTAACCCTTGTTCGAGGAGGATGCTAGTTTGGGTTTGGCGCATAATATCGATCATGCGATCGCGGGATTTTAAGGACACCACATCCCCTTGATGAATCATGTCCATCACCTGGCTCAACTCACGCGGTGATGTGGTATTTTTACCCTCTAAATCCGGTAACCAATCCCGCAGGACGGTTTGCTGAAGTCCCCAACGGCTAAAGCTTTGATTAACTTGAGGGATTCCCCCTAAACGCTCAATAATCATATTAGTGGCCGTATTATCGCTAATGGTCATCATCCAAGTAGCGACTTCTAGGGCCGTATATTGAGTCCCTACGGGATCGTATTGCAAACTCCCCGATCCTTCAGCTCGATGTTCTTCTTTGAGAGTGAAGGTTTCATCGAGTCGAATTGTACCGGCATCGACGGCTTGAAAAAAGGCTAGGAGAATAGGGAGTTTAATGGTACTAGCCGCCGAAAAAACAGTCGTCCCCTCAATATCGACATAACTAGCCGTATCCAAATCTAAAACAAACACTCCCGGTTTAAACTGGGGGCTTTGACTGGCTAAAGTTTGAATGTTGCTTTTCAGCTCTTGTAATTCTGTTTCTAAATGAAGAGCTGGGCGAGTTATGGGTGAGGAGGTTGGGTTAGATAGATTTTCCCGTAATAAGGCATCCGTGGTATCACCAGGTTGGTTAGTTGGATTCGAGAGGCTCTCGTTGGAGGCTAATTTGAGTCCTAAAAAGGTCATACTTTCGGGATCGGAGGCTGAGAGTAGAGTTCCGGCGATCGCACAGATCCCCACACCGAGAATTAAAAATCGGGTGGCATAAACTAAAGGCGATATCGGACGGGGTTGTGGACGGTTAATCGATCGAGACTGACGCTTGCGTACCGGTTGAGACAGTCGCACTGGGTTTGGGTTCGCTGGAGTCTTCTGTCCTAGCTTGTTCCCTAGGGAACGTTTGGGATCGGAAGAGATGCGAGCCGAGGTACTGGGGGCTGCTGAAGATAAATTTCCCTTTCTCCAACTGATGGATTTGGGTTGGGGTTTGCCCGACTGCAAACGGGAAACCAAGGGATTACGGTCTAGTTTGCGGTCTACTGTCAAGGGTGGGATTGGCGGTGCAGAGCTTGATGACGATCGCCCTGTTTGCCTTGTATTTCTAGTCGGTTTGTGTCTTGTGGGATCGCTCTTACCGCCGGGTAATATCCGATCCAAAATGGATAAAACGACTCTTGGCAAAGGCGATCGCCGTTTGCGTTTCAACCTCGGTTTCCCTTGCCTTGGCAGAGCTACAGCTCGTTGAGGCTGACTCGCTCCCCCTTTCGGTAGAGGCGTTGCACCTTGAGCAGATCCGAGACGTTGAGTGCGACGCACTCCCTTTCTTTCTCCTGATTTCGCCATCAACGACTCCTTGTCACACGGATCATAAATGTAAATGAACCCACCACAATCAAAGCATCCATGGAATTGTTGCTGATTTTACTTGATTCAGACCGGGAATAGGGTTTGTTCCTTTCGCTGGCGATCGGGGTATTTCCTTGCTTGTTGGCTACCCCACTCGTCAAAAATAGCAAACCTGGATTATTCTACGTTGTCTGTGATTGTCTTTAAACCCACCCTGGAGATCTTCTTTAAGTCTCTCCTGATGAACCCTGGGATAGGGAACTGTCGGCGATCGCCCATTCTACCTGAGAAAGTATTCCCCGGAGCATCGCCACTTCTGCTTCTGTGGGATAAGCACGATTGTAAAATCGTTTGAGCTTTTCCATCCGTCGGTGAGCGGTATGGGGATAAAGATAGCCAATCTGTAATAACAGGGATTCTAAATGATTGTAATAAGCTTCTAGAACCTGCCGTGAGGCCAGATCGCCAGCCCCAGAATTGAAATCCTGAGTCTGCGTTTCCAGGGTACACCGATAAAGTTCATAACAGCAAATACCTACCGATTGGGCTAAATTCAGGGATGGATAAATGGGATGACTGGGAATTTGCACAAAGCGTTGGGCTAAATTCAGTTCGTCATTGGTTAATCCCCGGTCTTCGCGTCCAAAAACTAGGGCACTTTCACCACCGAGAAGCCAAGGAAGCAAGGTATGGGGGGTTTCCAATGCTGTCGGTAACTTGATGGTGCGTCCCAGGGTGGCTGCTACTTTTTGACAACTCTGTAAGGCTTCGGGTAGAGTCCCGACTACCTGGGCAAAAGTCAAGATTTCCTGAGCATGAACCGCCATTTGTCTCGCTTCTGGACTGTGGGGATCGCATTGGGGATTAACTAGCACCAATTGACTTAAGCCCATATTTTTCATGATCCGGGCGATCGATCCCACGTTTAGGGGGCCAGATGGCTCGACTAAAATGATTTTAATGGCTGATAGATGGGAGCGATCGTTCATCCGTTAATATAGTAAGCTAATTGGACATGCTTAAAGGTGTACTACAATCCATTTTTAATTTTTAATTTTTAATTTTTAATTGATATTACCATGGCTCGTCATCGATTAAAATCCGATCTGCCCACCAAAATCTGTCCTGTTTGTAATCGCCCCTTTACCTGGCGCAAGAAATGGGCTAAATGTTGGGATGAGGTAAAATACTGTTCTGAACGCTGTCGCCGCGATCGCTAAAGCTATACGCGGTAGTAGCATCAGAAATGAGGCAATGCGGAGAATTGAGACACTCTAAATTATTATTCTCCCATTTCCCCTATCCCCCTATCCCCCTATCCCCATTACCTATGACTCAACCCAAACTGATCATTCACGGAGGTGCAGGCAGCTCCCTACAAGGTAAAGGAGGCGTTGAAGCCGTCCGCCAATCCCTCTATGAAATTCTCAAACAAGTTTATGCCAGCTTAGAAGCGGGAACACCAGCCCTAGAAGCGGTGATTCAAGGCTGTCATTTACTCGAAGACGATCCCCGCTATAATGCTGGAACTGGCTCTGTTTTGCAATCTGATGGTCAAATCCGTATGAGTGCCTCTCTGATGAATGGAGAGACGCAAACCTTTAGTGGTGTCATCAACGTTTCGCGGGTGAAAAATCCCATTGATTTAGCTAAAGTTCTGCAAGAAAAGAGCGATCGCATTCTCTCCGATTTTGGAGCCATGGAACTGGTGCGAGAACTGCAAGTTCCCATTCATAATCCCTTAACCGATTTGCGCTTAAATGAATGGTTAGAAGACCGCAAAGATAACTTTAGACGCAGTATGGCTAATGTACTGGCGAGTCCCGCTCCCGGAACCGGAACCATTGGCGTAGTCGCCCTCGATAATCAAGGCAAAATTGCGGCTGGAACCTCCACCGGAGGCAAAGGATTTGAATATATTGGGCGCGTCAGTGATTCGGCTATGCCTGCCGGAAATTATGCCACCTCTGATGCAGGAATTAGCTGTACCGGCATTGGCGAAGACATCATCAACGAATGTATCGCCGCTCGTATCGTCGTCCGCGTCACCGATGGCATGTCCTTAGCTGCGGCTTTTGAGAAAACCATGAGCGAATCTAAAGCCAATCAACGGGATTTAGGGGCGATCGGAATTGACAAAACCGGTCAAATTGCCTGGGGTAAAACCTCAGAAATTCTCCTCGCTGCTTACCACACCGGCGAACAAATTGGTGACACTCTAGAATGGACTTCCTCCGATGAAGTAAGCGGCTCAATTTAAAGCAAAAAGTAATAGTGCTTCATCTCAAATTGAGCTTCAATGAAGTGCTATTATTACTATATAGAGAAAGCTCGAAGAGTAAGACAAAACCCTGCTATGGCTAGAGATGTTTTTCACTCTGTGGTAAAAGATGCCTTAGTTGCTCAAGGGTGGCTAATTACCCACGATCCATTTCCTCTTGAGTATGGAGAGGTACAAATGCAAATTGACTTGGGTGCTGAATTCCTCTTGGCGGCAGAACGAGATAGGGAGAAAATTGCTGTAGAGGTGAAGAGTTTTATCAACCCCTCTGCAATCTCTGAATTTCACACAGCCGTCGGTCAATATCTCAATTATCGGCGAGCTTTGAGAGTGCAAGATCCCTCTCGCACCCTATATTTAGCCGTACCCCATCCAACCTATGATGAATTCTTTCGTCTCCGATTTATTGAAGAGGGAGTACGCGAATATCAACTACATTTGCTTATTTATAACGTAGAAGAGATCAGGATTGTGCAATGGATAAAATAGAAACCTACCGTGAAATTGTTCAAGAGATTTTACTGCGCCATAGTCAGGTTAAGCCAATCTTTGGCACAGTAGAAATTGGCGTTATCTTTGATGTAGAGCGCGATCGCTATCAAGTCGTGCGGACAGGATGGATGAACAAACGGCGCGTTTATGGTGCATTGATTCATATTGACATTAAAAACGGCAAAATTTGGATTGAGTATGATGGTACTGAAGTTGGAGTCGCCAATGAACTCACAGAACGGGGAATCCCCAAAGATCGCATTGTTTTGGCTTATCATGAACCCTTCATACGTCCCTATAATGGGTTTGCTGTGAGTTAAGTTTTTCCCAGTTTTGGATTAATCAGCCTCAAAATAATCCGTATCTATTTTCTTCAGTTTATACTCTGAGACCGTAGATACTCCTAAGTCAAAATCGATCATATACTCCGCCAACTCTGCGCCATCAATTAAAACCACTTTCGTGTCATTTTTGGGCGAATAAGTTTTAGCTTGTTCCGTAAATTTAGAAGTGGTAATAAAAATTCCTTTATTCGCCCCTTGACCCGCTAAAGCACCAACAAATTTCTGAATCTCTGGCCGACCCACTGAATCTTGCCAACGTTTAGCTTGAATATAAATCCGATCTAATCCCAAACGATCTTCCTTAATCATACCATCAATTCCTTCATCCCCAGTTTTACCCATCGCTCGTCCCGCTTCCTTAATCGAGCCACCATACCCCATTTTAACCAACAGTTCAACCACAAGACGTTCAAAAAAAGAAGGCGAGCAAGATTTGACTTTCTCTAAAAGTTCTTGAGCTAAAGCACTGCGAAGCTCTTGATAAGAATACTCCAAAATCTCTTCAGGCGTTTGTTGATTAGAACCCTGATCTTCTCCTTCAGATATAGATAGATTTGTATCATTATCTGAAGCAGATTTATCTTTTGAAGAATTCCCCATCTTAAATTCTCGGAATTCTGGATACTTTTTGAGGAACGCCGTATTGATTTTACTCGGATTGGTCTGGAGTAAGTCCACCCCTCGATTAGTAATTTGGAAAAATGACCGGGCTGGAGATTCTAACAGTCCAGCTTTTTTCAGATAAGTCCTAGCCCAACCCACTCGATTATCAAAAACCGCTTGTTTTCCACTAGGGAGCAATTCCTTACGCTCTTCATCCGTAAGCTGAAAAGTATTAGCAAGGTACTGAATCGCTTCTTGCATAGAATGACGCTTTTGATCGCCCGCCAGTTTTAATAAAGGTAGGAGAATCGCTTGAAAATCAGGAATAGCCATGATTATATTAACGTTTTAAATAAATTGAGCTTATGAGGATACATGATGCATCAATTATGCCAATTTTAAGGTTAATTTTTGGGCTTTCCATGCAATTATAGATAGATGTCATTATCAGCGATCGCTACTTGTCCCTTTTATAGATACAGTTAAGACAGGGTAAGATGACGGGGGTGGGTGGAGATGCGATCGAGCCATGCTCGCACAGCAGGATATTCAGAAAGATCGAAGCCTCCTTTGCCTCTTGCCTTTTGCCTTTTGCCTAGCGCGAAGCGCTATATGTATGCTCTAATACCCAATTGAGGATCAGGGGATTGACTAATTCTGGGGCTTCATCTTGGGGACAGTGACCGACTCCTTGGAGGGGAATAAATTGCTTTACGGATGGAAATTCGCCTAATTTGCGTCCTTGGTCGATGGGTTCCCAGGGGTCTTCGGTTCCCCAGAGCATGAGGGCTGGACAGGGAAGGGTGGCTAAGAGGTCTTCGGGTAGGGGGCCTTGGGAATAGCGAGTGAAGGCGATAAAGACATCGGCTGCACCGGGATCGAAGGCTGGAGCGATGAGTAAATCGACGAGTTCATCGGTGACGGCTTGCGATCGCCCATAAGCTTGTTCTAAAATTTGTTTAACCACCTTGGGTTTGGCAATTTGGGCGAAAAACCAATGGCCGATCGCCTTAATCTTAAGCAGATCTTGTACCAAGGGCGCACCATAGCGCTTATAAAACGGTAAATTCTCTCGGCGGCGATCGTGTAATAACCGTAAAGAACAATTCAGCAAAACCACAGACTTAACCCACTCTGGAGCATCCACCGCCGCTTGCATCACCGCAATACAGCCAATGGAATTGCCCACCAACACCACCGGCTCACCAATCACCTCTTGGCAAAATTGGATAATTTGCTTGCTCCAGGTGGCAAAGGTATACTCAATTTCCGCTCCTGGAGTCGGTTTCGCCGAACCCCCAAACCCAATTAAATCTAAAGCATAACAGCGACAGGATTGACCCAGAACCGGGAGATTTTTACGCCAATGATCGACCGATCCCCCAAATCCATGAATCAGCAACACCGCCGGCCCCGTTTGACCTGTGTGCTGATAACGAATGTGTAATCCGCGCCAGTTCCAGCTCAGATATTCCACCGGATCAACCGGATAATTGGCCCTTTGAGTCGCAGAAATAGTCATATAATTTGAGAAAAGCTTGCAAGATCCTATAGGCAGAATATAAGTCAAACCTACTTTTCTTGTCAGGTATTTTGCCAAATACCAATTACTCAGGGTGTCTTCACTAAACTAGAATTATAGCTATTTGGGTTTGCTTCTCAGGCAGTGCTGGATAGGCTGATCGCTCTAGGCGATCGGCCTTAGCTCTATTCTGAACCCCTCGATTGGGCCAGAACCGCAGTGGTAGAGCTATACACTGTCTTTCCATTTACAGGCGCGAGGACTTCCTATGCCAACCGACACCGCATTTCTTCACTGTTCCCATCCCCCTTGTCAGGCAGTTAACTCAGAAGATCTTCAATATTGCCACAGTTGCGGCACTCGGTTAATCAAGCGGTATCTGTGGGCAACTTCTCCTGACTTGCGACCTTTGGGCCAAGCTTTAGACTTCCTAGAAGCAGGGAAACGAATTGGCGATCGCTATCTCTACAAAGGTAATCAGATTTTCCTCGATCTCAAACCAGGGGTTCCCCCCCCTATCCCCTCAGAAATCTCCACCTGCGTACAAACCTACCTCAAACTCTTTCCCTATCGACTCCATCTCCCCCAACCCTACGAACTCTTAACCCTAAAGCCGACTGTACCCCCCGTACTTCTCCTAGAAGGAGCGCCCATCGACCCATCGCTCTTGTCTCAAGCTCTCCTGAACCCCCCCCTAATGCCAATGCTCAAACAGCAATGGCAGGCTGCCTCTGCCATGCGTCAACTCCATTGGTTATGGCAAATCGCCCATCTCTGGCAACCCTTCAAGGTTTTGGGAGTAGCCAATTCTCTACTGGATCATCACTTCTTGCGAGTTGAAGGGCCGGTTGTGCGGGTTCGAGAATTGCGGGCCGATCCCCAAGATTCTATGGACTTATCCCAGTTAGGGCAAATGTGGTTACCCTTGGCTAAACAGGCCAATCCCCTGATCGGGCGCTTTTTACAAGATTTAGCTCAAAGTTTGAGTGATGGACAAATTTTTGCCATAGATCGGGCGATCGCCGAACTCGATCGCGCCTTAAGCTATTGTAGTCAGTCTCAAACCACCCACTTTACCCTATGCACAGCCACAGATAAGGGGCCCAGTCGCTCCCATAATGAAGATGCCTGTTATCCAGTGCAACCTCCCCCAGGGAAAACGGTTTCCTCAGAAAGTAACTCTGCTCCCCTCTCGGCGATCGTCTGCGATGGTATTGGGGGTCATGCTGGGGGAGAAGTGGCTTCTCAACAGGCGATCGAAAGTATTTTAGAGTCTTTAAACTGGGACAAGATTTCCCTCCAAAAGAGTCCCCCGGATCGAGTTGAGCAAATCACCGATCTACTCGAGCGGCTTATTCGTCATGCCAATACGGTCATTAGCGATCGCAACGACCAAGAACATCGCCACGAACGGCAGCGCATGGGGACTACCCTAGTCATGGCAGTCGTTCCCCCTCCTGTAGATCGGGCCCATGAACTCTATATTGCCCATGTGGGAGATTCCCGGATCTATTGGGTCACCCGGCAGGGATGCCATCAAGTTACCTTAGATGATGATTTAGCCTCTCGCGAAGTGCGTCTAGGTTATCGCTTATATCGTGAAGCACTGCAAAATCGGGCTGCGGGTGCGCTGGTGCAAGCCTTGGGGATGGCAGAGTCAAACCACTTACATCCAACTGTAGGACGATTAATTTTAGATGAAGATGGAATTGTGTTACTTTGCTCCGATGGTCTCAGTGATGGCGATCGCGTCGAACATCATTGGCAAAGCCAACTCTTACCCATTTTAGACGGTCAATTAGATGTGGCCAGTGCCACGAGTAAATTAGTAGAGTTAGCCAATACCCTCAATGGCCATGACAATGTGACCATCGGCCTGATCCATTATCAAGTCAAGGCTAATGAAATCACCCTTGAACCCTTAACAGAATTATTTGATCCCATTACTAAGATGAATCAAACCTCTAAATCTTCTGCCAAGGAGTCCATGAAGACCCAATTGCTTACTGTAGGCACACGAGTAACCCAAGGCAGTTCAACTTCAAACCCCACAAACAAAAGAATTTCTATTCCTGGATTATTACTGGGAATAACGATCTTATTGACTTTGGGAGCAGTGATGGGGTATTTTTTCTGGCCCTTATTGAGGCGATCGACCCCTCCCCAAACCCTTCCCCCAACACCAATCCTTAATTCTCCTAGTCCCAGCTCTAGTCCCAGTCCCACGAACAATTAAAAATTATGGCCCATAGGGAATAGTCGATCCCCCCATCTCCCCATGCAATCCGATAAACTAGAAGAAATGGGATACACTCAACCCGTGATATCAAGGCTCTTAAATGTCTGCTATTGACTGTCCTTGTCTCAGTATTGCCATTGCCCGCTTAGTTGGTTGTTCAGCCACAGATGGCAGTGGTAAGTCTCATGCTCCGGATGAAAACCCATCTGCCCATTTTGCCATTTGGGTGATTCGGGCTTCCTATCCAGGAGGATATACTCATCATGACTGCATTTGGCCCTATACTCTGACTCTCACTTGGGAAGGATGGCAAGATCTCTTTCAAATTCCCTCCCAACCCTCCTATTCTCTAGCCATTCCTGCGGTAGAGTCTAATTTACCCAACATGGATACTTTGCCCTTTCCTCCAGAGGAAAAAGGGTCTTATAGTAGTCGTTTGATGCAGCAATTGGGGATGAGTTTGTGGCAATGGATCTTTAATGGCCCGATTCAAAGTTGTTTATCCCAAAGCCAAGGGATTGCTCTAGGACAAAATAAACCCTTACGGGTGCGCTTGGATATCCGAGACCCAGATCTGATTCCATTACCTTGGGAAATTATGCAACAATCGGCGGGAAAACAGGCGATCTCGGTTTCTCCTACCCTGTTGTTTAGCCGCACTACCAGTGATGTTGATCCCCTTCCTCCTCAACGAACGGATCGAGAACTGAATATTTTATTGGTTTTTGGGGCAACCGTGGGTGCGGATGCTGTTGCTTCTGAATGGTTGGAGGATGAGCATCTGCAATTGGAAGCAGAGGCGGATACTTTGGCGAGAATTTGGGAAAATTGTAGTCATCCGGATCAAACCTTGCCCAGTATTATTGCTTCATCGGTTCCCTGTTATGTGGATACATTGATTCAACCGGATGCTGCTCAGTTGATCGCTGCTTTGGAAACGAAGACTTACAATATTGTCTTTTATGGGGGCCATGGTGTGCCATCTCCGGATGGGGGACTGTTGTATTTGCAGCCAGAAACGACTCTGAGTGGAACGGAATTTGCTAATGTTTTGGTACGGGGACAGGTGACGTTAGCGGTTTTGAATACTTGTTGGAGTGCTAAGGGAGATACGGATGAACAGAGTTCAGGGGATACAATGGCTCATCGTCTTTTGCCTCGGAGTAGTTTGGCGGAGGTGCTGCTCCATCATGGAATTCCGGCGGTTTTGGGGATGCGGGAGGCGATCGCCGATCGCGAAGCCTTGAGTTTCATTGAAGCTTTTGCTGAAGCTTTAGCCAAGCGTCTACCCATCGATGAAGCAACGGCAGTAGCCCGTCAACGGTTAATTACACTCTATAAGTATAATCAACCTGCTTGGACGCTGCCGGTGTTATATATGCATCCAGAGTTTAATGGGCAATTATTAGTCCCTGCCCCAGAAGGGATTACGGAATTACCTGATACGGCGGTCACTTGGCATGAAAAAACCCGCACGGTTGCCTCTTTGCGTTCAGTAGAAGAAACGACACAGGTTTGGCAAATTCATGGGGGGCTGATGCGTGTGGGGCGACGGGAAGAGAATGATATTGTGATTAGTGAACGGTGGGTTTCTCAACGGCACGCGGAAATTATTCGCCGAGAACCGTTAGAGTCGAACCAGGGAAGCGCCACTTATTGGTTACGGGATTTTTCTCGGTTTGGAACTTTGGTGTTGCGATCGGGTAATTGGCAAAAAATTCACCACCAAGAAATTCCCTTAAAATCAGGGGAAAGAATTAAGTTTGGCAGTTCCCAAGGGCAAATGTTGGAGTTTGTAATTGAGGAATCGATGGTGAATTGCTAACACTCTATCTGAGAGTAGTAGACTGTTACAGATAATTTGGTGTATTAGATGTCCGGGAGTGCAAACATCTTGCTCCCTAGAGAAAGGCAGCAAACACTGTTGAGTTTCTTCGGTGAGTGTCGCTTGAAACTACGGTATAGAACACAATTAAATCGGGTTTTGTAGGGGCGGGTTTCACCAATATTTAGGAAAAAAACGATCGCTCTCCTAAACCCGCCCCCCACCAGGATACAAATATGGTAAACTTATAAATTAATATGAATCATCCTATGTCTACTCAAACCATTTCACGCTACGTGACTCGCAACCCTGAAATTCTAGGGGGAGAGCCAATTATTATCGGTACTCGGACTTCCGTGCGGGCTATCGTTGGTTTCTGGAAGATGAATATTCAACCTGAAGAAATCTTAGATCATTTGCCTCATCTGACGTTAGCTCAAGTCTTTGATGCTTTAAGCTTTTACTGCGATCATCGAGCAGGAATTGATGAGTATATTGAGAAAAATCAAGTCCCTGATGACTATGTACATCCAGTGGTCAGATCCCAGTTGAATATCTAATGACTACTGTTGCCTTACTGTACACCGATGAAGATATGTCTGCAATGGTGGCGATACTGTTGAAAGCACAAGAGCTAGACGTGACGACAGTTCCCGAACAAGGTACACTAGGTAAAAGCGATCGCGAACAACTCGAATTTGCCACCTCAATAAATCGATGTCTTTTGACCCATAATCGTGTTGATTTTGAGCGATTGCATCTTGAGTATATGGAAAATGATCAAACCCATAGTGGGATTATCGTTATTCCTCAGAAAATTCCCTATGAAGTTGCCCAAAGGATTTCTGTTTTAGTCAAAGCTTTAACCGCCGATGAGATTAGAAATCAATTACTGTATGCCTAATCCAATGATCGATATTTGTAGGGGCGGGTTTCACCAATATTTAGGAAAAAAACGATCGCTCTCCTAAACCCGCCCCCCACCAGGATGCAAAGGGGAATGGGGCAGGTTCACTAATCGCATGGTGGGGATTCCTAAACCTGGGTGTTTCATGTCCACGAAGTGGAAACCTGCCCCTACGGTTAGCTACGCATCCACTCGGCTATCTGTAGTAATATCGTTAACCCGATCGCCGGGGACGGCCTAGAGTAGTGATATAGATGACCGCTTCATCTACGGGAATGCCTAGGACTTCATTCACTTGATCGTCAAAAAATCCACCAATACCACTGACTCCTAAGCCCAGGTGAATAGCGGCTAGGTTGAGCCGTTGTCCGAGATGGCCAGCATCCATATGCAGGTAACGATAAACGCGATCGCCATATTTTGCCACGGCTTTCCCTAAGTCGGCCGTATGAAAAATAATCGCGGCGGCATCTCGACCTAAGTCTTGTCCTAAGCATAGATAATGCAGTTCTCGGCGAAAGTTCTTAAAGCGAATTTGCCGCAATTCTTGCGCTCTGGGCGCATAATAATAACAACCTTCTTCTAACCCACTCACCCCAGAAACAGCGATAAAGGTTTCTAATAAACTGAGATCGAAATAGTCGGGAGTCGGATCGAGAAACTGCTCTTGATAGTGTTGGGGTTGATAGGTAAAGTCTAAGAGCGCTTGTAATTCCGCTAAGGAAAGGTCGGCTCCAGTATAGGAACGGGTGGAGCGACGCTGGAGGATGGTGTTTTCTAGGGAAGGGGTGTCATCCGTGGCACGAGGGGGGGTAGTGCCTAAGTCTCCGAGGTTGAGAGGAAGGCTGAGGGTGGAGACTTTTAAGCAAAAGGGAAAGTTGTATTTATCCTCTAAGTCTAGGGGGGTAGGATCGGCTTTGCGGGGAGGGTTGTCAGGAATACGGGTGCTTTGATGGAGGTATGCTAAGAGTTTGCCTTCGGGAAGGGGAGGATAGTCGGTTTGGATCTCAGAAGGTAGGGCACTGGGAGGAGAGGGGGGCGGAATGTCGGGTTTGGGGTAGGGAACTAGGGGAAGAATGGCGAGGGTTCCTTCTTTTTCGGGATCGAGATAGAGGAGTTCGTTGATGCGATTGTCGGTGAATCCGCCGATGAGATAGGGGCGGTATCCGTACATGGCTCCGGCGAGTTCGATGTTGCCGAGGAGATGGCCGCTATCGAGGCAAATTCGGCGATAGGCTCGGTCTTGATAGCGCCAGGAAGAGCGGTAAAAGATGGCGGTGAGGGCGATCGCAACAGAGGTTTGATTGAGGGCAGGATGGTTAAAACAGGCTTCTTGTAGGCTCTCCCAAACTGGATTGTCCCAATAGTGTACTAGACTATGGGTTTTGCACTGATAGTTATAGAGGCCGGGTTTGAGTCGGGATGAGCCTTGGGAGATCAGATACACTTCGGCTGGATATAATCCCCCGGCAGAAGGGGAGGAACGGAGGTAGAAGGATTCACCCATAAGTGTGGGAACCCTAGCCGTAATGCCATAGCTACAGAGGAGAAACCGGGATAGATTTTGCCATTCTCGCTCTGGGGTATCCGGACTTAGATAGGGTTTGAGGTCAATGGAGGTTCCGAGTTTATACTCTTTGAAGGGAATGGGTTGATCTTCCCAGTTGAGTCCCTGGCTTTTCTGACTAATGGTTTCGGGGTCGTATTTGGTGCGTTGATGATAGTGTTTGGCGATGGAGTCGCTAGAAGAGTTGGTTTGAGACATGGGCGGTTGTTGGTGAGGTAATCTTAAACAGGAATGGAATTTATGTTACAAATCTTAAAAAAAAGTTATGAAACCTTAAGATTTCCACAGAACCAGGGTAAGTTATTTTAGCAATTCAATAAGCATTTTTACTTATTAATTTAGGGTTCTCTAGAATCCAGCAGTAAATCATGCACTGTTTCCAAGATAACAACCAATATGGAGAAAATCAGCTCAGACGCTCTACTCAAAGAATATGCACAGGGAAGACGGGATTTTGAAAGCATTGAGGCACAGCAACTGAACTTATTTGATGCTGACTTAAGAAAAATTAATTTTCAAGGGAGTAACTTAACTCAAGCTTACCTGCCCTATAGTAATTTAAGCCAAGCTAATTTAGGGTCAGTTGATCTAGAAGGGAGCTTATTGAGCGATACTCAACTTCATGGGGCTAATTTATCTCATGCTCGACTGCGATCGGCTAATCTGTCTAGGGCTAATCTTCGTTATGCGGATTTAAGATGTGCGGATTTATCCTATGCTAACCTGCAAAATGCAGATTTGTCCTATGCCAATCTACAGGAAGCGAATCTTTACGCGGTGAACCTTCGAGGGGCAAAACTGAAATCGGCTCAATTCCAGGGGGCCAGTTTAGAGCGGTGTGATTTATTTCGGGCAGAAAATAGCGATCTTACAGATGCTATTATCGATCGGACAACCATCCTTCCCAATGGTCATCGGCCGATAGGGGATAATCAAAACTCAAATTCAGATTCTTGACGGCCGTTCAAGTGATGGCCTTGATTGAGGTATTCCGACAGGTAATTGATATTAGACCTGGTAGGATAACTAAAACCTATCGCTGTCTTTGCGACACCTTAGTAAGATCATGACTTTTGGCGATCGCCAGCAGACTCGGATTCGACATAAGCTTCTTCTTAGGGTACGCCATGATGTTCAGGCTCAGTTGAGCCAGTCTTTGCATCATCAGGTACTCACTACTTTGAGCAATGAACCGAACCCGTCAGGAGTCCGACGGCCGGGGGATATTCAGGTAAAACTGAGTGGTTCACCCACTACCCTGTTAGACCCCACCACCAGCCTATTTAACCTCTTTGATCGAACAGGGGGCATTTGGGTGGTTTTGGGCAATATTGGCAGTGGCAAAACCACTACCTTATTAGAATTGGCAGATGAAGCAGTTGCTAGGGCCCAAACCTATAGCCATCAACCTATTCCCTTGATCTTTGATTTATCTCAATGGCAAAAAAATACCTTAAATACCTGGTTAATTGATCAATGTTTTATACACTATGAATTACCTCGTAAATTAGCTAAAAAATGGTTTTATCAAGGTAAAATTCTAGCGATATTAGATAATCTAGATACCCTATCTTTCGATCGCCAAAATCAAACTCTACAAGCGATTAAGGAACTCAGGGCGAATACTCAAGAAGCGCTGAATCTCGTTTTAGGGTCAAGAATTGATTCCTATAAGCGCTGTCCTACTCGGCTTAAACTTCAGGGAGCAGTTTGGTTAAAACCGCTCAACGCCACCCAGATCAAAGAGTATTTATTCCAGGCCAGAAGCAGAGAATTATGGCATAACTTGAGCGAAGATAAGTCCCTCATGATGTTAGCCAAAACCCCTTTATTTTTAAATCTCATGACCCTAGCAGATGAAGAAATTTTAATCCATGCCTGGGCAAGAATTTCTGATTCAGAGCAACAATATCGCTATCTTTTCAATGCCTATCTACGTCGCCTGTTAGCTCAAGAAATTCCCCAGAACCAACGACAATGGTATCGTTCCCAGGAACAGCCCAAACCGGAAGAGACCAAACATTGGTTAATCGCTTTGGCTAAATGGATGCAAAAGGAAAATCGCACCAGTTTTGTCATCTCTGATGTGAATAGGGGTTATTTTCAAACTCTGGAACAAAATCGAGATTATCAAGTAGGACTCGGTAGTGCCACCGCTTTGTTATTTGGCATTATCTGCGGGTGCATTGCGGCTTTAGTCGAAGGATTAGGCTTAGGCTTAATGATGGGGTTAATCGTCGGTGCGGTTTTGGCGGCGATCGGGATTTTAAGTTTTAGCTTGCGGTTATTGCCCAAATTCATGCTGCGCTATCGCCTCTATCGAGAAGATCTGATGCCTTGGGATTATCAGCGCTTTCTGAATTATGCCAGTAGTAAGGCATTGATCCAGAAAAGTGGCGATCGCTATCAATTTCCCCATCAACTCATTCAGGAACATTTTGCCCAAATTGAGGAATTTAAGTGGTAAAAGCTGTTATTTTCCCATCACCCAACCATAACTCACTAGAGCAACAATCATACTGCCTACATACACCACACCCACAAAAATTGGAATTTGACTCATTAGGGAAAAGTCCTTAAACCAAACAAACGCCACCCAATAGCCAGGGAGAACATTAAATCCCCAAAATAAAGAAACCAGAAAAACGGCGGCAAAACTTTCTTCAGCATTTAAGCTGGAGAGCGCCCTTTGGCCAAAACAAAGCCGAATAAAGGGTTGGGAGAGCCAAACGACAAAATAACCGGGTAGTCCTGCAAACCAAATGCCCAGAATGGCTAGAGCAACGGTGATTAACATCGATAAAATGAGGTGAGCAATCATCGACCGATCTCGTCTTGATCCTCTTCTGAGATCTCCATTTTCCTGGACTCTAGACTTGGCTCCAAACTGGCAACGAGTTGCTTAACTGCGTGTAACTTGAGGGCTTCTGTTGGTTCACTTTGGCTCAATTGCATCCCTAAAGCTAAAATGAGTCGTTCTCTGTCACTTAACTGATGAACTTCAGGCATTTGTGTTTCTAGAGAGGATAAGACTTGTTCGAGATTGGCTGGTTCAAGTGACTGAGGTTGCTGTTGTGGGCTTTTTTTAGCGGTGGCTAAACCAGCAACAAACCCTCCTAAAACCATGCCAACCCATGCTCCTGTGGTACTCCCTTGTAGCCAAGCGGTTGGCCCGACCCAAAGTTGACAGAGGTTTTTGAAGGGCCAAGAATAGTCCTGGCAAGTTTTCATTTGAGATTGGAATTGCAAATTGCCTCCCGCAGCAAAACCGAAGCCACTGGAGGCTAGGGCGACTAGGGTACAGATGAAGATGCGCTGGCTCTGAGTCATCGGTTAGGGTTGGGTCGTTTTTCGCCCAGGCTTTGATATGGGTGTTTTACCATTACCATTATGCCCATTATGCCCGTTATGCCCGTTATTCTGGGGGGCATAACCATTTTGACCGTTGAGGATAGGTTCGGAGTCAGTTTCGCTATTGAGATCGGGGGTTTCTACAATGGGGGGCGGGGGTAGGGGCCCAATGTTGAGTTCTTCGGCATTGATGACGATGCCCAATAGACTGTAGTCTTCGGATTCTTCTAGGAGGTCAATTTTATCGGCTAGATGGTCGCTGATGGTATAACCGGCGCGGGTGACGAGGATTACGCCGTCGGTATAGCGTTCTAGGATGAGAGGATCGTTACAGAGGTTGAGGGCAGAAGCGTCAACGACGACAAAATCAAATCGTTTGCGGGCATCTTGGAGTAGAAGGCGCATTTCTGCGGATTCAACGACGGCGGCTGCATATTCGTAGGGGCCGAAACTGGGGACGATGTAGAGGTTTTCAATGTTGGGAACCAGGCGAATACAGTCGCTAATTTGGCTATAGTAGCGTAGGGGTTCTAAGTGAGAATTGGGATCGGGAAGGATTTTGAGGGTGTGGGCATTGGAGGGGTTGCGTAAGTCGGCTTCAATTAGGAGGGTGCGTTTTCCAGCTCTGGCGGAGGCGATCGCCAAATTATAGGCGGTGACACTTTTTCCTTCCTGGCGATCGCAACTGGTCACCAATACCACTTTCGGTTTTTCCTCGACTTGGCGCAAAGTAGATCGGAACTTTTCATAGGTATCCAAATAGGGGGAATATCTAGAGAGCATCAGGGGCACTTCTGCTCCGGAGGCATCCCACTCTTCTACCCAGGGTAAAATTCCCAAAATTTGTACTTCCCGTTCGGTGACAAAAGCTTGAATATCTTCCAGGGTTTGCATCGTAGTCGCAAATACTATACCCAAGCCAAAAATCGCTCCAGCGCCCAAAATTGTACCACCAATAGCTCCAGCAGGTAGGAGCAACCAAATCGGTAAAGGAGCTGGGGGAGTAATGGTTTCAGCTAATCTAGGCGGTTGGGCAATATTCAAATTACCTACGGTTTCCGCTTCAGCAGTTTGGGCATCAATCAGTTTGGCTTGAATGGTGTCATAAAACTGTTTGGTCAATACCACTTGCTGCTCTAATCTCGCCCGTTCTGCTTGCGTATTGGGCAATCCCGCATATTCCTGTTTCAATTCTGCCGCAATAGTTTTTGCCACTGCCAATTCTTTTTCTAAGGTTTCTTTCTGAGTTTTTAGACCTACCAATTCTTGGGCGATCGCCTGCCGAGCTGGATCGAGGCTACTATCCTTACGAATTTGCTCGCCACTTTGCAACGGAGCCGCCATACCATCACCCCCGATCACCTCAGCCGCTCGTGCCGTTAATAAATTCTCTGCCGAAGCTAACTGTCGCCTTAACTCCACCATTTGCGGATTATCCGGGCGCAGGGTTTGACTGAGCAACAATTCTTGAGACTCTAACTCATATAACTGACCCCGCAACCTCTGAATAATCGGATCGGCACTTAAAGCGGCTGAAGCATAGGCTTGATCGGGATTCAAACCTAACTGCCGTTGTAGACTCGACATCTGAGTGCCCACCGTTTCAATTTGCAATTCCAACTGTCGCTGCTGCTGTTCATTTTGTGTAATTGCACCGGGCAACTGAGTCCGTTTGATTTCCGCAAATTCCGTTTGGCGAATAAAAACTTCTAGCTCATTTTCTGCCTTGCGTAGCTCTTCCACCACCTTGGGTAAACGCTGATTCAACGTTTCAATAATCGATCGCAAGCGACTCGTATTCAGGCTACGACTTTGTTGAATCACCTCTTGCACTAACAATTCAGTAATTTGTTGCCCTTGAGATTTAGTATCCCAAGTTAAAGAGAGAAATAAAAGAGAAGGCGTTTTCGAGTTATCCCGAATTGAAGCCTGTTGCTGTAATTCCCTAGGATTGATCCTGATTTTCGGATGCTCTGCCACTTTTTGTAACACATCACCGGTTAAGAGCAACTCTTGGGCATTCTTTTCTAGTTGTTGACTTTGGGCTTGGATTGCCGTTCCTGTTTCTGAAATGGTTACGGGAGGAGTAGTAATTTGTAAGACCGATTGAAACTTATAGCTAGGAAGACCCGGTGCGGGTTGAAGTACGGCAAATCCTCCCCCTCCAAGCGCCCCTACCATCAGGCCAATGGGAATCGCTAACCAATATTTCTCAAAGGCAAGTTTATATTTTTTGATCAGGGGTGAAGTCATGGTTCTATCCAGGCTACTTACAAAACAATTCCCATATGTCTACTTTAACCTAGGCCAATGGAAATGATGGCTAAAGCTCTCCCCATCCCCAACCTTAGCGATCAGGCTCCAGGCGGCCGATGAGTTGGCTCTTTGATCTGTCTGTCAGTACATAGAGTATCCCATCCGGGCCTTTTCGCACATCCCTTACTTGCCGATCGATCGCGATCGACGCTTCATTATATTCCTGTCATAAAAGCGATTTTCTTGTAGTGCATTGTAACCTTAATAATTCGATAATAGTTAAATATTCCACCCAGGAAAAAGAGAAAACTTCCTACAATATATTCCCAAGCCATATAGGTGAACAATTCAACTTGAATTTGTGGATCTACAATTTTCCAGAGGTAGGGGATTGATGCCACAAGAAATAACGTAGATCCCACCACAAAACATATGGCAGTTGCATTCAATAACTGTAGATTCAATAAGGTTCCAGCTTGAATGATTTGTAACACATTAATACAAGCCCCGATCAAGAAGCATATACTGCCTATGATGAAACACCAAGCAGCCAATACCATTAAATCAATTTGTGGAAGAAAGAAGAAGCACCCTAGGATAAACATGAATGTGCCGCTAGTGTAGACCATAGCTGAAAAAAATTCACATAAATCCATCCCCTTAACAGGGTTCTGGCTTCTCAGATGATTGATGGATTCAAGCAAATCATGAAGGGTAACAATCAAATATAGGAAAGATCCAAAAAAATAAATCCATACTCCCGTGCTGGCTAGTCTTTCATAAACTGGCAAAAAGAAAACACTGCCCACAATAAAAGCTAATCCACCTACAATGTAAAGAATGGCATTGACTGATTCCCAAGCAAAATGTAGGTGTCCGGCAGGGTAGTCTTTCATAAAATTATGTTGTCGGGCACGATTAGTAATTAAATGTGGCATGAGTTAGGTTTAGCTACATTGAATTTAAATGCTATTGTTTAAGGGGATTGTATTCAAAGGATTAGCGATCGTCAATCTTACTGACTGGGAGAGGGGGAGGGTGCAGGCGCTGGGGAGGGTGCAGGGGATGGACTCGGAGAGGGAGAGGGAGAGGGAGATGGGGTAGTTCCCGGTGTTGGACTCGGAGTCGTTCCCGGCGTTGGGCTGGGAGTCGTTCCTGGGGTGGGAGTAGGAGTTGGAGAGGGGGAGGGTGAGGAATTATTAAGGTTCGTATCCACCGTAAAAACATCGTTGACATTATCTCGGAATTGTCGCCAAAAGAGCATGAAGGTGAGGACATCTTGGAAGGGTCTGGTAATGCGGGTGAGGGTTACGCTGAGTCTCGATAATAGGTTCCGATTGACCACGATAATATCATTATCTAGCAAGCGAACATTTTGGGAAATATCCCCTAACATCACACTGCGAGCATTAATAATTTTGGTCACCACTCGTCCTTGTTCTTGATCGAAGCGAATGATCCCCACTTTACTCAATCTTGCTTCTTCAAAATTGGGCCCGATCGCCGCAATTGCATCAGCAAAGGTACTACCATTGGGTAAGGTAATTGACCCTACATTGTTGGTCGTATAGCGCACTACATCAATATTAATCGTGGCTTGAGATAAATTGGATTCTGCGGCTAACTGATGATCGTAGTCGAGATCCTGAAAGTCAAGTTTAGGGACAATGATCACATCTCCATCTTCAATGCGTAGGTCTCGAACTCGTTGCCCATATTTCAGGGGAGTGAGCAAATCGACGGAGGCTTCTAGGACTGAACCATCGATTAAGGTTCGACGAATGATAATATTTCGCAGGTCAGCCGATTGGGTCGCTCCACCGGCTAATACGAGAGCATCTGAGACTACAGGGAAAGGGGCAAAACCTAGGGCATAGGTTCCGGGCTGAAAGACTTCACCGGTAATAATCGCTTCTACCGCTCTACGATTCCCCAGAGTGACTAAGACTTTGGGTTCAATGACAAATTGATTTAAACCAAAGCGGATTTTTTCCTCTAGTTCAGGTAGGGTTAAGCCTGTAACTGCTAATCGTCCCATTAAGGGGACAATAATATTTCCGTCTAAATCAATGAGAGCTTGAAAATTGAGGTCAGGAAAATTGCTGACATTAACCGTAATTGAATCTCCGGGGCCTAGGCGATAAACGTCAAATTCTGGAGCCGGAGCGGTGGGCAATTCGTTGTCGAGTTCTAGAGTTTCCCCTCGATTCCTGAGTCTCTCTCTTGCGTCTTCGAGGAGTTGATCGACGGAGGTGGGTTGATCCACATTAATGGGGGGCAGTTGTCCCTTGGCTTGGGAAGGGAGGAACAATCCCATACCTAATGTCAAACTGATGGTAATACGCAAATGCGGAGAGTTAGCCATAGGGAGTTTATTGCACAGGGGACTGACTAAAGACGGTTTCGATGAGGGTGGTTTGGATGGTTTGCACCAGAGACTGGGAAATATCTTCAACGTCTTCTAAATCTCCCAGATGTTCCATGGGAATGAGGAGAGACACGGCTATCCAAGGAGCGCGATCGCCTTTTGTTTGGGCTAGGCGATCGGCGATAAACCAGTTCACCGGAGCCGGATCTCCCCCAGTGGGCCAAGCGTACCATTGCACCAGAGCATAGGTTTGCACGGGATTCCAGCCGCGAAAAAATCGCGATCGCACTTTCACCCCTGGATTAGAATCCGTCTTGACCTCCCAAGTTTTGATTTGGTGAGAATCCGTTTTCCAATTGCTAAAAATCTGTTGCACAAACCCATTCACATCTACCCATTCCACCCTAGGTTGGTCTAGGTCAGAATTTTGGATCAAAAACAACAGAATCGCTGGTTTTTCCCCGTCTCCCTGAAGTTGCTGATAAGACCAGCGATGACCCCCCAGATTAATCTCCATCTGCTCAAGGGTTTCCCAACCAGAGAGGGTTAATCCGGTTTTGCGGACTTGTCGCAATTCTTTTAATGCTACGACTTTGGGCGGCGATCGCCATTCCCATGACCCCTTCAGGTATCCTGGAATCGCACCTAGGGCCAAAAGGAGCAACAAAAATGCCAGTAATACCCATAGAGGCCAAGACAATTTTCTCATCTGGGGAGGGGGGGCATCATTCATCGGAGTTGAGGGATTTAAGGGTTTCATCCGTTTCTTCTGATTCTAAAGAGTCATCACGATTGATCCAGTTCAACAGAAGCACCACCAAACCTAACATACCTGCGGAATAGAGGTCTCCGCCCCAACTTTCATGTAACCAATCAAACATGGGTTCATTGCCTGTGCCATGAAAATAGGTGAGTAGGGCATTGCGGATAATATTGGCCACCACGCTAATGACAATCGATCCGGCTAATAAGGCAATAATTTTACGCTTCTGGGCGATCGCACCCGTCCAGTAAAGTAGCATCAAGGCTACATAGAGACTTGTAAACAGCATTTTCAAGCCCGCACAGTGGGGAGCCACTTCAACCAGTCTTCCTCCCGTGGAGAGATAAATGCCGTTAACCGTGACATCCATTCCCACGATACCAGAGAGGAGAAATCCTGCCATGGTCGAAATAAAGCTTTGTAAGGGGAGAATATAAGGCTCGATTAAATAGGGTACTTCTGTGGGAGTGGCTAGGGCAACTAAAATCAGGGGAAAGGTTTGTAGTTTGAGTCCAGGTATGCCTTTTAACCACAGACAGACCCCAATCAGCATCAGGGGAAAGGAGAGATTAACCAAATCGGGTAATCCAGTCATGTAAAACACTCCACCAAGTCCGAGGAAAAAGCCTCCTAGGGGATGGAAAGTGTCTGGGAGTTCTGTCCATTGCTGCCGTTTTTCCCAGAAGGCGATATAGAGGGCAAAGGGGAGGCCGATTAATCCATGGCTAAAATATTCATGTTCAATACTAATGCTTTTATGAATCCAGCCGTCACACCAATGGAAGAGTAGGGGCGCATACAGAAGGATAAAGAGGGCTAGGAGGGCATAGTTTACCCAAGATTTGGGGATGGAACTGGGGAAGGAGGAGGGTTGGGTCATGGTTTTCTAGGGAATAGGGTTAGTCTGTCTTAATTGCTGAGGCGATCGCCTCAACAACTCGCTGAATTTGTTCTGAGGTAATCCCTGGAAACATGGGTAGAGACAGGATTGACTCGCACAGTTGTTCGGCTTCAGGAAAGTCCCCCGCATGATAACCCAGATGGCTATAAGCGGGTTGGAGATGGCAGGGAATGGGATAGTGAATGCCGGTTTGGATATTGGCGGATTGGAGTTTTTCTTGGAGGGTATCCCGATTAATGGCACAGTTTTCTAAGAGGCGAATCACATAGAGGTGATAAACATGGCCGGAGCCACTGAAGTTGGTAATGGGTACGAGTCCGGATTGAGCTAAGGGAGCAAGCAGGCGATCGTATTCTTGCGCCGCTTGATTGCGCTGTTGATTCCAGGTATTCAGGTGGGGTAATTTGATGTTCAGAATCGCCGCTTGGATAGTATCTAACCGGCTATTGGTTCCCAATTCAGTGTGGTAATACTTGCGAGGCGCTCCGTAGTTTCTCAGGGTTTGCAGGGTTTGGGCTACCTCTGGATCGTGGGTTAAGACCATGCCCCCATCCCCAAATGCCCCTAGATTTTTACTGGGATAAAAGCTATAGGCTGCGGCTTTACCGACAGAACCCGCCTTATAACCTTCTCGATGGGCGAGATGCGCTTGGGCAGCATCTTCAAAGATAAATAGGTTATGGGTTTGGGCAAAGTCTAGGAGGGCTTCGGGGGAGACCATTTGACCGTAGAGATGAACGGGGAGAATGGCTTTGGTTTTGGCGGTGACGAGCTTTTGGGCAGCTTGTAGATCGATCAGGGCACTTTGGGGGTCACAGTTGGCTAAAATGGGGGTTGCTCCTGAGTGGAGAACGCCGATTAGGGTAGCGATGAAGGTGTTGGCTGGTAAGATGATTTCGTCTCCGGGTTGGATGCCACAGGCTTTTAAGCCGAGGGCGATCGCATCGGTTCCACAAGCAACTCCAACACCATACTTAACCCCAGATCTTTCGGCAAAGGCGCTTTCAAAGTCTTTGACCGCTTGCCCCATAATAAAGTCCCCTTGTCTAAGGACGGTTAACATGGCTCGATCGAACTCAGTTTTCAGGGGCTGGTGTTGGATCGAGAGATCCACAAAGGGAATGGTTGCAGAGGATGGGTTCATTCGCTAAGGAAAATCGCAAGTTTAGTCTTTTCCGAGTTTGGCATTAAGGGATAGAAAGTGGCAAATCATTGGAGTGGGTGAGATGTTGATATCAAAATTTATCGTTTCGGAGAGTATTGATTGATGGACTATAAAACCGCCTGTGAGTTTGCGATCGCCCAGGGGTTACCAACGGGCGAAAATCCTGATGCTTTTTTGCTCCGTCTGCGAGCAGGAGAACCCCCCGTTCCCGGACAAGTCACGTCTTTGTTATTGGCACTCAGTATTATTGCTGAACAATCCCAGGAGCAGCAACACTTAGATCGGCGCTTGGTTTGCGCCCTGCATCTATTAGCTATGGATTCTCGCCAAGCTTTTATGCAATATAAACAAGCAGGTGTCATTTGGCCGCCGTTGCTCGATCAGGATCTGAGTCGGATCGCGATCGCCGTGCGGAAAGTCTTTACTCCGAAACAGGCGATCGCCCTGAAATTTGGAAAATAAGCGTGATTACCTTCATAGAAGGTAAACTTAATCTATTCAAAGATTCACCCGTTCTTAACCTAATTTTGACTCAATCTTGGTAAAAATTATCCGGATCTATGGCCGTCTTATCCCTGCTCCATACTCCCTAAATCACCCCTACCTAGGGATCGAGACAACAAACTTTAAAAAATCGACAATTTTCTTTAATTTCTGCTACCATTAGAAATAGCGATCTCTAATAGGTGTAAAGAAGACAATTGAACTATCCTCCCTTGACTGGATACCCCTGGCAAGGCTTTTGGTATCTGGAAATTCAACTCAAACGTAGACGTAAGTGTGACCCTACAATCTCCTGGGTGGATGGCTGTGAACCCCCTAGTCTGATCTGACCGGTCTGTAACTATTTAGGTTTGCCTTATCCTCAAATAACATAGGCAAACTGGGCCGGTCAATCAGCTCAATAAGTTCTGAAAATGACCTCTTGGGCAAAAAGTCCAACGTTAGTCGATAGTTATTGAGTTGCTTAAAATTCCAACTCGATAAACTTTGAAGATCCTTATAAAACCCAGGGAAAGCAACCCAGAGTAATCTAGAAGCTCATGGCTAGACACTACTGCTTGGGTCAGTTTTCAGTCAGAAAAAAAACCTGGCGGGGTCTCATTTTGTGTAGCCATTCTCGATCATTTCGATTCCATGAAGTAACAGAGAACTGCTGTCCTATCAAGCCGATTTAAAAATAGGAGAATCCATCATGTCCCGCTTACTCAAAAATAAAATTGCTCCCGCGCCCTTACCCACAGAAATTAGTGTCGTTGATTTGATTGATGGCTACTTCACCGCGTACAATTCAGCGCGACTGCGGGAAATTTGCCACTTGCTCACCCAGAAAGTAATCCAACCAGGAGTAACTGTCGGTGTAAGTCTCTCTGGAGCCATGACTCCCGCCGGATTTGGAGTTGGGATTCTTGCCCCCCTAATGCGGCAAGGCTATATTGATTGGATGATTAGCACGGGAGCTAATTTATATCACGATTTGCATTATGGCTTGGGCATGAGCCTCTATGCAGGCAGCCCCTTTTTAGATGATGTGAAATTGCGAGAAGAGGGGCATATCCGCATTTATGACATCGTATTCGACTACGATGTGCTGTTAGAAACCGATGCCTTTATCCGCCAAACCTTGAAAGCGCCCGAATTCCAGAAGCGGATGGGAACGGCTGAATTTCATTATCATTTGGGGCGGTATATCTGGGAAATTGAACAGCGTTTAGGCATTGAAAATCCTTGCTTACTCTCGACTGCCTATGAATGTGGCGTTCCCATCTATACCTCTTCTCCTGGAGATAGTTCGATTGGGATGAATGTGGCAGCTTTGGCTTTAGAAGGATCGGAGTTAATGCTCGATCCAGCCATTGATGTGAATGAAACGGCTGCTATTGTCTATGGCGCTCGCAATTCGGGGATTCCAGATGTTCTAGGTAGAAGTGCAGCGTTGATGATTGGGGGAGGTTCGCCGAAAAACTTCTTGCTACAAACCCAACCGCAGATTCATGAGGTTTTGGGCTTAGAAGAGCGGGGTCATGATTATTTTATCCAGATTACCGATGCTCGCCCCGATACGGGTGGATTATCGGGAGCCACCCCTTCAGAAGCGGTGAGTTGGGGCAAAGTAGACCCGAATGAATTGCCTAATAGTATTGTTTGCTATACCGATAGCACGATCGCCTTACCGTTGATTAGCTCCTATGTGAGTAAACAATCTACCCCTCGCCCCCTGAAACGGTTGTACGATCGCCGTCAGGAACTTTTAGACCACCTGAAAGCCGATTATCAGGCACAACAAAAGGCTCCTATCGTCGCTGCACCAAAAGCAATCAGTGCGACTGCTCCAGTGGCAACATATCCTTGCGGCACTCCTATCCGTAAATAACGTCACTGTTAAAAGATTAACCTTTTCTTCACCCTAGTCCTTCTCTATTTTCTAGAGAAGGATTTTTTTGGGTTACAGCCCCCATTCCCCCATTCCCCCAATACAGCGCGAAGCCCTGTAATTGATCCATCAAAATTTTAAGCGAATTTGATGTTCAGCAATTTTGAGGAATAGTTGGGGATCATCGCCAGGTTCTAAACGCCCTTCATAACTGGCATTAAAGCAGCTAAAGAGGAGGGGTTCCTTGCCTGTGCCTTTCATCACAATGGTTTTGAATAATAGGGTAAAGTTGATCAAATCCACCCGCAGGCGATCGCCACTGAGGGTATCCGCAATCAATACTTGTTTTACGATCGGATTCACCTTGATCACCAGATTTTTAATCGGGAACCATAGCACCCCATGGCTAATTTGCCTCACCTGTACATCTTTGGGTAACCCGAAAATCTGAACTTTGTGCTGATGACGATTGGCAGTAGGAAGCGTATCTAAGGATACTCCAATCGATTCGGGTTCAGCCTCTGTAGGAGTCAACTCTGGCATAAGAGGGCGGTTTTTCTGCTGGGGTTGGGGAGGAGAAGGACGATGTTGGGGAGGAGAGGGAGGGGTTGCAGAAAGACTATCTAGAGAGATTTTCCAACTCCGGGATTTTTGCGCGAGTTCGGAGCGAATGCGGATCAGACGGTTGGTTTTACCTTTAGTGGTGTAATAGTCTTCCTGTTTTTTCTTGGTGGCTAACCAACGAGTGCGGGCAAATTGTTGGGTACTGGTGGGATAATTTCCTTCACAGAAGGTTTGATAAAATTCTAGGGTGACTCCCAAACCGCCAATTTTTTCCAGAGCAATACCCACCTGTTCCATTAACAGATAATTTTGCCAGTTAGGTTGGTTGAGGAATTGCTCTTTAATCAAATATTCATAGCGTTGGCGATCGGAGATAGAAAGGCGATCGGGGCGGAGATTAGAATGGGCTAAGTCATAAATAATTAATGACAAAACTTGAGTCTTTTCTACTTCATCGGTTAATAACTGGCGGGTGCATTGTTCAAAAACTGTCGCTAATTCTGACCAAGATTCCCGACGGATCAAATATTGTAGCCATAGGGGTAAAACTTGGTGTTGTTCTCTGGTATTTTCGATCTGGTCAAAACAGCGACTTAGGGCTTCTGTATCTTCTAAATACAGATAGGTCATAAAGGCATGATGGTAAGCGTTCTGGTTTTCCAAAATCGGGGCTACATAGCGTAACCAAGCAGAATCTTTGGGCGCTCCGGCTTCCTGCCAAGCTTTAAATATTAGATTCTCTAAATCGCTAGGGATTTTGGCTTGGGTTGATTGTGGGCTATTAGAGGCCAGTTTCAGATATTCTAAGCCTTCAGGAAATCCGACTAATTGGGCTTTGGCAAGATAATATTCCCGTTGTCCTGTTGCTTCAACTGAGGTGAAACAATCTACGGCTTCTTGATAAGCTTTTCCGCGATAAAAACAGAGTCCAGCGCTCGTCAGTAAATTGGGATATCCAGCATCTGATAAGGCTTGTAATACTTCACCAAGGCTATACCAGAGGGCGGGTTGTAGGGTTGTTTCTTCGGTTATTTCTTCGATTTTCTGCTGATAAGTTTTGATCGCAGTTGTCCACTGGGGACTAAAGCGATGTTGTTCCAAAACTTGGGTCTGGTTATGGTGATAGACTTGTAGGGCTTGAGTGAGGGTTTGTATGGCTTCTGGATCAAATGCTGAGACCATGAAGTGAATGAGGGGTTGTTCGAGGCTATGGCGATCGCCGAGTTCTGGGCGATCGGCCACATCTTGATACCATTGATACAGATCTGTCCAACAGGAGCCTTGCCAAAAACAATCCCAGGCTTCTTCTTCTTCTCCGAGTTGCCAAAATTCTGACCCGGCTTTTTGATACTGCTGTTCAAATTTGAGTGCCCAAGCTTCACAGAGATGGCCTTCTTCTAAATTGCCAATGGTTTGATAATATTGTTTAGCTCGTCGTAGGAGCTTAGGATCTTGGGCATTTAAGCCTTGGGTTTGGAACGCTAGGGCAATGGAAGGCAGATCATCTTCTTGTAACTCTTTAGCACTTTCATCGGTTCCAGTTTGCAAAAATTGCATCCGTTGTTGCCATTCTGAAGCATTTTTTACTTGTTCCCAATGGGTTTCTACTTGCTGAGGATTGTTGATTTGATGCCATAGGGTGCGATCGCCCAAGGGAGTATCGACCACAAATAACCGCTCAATGGCGCGACTTGATGCCACATAGAGCTTATTAAAGAAGTATTCGACTTCAATGCTCAATTCCGGATGATCGGCTTCTAGAAGAGTCCAGAAGCGGCTATGACAGGCTTCACCAAATTTATACAAAATCACCCGCTTAAATTCTAGACCTTTAGCGGCGATCGCACTCAAAACATTTTTCGGCGGTTCCCCTTCACTCCATCCTTCAACGACTTCAGACAAGACTTCATCTTTTTGAATATAGGCAATTTCTCCCCCTTCTTCACAGGGGATAATAATAATCGTATTTTGGATATACTCCTTAAAGGTTTCCCTCTCCAAGTTATCTTCTAAGATAAACTTTTCCGGTAAGAGTTGCCCTTGTCTCCACACTCTTTGGGGCTTAAGATCTCGGTGATTAAACAAGAGATAGCGCCAGAACTGAATCAAATTATTAAACTTTACAATTGGGGCATAGGATCGATAATTACATTCTAATTCTTGGAAATTCATTTCTAGACCCAATTGGCGCGTTGGATCGAGTTGAATCACCACTTCACTATAAAAAGCTGCCTTAAAGCTATCCCAACGAAACCCCGTAGGATTAAGGGTTTGAAACGGATCGCCCGCAAATACAAAGGGGAAGTTTTCTAGGGTTTGATAGCCCAGATCGTAGCGAGAAAAAATGGAGAGCCTTAAAATTAATTGTAGCTCAATTCGCGTAAAATCCTGAGATTCATCACAGAAAATGGCGGTATAGCGGGCCAAATCCAGGGGCAATTGTAAAACTTGTTTAATTAGGTCTTGATCGTCCCAATATCCTAATTCTTCTGCTTTTCGCTGATACCAATTTTGCCAAATGGTATAAATATCTTTAAACTCCTGAATGGGAACCGTTCTTTCCTTACGAGGGACTTCAAACTCGTAGTCCTCTAAGGTCATTTCTTCTAATCCATATCCTTTGATAAATGTGCGAATTACATGCCAACAGCGTTCTGGAGAATAGGATTGGGCAATAGGTAGGGGACAGTGCTGATATAAGACTTTAAATTTATGAAAAGAAATATAGCGGTCTAAGGCATATTTTTCCGTATATTCTGGGGGTAAAAGATTGAGCAAAAAACGCTGAAAAGGTTTGAAAAAGTGCCCAATATTCGGGATAGGTGTATTATCCGTTTGCTGGGAAACAAACCGATGATGGAATTTTAATAATTTTTGTACTCGGTCTTTGGCAACTTCTAACAGGCGCTCATTGTAGGTTAAGAAGAGGGGATTGCCCGGTAAGAGGCGATCGCCATAATAATAGAATTTGCGATAGCAGTAGTCCGCGAACAGATAGAAGAGTAGGGTGGATTTTCCGCTTCCTGCTTGTCCGTTTAAAAACAAGGGTAGGGCATGATTTCCGGGGGTCGAGACGAAGTTTAATAAGCTCTCCTCTTCCGCAGACAGGGCTAAATTGACCTTGGGGGAACCCTCAAGAATCAACCAATCTTCATGGGCGAGTAAATAATTGGGATAGGCTCGACGAGCTAGGGCTGTAATCGAATTGAGGTTAAAATGACCATTGAGATAATTGGCGTTTTGATTATAGAGATAGGTACGCTCGCCAATGGTGGTGATATCTTCGGGTGTAGGATAATGGGAAAAGGGACAGAGTAAAAAAAGAATCGATGGAGAGCGCTCGGAAGAGAGAATACGGCTAAAGAGAATGTAGCGATCGCCTTCTCCATACAATAACACCCCCGGCCACTGCGTCCTCTGTTCAGTCGGTTGGGGACTCTGAATGACCTCTACCAATTGGGTATACTGGGAAGCGTGCGATCGCATGGCAGCACTATTTAACTCCCCAGCCCAAATTTCACTCTCATAAATCAACGGCCCCTGGTTTTCCCGTTTCCATCCTGGAGGTTCTAACCAAGGCAATAAATCCGGGTTTTCCTGCACCAATGGCCGCACCGGATGGGGAACAGATGCTAAGTTTTGTTGATTTACAACCCAATGTTCTAATTCCCCAGGCTGAATCTGAGGATCGAGATACTGTTGCCCAAACCCTTCCCGGTCTCTGAGAAAATGCTCATAGTCCTTCGATCCGCGCTTGAGGATGTCGAGCAACGCCAAAATATCCACACCATCCCCTAGGCTTTCCCCCTGCACCCGCACCATCCGAGCAATCAAGCGATAGTTATGGTCAACCTTACGCTTGAGATAAGGATACAGGCGCTTAAAATGAGCTTGGGCTTGATCGACACTCTGAGGCCATAGTTCATCACAGAATCGATTAATGTGGCTCTGCAAATTATGCTGCTTGGCTTTCTGCTGAACTTGATCTGTGCAATAAACGTACATGAACTTAATTGGGTTCGGAGAGTGGGAATAGTTTAAATTCTAGTTGATCGTCAAAGCAGTAGACAAAGGCATGATAGAGCAACCCATCGCCAGGAGGGTAGTTGGGGAGTTGGGGAGATGGGGAGTTGGGGAGAGGAATCTTAACGCCGTTGAGCTTTGCTGACCATTTTCCGGGAGAGTCGAAAGGGAATTTCTTCCTGTTCTGCCCAATCTTGGAGGATTCGGTAAAAGAGTTTACGGTCTTCGCTGCGGAGGACGGTGACTTGATCGGCAGTTTCGATCGCATAAGGATAGCCGCGTCCAATAATGGCTTCTGCGCGTACCCAGTCAATCACTTGTTCGAGTAACCCTGCTTCAAAGATCCAGAGGGGTAATTCGAGGCGTACGGGGTATCCGGCATGGGTTTTGAGATAGGTAAAGGTGACTTGATTGGCTTGTTCTTGGTAGTCTTTGAGGATACCGGGACGACAGCAGCGACAGAGAAGGGTGCGATCGCCCCATTCCATGAGCGGATTGAGCAATTGCGGATCGCCTACTCCGGAAATGGGGGGCAAGCCTAACACCCGTTGCAGCATTTGCGTAGTATCTTCGGCGGCACTGGTATCGATATAGGCAACGAGGGGAATTTGATGCTGTTGACTGCTTTTAAGGAGTTGACGCAGGGTTTTGAGATAGCATTCATAGGTGGGGCGATCGAAGGTTTCGGCAAAACTGGCAATGAGGGAGCCATCATAGAAGGCTAGACGGGAGGATTGATGGCTGTGAGTTTGCATGTAGTCGATGATGCGGCGCACTTCGAGTTCTAGACGGCGACGGTTAACGAGGCGATCGAGGGATTCCCCTTTTCCGAGAGCGGCAAATTGATTGGGGGTAATTAAATCTACGGCGACATCTTTTTCATAGTCTCCATCCCCGCGATGGAAGTTTTCAAACCAGCCAATTTGAATCACGGCGATGGGAATCGAAAAGTCTTTGCTGGGATAGATTTGGGAACCATCAACGGCAAAGGTGGGAATTCCCGTGAGGCGATCGCGCACCCACTGTAAGCTTTGTTCTCGATTTTGCCAAACTAAATTAGATTTCACAATCCAACCGCGATCGCCTTTTTCCAAAGGTTCCGCATAAATAGAATCATACTCATCAGTTAATTCAACCGTTTTTACTCCCTCTATCACCTCCCTAGAACCGTGCAAAAGCGCCTGGCGATAGGGCCGAAGTTTCTCGAAAACTTGGGACTCTAAGCCCTTAAACTCCGAGCGTTTCACTTGTAGCAAAGATAAGATTAAGGATGGATCGAGAGGCATATCAAGGAATGGGGGAGTGAGGGAATGGGGGAGTGGGGGAATGGGGATACGGAGATCTGTTGTTCCCTAGCCATTACCATAATTAATTTTTAATTTTTAATTTTTAATTTTTAATTGATCGCCCTTCTCCCTGTGTACCAAAATACGTTAAAGCCGTTGCTGCCTCCAATTGTGTCACCGTTTTTTGCGGCTGAAACAGTCTAGTATAGCCAAAAATGCGCCTGATGTTAGCATTATTGCCATTTTGGAAATCCAGCAAAATACTCGGTAAAACTTGGCTGTTAATTTTACTCGTATCTTGAAATCCCCAAGTATCTTTGACCGCCTCTATCGTCGCTTTCGGCAGAGCGGATCGAGTATCTAACGGCACTTTCCAACCGATTAAATTTTCCCTTGTCAGGGGAGCATCAGGACGAAATCGAGTTTCTGTTGCCTCTCCCGTCAGGCTACTGGGAATTAACCCTGCCTCCGCTAATCCCTGAATATACTGAAAATCTGGGTCACTTTTCGGGACATCTTGAAATACCGGCTCTCCCGTCGAAGAGGCTAACCGAATTTGTTTACCCGGATCGTCAGCATAGATCTGATTATTGGCATTGATTAACCAGCGAGCATACTCTCGACGAGTAATGATTTCATTGGCTTGAAAGGCTTCTATCGAGGCATCACCCGTAATTCCCAGGGTAATCAATTGTTGCACTTCTGGGGAGAGAGAGGAGGAAACTGGAGCCGCACTGGGAGAGGAAGTAGGGGATGGAGAGGGAGAAGGGGATGGAGTGGCGATCGCCGTTGACGTATCATCCAGACGATAGGTCAAAGTATAAGTCGTTTGTCCAGAAGTCGGCGGAGCAAAGCTCAGAGTCAGTTGCAACCCCTCCCGACGTGCAGCCAGATCCGATGCATCAGGAGCGCTCGTTATTTCCCAATTATTCTCCTGTAACTGCTGTTGGTAATAGCGTCTAACGAGCGTCGTCGAGTCAGCACTAAACCAACGGGTAATCATCCCTTCTTCTCCAGAGGTGAGGGGAGACACCAATTCTAGGGTAGCGTTGGCATATTGGGGAATTGCAGCAGGAAAGTCCTCCGGAAGCTCGATCGCAGAAACGGGAGCCGGAGGTACGGAAGGTTGGGGAGAAGGTTGGGGAGCAGGAGTTGCGGGAGTTGATTGCAATTGGGGATCGGGTGCAAGCAGTTGCTCTACACTTTGCCCTCCAGAGCTATTCGCACAGGAAGTCAAAGGGGCGATCGCCACTAGAATGAGGAATAAGGAAAAAGCTGGAGAACGGTTCAACACTGATTAGGGAATGATTACGAGTTTATCAATCGAGTCTTCTGATCCCTATCTTAGCTAAACTCGGCTCCAGGTATCCAGTTCTTAAAAATGACCTTGATTGAGAACATTCTCAATAGAGGGTTTAGTTTGATCGATCAGAGCTTGAATTTTATCGATCATTCTTTGAAATACATCAGCATAGTATTGAGATGCATCCAAAAAATCCACATACTCCTGTCGATGAATTTGCCGTTCTGATGGAGTTCGATATTCTTGACGCATAGCTGAAGACATACGCTTAGTCTTGCGGACAATCAAAACATCATCAATCTGAGTAGAGAGGATGGAGACTGGAGTCATATCTAGAAACTCGCAAACCAGAAAATACAACGATCCAGGAACTGCTATTTTTAAGTCTCGACTGGTAGCTACAGCCTCCTGAAACATCGTTTTATCGAGATTGGTTTTACATTCTGCACAAACATATCCGAGATAGGATTCCAGGTGTTTATGATCTTCAAAATTTGAATTAAATGATGATTTTAAGTATAACTTCTTTCCCAAGATAAAATCTTGGTCTTTCGTTCTCATACTCGGTTCACCTCCTTGACCTGGATTACCTAAAGAAGATAAAAAACTCAGTCCAGCGAAGGTATTTCTTGGCCCCAACTCAAAAGAATCATCAATTTCCCGCAAACTCCGGAAAATAACTTGGGGCAAAAACTCTTCTAGAATGGTGTTATCTAGTTTAAGCTGTCCTTTTTGTCGATATAAAAAATTTTCTGAGCTATCAAAGATTAAATCTAGCTCGATAAATCGCTTGTATCGATTTGTCACTTCCACTAATCTTTCGACGACATCCGATTGACCTCCTTCAATAGATTCCATTGCCGATATCCATTGATGATACTGTCTAATAGCCTCTTCTAACCGTTCTCGATCTGAATCAGGTAAGCGACGGTTATGCAGACAAGCCGTTAACTTAGTATAATGAGGTCGAGAAAATTCAGGCATAGATTGAACGTGAGTGATTAAGTCTTAACTCTTTTGAGCGGGGGAGTACACATAGTTGTTGGGGGTCTAAAGTTGGCGTTCTGCTGATCTGATGCACTTGATCGATGGCCTGTTCAAGTAATTTTTTGTTTTGGCAGGACACCAAAGGAAGATTACGATTTAAGATTTCATCAGCGACTTCTCTCGCAATTTCTTCAAGGGTTGGCTGGCTAAGGTTAGAGTTGAGATTGTAAAAATTAATAATATCTTCTCGGATCAGTTTGCCGAATTTATTTTTAAACTCTCTTTTTTGCCTTAAACATTTATGAAAAAGCTTAGATCTTACGGCAATTTTTTCAATGATGTCAGCATTATAGAAAGGTATGCCAAGAACATTGGATTGATGTCCGACAATAAACACAATTCGAGCCTGAGATTGGGTGACTCTCGAAATTTCTCTCAGGGTATCAGCCATATCGAGACAATATTGAACCACGGTGTAAAATCGGTTTCTTCTGTTCGCTCTGTTTGATCCAATTTCTGACTTGGCAATTTTTAATAAATCCCATCCTAAAAGTTCAGTTGACTTTCGGTAGTTTTGATGATAGTTAAAGACATTTATATACGGTGGAGAGGTGATAACAAAATCAATAGATTTGTCGGGAATCGGAAGAGAACGAGCATCGGATAAACCCACGTTTATGGGGCGATCGGAGTAAGGTAGTTTTTCAATTACATCGACTAAATAATTAAATTTTGATTGGATCAACTCATGAGTGACTTTATGGTTAGCCACATCTAATAAAATGACTAGGGCATCAAATATTTTCAATATTTCTGGGTCTAATTCACTTCTGATCTCTGTTAACTTGCTCTCTAAATTTTCAATTTCATGATGCTCAAATATTCTAAAGGTAAATTCTCGATCGATAATATATCTAATTCTTTTGATTAAGTTAGTTCTATTTTCTAGATTAATAAGTTCATAGATTTTACTCAAAATATAAGCGGCCGGATTAACGTCAAAACCGTAAGCTTGACCGTGAAACCTCGTGCTTTCTAGCAGAACGGTTCCGCTCCCAGCAAATGGATCTAGAATCATCGAATTCGGCAAGCAATAGGCATTTAAAATTACTTCAATAAGTTGAGGGGAAAACTGACCGCGCCAAGTGAAAGGATTAGACCGGGTTTTAGACAAGATATCTAGTTTTTCTTGGGGGATGGGTTGGTCAAATACTTTCAACGGTTAAGGTTCCTGAATTGGTGAGGATAGTTGAACATCTAAAATCGGGCGATTGTGAAAGACTCCTTTAGATAAATTAATCAAAAAAGAAATCATCTTCTAGAACCTCTTATGTAACTATAAAAGCTTTTATTACCCATTAACCCGTCTCTAATATACTGGTTCGATCGCCATCTGACAACCGTCCATCTTCCATGTGGATGATGCGATCGGCGACATCTAAAATCCGGTTATCGTGGGTGACCATCAAAATGGTACAGTGTTGTTCTTGGGCTAAGGTCTGCATTAACTCCACTACGGCGCGTCCAGAATGGCTATCGAGGGCAGCAGTCGGTTCATCAGCAAGCACCAGGGGAGGATGGCTAACCAGAGCGCGGGCGATCGCCACCCGTTGCTTTTGTCCCCCGGATAAATTATCGGGATAATAGTGTAAATGCTCTCCTAATCCTACCCGTTCTAACATGGCTGCCGATCGCTCTTTCATCTCCTGTGATGACCATTTTCCATGCACTTCTAGCCCCATTTGCACATTTTGCAGCGCCGTTAAGCTTTGATGCAGGTTATGAGCTTGGAAAATATACCCATGTTTGCGTCTCGCTCTCGTCAGTTTACGCGCAGATGCGCCACAAAATTCTTCGCCCAAAACGTCCACGCTTCCCGACTGCACCGATCGCAGCCCTCCCACTAAGGTTAATAAGGTGGTTTTTCCCGATCCGGAAGGCCCAGTCATAATGATAATTTCACCGGCCTTAATTTCTAGCTGAATATCAAATAAGATTTGTTTGCGTAGATGACCTTTACCAAAATAATGGTCAAGATTTTTAATCGTAATTACAGAAGGTTTAGACATGATAGTAATGGGTAATGGGTAATGGGTAATGAGTAATGGGTAATGAGTAATGGGTAATGGGTAATGGGTAATGGGTAATGAGTAATGGGTAATGGGTAATGGGTAATGGGCAATGGGTAATGGGTAATGGGTAATGAGCGAGCAAGATGCTCGCACTCCTAGCGAGCAAGATGCTCGCACTCCTCCCCATCTCCCCATCTCCCCATCTCCCTATCTCCCCATCCCCCCATTCCCCCATCACACTAAAACAAATCTGCTGGATCGGCTGCTTCTAGTCTCCGGGTGGCGATCGCTCCGGACAAATTGCACATGACAATCGTTAAAATCAGGACAAATACCGCTCGCGAAAGGGTCATATACATGGGTAAATTGGTCGCTTGACGGGTGAGACGGTACAAGCCCATGGAAACGACTAAACCGGGAAAAAAGCCGATTACTGCTAGAATTATAGCCTCTTCAAAGACGATGCCTAATAAATAGGTTTGTTGGTAACCCATAGCCTTGAATGTGGCATATTCTCCCAAGTGATCGGCCACATCTGTAGACAACACTTGATAGACAATAATTAAGCCGACTAAAAAGCCCATGACTGCGCCGACGCGAAACACAAAGCCAATGGCGGTATTGGTTGACCAATATTCTTTTTCAAAGGCGATAAATTCCTCATGGGTTAACACCTGTACATCTTCGGGTAAGCGGCTTTTCAGCAGATCGGCTACGACTTGCGGATCGGCTCCGGGTTCTAAATAAACTAACCCTGCATTGACTCCTCCCGCATCCCGACGAGGGGAAAAGATGCGGAGAAAATTGCGATCGCTGGTCATAATCGTCCCATCTGCTGCAAAGGATGCGCCAATTTGATACAATCCCGCGATTTCAATCTGATGATTTTCTACCTCTGTTGTAGCCGTTTCACCCGCTAGAACTCGGTCTATGGCGTAGCTATAGTTGCCCCGTGCGGATTTGTCAAAGACGACGGTATCCGGTAATTTAATGAGAGAGCTGTATTTATTTAAACTAGAGATCTTGAAGGGGGGGCGATCGGGATTAAAGCCTAACACTAAAATCTTAGTCGCACGACCACTTCCAGGAATTTTCCAGTCAGCAATATTGACATAAAGGGGTTGAGCATCGGCCACCCCAGGCACATCCATTGCCTGATATAATCTACGACGGGTAAAGGTACTTAAATCAATTAAATTTTTTGCCTGGGGACTAATCAGGACAATATCAGCATCTAAGGCATTATGCAGTCTGGTATTACTGTTATAAAGTGCCGCTTGAAATCCCAGTTGCATAAAGATTAAGAGATCGGCAAAGGCGATGCCGGAAATGGCGATTAACAAGCGCGTTTTATCGTGACTCAGTTGGAGAAATCCAAGGGGAGTTCGGCGGGTTAGGTTTTTGAGGAAGCGTAACATGGTTGTTTGGGGGAATGGGAGGTGGGGGAGTGGGAGGTGGGGGAGTGGGGGAATGGGGGAGTGGGGGAATGGGGGAGTTATTTGTTTTTTAATAACCATTTATGAGGATTATTAGTCATGGTAACAATTAAGGCTAGGATTCGATTGTATTGACGGTAAAGGTCTCTGGCTGTGTCTATATTGAGATATTGGCATTTGACTGCAAATTTTAGCCAGACTTGAGTTTCTGCGGCTTCGGCTTCAGCATCATTTAAACGCAAGAGAAAAGAGCCTTGGTAACGTCCTCTACGCCAAGCTTCTGCTAAATTCGCACAAACCGAGCGAGAAGAGCGTCTAATTTGGTCAGTTAATGAGTATCTTTCTTTCTTTGGAAATTGTTTAGATAATTCAAAAATATTCATTGCTGCATTAAATGCCATCTGATAAACCTCCAAGTCTTCATGAGTTTTAATCAACAGTTTTCGGCTTTGTTGCTGATTCGTATCCATAAATCTCTCCCTATCTCCCCATCCCCCCATTCCCCCACCGCACGAAGTGCTACAGTTCAATTTCTACTAAAACTTGTAAATTACTCAAACCAGCAGCTAATTCACTAGACGCGGGATCTAAAGCAATTTCCACTTCAACAACTCTGGCATCGACATTTTGAGTCGGGTTGATTTCTAGGGCGCTTTGTTGTTTCACTTTTAAGCCGATTTTTTCAACGGTTCCTTGTAGGGTTTCGGGCAATGCGTCGCTGGTGATGTTAACGGTTTGTCCTGGGCGAATTTTGAGGACATCGCTATCATAAACTTCGGCAATCACTCTCATTTCTTGGGTTTGTCCGAGTTCGACAATCCCTTGGGGATCGATCATTTCGCCGGGATGGGTGTGAATTTCAATCACGCGCCCTGGTTGGGTGGCTCTGACATAGGCGAGTTCTAAGTCGGCTTGGGCTTGGCGAACGGCGGCTTGGGCGCTGCTGAGTTCGGCTTGGGCGAGTTGGATGTCTACGGGACGGACTTCGGAGATGGCTTGGAGACTGGCTTGGGATTCTTCGATTTGCCGTTCTACGGTGTTGATGGTGCGGTTGAGGTTGGCTTGCGCTTCGTTGATTTGTTCGGTGCGACTGGTGATGATGCGGTTGAGGTTGGCTTGGGCTTCTTGGAGCCGTTGTTGGGTGGTGTCGGCTTGGAGGCAGACACTATCGCGATCTTGGGCGGATACGGCTCCATCGGCGTGTAGGCTTTGGTAGCGCTGGCAGTTGGTTTGAGCGTCTTTGAGTTCGGCGACGATGCGGTTGATGGTGGCTTGTTGGGCTTGTTTTTCGCCTTCGAGTTGGGCTTCTAATGTGGCGATCGCCGCCCGTTGGGTACTGATTTGTCCTTCAAGCTCCGCTTGGGTGCGGCTAAACCGGGCGGAAGCAGCGCTAATATCGCCGGTTTTGGCTCCCGCTTGGACTTGTGCGAGTCCCGCTTCGGCGACTGCTACCTGTGCTTTGGCGCTTTCTAGGGCGGCTTGCAGGCGATCGCGGCTATCTAAAATGGCGATCGCATCCCCAAGATTTACCCAGTCTCCTTCTTCTACCAGCAGTTCAGCAACTCGGCTGCTTTGAGCGGCTTCGGATGCTGAAAGTTGGATCACTTCGCCCTTGGGTTCGAGCCAACCCACGGCGGTTACGGTTTGCAGTTCTGGAGCAGTGGCGATCGGGGTGGCAACCGGTTCAGGTTGGGATATAAACGATTTTTGCGAGACTAAGGCATACCCAGCGACGCTCCCAACCGCGAGAAGAGTCGTCGTCAAAAGAGCGAATTTCCGAGATTTTGCCGATTCTGTACCCATTTCTGCTCGTACCATGATCCGAACTCCTAGATTAAACGGTTTAGTTTAGCCTGAATTTAGTATAGACTAAACGGAGTAGTATAATCAAGTCTTAGATCCCCGATTTGGAGGAAATTCCCATCATGTCCACCGACTCCACCCCGGCCAAACCCTTATCTGACAAAGCCGAGCAGATTCTCAAGGGAGCGATGCAAGAATTTTTAGTTAATGGCTATGCGGGCACGAGCATGGATCGGGTAGCGGCAACGGCAGGAGTCTCGAAAGCCACAGTATACAGTCATTTCGGCGACAAACAGGGATTATTTGCGGCCCTAGTGCAACGGTTAGCGCAACAAAAATTTGCTCGTTTATTCATTTCTCCTGAGCAGCTCCCCAGCCATAACTTACGGGAAGTGTTAGAACATATGGCCCATACGATGCTCGACAATCTAATCCACGACAGCGACTATCAAGCCTTTATCCGCCTCATGATTGCCGAATCTGGGCGCTTTCCAGAGTTAGCCCAAACCTTTGCCCAGCACTTAGCCAAACCGGGAATCGAAACCCTCACCCGCCAATTATCCAGTTTTAAGGAGCTTGATTTACCCGATCCTGAAGCTACTGCTCGGATTTGGATCGGGGCATTAGTACACTATATGATTGTGCAGGAGATGCTCCAGGGTAAAGAAATAATGCCCATGGAGCGCGATCGCCTAGTTGATGCCATGTTGCACCTGTTACAGTGCAAAACGCTGTAGTGGGAGCGTCTCGCTCCCTAGATTTTTAATTATTCCCTAGATTTTTAATTATTCCCTAGATTTTTAATTATTCCCTAGATTTTTAATTATGGTGTCAAGGAGATCTTACCAATCCTGTTCTGATACTGAATCTTCAGCCCAATCATCACCTTCAGGGAAATTGGGGGGGAGAGCTTCGGGCGCTTTGACGATAGAGACGGGGGGAGTCCAAGGAGCGGTAGAATCGTTGTATTCTGAGGGTTCTGATTCACTTTGGCTTAGGGGATGGACGACGCGCTCGATCGCATCTTGAATGAAGGCTTTGACAAATTCATCCCGTTTGTTGAGTTTGAATTGACGCTGCACAACTTCCGTAATTCCTCCGTCTCCCCAGTCTTGATCCTGGCGGAAATATTCGATAAAGCTTTTCCCAGCAATGCGGGTTAAATAGGCGGCTGTGACTCCTTGAATGGCTTTGCCGATAATGAAGGTGGCGACATTGAGTTGGAGGGCGGTGGTGACTAATTTTAACGCTCCTTCTACGATGCCTAAACTGGTGAGAGTTTTAGCTAATGAGAGGGCTAATTCTCGTCCCCGTTCCATGTTTAATTCGCAGCCGTAGATGCGCCCTAATTCGACCACCATTTGGGCGTTGACGGCTGCTGTGGCGAGGAGATCGACGACGGGTAGGGGGGTGACGGCGATCGCCCCGGCTCCGATCCATTGGAATTGTTCCACTGTGCGATCGGCTTGCCGTTTGCGCTGGGTGTCCAAAATCCGCCGCGCATCCTCCCCTAGGGCGCTGGCTTGCATCAAAATGTTATCGGCAACCAAATCTTCGCCTTCGGCTCTGAGAACGGCGGCTAGGCGGCGGATTAGGGGTAAAATAATCGGGTCTGGAACCACTAAATCGCCGGAGGGTAGAACGGCGGCTTGGGGGTTAGCGGCGATCGCCAGTACATCACCACTGCTCATCAGTCCCTGTACCCGGTGTCGCAGTTCGCTTAAGATGCGCTCCCGGTCTTCCTCCGTATATAAATCGGTCTTATTAAACACCAATAAGGAACGCTTGCCAATTTGGGCTAAGGCTTGCAGGGGTTCATATTCAGACTGCCGTAAATCATTATCGACCACAAATAGCAGTAAATCCGCTTGGGTGGCTAACTGGCGAGCCATTTGCCCGCGATCGCTCCCCGCTTCCCCAATTTCCAGGATGCCGGGGGTATCCGTTATTAAGATTTCCCGGTTTAATCCCTTCAAGGGTAAATGATAAGTGTGCCCCTCTTGCGTCGTGCCGATAGTGGGTTGTACTTGACCCACCATTTGCCCCAACAAGCCATTAATTACCGAAGTTTTCCCTGATGACCCCGTACCAAAGACAACTACCCGCACATTACGACCCTGGAGACTCGATTCAATTTGCCGCGATCGCTCCAGTAAGGCTTCCCGCGCCACCCGATCCTGAATCTTATCCATCTGCTGCCTAACCGCCTTCAGGGTTTCGGCTGCTGCTTCCTTTTTCTCCGTTGGAACTTTCACCACCCTTTGACTGCGGCTTTTGGTGGTTTTGCCCCCTTGGAACATCCAGGCATAATAAACAACACCTGTCAGTAACACCCCCAACAGGGCAACAATCAACAATAAAACCACCGTTCCCAAGAGCGGGGACGTATAGGAAATTTGCAGGTAAAACCAGCGTAGGGCATCAATGAACCACAGCATCAGCCCTAAGACCAGTGTAATACCGACAATCAGAATCAGGAGGCGAGGCAGGGGCATTAGGAATTAAAAATTAAAAATTAAAAATTAAAAATCAAATTACCTTACTCCCTGTTCCTTGGTAGGGTAGGGGAATACGTCTAGGGTAGCAAGTTTAGGAGGAAAGGATTATGGGATGGTTGAATCAGGTGGTGGGTGCAGTCAGCGAGCAGGGCGGTTTAGGGCAGCTCGGTGGACTGGTGAATACAGTGCAGCAATTATCCAATGATACTGGAGCAGATGAAGGGCAGATGCGATCGCTCCTTTCCGTCGTTGCCAACTTTTCCCAGTCCGCCTTGAAAGAACAAGAACCAGATCAAGCCCAGAATCTCGTCAATCAGTATAGCGGACTTTCTGCCAATCCCCTAGCAGTGCAAGCGCTCTTCAGTTTGCCCCAACTGCAAAGTTTAATTCAGGTAGCCGCAGATAAAACCGGTTTACCCGCGAGTACCATTGAATCAGTTTTACCCACCGCCGTGCCCTTAGTGCTAAAAGTGGTGGAAATGGGAGCCAGTCAAGCGGAAAAAAACCCCGTTTTGAGTCGCTTACTCGATGCAGATGGGGATGGAGATATTGATATTGCTGATTTAATGCAGTTGGCTAGTCGCTATTTATAGCGCTTCGCCCTAGGGATTTAGACTTTAGGTTTTTGGGAGTGCGAGCGTCTCGCTCCCTAGGATACATAACAGCGAGCGTCTCGCTCCCTAGGATACATAACAGTGAGCAAGATGCTCCCTAGGATACATAACAGTGAGCAAGATGCTCCCTAGGATACATAACAGTGAGCAAGATGCTCCCTAGGATACATAACAGTGAGCAAGATGCTCCCTAGGATAGATAAGAGCGAGCAAGATGCTCGCACTCCTTGGTTTTCTCCGCTCCCTAGGATAGATAAGAGCGAGCAAGATGCTCGCACTCCTTGGTTTTCTCCGCTCCCTAGGGTAGATAAGAGCGAGCAAGATGCTCGTACTCCTTGGTTTTCTCCACTCCCTAGGGTAGATAACAGCGAGCAAGATGCTCGCACTCCTTGGTTTGCAGTCACGCACTCATTACCGAATAGAATAAACCTTATAAATGAGGACTTTTAAGAGAACCCATTACCGCGCAAAGCGCTGTACAAAACTATGACTGCATTGATTTTGCACAATCCCGAAACCGCCTCCATTACCGATGAACAATTTTATCAACTTTGTGCAGCTAACCGTGACTTGCGACTAGAACGAACGGCAAAAGGAGACCTCATCATTATGCCACCGACTGGAGGAGGAACGGGAAACCGCAATTTAAAAATTGCTCAACAACTCGCCAATTGGACAGATAGGGATGGCACTGGAATTGGGTTTGATTCTTCCACCTGCTTTAAGCTCCCTAAAGGGGCGACTTTTTCCCCGGATGCGTCTTGGATACCTTTAGCCAAATGGGAAGCTTTGAGCGCAGAACAGCAAGAGAAATTCCCACCCCTGTGTCCTGATTTTATCATTGAGCTGCGCTCTGCCAGCGACTCCTTAAAACCCCTACAAGAGAAAATGCAGGAATATATGGATAATGGTTGCCGATTAGGTTGGCTCATTAACCCCCAAAACCGTCAAGTAGAAGTTTATCGTCAGGGACAAGAGAAACAAATTTTAGATAATCCTGCCAGCTTATCCGGAGAAGAGGTTTTACCTGGATTTATCTTAAATCTTTCCTTAATTTGTTGACACTCCCCGACCTAAAGGTACGGGGATTCTTGGTTCACGGAGATTACTTGCTTAGACAGAATTACTTCTGAGAAAGTAGAGGTCTTCTCTCCCCAAGCGTTTATTGGGTCTAGCCCAAGAGTTCCCGTATGCCCTAC
>NZ_JAQOSP010000100.1 GCF_030068475.1 Roseofilum acuticapitatum BLCC-M154 | reverse complement strand
TCCTTGATTTTTTTGAATTCTTCGATTAGGCTAGTAAGCATGATTTAATTTTTTGGAAAAAAGTGAGCTTTTCTTAATTTTACCGGGAAAAGTTCACTTTTCTTTTAAAGATTGCCCCGGACTTTGAAAACCCCCTGCTTTCCAAGGGGGGCAGGGGGGATCTCTCCGGAGCAACAGCAAGAAAACTCAGAACCCCCCTTTCCAAGGGGGGCAGGGGGGATCTCAGTGTGGATTTCCACCCCAGAAGCCTATACCCAACTACAACAACTCCGCCAAACCTATCTCGACACCTATGCCCAGAAAAAATCCCACTGGGAAGAGCAATTTAATCACTACCTGCATCGTCTCGCGGATATCCTGCATATCTCAGAACTGATTGCCCCCCTGACGGACAAATATCGCCAACTGATATTAATCCCCTATCGAGACTTGCACCTATTTCCCCTGCATATTTTACCCCTGGACAACTTATCCCCGGACAACAGCAGCAACCCGCAATATTTAGCCGATAAATTTGCCGATGGGGTGAAATATGCCCCCAGTTGCCAATTTTTGCAAAAAGTCTCCCACCGCAACCGCAAAACTACCTCAAGCCAACGCCTCTTTGCTATCCAAAATCCCACGGAAGATTTAGCCTACGCAGACTTAGAAGTAGAGGCAATTTTACCAAAATTCCCCACCACCACCCGCCATCTCGCCCGCAAGGAAGCCAGCAAAACCGCCCTCCAGGAACCCACCACCGTCAAGGATTTGCGCGAGGCAGAATATGTCCATTTTGCTGGACATGGGGCGTTTAACTTTGCCAGTCCCTTACTATCTCCTTTAGTTCTCGCGGGGGCGGTGGTAAAACGTGAGGACTCGCCACCCGAATCATCGCCCAGGGAAAATAACCCCGAACCAGAATTAACCGCCAATACTCGGTTTATTCCCTGGCGCAAAGGCAAAACCCTGGATTTAACCTTATGTTACACCTTGGGGGAATTATTCCAGCTTGATTTACCCTACTGTCGCTTAGTGATTCTCTCCGCTTGCGAAACCGGGTTAATGGACTTTTCCCCAGAGTTAGAAGAGTACATCAGTTTAGGACTGGGTTTCCTCTATGCGGGAGCAACCACCGTGATTTGTAGCCTCTGGGCGGTGAATGATGTCTCGACGGCGATTTTAATGGTAAAATTCTATGAGGAAATGCAGACTCAGCCCTCGGTTGCTCTGGCTTTAAAGCAGGCGCAAGAGTGGATGCGAACCGTCACGAAGCAGGAGTTAACAGCCTGGCTGAATGAGTCGCAGTCGGCGTTAACCCCTCATCCGAAGGCGAAGCTGCGAGAGCATTTACACTTAGGCTTAGAATTGCCCCAGCATCGACCCTATGAACATCCCATTCATTGGGCTGCATTTTGTGCCATTGGAATGTCGTAAGTTGTTTCTAATCTTCCGCCATGAACGAATCCACTGAAACCTTAGTCATGTTCGCCCAACTCCTAGAAGCCAAGCCCGCTATTCTCGGAGAAAACGCCCGCCAAAGCGCAGAGTCCTTAGCGGCTGATTTGAACAACCTCCCAGAACAAGATTTAGAACAAGCCGCCGCGAAAATCAGGAACTGGATGACACAATTTCCCCAGGAAATAAACATTCTAAAAAAGGCTCTGCAAGGACAACGAAAAGAGGTTGATGAACCCGTAGAAACCTCCCCAAAACCGATTATCCCCAACTTCCAAATTATCGAACAACCTGACGGAAACAGCCTAATTACTCCAGCTCCTGCCTCTGAATCCTGTCAACCCATCTCCCCGCTTCTTTACGTTCGTCAAACCTTGAGCCGATGGATTCGCAAACCGTCTTAACTTCTTCCCTTTATGCTCCCAATTTACATCTGTTTGCTTTCCATCTCTGGCGCGGGCTAACGGGAGAGCCGGAGTCTCTCGCGCCGAATTCCAAACAGTTGTGGAAACGGGGTGATGAGCTATTAGAAGCCTTGGGATTTGAGGAACGCTTACACCTCTATGGCTATCCCGAAAACTCAGAGGAACCCCCCGGCCCTCATGTTAATCTCAACCCTAATAAAGTTCTCAAACTAACGGGAACATTGCCTCAGTCAGATACTTTAATTACGGGGCGAGTGTTAACAGAGCGACGGTTTGATAGTTATAGTTTAACGGTTAATTTACGCCGCCCGGAACAGGAACAGGGACAGAAAACGGCGGCGGTTCCGCTTTCGTTTTGGCGCAATTTGAATACAGAAAAGCGGGTTTTTCTGCCTGATTTCCTAGAAAGTTCTTTGGGGCAAACCTTACTTTTAACAGCGTTTTTGCCGGAAGACCATCAAGACCAATCGGCGGAGAATTTGCAAGAGTTAGCCCGCCGTTGTTTACAACAGGTAATGCCCTCCCGTAAATTAAAACGTCTGCCACTCTGTCAGTTTGGGGAATTATTTGGGAGTCCCTTGTTTGAGTTTGGCGGTCAAATTTTGGATGCGAATGTTGCGGGAGACGCAGAGGGACAACCTCATGTATTAATTCTCCTGTTTCGAGGGGAATTACCGAGCGAAAAGTTTGTAGATAGCTATCAGGAATTTATTGATTTATTTTATTATCGAAATAAGGTTGTTTCTGCCTATCGGGAAACGCGGACATTATATCGAAAAGCCTATGAATCTTATACAGATTTAGAGAAAAAAGTCAAGTCTTTTAAACAAGAGTTAACCCAAAATACAAGCCGTTTAGCCTTAACTCAGGCGCAATTAGAAGATCTAAAAATGGTCTTAAAGGAGTTGGCGGCGTTGGATTTGGAGTATGCGCGACTGTTGCGAAATTATAAGCATTGTCGCAATACCATTAGTATCAATACGAAAAATTATCAGGTGACGTTGGCGGAGATTTTGAATAGCCTGCAAGAGCAAGAATATGAGGTACAGGCCCAGGAACTGGAGTTTTTCCGGGAGTTTACCCGTGTTACTGCTCCCTATTTTCAAGCTCGCATCGCTGACGAAATTAACTATTTTGTGGAGGGTTCCAGTTTAGCGGATAAAGCCATTGCCTCAATTCGCGGGATTGTGGAGATTGAACAAACCCAGCGCGATCGCAGTTTACAGGAACAAAACCAACAACTCCAAGACCAAATTCAGGCTATTGGTATGGGAATTGCTGTCGGTGCGATCGTTGCCTCCACCTCCACCCTCATCTTCCAGGAACCCTTGACATTTCCCTGGCAAGAGCATCATGGCAATGATCCCCATCCCTTTATCATCGCCTTCCTCCTCAGCTTTGCCTTCGCTGCTGTCGCCTGGGGTGGCGTAAAATTGTTCATCTGGTGCAGTGCTAGGGGGCGATCGGGTCACAAAACCCCTTAACATAGAATTTTGAGGGGAAAGGGTTCGGTAATTTTCATTTTTAATTGATATGAGTGTTGCGCGTACTATTTGTCTTGGTTTTTTGGCCGTCATTGCGATCGGTACACTTTTATTAATGTTACCCTTTGCCATTACCCCAGAGGGTTTCGCCACCATTGACGGGCCCCTAGATTACATGATGAAGGCCTTATTTACCTCCACCTCCTCCGTCTGCGTCACCGGCTTATCCATCGTCGATGTCGGTCAATTCTATACCTTTTGGGGACAACTGTTTTTGTGCTTGCTCTTCCAAGTCGGAGGATTAGGCTACATGACTGCAACCACCTTTCTCTTGCTGCTGTTAGGGCGACAGTTGGGACTCAGGGATAAACTCGCCATTCAGCAATCTCTGGATACTCAGGGGATGGAAGGGGTGGGGCAGTTGGTGCGATCGATTATTGGCATGACCTTAATTTTTGAGATTACCGGTATTTTTTTCTTATGGCAAGTTTTTCAACCCGATTATGGCGATGCTCAAGCATTATGGTTAGCTGTTTTTCACAGCATCAGCGCTTTTAATAATGCTGGATTTAGCCTCTTTAGCGATAGTCTTTCCTCCTATGCCACATCTACTCCCTTAGTTGCTGTAATTACCGCCTTAATTATCCTTGGCGGTATTGGCTATCAAGTGATTATGGAACTCTATACTTGGTTTTATCGCCGGGTGATTAAGCGCAACCAAGGGTTTACTTTTTCTCTCCATTTCAAGATTGTTACCAGTACGAATATTGCCCTGTTTCTGATTGGGGCACTTGCTTTTTTTCAAACCGAGTTTTATAATCCAGCCACCTTAGAATCCATGAACTTATGGGAAAAAGGTTTGGCTGCTTGGTTCCAATCTGTGACCACGAGAACGGCTGGATTTAACACCATTGATATTGGTCAAATGACCATCACTTCCTTATTCATCACCATTCCCTTAATGTTTATTGGTGCGAGTCCAGGCAGCACAGGAGGAGGAATTAAAACCACTACCTTTAGAATCTTACTCAGTGCCACCAGAGCCGCTTTGCAAGAGCGCGATCAAGTCTTGTGTTATAAACGGCAAATTCCTAATGTTTTACTGATCAAGGCGGTAGGGGTAATTATTGCTTCGCTGTTCGTGATTATTTGTGGCACAATTTTAGTCAGCATTGGTTCTGAAGAGATCGAATTTTTAGCTATCTTTTTTGAAGTGGTCTCTGCCTTTAGTACCGTTGGTCTATCTACAGGAATTACTGCTAGTTTATCTCAATTTTCTAAGCTGGTCATTATCCTGATCATGTATATCGGTAGAGTTGGAATTTTATTACTCATGGCTTCCTTTTATCAAAATACGAAACCCAAGGTGATTCGCTATTCTGAAGAAGATTTATTAATTGGATGACTCCCTGGGAAAAAAGATACTGGGTTCATGTTGTTGAGCTTCATTGAGCATGGTATCCCTAATGGCTAAAAGACTTGATCTTCAATGCCTTTCCACCATTGGCCGAGTTTCATTAAGTCTTCGTGAATTTCGGTTAATTGCTCCATGTACTCTTGGGGTTCAAGTTCGTGGCGACGCTCTTGTAGCTTTTTTAAGCGTAATTGGAGGAGCAACCAGGGTTTAGAGATGCCATCGGTGGCTTCTATATAGCGGGCTAAAGCTTGACTATTCACGATCGCACACTCCTCAGTAATCATCAACTTACTCTCTATTATGATCCCCTAGCGCCAAACTTGCTGGGATTTCCCCGTCATTAAGTCCCATAAGCGGATGGTTTGATCCATGCTACCGGTAGCAACAGTGCGGTTATTGGGGTGGATAGAAAGGGCTGAAACCCCTCCAGTATGACCCCTTAAGGTATGCATTAATTCCCCGGTGACTAGGTTCCAAACTTTGACTTCTGGGCTACTTGACCCGGTGACGATATAGCGGGCATCTTGGGTAATAGCGAGCGATCGCACCTGAGAGTCATTTTCCTGTAAACGACGACTTGTGGGAATCTCTTGCTTTTCTTGCTCAACCGGTCGCAAATCCCACACGCGCACTTGGCCGTCTTCTCCTCCAGAGACTAATAATTTACCATCTCTGCTCAAGGCCAAACCGTAGACCGCACCCCGATGAGCGGGAAAACTAGAGACTAATTCTAAGCGATTCAGATCCCACAGGTGAACCACACCATCGGCGCTACCAGAGGCTAACCAACGGCGATCGCCACTCAAAGTAACGGTATACACGGTTTCTTTGGGGCCGCCTAGAGTTTTCAATAATACCCCCGTTTGCAGATCCCATAACTTGACGGTGCGATCGTCTCCTCCACTGACCAACAGTTGACTATCAGCACTAATCGCTAAACTATACACTCCCCCCTGATGGGCCGTGAGGGTCTCAATTAATCGTCCCGTAATCAAATTCCACAGCTTAATTTTGCCGTCAAAACTGCCACTGGCAACCACCGGTTGAATGGGACTGACGGCTAAAGACCAAATGGAGCTATCATGACCTGAAAAGGTATGCAGAGGAGAAGTATGATCCCGTGCAGCAACGGGCCAAATTTTCAAACTTTGGTCTAAACTACTACTAATTAATAGATCTCCAGTCCCCGTAAATCCTAGGGCAGAAATCATATCGCCATGGGGGGTGAAATTGTCGGGAAAGAGACGAGTATCGAGATTCCAGAGATTGACGATTGCATCATCTCCCCCACTAATTAAGGAACGACGATCTGGGGTAAAGGCGATCGCACTCACTCCCGTATCATGACCGGAAAAGGTCTGAATTTCGGTTCGCGTATCCATATTCCACAACTTCACCGTGCCATCATCGCTACCACTGGCTAAAATATTCCCAGTGGGACTAAATTTCAGGGACAAAACTCCCAAGCGATGACCGGTTAACAGAGTTTCAAGTAATCCCGTCCGCACATTCCAAACGGCGATCGCCGATTCAAACCCACTACTCACCAAAATCTGTCCATCTTCACTCAAAGCCAACGCTAAAATACCACCGGTTGGCGACTCTAAAACCTGTTGTTCTTCACCCGTATACAGATTCCAAAAGCGAATAGTTGCATCCGCACTGCCACTAATTAACGTATTCCCATCCGGTGTAAACGTTAACGCTTGCACCCAATCTTCATGACCTTCTAAAACCCCGATCGCCTTTCCCGTTTCCAGATTCCACAAATGAATCGTCCGATCCAATCCCCCACTCGCTAAAATCCGTCCATCCGGACTAATCGCTAGAGCTAAAATACCATTACGATGACCCGTAAATGTGGTCATTTCCTCTCCCGTTTCCGTATTCCAAACCCGAATCGTGCGGTCTAAACCCGCACTAGCCATTAATTTCCCTTGTGGACTCATGGCCAAAGCTAACACTGCTTCCGTATGACCCGTTAGCATCCCTATGGGGCGATTTTCCCACAAATCCCACAGATAAATCTGATTCTCTTCTCCCGCACTAGCAATGATGCGACCATTGGTACTGACTGCGACTGCTTTTACTGCTGCTGTATGTTCTGATAATCGTTGAGTCGGTGGAATTCCAGGGGGAACACTACGGAGCGGCTGCACCGGTTGGGCGATAATACGACCCATCCCTGGATCTATTCCTAATGCTATTCCCGAACCTTGCACCAGCACAGAAACAGCCACCATCCATAGGATCTTAAATAAGCTTGAATATTTCATACAATTGATATTCATCCCCAAAATTCAGCTTACAATAGAACATGGGAACTTGAAAATTATTTTTTCAGTCATTCCATTATAATACATTACTTAAAAAGTCAAGAATTATGAATTATTTTTCCATCGTCATGCAGATGCTTCGAGAGCGAAATTCATTCATGGATGAAATTTACCAAGGGATTAAAATTAAATCCAAAATTACGGGATTATTCATTTCTAGTTCTCTATTTTTCGCCTTTTATGGATTGATTATGGGAGCCTATGGTCATTGGTATCAATCCCTAGTCTCTAGCATCAAACTCCCCGCCCTATACTTACTCACCTTAATCATCTGTTTTCCGACTTTATATCTATTTAATGTCTTATTTGGCTCTAAATGCAATCCCGAACAATATCTTTGTTTACTCATGAGTGCCATGGGATTGATTAGCATTTTACTGTGTGGCTTTGCACCTATTACCGTTTTCTTTCTCTTAAGTATCCCCGACTATCACTTTTATCTCCTCTTGAATGTTTTAATTTTAGGAATCACAGGATGTTTCGGGATTCAGTTCTTTTACGAAAGCATGAAAAAACTGATGAAAACCGATGATATTGGGTATGAAATTCGCCACAAAATTCTGTTAGGATGGTTGTTCCTCTATGGTATCATTGGCAGTCAACTTGGTTGGACACTGCGGCCTTTTATGGGAACTCCAGGCAAAGCATTTGAACTGTTCCGTCCTCTAGAAAGTAATTTTTATAGTGCGGTTTTCAGGTCGTTTCTTGCTTTATTTAACTAATTTCACTCAATCCCATCTGTATGTTGTCCCCAAATCATTATGAATTCAGACTCAGAAGATCTGCGAATATCCGATGAAACCCTGCAAAAAATCAGTGGTATTTCTATCCATGATAGTTTCCTGGGAGAATATTATCGGGTTTGGGCGAAAGTTAGTCATCAGGAATCTAATGAGGAAAAAAGAAATGCAGCTCTGCTGAAATTTTCGGGATTAGAGTTAGGGTTATTTTTCCTCACCTTAGTGATTGCTTCTGGTACAACACTACTGGTGATTAAAAATTCCTGGAATAGCGCTAATCCGAATTACTGGCTACCCGTCGCCTCTAGCTTGGGGTTGACTGCTTTTTTGTTTTTGATGATTAATCTCTACGTTTATTTAAATTCTAAACCTTTAATTTACTTGCTCAATCTTTTAAATGAACTGGACAATTATGAGCGCATTGTCACCATATTCTATCGCATGGATGGGTTAATTACTGACGGTTATATGGAGCAAGATACTGAGAATCGTCATCAAATGGTTCAAGCCCTAAAAATTACTAAAGATAGCTTTATCCATGCCCTGAAAGCAGAACGACTGGTGCGCGAGTATCATCAAGTCCAATTACCCGATGATTTGTTCCATCAATTAGATCGCAATTTGTCGGATTTAATTGATTTTGATGTTCAAGGTCAAGATGGTCATTATGGACGCTTAATTAATGAAACGTTGGAAATTGGCATTAGTGTTCATCGGGAACTGAGGAAATTGCAACAGGTGAGTGGGAGATAATATCATACAGCAGTTTTCGCGCTTTATGTGGGACATTTTGATCCCCCTTTCATGTCCGCTTGCGGAAAATCCCCCTTAAAAAGGGGGACTTTCTTATTCCCCCCTTTTTAAGGGGGGCTAGGGGGGATCTTTTCCTACTGTCCACCAATACAGCGCTTTGCGCTGTATCAAATTCGGTTAAATACCCTAATTAAAAATCTAGGGAGGAAGATGCTCCCACTCCATAATATCAAATTTGAAATTTATTCCCCTAAATTCTCAGCTCTTACCTGTCATTTCTAAACACAACTGGCGAAAATGATCGCCCCGTTGTTCAAAATTGGCATATTGATCGAAACTGGCGCAGGCAGGGGAAAATAATACCCCTTTAGCTTTATAGTGTTGGGCTAGGACTAAGGAGCGGGGGATAGCTCGATCCAAGGTTTCCAGGATTTCATAGCCATGATAACCGACAGCTTGTAGGCGTTGGGCAAAATGGGGAGCAGCATCGCCAATGAGGAGGACGGCTGCTGCTTTAGATTTAATCCGATGCAACCATTGGGTATCATCGCCTTCTTTGGCTTCTCCACCAGCAATTAAAATAACTGGCGCTGGCACTGCGGATAACCCGACTTCGGCAGCATCATAATTGGTGGCTTTACTATCATTAATAAAGTCAATTTGATCCAGGGTACAAATGAGTTCTAAGCGATGGGGAACGCCGGGAAAAGTGACAATCGCCTCAGCAATGGCTTCCCGTTCAATACCCGCTAACCGAGCCACAGCCACAGCCATTAAGAGATTTTGCTGATTATGGGCCCCCACCATCCTTAAGCTGGCAGCCGGTAAAATGGGGTCTCCTTGCACTATTACCCATCGGTCTTGAATATAAATACCCTTTTGGGGAGAGGTGACTAAATGCTGTTTGCCTTGAGTGCTAGTCCAATAGGCATCAGGCCATTGTTCGAGGCCAACTTGATGTAAATAGGCATCATCGCCATTCAAGACTTGCTGATGCGATCGCCGCAAAAGTTGCGCTTTAATGGTGTAATAATTTTCCAGGGTTTTATGGCGATTGAGATGATCGGGGGTAAACGTTGTCCAAACCCCAATTTGCGGAGACAGGGTAGAGGAAGATTCAATCTGATAACTACTAATTTCCGCAATCACCCAATCGGGGCGTTTTTCCCCCAGGGCCAACTCGCAGGCAGCGTAGCCAATATTACCACAGGCAGGAGCATGGAAGCCAGCCGTCTGGAAAATCGCCGCAATTAAAGCCGTAGTGGTGGTTTTCCCATTGGTTCCCGTAACCCCTACCCAAGGAATATCCTTGAGTTCTCGCCAAGCGAGTTCCATTTCCCCCAGAGTTTCAATGCCTTGCGCTCTAGCTTGCAGCAATATCGGAATATCCCAGGGAACCCCAGGACTAACCACAATTTGTTCGGGAAGCGGGGTATCCTCTAGACTAAAGGAATGTCCGATCTCGCAGGCAATTCCCAGATCCTGAAGAGTTTTCTGTTGTTGGCGTAAGGAGTCTGAGATTTGGCGATCGCTCACTTTTACCTGCCATCCTTGGCGGTGTAGCAGTTTAGCGGCTGCGATTCCCGATTTACCTAAACCAATCACATGAGCAAGGGGCATATCTTTTTAGCAACAAGGGTTTGTTACTTAATGATAAGGGTTTGTGTGATATTCTGAACCTTTGAGTTGGAGTGAATCACACTTCAAGCCTATTCAAAGATAGCCAACACTCAGAGGAATCATGGAAAATACACAGGTTTTAGATTGGATTGCGGGGGGATTAGCGATCGCCATTGCCATCGGCGGTTTAGTCATGCTCTTCCAAGGATTAGCCGGTTTTAATGAGCAGGATAAAAAGTGAAATCCAGGCAGTTAACCCTAATTCGGTTTCACTCTCATTAACACCTGTCCAAACTCAACCGGTTGGGCATTGTCCACCAAGATTTCTACCACTTCTCCAGAGACTTCCGCCTCCAGCTCATTCATCAACTTCATCGCCTCAATAATACACACCGTATCCCCCACCCGAATGCGAGCGCCCACCTCCGTAAAAGGCGGTTCATCTGGAGCTGGAGCGCGATAGAATGTCCCCACCATTGGGGACTTAATCTCTTCTAATTTTTGCTCTAGAGGAGGTGGAGAGGGTTCACTGACTGGAGGTGTGGGTGGAGCGAGCTGTGTGGGGGTAGGGACTGGACTTTGGACAACCGGGGAAGAGACAGCAACATGAGATACGCTGGCAATAGCGCCAGTTTCTCCCTTACGAACTGTCAGTTCAAAGGCATCACTCTTCAACGTCAACTCCGCAATATCGGTTTGACTTAAAGTAGTAAGTAGTTCACGGAGTTCGTCAAAGTTCAAATTCACAGTTGCTTCACCCTTTCTCTAGTGCTTGGAATGTAATGTTTTTAAACAGATTAAGTTGATGGAATTACTTTTCTCGACCTAAATAGCTATCATCACGGGTATCGATTTTAATCTTTTCACCAATGGAGATAAACAAAGGAACCATCACCTGAGCGCCGGTTTCCACGGTAGCTGGTTTCGTGCCTCCCGTAGCCGTATCTCCCTTGACTCCTGGATCGGTTTCTACAACTTCTAAAACAACGGAGTTGGGCAATTCCACATCGATCACTCTCTCACCCCAGGTGAGGATATTCACTTCCATTCCTTCTTTAAGATACTTAACGCGATCGCCAATTTGGTCTTCATTGAGGCGACTCTCTTCATAGGTCACCATATCCATGAACACTAACTGATTCGCATCGCGATAAGTAAACTGTTTTGTATTCTTCTCTAAATTCGCTTGAGGGACTGTTTCCCCGGCGCGGAAAGTTCGCTCAATTACACTTCCCGTTTGGGCATTCTTCAGCTTCGTGCGGACAAAGGCAGATCCCTTACCTGGTTTAACATGCAAGAACTCGATTACCCGCCATACACTGCCATCGAGTTCGATGGTCACGCCCGTTCTAAAATCGTTACTCGAAATCATAAAAACGCTGGGTCGATTTAGATTATGCAATCATTGGCATCCTATTTTAACCCCCCTGGGGCCTTTTGTTTAAGTTTGTTGGTGATGGGGATGGGGAGATTCCCTATTCCCCATTCCCTATTCCCTAAGTGGTGTATTCAGCGTTTATTTTCACGTAATCGTAGCTGAGATCGCATCCCCAAGCCTTGGCAGTACCGGGGCCATTGCCGATGGAAACGCCGATTTTCACCGTATCGTCTTGTAAATATGCGCCTTGGGCCGCTTGTTTCATGTATTGACTAGCCCCATCCCGGTCAAAAGTGAGGGGTTGGCCATTTTCCATCATCTTGAAGTCACCTAACATAATATTCAGGTTTTCGGCTTCAAAGTGGACTCCAGCACGGCCTGCTGCTGCGGCAATGCGTCCCCAGTTGGGGTCACGGCCAAAAATAGCCGATTTAACTAGGGAAGAACCGACAATAGTTTTGGCGACTTGACTGGCAGCTTGTTCATTATCTGCACCAGAGACTTCGACTTCGACTAAACAGGTGGCTCCTTCTCCATCACGAGCCATGGCCTTGGCTAGATGCTGGCACACTGCGGTTAGCATGGCTTCGAGTTTTTCTGCTTCTGGCCCCATGGTGGTAATGGCTGGAGTGCGGGATTGACCGTTGGCCAGGGCAATCAAGCTATCATTGGTGCTGGTATCGCCATCAACCGTAATTTGGTTAAAGCTGCGGTTAGCCGCTCGACTGAGCATTTCTTGCCAGAGATGGGGCGAAACGGTGGCATCACAAGTGACGAAGGAGAGCATGGTGGCCATGTTGGGATGGATCATCCCGGAGCCTTTGGCAATACCGCCAACACGCACGGGGCGATCGCCAAATTGAGCCTCTAGAGCAATGGTTTTCGGCACTAAATCTGTGGTCATAATCGCTCTAGCAGCCGTCTTCGATCCTTCACTAGATAAACTAGAGACTACTTGGGGAATACCCGATCGCATGATGTCCATTTTGATCCGTTGACCGATCACCCCTGTAGAGGCCAAAAGGATCGAATTGGGATCGACATTCAGAGCTTCTCCCAACAGGGATGCACACTCTAGGGCATCTTGCCATCCTGCTTCCCCTGTGGCGGCATTGGCTTGACCGGAGTTACATAAAATCGCTTTAGCACTCGCTTTTTGCTCTAAGCGTTGACGACAATAGTCTACGCAAGCAGCGCGAACTTGTACCGTAGTAAAGACTCCGGCGGCGATCGCCTCCACATCTGATACAATCAAGGCTAAGTCGGGTTGTCCTGAAGCTTTTAACCCTGCTGTAATGCCTGCGGCTTGATATCCCTTGGGGGCAGTGACTCCACCTTCTATTAATTGCCAGTCTGACATACCTGTAAATTCCCCTGCTGTCAATGGGTACGAGAGGCAATTATAGCGCCTTGTGGGGGGAATGGTTAATGGATTTGAAGCACCCCTTAAGATTCTATAGCTAAATTGTTTATGCTCCCCTAGATCCTAGAGAACCCACCCCTACAGTAAATCATCGTAGTTTGAAACACACCGATCGTAGGGACAGGTTCACTACCATGGAGGAAATCTACTATCGATCATTTCGATCAATTTTCTACAGCTCCCTGCTTTCCCCGTGATGCGGGTTCTGGGTTCTGCCTAAAAATTGCGGAAGTTCACAAAACCACCCCCATCGCGCCATCCATTGCGCCATCCACCCCCATTCCGAAAACTGCCGCCATTGCGCCATCCGCCACTATTTCTGAAGCCACCCCCATTGCGGAAAACATTACGAAATTGGGCGATATCCTTGCTATGTTCAGTTTCCGTAGATTGGGGAATTGAGTCTAACTGTTGCTCGCGATTTTGTAAGGTTTCCGTTAAGCGATTTAAGCGCTGTTCCAGGTTAGAAGAGGGGTGAGAAAATTCAGATACACTTCCTGTTGCCTGAGCTGGGGAACCGCTCAAAGCCGATAGAGCTAATAAGAAACCGACTAAGCCGGTACTGGTCGTAATTTTCATCAATAACTCCTTTGCATAAGAGGCTCTCAAAGGATAGCATGGTCTAGATTAGGGGGTAAACCAAGAGGCGATCGTTCTCTGAATGGTTTGGGCGATCGCATAAATCAACGGTGCTAACGCCAATGCAGGTAAAAATGAGGCAATCCGCAGCTTACCGATATTAAGCAAATTCAAGCCCAAGCCTAGCATAATAATTCCCCCCACTCCAGTCACCAGAAAAATGCGTGGGTCGTTGGCTGGGTCGGGTACAATATGAGTCAGGCTACCGGCGAGTAAAGAAATTCCCCCTTGAACGATGATAATGGTGAAGATAGAAAACCCCACACCAATGCCATAACTCCCAGTCAGCGCAATAGACACCAAACCATCCATGGTTGCTTTCAGAGCAATTAAACTATTATCACCCGTTAGTCCATTATTCAGGGAACCAATCAAGGTTAACGGCCCCACACAAAAAAGTAAACTCGCGGTAACAAACCCTTCCGTAAACCGTCCCCCTCCCCGAAACCAGATCTTCAGTTGAGAACCAATAGCATTCAGTCGCTCTTCCAGTTGCCACCATTCCCCCAACAATCCACCCAAAGTTAAACTCATCACCGCCAAAACCACCCCATCAACTGTTCCCGCTTGCCCTTGAGTTAAATTACCCGCCATACTCATCCCCAAATACAGAGTAATTAATCCCATTCCTTGAGTAATGGTATTTTGAATGCGCTGGGGCAATTGATTTTTCAGCAACAACCCTAACCCCGTTCCTACTAATACGGTTGCCACATTCATCCAGGTTCCACTGGTTCTTACCCAAAAATCAAACATCATATCAATTAATAACTAATAATTAACAATGGGGCATTATTTTTTCTTCCTGAATTAATTGCCCTGATGCTGCCAAATTAAAATCTGATTATCTAATCCCCCGGAAACGAGCCTGCGATCCTTAGCACTCAACCCCAGGAAAACGACATAATCTGAATGTTCTTTCACGGTGGACTGTAACTGACCAGTCTGTATATTCCAAAAGCGAATTGTCTTATCCCAACTGCCACTAATCAGGGTTTGATTATCTTCTTCTAGTGCTAAAGACCAAACGCCATCCGTGTGACCTTTAAGGGTTCGTTGCAATTCCCCTGTGGCTAAACTCCAGATGTTGATATCTCCTTCTCCACCGCTACTAGCTAGGGTTTGACTATCGACACTGAGGGCTAAAGCGAGAACCGATAAACGATGACCTTTGAGAACTTTGGTTAACTTAAAACTGGGTAATTCCCAAACTCGAATCGTGGTATCTTGGGAGCCACTAATTAACCATTTACCATCGGCAGAAATGGCTAAAGAACTGATTAAACCTTGATGACCGGCAAGGGTTTCTAGTATTTCATAGGTGTTGAGATTCCAAATGATAACTTGTTGATCCCATCCGCCAGAAACGAGGGTTTGACCGTCAGGAGAGAGGGCTAAAGCAGAGACAGCATCTCGATGACCGGTGAGGGTTTTTTGCAGTTCTCCAGAGGGCAAATTCCAGAGCTTAATGGTGCGGTCTTCGCTTCCACTAATGAGGGTTTTACCGTCAGGAGTGATGACTAAAGTATTGATGGCTTTTTGATGACCGGTGAGGGTTTTGATGGACTCTCCGGTGGCTAAATTCCAGAGGATAATTTGCCCATCACTATGACCACTGATGAGTATAGTATCTCCTATTACTACTGCGCCTAAAAATCCCCCTTCCCGGTGTAGGGTTTGACTTAACTGATATCCTCCGGCTACAACTGCTTCTGTGGCTGGAGCGGGGGTTTCACTCACCACGGCTCTAGAATCGGCTGCGGTGGGGGTGGGTTTTGGAGTGCTTTCCCACCAGGTTAAAATTTTATCGATTTTAATGCCAGCAGCAACGATTTGATCCGTATCTTCGACTAACTGAACTAAGCGATTAATACCGATAATTTCCCCTCGTTTGTTTAATACTGGGCCACCACTCATGCCCACGCGCACTATATTAGTATAATTTAAGGGCAGTTGGCTTTGATCGACCCCCTGAAGCAGTTGGATCAATTCCCCTTCGGTATTAACGAAAATTCGTTGGGGAACGGAGCCTCCAGAGCGGGGCCAACCGGCTACATAAATGGGGTTTCCGACTTCTTCTGCTTCCGGATTACCTATGTCGGCGGTGCGATAGGTTTTTGGACTGTGAAAGGCTAGGATGGCGATATCTTCTCCTGGCATCCGCAACCGATGGGAAGGGCTGACCCGATAGCGATCGCCATCTGGAGTAATAATGGTATAGTCTCCCGTTCGATCGACCACATGGGCATTGGTGACTACATAATACACTTGGTTTTCTGTGGTAAAAATGACTCCGCTACCCCCCTGGGGCCCCTCAATGCGAACCGTAATTTCTGAGGCGATGCGGTCAATCACCGGGTTGGCGACACTGGGAAGAGTAAGAGCTAGGCTAGGAGCGAGACTGAGCAGAGCAGCAGAGAGAAAACGAGTATACATTATCAATTGAAAATTAAAAATTAAATAGGATTTTTAAGGGCGATCGCTCACCGTCTTGATAAATTCTTTACCATTTTCTTCTAAGACCACAATCGGATTACCGCTAGAGGCAATTTCAATCCGTTTCACTCGTATTCTACCGTTGGACAGGGATTCACCCGCCACGACATAGCGAGAAGTTGGCTCATCTGGAGCCTTAAGAATGGCCCGCATCCCATCTGGAAGTTCTGCCACACCAGTCACTTTTACGGCTTCTGCTCCCGATGGTTTCACCGGGCTAGGAGCGGGTATAGGCTGCACTTGAGCCACTTCAATAGTTTGGGGTAGCTCTTGTACAGGAGTGGGTTGTAAGGTCGGCAATTGGGGTATGGGAGCTGGAACTGGAGGAGGTGGAGGGGTAACGGGTAAGGGTTGGACTGAGGGAACTGGATTAGGTTTAACGGTTACTTCTGGGGGAGGGGTCGAGGGTGGGGTTTTGGTAACCTTAATCTCGCCAGGAGTGACAATGGCATGGGTTTCTAAGGGACTAAAGGGATCGCGCTGACCTTCTTTGAGCTGTGCTAACCGTTCCTCAGCCGAGGTTGAAGGGGTTAATTGGGGAATTTGGGCTAAGGTGTTGCTCTCGTCTTTTTTTGGGGCAACCTGGGGAGAAGGGGAGGGATTGACCGCCACTTCTGAGTTAAGGACAGCACCCTCTTGGGATGTTTGGGGTGCATTACAACCTACTGTCGAGAATAAAGAAATACTGATGGCGCTGATCCACAGGAAGCGATTCATAACTAGAACTCCCAATCTTGCTATGCCTTCAGAATACAGCCTCTTGGCTGAATTGCAATGGGGAAGATGAGTGATTACCATTACCATTATAAGTTTTGTAACAATTTCCGGGCTTTTGCATAAAATCGCCGTCTTTTTTCCGAGACCCCTATAGAGACCTAATTTAATGCTCTGAAATCCCATCCTAGTTGAGGATGGGATTTTTTGAACTCACGAGGAGAGAATCCCATGTTTTTGCCGATCGCCATTTTTGCTATTCTTGTCATTTTATGGACACAGGAGACCTTAGTCGAGAAACCCCAGAAGAAGAAAACCCCAGAGGACAAACTGGGGGAGGCGATCGCCGAATATCTCAAGTCAGGGATTAGAATTCGCACAGATAAATCTGATCAGAAACGTCAAGACAAATATCAAGACAAATAGGACAGAGAAATCCCCTGTTCTTGGAGAAAGCTTTCCACCTGTTCGGCCGTCGGCCCAGCAGCAATAGCACCCGGTTCTAGGGTCGTTAATGCACCCACGGCTGCCGCATAAGTGACAATTTCCTTAACCTTTTGGGGATCTTGCAGGCTAGAAATCTGGTAACGATTCAATTGATGAACTAAACCCGCTACAAATCCATCCCCAGCTCCCGTCGTATCTTTTACGGGTACAGAAAAAGCCGGTAAAGTCCCTTCTCCTTCTCCGATCGCATATTGAATGGGTCGATCGCCAGCAGTAACCACCACCCCTTCTAAATCGGGAAACCGGTCTCGGATCGCCAATGGATCGGTGGTTTCAAACAAGACTTGGGCTTCTTCATCGCTCACTTTTACAAAATCGACTTGGGCTAATAAATCATAGATTAAGGGTTTGGCCAAATTGGGATCGGGCCAAAAAATGGGCCGCCAATTGACATCGACGACCAGTTTCAGGTGATATTGATTAGCGATCTCTAAAGCTTTGTGAGTGGCTTCCTGGGTTTGGGGATAAGCTAATTCCAGGGTTCCCAAAACCAAATATTCTGCCTCTCTAAATAGGTCTATGGGGAGTAATGCGCCATCGAGATAGGCATCCGCGAAGTCAGTGGTCGGCAGATCTCCAAAGCCTGCAAAATAGCGATCGCCACTATAGGAATGAACCACATAAACCTGGCGGGTGGGGGCACTGGGATGGCGTTGAATGCCTTGGATATCCACCTGCTGTTCTTGGAGAAACTGCACCAGGCGATCGCCCGACTGATCCGAACCGACACTGCCAATAAATGCTGATGGAGTCCCCAACTTGACTAATCTACAAGCTACATTAGCAGGAGCGCCGCCTGGGTAAGGAGTCCAGGACTTAACTTGATCGTAGGGAAGTCCAGCTTGGTCAGCCAGACAATCGCATAAAAGTTCACCTAAGCACAGAACCTGAGCTGTATTCATAGAAAGTTTTGCCGTAAGCCTAGAACCCTCAGTGTACTACTATTCCCAGTCGTTATCACCAACACAATTGAGACTCTAGCGGGGATCGTAAGCTAGTTCTGGAGATCGGACTCATCAAGAGTTTTCCCCGGCTGGCCGAGTCCGGCAAAATAGATCGGCTAAACTGGAAATCAAGACGACAATTGCAAAAATAGCATTGAGTTATAAGTTAAGTAGATATACTAAAGGATATATGCTTTCCATTAATCGAGATCAATCATCACTATGACTGTTAGCGAATCAATCAAGTCCATGTCTCTCTCAGACCGTGAAATTCAGGTAGTAGAATTGGTGGCCATGGGATTAGCCAACCAAGATATTGCCGAAAAGCTGGAAATCAGTAAACGCACGGTAGACAATCACATTAGCAATATTCTCAAAAAGACCAAAACCGATAATCGCGTGGAGTTGGTTCGATGGGCAATGAAATGGGGTAAAGTATGCATAGATGAGGTCAATTGTTGCACCCTACCCACTAACCCGACACAACCCGAAGACGAATAAATGTCATCTATACCCATGAAACCCCAATCTGCATCTGCCGTGGCTTCGGCTGTGAACCAGACGAAGCAAACCATTAGTTGGCCCAAGTTGCCTCTGGCGGTATACCGCGAAGTGGCAGCCCACTTGCGTCAAATTGATGGTGTGAACACGGGTTTATATCCCCGCTCTAGTTCGGAGTTTAATTATTATTTAAGCCAGGTTGGGGGGATGTGGATCGAATACCCAGCTTCTTTGGGGGCTGAAGATTTGGCCCGTATCGATCAAATCTTGGCGTACTATAGCGATCGCTATGGTGTCTGGAAATCAATTGACGAAAACTAATGGCTCAACTGCAAGGTATACGAGGAACTCGCGATATTCTGCCGGATGAGATAGCTAGATGGCAGTGGGTGGAATCCACTGCTCGCAAAATTCTATCTCAGGCCCGCTATCAGGAGATTCGCACGCCGATTTTTGAGCAAACGGAATTGTTTGCTAGGGGAATTGGGGAAGCGACGGATGTGGTCGGAAAGGAGATGTACACTTTTACCGATCGCGGCGATCGCTCCATTACCCTGAGACCGGAAAATACGGCCGGAGTGGTTCGATCCTATATCGAGCATAGTCTAAGCGCTAAAGGGCTTCAGCGTCTCTGGTACATGGGGCCCATGTTCCGGTACGAGCGGCCCCAAGCGGGACGACAGAGACAGTTTCATCAATTGGGGTTGGAGGCGATCGGAACTGCCGATCCGAGAGCGGATGCTGAGGCGATCGCCATTGCCACCCAAATTCTCAAATCCCTGGGACTCAAATCCCTGAAGCTAGACCTAAATTCGGTGGGGAACCGGGAAGACCGCTTAAACTATCGTCAAGCCCTGGTTGACTATCTGACTCCCTATAAAGAAGAGTTAGATGCCGACTCTCAAGACCGCTTAACCCGTAATCCCCTACGGATTTTGGATAGCAAGGACAAGCGCACCCAAGAAATTGTCCAAGATGCACCCAGTTTATTACAGTATTTAGGGGACTTCTCCCGCAATCATTTTGAACAGGTGCAAACCCTACTGACAGATTTGGGGATTGACTATCAGATTAATCCTCGCCTAGTTAGAGGACTGGATTACTATACCCATACCGCCTTTGAGATTCAATCCGATGATTTAGGGGCCCAAGCCACCGTTTGTGGGGGCGGACGCTATGATGGCTTAGTCGCCGAATTGGGGGGCAAAGAAACCCCGGCCGTCGGTTGGGCTATGGGATTAGAGCGCTTAATGATTTTAGTGGAAAAATTGGCTCAGATTCCCCAGTCTACTCTAGATTTTTATCTCATTTCTAGGGGCGAACTGGCAGAGCGCCAATCTTTGAAACTCGCTCAGGGGTTGCGGGAAACCGGATTTTCTGTAGAACTCGACCTGAGTGGCGCAGCTTTGAAGAAACAAATGGCTCGCGGGGACAAAAGTGGGGCGATCGCTTGTTTGATTTTAGGCGATCGAGAAGCCGAAAACCAAGAAGTGCAACTCAAATGGATGGCCACCAAAGAACAACAAACCCTCGAACAAACCGATCTCTTAAGCAACACCCCCTATTTACGCCAGCAACTCGATAAACACTCCTAAACTCGACCACGGAACCCCCTTAAACCCATTTTCGTCACCATTTTCTGAATAGATCAGAAGTATATACAATAATAGGCTGTAATCTTAGTCTGGTTAAGTAGAATGAAGGAGAAACAATGGAGGCTCTAAACTCAATGATACGAGAAAAACAGCACATCAGTAATGTAGGCTCAGATTCTGAATGGGATAGAGAAGAGCAAATTATCAAGAATCAAAAAGCGATGGAGATCCTTAAAGCGATGATGGATCGAAATCGTCGTAAGAAAACAACTGAAAAAGATTTAGAATTTTGGCGATTTGTTTATGAAACGATCGATAATCATCGCCCCGTTGGACAGAAGCTATTTTCTGAAAATAATGAAAATTAGATGATCGTTTTTATAGATAGTTCTATCTTGGGGGTACTTTGTAATCCTAATATTTCTTCAGAGAACGATAAATGTCAAAAATGGTTATATTCTTTACTAGCAAGAGGGTCTAGAGTCGTAACTTCATATATTTGTGATTATGAGATTAGAAGATCCTTAACACTTGCTTTGAAACAGGATCGCCAAATAAACGGATTAGAAAACCTCAATGATCTAAGTAATGTTATAGAATTCCTTGAGGTGACTAACAATGTATTGTACAGAGCAGCAGAAATTTGGTCAGAGGCTCAGTTGCAAGGACAACCGACAGCTCCTCGCCAAGCCCTAGATATTGATCTCATTATTTCTGCTCACTACCAAATCTTACAAGAAGAGTATCCCGGCCGTTATGTAGTTATTGCAACCAAAAATATTAAACATTTGAGTCGTTTTTCTACAGCAAGAGATTGGAAGGATATCAAATTATAGTACATCGCTTGTCCTGTCTCTTACACGATGTTTTATTGTTATTTGAAATAACCATAATTGTTAATTGTTCCTATGGCTCTTATTCCTCCCTACCTGATTATCTTTACCATTGCCCTAGTCATTCTCCCTTCCCTAGGGGCAATTCTCTTAAGGATGGCACTCCATTTACATCTTACCGTTCTTGCCCAAAAAGTGCGGCGACTGATTCACTGGCAACCCCTCAACCGCAAACCGGAAATCATTGAATATGTAGAACAACGGTATGCAGAATCGATTACTCGCTTAGAACAGGTTAACACTGGAGCGCTCATCGATCAAGTCTATAGTCAAGAGAAAGTTCTGTTTTTATCCTGCGATCAAATTGAATATTTAGGGCGAATTTTGCCCAACTTGCTATTATCCGTCGGACTTCTGGGAACCTTTATTGGCATCACCTTAAATCTAACTGCCTTAAGTGAAACCATCAGTAATAGCACCGCCACAGACATTAACGCTTTATTAGAAGCTTTGCAAAAACCCTTGCAAGGCATGGGGATTGCCTTTTTTACTAGCTTAGTGTCTATTTTGTTTAGTGCTGTCTTAACGGTTGTCAATGGCTTGTTTAACACCGCGATCGCCAAAACCAAATTTGTTGATGCTCTCGAAGACTATCTAGACAATGTTTATTTGCAAACCTTAGAACATAATACCCGATTTGATCGCATAATTCAAGGCATGAATCACTCTTTTGAAGGCTTTCTTAACCGGTTTGGGCAAATGGTGAGTGCCTCGGTCGAATTAGCCCTCAAAGAAAAAATGCAAGAGTTGGCAACTGAAAACCATCGCGCCGCAGAACTAGCGGAAAAAGTCTATAGTCGCTTAACTGAATCTACTTTAACCATTAGCCAAAGTACGGAAGAATTTAAGCAATCTGCCGATCGATTCTTAGCTGTTGCCCAACGCTTAGAAGATAGTCCCTTCCCCCAAAGTTTAGCTACTGCAACTGCTAGTTTAGGACAGCTTCAGCGCGGGTTCGATCAGTCGATTAATAGCTTAACGACTTCGGTGCAAACTATTGAAATTGCAGCATTAGAACTACAAAGTTATAGTAAGCGGTTGGCTAAATTTGGGGATCAGATGAGCCAAAGTCATCTGACTTCCCTAAAAGTGATTGAAACTCAACAGCAAAGTCAACAATCTCTTGAGAATATGATCGCCCAATTGCAAGCGGGGACTCAGGGCTTTCAAATGGCAGTGAAAGCGGTGGATCAATTGCAACGGCGCACCATTGCTAAAGCGGAAGATTTAGATGAGTTGCAAACGGAACTAAAGCAAGTGGTGACGGCACTCAATCAGGTGGCTCGTGCCATTGGGCAAGGGATGGAAAATTTAGGCAGTCATGTGACGACTTCAGAATCGATTCAAGATAATATTAAACAAATGAAAGAAACCCAAACCGAGCTGCTGAGACTGCGCCGCGCCCTAGAAAGTAAATCGAATTAGGGAATAGGGAATAGGGAATAGGATAAATCTGGTTTGACCCATTAGCAGTGTGAATCTCTATATATCATGACTCGTCGTAAATATCGCAATATAACTACTCAAGAAGATCTGAAAATTTGGACAGCGTTTACGGATTTAATGTCCAATGCATTCATGATCTTAACGTTGTTTTTGCTGTTAGCGTTAATTAAATCATTTTTTCTGAAATCGGTTTCTGATGCCAATGTTACCCGCTCCCAAGAATTAGAGTCCCAATTGGCTAATCTGCAATTAGAGTTAGATAGCAGAACCAGTGCTGTAGAAGGGTTAGAAGGTCAGGTGGCGAATCTGCAAGATCAATTGCAACGGCGGGAGAATGTGGTGCAAAAACTGCAAGGAGAAATTGAACGGTTAAAATCGCCTCCGGTGATTGTTTTGCGCGAGTCGCAGTCAAGGAGTTTTCCGTCTGGGAGTGCTGAACTTGCGCCAGATTTCCAACAGTATATTTCAGAGGATTTGGTGACGCAAATTGAAAGTTTTGCTCAAAATTATCAGGGCTATGTGGTGGAGGTGATTGGTCATACGGATGGTCAGGAAAATACGGGTAGTGTGAGTAATTTAGATGGAGTTTTAGAGGATGTGGTGGCTGGTAGTGCGTCAGTTTCTCGGCTGAATCCGGGATCGAATGCGGATTTGGGGTTGATGCGTGCGGTTGCGGTGGTGAAGGTGTTGGAGAGTAATCCTCGGTTGCAGTCGATGGGGTTAGAGTTTAAGGCCTATTCTGCGGCTCAATTGTATGGGGTTTCGGGGAATTTTGCGCCGACGGATGGTCGCGATAATCCTAGTCGCAGACGGATTGAGATTCGGTTTACTCCTCCTGCGGTGGAGCGGTAGTTGCTCTCTCCCTATATCCCTCTCCCACGGGAGAGGGACTTTCTCCCCTTCTCCTGTGGGAGAAGGGGTTGGGGGATGAGGGCTAAATCCTGATGCTTTTTTCGGGTTTCGGTCACAATAGAGAGGGAAGCGCGTTTTTTGAGCATAGATGGAGAGAATGGACATGGTAACGACAACGACGGAATTTAAGAGTGTGTATGGGCCGGTGGTTTCTTGGCGTTATGGGCGATCGCTGGGCATAGATCCGATTGGGCAAACGTCGGTTTGTTCATTTAATTGCGTCTATTGTCAGTTGGGAGAGATTGAGATTGTGACCCAAAAGCGGGCGATTTATGTGCCGACGGAAACGATTTTGGGGGATTTACAGGGGTTTGCTCCTTGGGATGTGGATGTGGTAACCCTGAGCGGGAGTGGCGAACCGACCTTAGCCCTAAATTTAGGGGAAATTTTGCAAGGCATCAAGGACATGACCCAAAGACCGACGCTGGTATTGACCAATGGTACGCTGTTGGATGATCCGCAGGTGCAAGGGGATTTGAAATATTGCGATCGCCTTTCGCTTAAACTAGATGCGATCGCGGCTAATCCTCTCAACCGGGTGAATCGTCCCGTGGACGGCTTGAATTTAGAGCAAATGTGGCAAGGAATGCTCGACTTTCGCCAACAGTATTCTGGAGAAATAGGGGTACAAACCATGATTTTGACCCCATGGGATGCTCAAACCCGCCATCAGTATATTGAGATGATGAAAGCCTTATCTCCAGTGGAAATTCAACTCAATACCCCCTCCCGTCCGAAACCGGTCAAACGACAATTAGATGGTCGGGGAAATCATTATGATGACCGTCCCTATGAGGTGAGACACTTGAAATGTGTGGAGCTAGAAGTATTGCAAGCCTTTGCCGAAGAAATTGAACAAGAGACTCATATTCCCGTGCGCTATCGAGGGTAAGATCAAGTCTAGAAAAGTTGGTTATCAATTGATCCAACGAAATCCCTTTTCGCTCGTCAGCTTGCGATCAAAACTGACGGTTTCTGTGCAACCTGCTTGACGAGCGATCGCACCAATTAAATAATCCGCAAAATCTGCTCTTCCTTGTTTATAAAGTTGTATAGCTTGTGCAATGGTGGAACGACTTTCAAATTCAAAATCTGTACTGTGTAACATGGCTTCTAGAGCCTGGACAATACAGCGCTTTGCGCTGTATCGGTGGACAGTAGGAAAAGATCCCCCCTTGCCCCCCTTAAAAAGGGGGGAATAGGAAAGTCCCCTAGGGTTTTCCCTAGGAATGGGTGGCTTCCTGCCAGCGCTTTCTCAACTCTCGCATTGCTCCGATTTCATCTTCTTTTGCTGTGGCTAAAAACTGATATAACCACTCCTTGGGCACTTGGGGAAAGGTGGGGCTTTGTTCGACTTCTACATATACCCCAGAGTCTAGAATATAAATCCGCAACACTTGCCCATTAAAGCGCCAAAACTCTGGCACACTTAAACGGGCGTAAAATTGATTTTTAGCAATATCCGTGTGGGTAATATCCACTTCAACGACTAAATCTGGGGGTGGATCTTGGGCAAAATTGACATTGCGTCCTTTCACCAAGGGCTGATTTTGGAAATAATAGGCGCTATCCGGTTCTGCTCCTTTTCTGAGCAGGGGATAATTCATGGTTGTCGATCCCATGGTTTTAATGGGAAGATTCATAAGTTCAGTTAAGCCACGGATAAAATACTCAATTAAACACCGGGCAAATTCATGGTCTTCTAAGGGCATGGTGATTTCTAGAACTCCATCATCATAGATTAGACGAGAACCTCTCGATTGAGGGAGTTGATCGAGGATGTGTAAATAGTTCTCCCAGGTGATGCCGCGAAAAACGACCCGTTGTTCGCCTTTGGGTTGGACTGTTGCTTGAGGTTCTGGTGCTGCAATAACCATAGGGCTGAATTTTATTGAATACCACAGGTTTTGAGTTTATGGATCAGGAGGGAATAGGCGATCGCCGATCCCAGGTAAGGTAAATGGCCTGGAGGCGCATTATCTGTATAGTTTAACTCAGTGGGATTTGTCCATTGATTCTCTTTGCGCCAGCCAATGCGATCGCCAAACTGACTATAATCTCCCCCCACCTGTTCATAGATTCGAGATTGCACACTTAAGCCAAATTGCCCCTGACTATAGGCCACCCAAAGCTGATTAATCGTGTCTAATTCAGTACAAGGTAATTCCTCTAAATTCAGGGCATCTAACCAACCATCACTTTCTCTACGAGTCGCCCGCAAAATCAAATCTAGGGTTTCTTGATTACTCTCTTGCCACTTATGAGCCGCCAGTAAATCCCGCAGTCGGGTATAATCAATGCCTGTTTCCGAGCGTAAGGGCACATCTGGGTTAGTGGGATAAACGGGAGCAGCAGAAGACTCAATAGTTCCTTGGGGTTCTGGGGTTTGCGCTTCATGTGCTGCAACCGATGCCACCGGAGCAGATACAGGAGCAGCACTAGAGACAGTTTCCGATAATTCGGCTGAGGTTTCTGGAGCCATCCACCCCTCGATCGCCTCAAAAACCGCCGTTAGCAGTCCTTGAAACCAGCGATCGCACTCAGCAGGCAGGGCAATAACCAACAGGGCTTCATCCCCAACTCTCTTTTGCACCTGCTCCAATAGGCTCTCACGCTTGGCCGTCTTCAAGAATACCAAAACAGTACACCAGAGTAGAGAACTGAGGGCCAAAAGAGAGAGCAAGGGAAATGTGAGGGGAAAGCCTAGAATCAGCCCTCGGTCATCTTTGAGGGAGTAGGGATACTGCTGGCGATCGGCGATCGCCCAATTCCATAATTTCGCATTCAGGTGACTGCTCAGATCGATCAGTGTGAATAAGATCCGTCCTATCAGAACATAACTCGTAAGGGGAAAGGCCAGGATCATCAGACGGAGTTGCGGGTTAGCCATTAGTCATTCCTTCAATTTTTTGCGTGCTTCCTTTCCACTGCTTCTAGGAGTGAGCCGTTAAGTGTTGTAGCTTACGCTTGGTATTGTACCTGAAACAGTGCCATGATTTAAATGAAGGTTTTTAATTGATGATTGAAACATGGTTTATCAAAAGATTTTAGTCGCCCTCGATCGCTCCATTCAAGCAGAAACCATTTTTGAGAAAGGGTTAGTTCTGGCTCAACAGTTTTCTGCTCAAATGATGCTCTTTCACCGTCTTGCCTTGGAAGAGAGCAGTCTGTTTACTTACGTTGGCCCCTATGGGCATACTTTAACCAATTTTTCCCAAGCTGTACAAGAACAGATGACACAGGAAACCGAACAGACTCGTCAATGGCTGACTTCCTATTGCGATCGCGCCCAAGAAGTGGGGGTTTCTTGTGAGTGGGAATGGAAAATGGGGGATACTGGACGTTGGATCTGCAATCTGGCTAAAAGTTGGGGAGCGGATTTAATTATCGTTGGACGTAGGGGACGACACGGAGTGACTGAGGTACTCTTAGGAAGTGTCAGTAATTATGTTGTTCACCGGGCGGGCTGTTCCGTCTTGGTTGTCCAAGAAACACCCTTGCTATCCGATCGCACTTGAATATCCCCTGCCCTGATTCACATTGAGGGCAAGTTAACTCAAAATTCTCCCAACTTGCCCTTAGACTCTTAAAATAGAACGAGTCATCATTTTTGATGTTTAATTGCTAATTTTTAATGGCTCCATGTCTCGACCTACTGTATATCTAGCTATTACCAATCATGGTTTTGGTCATGCGGTGAGAATGGCCTCAGTTGCTGCCGCGATCGCCCAACAAAATCCCGAAATTCTCCTCATTTTAGTTACTACCGCTCCCCGATGGCTCCTTGAATCCTATCTTCCGGTAGACTTTATCCACCGTCCTAGGGGGTTTGATATAGGTGTGATTCAGTCGGATAGCCTCACCATGGATAAGGAAGCTACCCTAGAAAAACTGCAACACATTCGTAAAAATGAACGGTCAATTATTGCCGGAGAAGTTAATTTTATTCGCCAAAATCGGGTGGACTTAGTGTTAGCTGATTTACCTTCTTTGGCTGTAGACATTGCCCATAGTGCCGGAATTCCTTGTTGGATGATGGGTAATTTTGGTTGGGATTTTATTTATCGCCCTTGGGGAGGGGAATTTATGGAGATTGCCGATTGGATTAGCACCGCTTATGGTCGCTGCGATCGCCTCTTTCGCCTACCCCTCCATGAACCCATGAGTGCTTTTTCTGACGTTATTGATGTGGGTTTAACGGGGGGGATTCCCCGATGGACTCCGGAGCAGTTGCGCCAACAGTTACCGATTTCTGCTCCCCAAGAACGGACGATATTATTAACCTTTGGCGGCTTAAGTCTGCAAGAAATTCCCTATGATACCCTGAAAAAGTTTCCCAATTGGCAGTTTATCACCTTCGATCGCCAAGCGCCCGATCTGCCCAATTTGCTACAAGTGAGGGGCCATGAATATCGACCCGTGGATTTTATGCCGATTTGCGATCGCATCATCTCCAAACCCGGATATAGTACCTTTGCGGAAGCCCTACGTTTAAATACACCCATCGCCTCCTTAACCCGACAAGGATTTGCCGAAGCATCCGTTTTAATCGAAGGCTTACAAGATTATGGTACTCATCAAATCATTGAGCCAGAAGCCTTTTTTAGCGGCGATTGGAGCTTTTTACACCAAACCCCAAACCCTCCCAGAAAAGATGTAGTATTGGATAAAAACGGCAGTGAGGCGATTGGCCAAGCTGTCATCAACTATTTTGGAATTAACACTTAACCATTAAGTATCTCCATCCCCCCATGACTCACTATCAAACCCAACTACAAATCAAAACCACAGGAAAAAACTTTTCCCCCATCACCCCTCAACTCAAACAAGTCGTCAAAGAATCCGGCATTCAAACCGGATTATGCACCCTATTTTTAAGGCATACTTCTGCTAGTTTAGTCATTCAAGAAAATGCCGATCCCGATGTTTTACAAGATTTAGCCCATTTTTTTGCCAAACTGGTTCCTGAAGATGGGATCAGCTATATCCATGATGCCGAAGGCCCTGACGACATGCCAGCCCATATCCGCAGCGTATTAACCAAAACCTCAGAACAAATTCCCATTCACCAAGGACACTTACTCTTAGGGACTTGGCAGGGAATTTATTTATGGGAACATCGCAGTCGGGGTCACCACCGAGAGATCGTTATTCACATCAGTGGTAATTAGCATAAAAATAAATTGTAAACTTAAATTGAGATTCAATTTTTCACTCCCTTGGCCTACGACAACGCTTGCAAATACCTAGCCGAAAAATTCCCAGAGTCCTTCATCCAATGGTTGCTTCCCCAAGCACCAACCACCCCCGTTGAAGTTCTCAAAACCGAACTGATACAAGAACCCATCCGCGCCGATTCTCTGACGTTCCTAAAAGCCGGGAACCAAATTCTCCATATCGAATTTGAAACCCGTCCCTACTCCCAACCTCCCCTACCCTTCCGGATGCTCGACTACTATGTGAGACTCAAACGGCAATATGGTGGCTCGGTTCATCAAGTAGTCATTTTCTTACGAGAAATGGTGTCAGAGCAAGTTTTGCTCTCCAAGTACCAGGACGGAGAAACCCGACATCCTTATCAGGTGATTCGACTCTGGGAACAAGACCCCAATTTACTCCTATCGTCTCCCGGTTTACTGCCCTTGGCTACCTTATCGAAAACCACCGAACCCCGCCAGCTACTCCAGCAAGTAGCGAATCGGGTTGCTACAATCGAGGAGAGCAAGGAACAAGCAGATGTTCTTGCTTGTAGCCAAGTGTTGGCGGGTTTGAGATTTGACAAAAAGTTAATTAGACAACTATTGAGGAAAGAGACGATGCGCGAGTCAGTAATTTATCAGGAAATTCATGAAGAAGGTTTGCTCGAAGGAATTCAGCGAGGAATTCAGCAAGGAATTCAGCGAGGAATTCAACAAGGAATTCAGCGAGGTGTACAACGGGAGGCATCTTTAGTCATTCGTCTCTTGACGCGACGAGTGGGTGCGCTCTCTCCAGAAATGGAAGCCCAGATTCAGTCTTTGTCGGTGGAAACTCTGGAAGATTTGGGGGAAGCGCTGCTCGATTTTACGGAAGTTGAGGATTTAGTGTCTTGGCTTGGGGAGCGACTATCTTAATGTTGAGGAAGTGGAACTGATGACTGTTGACGAAGCACTGGCGATCGCCGAAACTCTTCTAGATGGAGAAGGACTCAACGATGTCCAGCAGTTCATCTTTCGGCAATGTTGGCAAGGAAGATGTTCTTATCCGCAAATCGCCGAAGCTTCCAATTACGATGATGTGTATATCAAATCCGTCGCTGCCAAACTGTGGAAACAACTCTCAGAAGTTCTCGACGAAAAGGTGAAGAAAAGTAACTTACAGGCAGTCTTTAAGCGATACTTGCGCCGAAACGCCATAACTTTGCATCGCACCCAGGAAATCGAAGTTAACCTCAAGGGTGCTAATCTCAGTGGAGCAACCTTAAATCTAGCCAACCTCAGTAGTGAAGCTGTCTTACATGCTAAAGCCTTAGACTCAGAACTACTGCCAGAACATCCACCTGAAACCAACTCTCATCCAGAAGCTCCCAAGTATCTCTGGAACGGTTGGCATTTTGATTGCGAAGCTCAACTCAAAATAGCTGAAGCCCTAGATCGCGCCAATGTTCTCTTCTTCCCCAATGCCAAAGCACGCCTCACCACATCAGACGGGAGAGAAAACAAAGACGCGCACTTCCTTGTGTTCCACCAAGGCAAATGGGGCATTCTGGAAGTCGTGTCTCTTGAGAAGAGAGCAAAAACGGAAGAGACAGACAACCCATTTAAACCCAATGGCATCTCCCTGATCCATTGCTGCGACTATAACGAATGCAACGAAGAGGGCGATCGGGTTGTCCAAGAATTCCTAGAGCTTTTGATTCAAAACGATCGACTCTAAGATCGATGTTCGTTGTTACAAAACTTGAGGAAAATTCATCCAAGTTTAGCCTTGCTTTACTCTTTGGGGTTCCTCGGAAGATTGACTATTTTCTCCCAATATCGCCAAAGCAGTAGGTAAAAAGAACACATATTCAGATAGTTTCTGATTAGGAATACTTCCGGTTGAAATATTCCCATTTTCTGTGGTTTTGTTCTCTTCAAGTAATTTAGAGTTATCTTTTCCCTGTCCAGATGTTGGTAAAAAATAGACCTTTTCTTCACTAAAAGTCTTCTCTAAGTTTGTAATCAACCTTAACTGAATCAAATCCAGCAACGTAGATTTAAATGAAGGATTGGCTTCTTCTCCTAAAGCATTCTTGATATTCAGCAAGCATTCACGAGCTAAGTTAGACATCATTCTACCAATCTTTTCCTGATTTTCTACCTTAGTTTTGATAATCTTTGATTCTCTAGTATCTCTTGGTTTATAGCCTGTGCCACCTAAAGAACATAGAGAGTCAAAAGAGTCATTATCTTCCCGATCGTATTCAGATTGAGTTAGCAATCCATATCCCTCAAGTTTTTGATAAAATGCACTGAAGAATTTTGCCTCTTGATTGTCTCGATCTGCATACATATCTGATTTTGGAATCACACAAATAAAGTTTATTCCTTGCACATCTTCTCTTTCACGCTGCAAATCAATTAGTAACTGTTCGAGAAGATCGAGTTGAGGTATCGATGCTTTACCTTCGCGACTTTTATTCACTCTATCAAATTGTTCCAAAGCTGATTTCCAAGTTTCAAAATTGCGAGTTTTCGTTAGCAAATCTCTGATGGCAGATTCCATTAAAAGATCAAAGAAAAACACAATAGTCTCTGCATTCTTCAAGACTTTTAAAACCCAAGATGATGATCCTTCTTCCGTCAGGCTACTTTCAAACACTTCACCAGGGACATCGGTAAAGACAAAATGAATTCTCTTGGAGGGATCATTTTCTGGAAATTTTACTGACAATTTTATACTGGTTTTATCCCCTAACTGTGTTTTACCAAAAAATTCACCAGATTGATACATTTGCTCTAGTCTCAGCATCTCCTCTCTATCTTCGGGCAAATCCAATGCAACGGTTGCCCCTAAAGAAGCAGCATAGCGACGAAATGCCACTAACCCTGTTAACATAACTGAAGATTTTCCCGTACCGCGACTACCTAGCAAGATAATGGAGTGGGTTTTAGTGTTTTTCGGATACCACCCACATCTCTTCATATTCTTACCCACTAATCCTTTGCAAGAGAAATGAACAAGTTTATTAATTTCTTGTCCCCACTTCTTGGTCATAGAGACAACTCTGCTTTCATAAGTATCCTGACTATTGAGTGGATTTTGAACTTTCTGTGGATCTGCGTTTTGCTGACTGGGATTTCGACTTGCTTTATTTTTACTAACTTTCATGGCTTTTCTAAACTCGTCTGATAACTTCAATTTAGAGTTTCCTAAAAGAACTTCAGAATTCAGCAATCTCAATAAATTTCTGTATGAAATCTCTATTAATCGAGGTAATTCATATCGGACATTTTTTTCAATATCTACTTGATCCAGCTTAAATTCATTCTTCAATTGATCGCGATCTTTGCTTTTGTGTCCTAACATAAGTGCAAGGAGAAATTGCGCTCTTAAGACAGCTCTGGGTATTTTTTCATTTTCTTTTCTCTTGCGATGTAATTCAAGTAACTTATTCAAATACCATTGAATTGTAGGACATACTTGATTTAATAGTTTTTCTAGAATTTTTTGTCCTTCCGGCGTGGAAAGATTTTGTCGCCAACTAAAAACATTATTTTGATCAAGAATCAAATAACTTAAAGGGCCACTTAAAGATCGGGGTTCAATCCCACGCAGTAGCATTATACACTTTTTATACATTAAATCTTCATCAGTCTCATCCTTAAGAGGAAAGTTTTCAAATTTGTCAATATCTTGGAAAAAATCTAATTCCTCTTTAACAAACTTTTCACTAACTTCTTTACCTATGACCCCACGATAATTTCCATCATTGCCCAATACTCTGTTTTCCAAGTTGTCAACACTGTTATATTCTTCCTCATCATAAATCTCATTATTTTCATTAAAATCATCTGGTATTTTTGATGGTGAAGAAGTATTGAAATTTTCAGAATAAAAATTCTTCTCTTGTTCAAAAGGATAATATCCCCTTGTTAGCGGATCGAGAGGTTGATTTCTCTGTTCTAATAATGATTCCAGCTTTTCCAAAAAAGTACGCAGAGAGGCAATATTGTTATTTAGCTCTAATCGAAAACTATCAGTAGCAATCATTTGATAGCCTTGAATTCTCACACCCATTGGAGAACCACAAGATGGACAAGTGATATAGCTATCATTTTTGCGATCGGCCGTGTTCAGGAAATCTTGATAAGTATTAGACATAATTTATCAATTGTTTTGTATGGAATTTTCACAATTCCCACTCTAGCAACTTAATTTCAAAGTGTCAGTAGCAAAAGGTAGCATAAGGTAGCAAAAAGTGATTTATTTTGCGAAAATATTGTAAACTTAAGTTAAGATGCTATTTTTTCACTCCCTTGGCCTACGACAACGCTTGCAAATACCTAGCTGAAAAATTCCCAGAGTCCTTCATCCAATGGTTGCTTCCCCAAGCGCCACCCACCCCCATTGAAGTCCTCAAAACCGAACTGATCCAAGAACCCATCCGCGCAGATTCTCTGACGTTCCTAAAAGCGGGGAATCAAATTCTGCACATCGAGTTTGAAACCCGTCCCTACTCCAAACCTCCCCTACCGTTTAGAATGCTCGACTACTACGTGAGACTCAAACGGCAGTATGGTGGCTCCGTGCATCAAGTGGTGATTTTCTTACGAGAAATAGTGTCAGAGCAAGTTTCAGTCTCCAAGTACCAGGACGGAGGAACCCGACATCCCTACCAAGTGATTCGACTCTGGGAGCAAGATCCCAATTTTCTCCTCTCTTCTCCCGGTTTACTGCCCTTGGCTACCTTATCGAAAACCAGCGAACCCCGCCAGTTACTCCAGCAAGTGGCTGATCGGGTTGCTACAATCGAAGAGAGTAAGGAACAAGCAGATGTTCTTGCTTGTAGCCAAGTGTTGGCGGGTTTGAGATTTGAGAAGAAGTTAATTAGACAATTATTGAGGAAAGAGACGATGCGCGAGTCCGTGATTTACCAAGAAATTCATGAAGAAGGTTTGCTCGAAGGGGTTCAGCGAGGAGTTCAGCAAGGACAGAAAAGAGAAGCCATCTCTTTTGTCACTCGCCTCTTGACGCGACGAGTGGGTGCGCTCTCTCCAGAATTGGAAGCACAGATTCAGTCTTTGTCGGTGGAAACTTTGGAAGATTTAGGGGAAGCGCTGCTCGATTTTACGGGAGTTGAGGATTTAGTGTCTTGGTTGGCAGATAATGCTCAGTAACCATCGCGCTTGGGGAAAATGCTACCTCTAGAGACAGAGTGGAGAAGGGCGGGTTTACAAAAATAGTTGTCAGTCTACAAGATTTGGGTAAAACCCGCCCCTACAGATCAAGACAGGCCTTGTCTCTACCGCGATCGCCTAAAATAAAACTACATCAGTAAAGTCCACTACCATGAAACCCACTTTACACAAAGGGCAACTCGCAACCTGGAAGGATGATCGAGGTTTTGGCTTCATCCAACCCGATAATGGCGGAAAAGAAGTTTTCTTACATATCAGTTGATCTTCTCCTGTACTGTCTTGAATCCCTCTTCCCTGAGACCGCTTCCATTAAAATAGAGAACGCAGTCCCCCCTTGATACCCTAGCGTGCAAATTACTTTTCTTGGAACTAGCTCCGGTGTCCCTACCCGATCGCGGAATGTTTCGGCGATCGCCCTTCGTCTTCCCCAAAAATCTGAACTCTGGCTCTTTGACTGCGGAGAAGGAACCCAACACCAATTCCAACGCAGTGACCTCAAAGTAAGCCAACTTCGCCGCATCTTCATTACCCACATGCACGGCGATCATATCTTTGGCCTCATGGGTTTACTCGCCAGTTGTGGGTTAGCCGGAAGCATGGAACAAATCGATATTTATGGCCCCCCCAAACTCAACGAATATCTACAAGGATGCATCCGCTATTCCCAAACCCACTTTTCCTACCCCGTTAAGGTGCATACCGTAGAACCCGGTCTCATCTATGAAGATGCCGAATATCGCGTCATCTGCAACCCCCTAAAACATCGCGTTCCAGCCTTTGGCTATCGCGTGCAAGAAAAAGACCGTCCCGGACGCTTTGATGTCGCTCGCGCTCAGTCCTTCGGCATTCCCCCCGGCCCCCTCTATGGCAAACTGAAAAAAGGGGAATGGATTACCCTACCCGATGGGCGTAAAATCCATGGTGCGAAACTCTGCGGCCCCACTCAAAAGGGTAGAAGTTTTGTTTATTGCACCGATACCATCTTCTGTGAAGGAGCAGTAGACCTCGCTCAAAGTGCAGACTTACTCGTACATGAATCCACCTTCGCCCATCAGGATGCCCAACTGGCCTACGATCGCCTCCATTCTACCTCCACCATGGCCGCTCAAGTCGCCCTAGCCGCCCAAGTTAAGCAACTGATGCTCACCCATTTTAGCCCCCGATATGCCCCAGGCAATGCCCTGCAACTTGAAGACCTATTAGCCGAAGCCAGGGCAATTTTTCCCCAAACCGATATGGCCCATGATTTCCTGACCTACGAAATTACTCGCCAGGCATCTTAATCATTAAAATTAATAAAGATATCACAAAAAAAGGCCCAATATCCCTGACAATGGGAGAATGAAGCAAAAAACTAGAGTATTTATACTTAACTCGTGTTATTACAACCCTGTCCCGAATAAAATAAAAGGTGTGGATTATGATGCCAACTCTTCAATACTCAATCACCATGATTAAAGATGAAGCCCGTCACTTAGTAGATACGGGTTTTGTTGAGAGATTACAACCGATTTACAGTTTGTGCCGTTATATTCCCAGTCGAGAATGGGAATCTGTAGAATTAGAATTAGAGCGCCACGGATATTTACTGCGCGATCGCATCATTGATTTACTCGGTAGAGAAGACTGGACAGAAGACTAACAACAAACCCGCCAGCGACTGTAGGGGCGAACGGCCGTTCGCCCCTACAACTATGTCTCATTGCTCCAATTAACTATTATAAAGTTGCACTCCCAGTAGAAGGCTTAGGCGCTTGTACTACTGTTTCTTTGTCTGTTTCTTCCTCTGGTTTAGGTGCAGGAGGAGGGGGTGGGGGAGCATCCGGGAAAATTTCATCGTAGACCTTGATATACTGATCGGCCGAAAGATCCCAACTATAATTTTGGCGCATCCCTCGCTGTTGCAATTTTTTCCAATATTCCTTATATCGGAAGCCTTCTAGAGCTTTAATCATACAGCTAAACAGATCCAGAGGCTCATAGCGATCGAAGCAATACCCCGTTCCCAACTCTTTCGCCGGATCGTGGAAGCTCACCGTATCCACTAAACCCCCAGTACGGCGCACAATGGGAACACATCCATAACGCATGGCTAACATTTGGCTAATACCACAAGGTTCAAACCGAGAAGGCATCAAGAAGGCATCACATCCGGCATAAATGCGTCGAGCGAGGGCATCATTATAGAGCAACTGCACCGAAACCCGTCCCCGATAGCGGGAAGCCAACTCCCACATTTGCGTTTCATAATAGCGATCGCCCGTTCCCAACAACACAAACTGAGCATCCGTATACGCCATAAACCGATCCAGAATTTGCAGCGCCAGATCGATCCCCTTCTGCTCAACCAACCGGGTAACCATCCCAATTAAAAACGCGCCCTTATTCACCTCTAAACCAATTTCTTCCTGCAAAGAAACCTTATTAATCGGGCGTTTCTCCAACGTATCTGCATTAAAATTCTGATACAGATATCGGTCTGTTTCCGGATTATAACTCTCCGTATCAATACCATTCAAAATACCGAGACTTTTACCGCTTACATAAGAGAGCAAACCCTCTAAATTTTCCCCATATTCTGAGGTTTTAATCTGTTCCGCATAGGTGGGAGAAACCGTCGTCACCTTATTCGCAAACTGTACAGCCGCCGCCATGGTATTATGACCTTCCATATACCAAGGACACCAAGTAATCTGGTCTAAATACCAACGCCAAGGCCCTTGATAGGCCAAATTATGAATCGTAAACACCGTATTAATATCTGGCGTTTCATGCAACCATACCGGCAACATTCCCGCGTGCCAATCATGGCAATGGACAATACTCGGTCGCCAATAATTCCAAGCAAACTCCGCCGCCGCATTTGCAAATAACGTAAACCTCCATCCTTCATCCTCCCCGAAATAAACATTTCGACCCGAAAAAGAAGGATGGCCAAACAAATAGAGCGGCACATCTGATTTAGGTAAAAAAGCCTGATAAATTTCAAAATCTTGGAACATTGCTGTTCCTTTCCAAACCGGTTCTTCAGGGATATCTATTTTATCCGGCAAAAAACCATAATAAGGCATGAAAACCCGCACATCATGACCCTTTTTTCGTAAGACTTTGGGCAGTGCGCCAACGACATCACCCATACCACCCACTTTAGCTAATGGTGCTGCTTCTGCGGCAACAAATAAAATCTTCATGTTTGCGATCACTTATGTAACATCTTGTCAAGAGGACGTGAAATTAAGAGTAATTCTGAGATAGACTTACCCAATCTAGAGTACCGCAGGCTGTGACCAAAACCAATGGGTAATCAATGGGAGCGGGGTAGGGTGGGCAATGCCCACCTTACTGGCTGGCTACAGTTCTAACTCCTCCTCTTCAAGCTCCACATCGAGATCGGGCAAATCATCACCATCGGTCAGTCCATCAATATCCTCTTCACTAACTTGGGCAACGGAATTAGCGGAAACTACCGCTCCCATATCCAGTTTTTGACGTACTTCATTTTCTACTTCTTCAGTAAACTGGGGATTGTCTTGCATGTACTGAATGGTATTATCCCGTCCTTGGCCAATATTATTACCCTCTTTACTGTACCAAGCGCCTTTTTTGGTAATCACTCCGGTCTCTTCGGCAATATCCAAAAGACAGCCCATGGAAGAGATGCCTTTACCGAAAATAATGTCAAATTCGGCAATTCGGAAGGGGGGAGCCACCTTATTTTTAGCCACTTTCACTTTGGCGCGAATGCCATATTCTTCCGAGCCTTTTTTCAAGGTTTGGATGCGGCGGATATCGAGGCGCACGGAGGCATAGAACTTAAGGGCATTCCCACCAGTGGTGGTTTCGGGGTTGCCATAAACGACCCCAATTTTTTGCCGCAGTTGGTTGAGGAAAATGACAGTACAGCCAGATTTGCCGATATTTCCGGTAATTTTCCGCATGGCTTGGCTCATGAGCCTTGCTTGGGCCCCCATGGGTGCATCGCCCATATCGCCTTCAATTTCCGATCGCGGAACTAAGGCAGCTACGGAGTCTACCACTACAATATCAACGGCAGCCGATCGCACCAACTGATCGACCACTTCTAAGGCCATTTCTCCCGTATCCGGTTGGGAGACGAGCAAGTTTTCAATATCTACACCTAAAACAGAGGCATAGGTGGGGTCTAGGGCATGTTCGGCATCGACAAAGGCCGCCACCCCGCCCCCTTTCTGCACTTCAGAAATGGCATGAAGCGCTAGGGTCGTTTTCCCCGAACTCTCTGGCCCATAGATTTCAATTACTCGTCCCTTGGGTAAACCGCCCCCTAGAGCTAAGTCGAGGGTGAGCGCTCCACTGGGAATAGTTTCCACTTTCATGCGCCCTGCATCACCGAGGCGCATGATTGCACCTTTGCCAAAACTGCGCTCTATTTGGGTGAGAACGGCTTTCAGGGCTTTCTGTTTATCGGAACTTTCGCTTGTTTTTCCAGCCATAGGGGTCATGTGTTGACTTAAACTTCATCATCGATTCTTATTGTAGACAATCTCACACCCATCTCAGAGATCATTTTTAATTTTTCATAACTCAGGACTGGGATAGGCGCTTAACCTCTTGCCCACCGAGCAGTTGGTCGGCTTCTCGGAGGAGGTTAGGAATAATCTCAGCGTGGGGACTATTGGCTAAACAGGGAGCGAAGTCAACGGAGTCTAGATGATTGGCTTTATTGCCGGGAAACCAGTGGCTGCCATTGCCGAGGAGGTTATAGCGCATTTTGCCATACTCGACTAAATCGTAGGCTAGGGCAAGATTCCTTAGCCAGAGAATAATGGGAATGTTGATGTTATTGGGAGTTTCTTCGGGAGTAGGCAAGCCAATATGCCAAGTTTTGTACCAATTTTCTCCTAAAGTGGCGATCGCCGCCTCCTCTAAACGATGGAGAATAGGCGGTAACACTTCATCGGCCCGATCTAACAGGGGCAAAACCTTCAGATGCTCCTCAAAATCACTCGGACGGGCTGCCCCTAAGCTCAGGGTATGGACTTGGGGATGACTGAGACAAAACAGGTCATTAAAAACCATGGGACTCAGGGGAGCGCAGAGATCCACCAGTTTTTGCGGCGGTTTGTAGAGTTGTCCCCCTTTGTCGGAGGGACTGATGATAAACACCCCCACATCGTGCTTTTGAGCCGCTTGAATGGCGGGCCAGTTGGTTTGATTAATGTAGTACCAATGGAGGTTTACATAGTCAAATTGACCGGTTTCAATGGCTTGGGTAATAACATCGGTGGGGCCGTGGGTAGAGAAGCCAATGAAGCGAATTCTGCCCTGTTTTTGGTATTCGCGGGCCACATCTAAACAGCCCCCAGGACGCAGGGTTTGGTGGATAATTTCTGGGGTATTAATCCCGTGAATGCCTAGCAGATCAATGGTATCGAGTTGCAAGTTCTCTAAGGAAATCTCTAGCTTGTGGCGAAACTCTTCGGGATCTGGCTTGGGAGAAACTTTCGTTTGCACAATGAGGCGATCGCGGGGCAGTTTGGGTAAAACCTGGCCCAATTGTAACTCCGATGTGCCATAGCCTCTGGCCGTTTCCACATGAGTAATTCCCACCTCGATAGCACGACGGATGGTTGCGTCTAGATTTTGCTGATTCTCTGCTGGAATCTCAGATAGGGGCTTATCTTGCCACTTATATTGATAGCGCATCCCTCCACAGGAGAAGACAGGCATGGGCAGATCCGTTCTGCCAAATCGTCGATACTGCATGATTGATGGGGTTGATCGGATTCAGGGGGTCTGGGAAAATAGGGCGATCGCCCTCATCGTGAACCACAGTTCACTTTTTCATTTTCCAATTTTACCGACTCCCCAGTCATCCTACCACCGATCCCCAAAAGACATAAAGAGTTAAGACCAACTTACAAGTCTGACCACAATAAACGATAAGATCAACCTAATGTCCCTGTGCGATCGTCACGGCAGAGGTTGGATAGATCCAGGGCAGAACCCAGTAACGTTTACTTATCTTCAGTTCATCATGAATATGGATATCTCAGAACTCGATCATTTAGAGAACTCAGTTCAAGACTTACTATCAGCCGCCAAACTTGAACTCGAAGCCACCCGTTTAGAACAACAACGGGATGAACAAGTCAAAGCTGCTGTTGCCGAAATTGAAAAACGACTTAAACCTTTATTAGCGGATGTCGAAAAAATTCTCTCTGACTTCGATCATCTCAGTTTAGGAGATAGTGTTACCCGACAAAAGTTAGAAGAAAAAGCTGCCGATTTGCGCCAACAACTTGAAGAAGCCCCGGTTTTAGCGGCCCAAGTTGCCGATCGCCAACTGATTCTCAATGAAGAACGGTTACTCGATGAACAATTAGCCGATCAAACCTATCGCTGGCGGCAAGAATTGAAAGCCGATTTACTCGATATGATTGCTGAACAAGAAGACTTTTATAGTGCCACCGATGCCGCCGTTGCTATTCGGCCCTATATTCAAGACCTCAAAGCCATTCAAGGCTTAGATGAAGTGATTGAAGCCCTGATTCATCAAATTAATTTATATAGCAAAGAAGGGCCGGTTGCTCGCTTGCGAGGCAGCCATGAACAAACCCTAAATTTTATCTATGATAAAGCGATGGAAAATAGAGCCAGGGTTGAATTACCTCGCAATGTTCAGCCCAGAACTCGCCATCGGGTATCGGAAAAACAACCCAATCCCTATATGCTTTTGGAGGGAAAAGTTGTTGTATTTGGAGGTCATGATAAATTAGCAACTGCCGTCAAAAATCGCTTGCGAGCATCTAAGGTGGACTTAAATTGGTGTACGGCTCAAGATGGACTGCAAATGGCTCAACAAATGGAAAGTCATATCGCCAGTGCTGATTTAGTTTTAATTATTACCGGTTATGCCAGCCATGCTCTGACAGAAAAAGCTATGCAAGCGGCTCAAAATTCAGCCATTACCCCAGAAATGATTAATACCACAGGGATGACCAAGGTTTTGGAAAGAATTGAGATTGCTTTAAAATCCAAACTTTTAGCCCGTCGCTTAAATAATTCTACTCGATCTTAAGTGATGGATAATGGGTAATGGGTTCTCTTTGCATTGGCAGTGTTTTCCTATTGCCCATTTTCCTTAATTCACTGCATAACGGGTAAATTTGCGCTTAAATTCTGAATGAAATCCAATCACAATATCGGTAGGAGGAACACCCATTTCTACTAACCGTTCGGCTACGGAGTCTTCAGTCCCATTATATTGAATCCAAATTTTGCCATTCTCAATATCAAAATGCATCACCGGGCCAAACACTCGTTTATTCCCCCGCCAACCGACATAATTGAGTTGATAATGGTCATGTTCACTGTCAAAAATAAGCTGGGCTTTTAGGGTTTCTGTAGTGGGAGAAATTTCGGCATGTTCGCTCAAAATTTGCTTGACAAATTGGCGATATTGTTCTAGTTTATCCATTCCACAGTTTCCTCCAAGTTGGGATCGTAAATGATTAACTTGAGTTGGTAACGTTTGAGAGCGCGTTGAATGAACGCAAGCTGGAAAAAATCCTTATAGGTTTCATGGGGAATAGCTAGATACAGCATCCGTTCTGGTTCTTGTTCTTCGAGTGCTTGGGAATAGTTCAGGTATTGTCCCAATGCGGTATGAAAGGCACTGACATCTGAATCGCCAATAAAACTTTTAATTTCTACGGCAATTTTTTCCGATTCTCGCTCGGCGGCGATCGCCCCTTCAGCCCCTAAGTCAATTTGCAATTTTACCACTTCACTAATGGCGATCGGGAAAGGATCGTGGGTAATTGTCCACCCCTCTTTGGTTAAAGCAGTTTTAACTTGTTCATGGAAAGCATCTTTAGCCATTGGGTACAGCAGTTTTGGCGGATTACGAAATTTATACCACCAGACTGTAGCTCGCCACAAGATCGGGTGATAAAATCAAGAGAAACTCCTCATCAACGTTATGCAACTTGAATACCATCCTAGAGATTACTACCCCTCGGCGGCGGATTTACCTGACTCAGATGAGACTCCTGTGGATAACGAACTGCAAGATTTAATTCCCACTCTCCTCAAAGCCATGCTCGCTTCGATTTGGTCGGAGCGCATGGATTGGTTTTTTGGCGTGGATATGGGAGTTTACACTGATCCCAACCAACCCGCCATTGTCCCCGATGGTTTTTTGAGTATGGGTGTCCCTAGAATCATTGGTGAGGGTTTACGCTTATCTTATGTTCTCTGGGAAGAGCAACAAGTACCGACTTTAGTGTTAGAGGTGGTTTCGCAAACGAGAAGAGGAGAATATAGCCAGAAAAAACAACAGTACGAACAACTGGGAGTTCTCTACTATGTCATCTATAATCCCTTGCGGACACAACAACCCAGATTAGAAGTTCATCAACTTAAGGGAGGTGAATATCAATTATTATCAGGGGAACCAGTATGGTTGCCGGAACTGAGTTTAGGCATAGGTAGAGAGCGAGGGACGTATCAAGGGATAGAGAGAGAATGGCTGTATTGGTATGATGAGCAGGGACAGCGTTATCTGACTCCAGAGGAAAGAGCGGAAAGTGCCGAACTAGAGCTAGATATCGAACGCCAGGAAAGGGAGCGCCAACAACAAAGAGGCGATCGCGCCGAATCCGATTTACAACAGCTACGGGAGAAACTCCGACAACTCAATATCGATCCCGATTCTCTCTTGTAGTTTCCTAACAGCAATTCCTTACTCTCACTCAATCTTCTCGATTTTATGAGACAGCACTTTGCTTGCTTAATGAGGCGCAGCAGGAAAAGATCCCCCCTAACCCCCCTTTTTAAGGGGGGAATAAGAAAGTCCCCCTTCTTAATTGAATATCTTTGGATAGCTCGATCAGTCCATCAACTTAAAAAGGGGGGAATAAGAAAGTCCCCCTTTTTAAGGGGGATTTAGGGGGATCAAAATGTTTCTGGAAAGAGCGCAACGTACTATATCCCCATTCAACCCTTTCACAAGAAGGACTACACTAGATCCAGGAATGGGGATCTTGCCATGTCGAACAACAAGCCAACTGTGGACAACCGCCATTGGACGGAAATGGCTGAATCTGTGTCTATTGTCGCCTCGGTGGTGGGGGCTGGGTTTGCTGTGCTTCTGGAAAAAGTGGTGTTTGTTGCCACTCCGATGTCTTTGTCTCTGTTTCTCAATCTGATTAACCGTCAACGTCTGGCTGCACAGTATCAGCAAGATAGACAAACGGATCTGCCGCAACTGCAAGCTACCCTTTCTGAAGAGATTTCTGAAGAGATCGAATCCTTACGCGCAGTTGTCCTTGCTCTAGGGAGTGAAATCAACCCTCGACAGTGGGAACAAGGACTGAGTAGAGTTGAAGCAAATTTAACTGACCGTTTATCGGTTTTGGAAACCCTAGATTTTAAGAGTATGGAAGAAGAATTAGCTCAACTTCGCAATCAGTCCAATTATGTGCTGGAATCTTTAGCCCAGATTCTCCAACGACTCGATCGCCTCCCCACTGAAGAACGACTACAATCTTTAGAATCCCAGTTAACGGAAGTTTCTGGGGAAGTCAAAACCCTCAAGCAAGATGTAGAGGGCGATCTAGCTGAATTGCGCGGTCAATATAGCCGACTGCAAGAGCATCTGGATCAAAGTTTTAACGACGTTCAGCAGAGTCTCACCACCTGGAAAGAAGCCGTACAAGGGCAAATCGATCGCCTGGATCTGAGCCAATTAAACACCGCATCGAGCCAACTGGAAAACCTGGAAACCACTTTAGAACACCTCGGTTCCCAATCAACAGAGCTACTCAACTCCATTGTCAAAGTCAATGAACAGTTACAATCCTTACCCGTTCCCCAAACGTCTGGGGATGTTATTCCCCAATTAACCCAACTGCAAGCTCAACTCGAACAACTCTCAGCCGAAATTCAGCATTTACCCACCGAAACCCCCCAACATAACGCCACAGACTCAGCCGCACTTTCCCAACTGCAAAGCCAACTCAACCAACAAACGGAGTTACTGATCCAGTTGCAAAACCGACTGGAGAAAGCCCCCCAACCCCCAACACTCGACTCCGAAACACCGGTTTCTGACGTAAAAAGCTTTACCGAACGTGCCGAAAAATGGGTGAATCGGATTAAACAGGGGTTTGATGACTTTCAATCTCAGATGGACTTTGAACCGGATCTCAGTCGTGATGATGAATGGGGGGATGAGGATGAGTGGGATACCCCTAATCAAACGCCAATGCCTGCACAACCCGCGACTCCTAAAGCTCCATTTCCAGTAGTATCACAGCCCCAATCCGTCAAAAGTAAAACGGGTTGGCAATGCGTGAAAACCCTTACCCAATCGAGCGCCGTGACTTGTTTATCCCTCAGTTCCGATGGGAGTCGGCTGGTGAGTGGGGGCTATGAGGAAATGAACAGCGTAGATTTAAGCACCTATGAAATGACGCGGTTATCTTTAGATTCCGAGGATTTATCCGTCAGTTCTGTGGCTCTGAGTCGAGATGGGAAAACCCTAGCAGCAGCTACCGGAGAGATTGAAATTTGGAATGTAACGACGGGCAAAATGCTGCAAGAATTGGAATGCGAAGATTGGACAACGGTGGTTGCTATTAGTGCGGATGGTCAAACCCTGGTGAGCGCGGGTTCGGAACCCTTAGAAGAGAAGAGTTCCCTGAGATTTTGGGATTTTGCTCATGGGGAGTTGCTCCGCACCAATTATTATGTGGATTATGAGATTGATTCGTTAGGGTTTAGCCGAGATGGGGATGTTTTGGCGATCGCCGGCCGGAACGATCATCGCGGTCTCATCCAAGTTTGGCAAGTGGGAGCCGATAGCCCCCAAATGACCCTCGAAGTCACCATGGCCCTGTATAGCGTTGCTCTGACACCAGATGCCCAAATGTTAGCGGGCGGATGTGGCGATCGCACCATTAAACTGTGGAATTGTAGCACGAGGGGATTAGTGCGAACCTTTTCCGGCCATCAAGGCATTGTCTACACCGTTGGACTCAACCCCGACGGACAAATGCTAGTCAGTGGCAGTCATGACCAGAGCATCAAACTCTGGAGACTCGAAACCGGTGAAGAAATCGACACCTTAGTAGGTCATCAAGGCCCCGTTACTGCTGTTGCCTTCAGTCCCGATGGGAAAACCTTAATCAGTGGTTCCCAAGACATGACGGTTAAAATCTGGCAACAAACCGGTTAACGGCAACCGGGATGGCATTTGAGGCATGTAGTCTCTTCTGCCATCGGGCCGTTCTAAGGCAAACATGAATCCCATGTTAAGCATTCGAGCTTACGGTTGCATTCCCTTGAGCCGTTGAACCATTGCGACCATGGGTATGGCCGTTACCATTGCGGGGCATGAGAACTCCATATCCCCCATGGTTGCGCTCATAGATCACATTGATTTCTCCCGTATCCGCATTTCTGAACATAAAGAAATCATGGCCCACCAATTGCAACTGTTCGAGGGCTTCTTCCACCGTCATCGGAGGCATGGCAAAATACTTAGTTCTCACCACATCTGCCGGTAATTCCGGAGTACCATTAGCAATTAAATTGCTGATCCCTTCCGTATCCTCCACCAGGTCTTCTACCAGTTCAGGAGGCTCAACTGCCGTCTTTGTTTTGTGTTTATTATTTTGGCGTTTCTCCTTATACTTACGCAGCCTTCGAGCAATCTTGTCTGCCACCAAATCAATACTGGCGTAAAGATCTTCACTGCTCTCCTCCGACCGAATGACCGTTCCATTGGCATAAATCGTCACTTCAGCCGTCTGCTTGGGGTTTATCCGGGGATTACGAGCTACCGAAAGATTGACATCAACCTCTGTTGTCAGACTCTCAAAATGACTGACAGCCTTTTCAACTTTTTGATTAACATAGTCACGAATTGCATCTGTTATTTCAATGTTTTTTCCCTGGATAACAAGCTTCATATAAGCTTCCTCCCATTAAACGAATTTCCCTAGGGTGGTCTTAACTCTTAGTGTACAGCTAAGAGTGACTTCCCATCGGGGCTATACGTTTACCCTAACATTTTGTATTCTGCTGAACACAACCATTAAAAATCTGTTGCATCCCTTGACAATTCTTGATGTTTTAACCGGGTCTTTTTCTAAACTTATGTTAAAATTAACCAACTTTTGATAGGAATGGGGAGATGAATGGATCGCCTATTGCTACTCGGTGCTGTCAGGTTTGGCAACGGGGAGTTGTGCCCTATCAAACGGCTTGGGAATGGCAACAGGAATGGGTTGCCCAACGGCGCGAGAATCCGGATCTAGAGGATCTGCTGCTGTTGCTCGAACATCCTCCCGTCTATACTCTGGGACGAGGAGCCACGTTAGATTTTCTCAAATTCGATCCGCAGCATCCTCCCGCCCAACTCCATCGCGTGGAGCGGGGAGGAGAAGTCACCTATCACTGTCCCGGTCAATTGGTGGGCTATCCAATTTTGAATTTAAACTATTATCAACGGGATCTGCATTGGTATCTGCGCCAATTGGAGACGGTTTTGATTGAAACGCTTAGAGGGTATGGCTTAAAAGCCGATCGCCTCCCCGGTTTAACTGGTGTTTGGCTCAACGGCTATAAAGTGGGGGCGATCGGCATTAAAGTCAGCCGTTGGATTACCATGCATGGCTTCTCGCTCAATGTCAACCCCGATCTGGAAGGATTTAAGGCGATCATTCCTTGTGGAATTGGCGATCGCCCCGTGGGAAGTCTAGAGCAATTTATCCCCAGTATTTCTGTGGCTGATATCCGCCAAACCCTACCCCAGGTCTTTGCCCAAGTCTTTCAGGTTTCTTTGGTAGAGGGTGGGGGAAGGGGGGGATAGGGAGATGGGGAGATGGGGAAATAGCCTTTTGCCTATTGCCTATTCCCCATTTTCCATTCCCTAAAAGGGAATTTCATCTTCTTCCAAGGGTTGAATGTCCGCAGGGGATGGCGCAACCGGGGCGGGAGTTGGCAGGGGACGCGGAGCGGCTGGAGCAGAAGGAGTAATGGGTGTGACGTTATTCGGTATGCTGGCCGTTGCTGCTACTGCCGCTAAGGGTTGAGTGGCAACCGGTTCGCCATCAACATTATAAATCCGGGAAACCACTAACTCTGCCCGTTTTTCCTTAAATCCTTCTGGGCGATCGAATGTATTCATTCTCAGACTACCCTGAAGGATCACCCGATCGCCTTGATGATAGCCTTGGGCAATTTCCGTCGCTAAATTTCCCCATCCCACCACCTTCAAGGTATGGGGTGGATCTTCTGCCTTGGTTGCGGCGAACTGGACTAACATCTCCGTCACTGCCGTTTCATCGGGGGTATAGCGCAGTTGAGGATCTTGGACAATTTGGGCCATTAAAATACAACTATTCATCTAACTTGAAGAAAAATTCATCATCAGCCTAATTGTAGCGAATGTCCGTGCCCATGGGGATGGGCTAGGATGACTCAATTAAAATCGCCCAAACCAAGCCCCATGCTTCTGTCCACTCGACGACTGCGCCATAGGTATCTCCGGTATGGCCTCCCAGTTGGCGATTAAACCACCATCCAGTTCCCCAGGCGATCGCCCCCCATCCCAATGTTAAGCTGAGAATCTGTATACCTTGTTGGGCATTGAGCGCCCATTGCACAGCACTGAAAGTAATTAGCATCAACACAGTGGGTAAAACATCTTGATAGGATTGAATCGCCGCTTTATGAAAGGCTCCTTTTCCCGTCGGTTTTAGATAGGGATAGCGCCAAATGGCCATCAGTTGTCCCGCTCTTGCCCATGCGGGAATGGCCAGCACGATCCACAGATGGTGTGGCTCTAAGGAACTCAATGTAGCCGTTTTGAGCAATAAAATCAGGATGCCAGACATGACTCCAAATGCACCCGTAACGCTATCGCTCATCACCTGCAAACGGCGATCGCCATCCGTAACACTTAAACCATCAGCCGTATCCATCGCCCCATCTAAGTGTAATCCCCCAGTGATACCAACCCACAGGGCAACGATTACGGAACTGCGAGTTAAATTCGGCATTCCTACGACCCATAATCCCCAATTCATCACGGCTAATATTGCCCCGATCAGCAGTCCTACCCAAGCCGCCAACCGTGCAATTCCTGAAAACTCTAGGGGCCAAGAGCCAGGTATAGGTATACGGGTGTAAAAGGCGATCGCCCCCCAGAAATTCCAGATGCATTTCATTGCCACTCCCCCCATACTCTATGTTAATCTGCAAATAGACATCTACTCTGTTTTCTGAGTCGTTTATCTGAATCTTCCCTTTCTTTAGGGTGAATTTGAATCAGAAACACTGCGACTGGATTACTTCCATTTTACTTGCGCGATCGATACCTATAATTCGATCTAAAAATCCGTAGAATCTGGCAAGTATCCGCCAAAGACTTAGGATAGAATTGTCTCATAGGCTACTTTAATAGGCCATTCTATCTTAGGGTGCAGTCTTGGGATGTCACATCGTCAGTAGTCTTGTCGTCCTCTTTTGAAATTAGAGAGTTTTCCCATGAATTACGATCAATTGCCTGGCAATACACGGTTACCTGCTCCTTGCATTCTCAACAGAGGCATTATTGTGAATCCACAGGATATTCAGAAAGTGATTGGGGATCTCCACCGTGTCCGTTATGTTGAACTGTTGGATAGCCAAACCCAAGCTACTGGAGAAGCCTACATTCAAGAAGTCTTTGCCGACCCCCTCAGATCGACGATCTTGGCGAATCATACCCTATATTTGAATATTGAAAGCTTTGATTATTTACAACTTCAGCAATCTGAAGACCAAGAAACCTATTTTGATTTAGTTCAAGAAAACCGTGTTCTACGATTAATTCCCCTCTCCAACCCTCTGCAAAATCAACCGGTTAACTCGATTAATACGGCTGCCCTAGAAGTGATGATGGCAGAAGTATTAGCCGCTAATTTAGATGTACAAATGGATGATGATGACCCCTTATCTTGAAATTAAGATTCTTGTTTGAGTTACAAAAATTTTAGATCGTGACTGGAGATTCTACATAAATATTCGGTTCTTGCAAGGTAAATTCAATTCCAAATTCCATGAGTTTTTTGGTCACTTTCTGATTGGCGAGTTCAAGTAAGCGTTTTCTCAATTGGATAGAATTCTCATTGGAACCGAGAATGAAAAAAGTCACTCTCGCTCTGGTATTCTGGTGAGATTCTTCATCATTGAGCAGAACAATACTGGTGCTTCCCGGATCGATACCAAATAGAGCATCTGTACTTTCTTTCACCACTTGTTGCACCAAAGCTTGTTCTCGCTCTTCCAGATAGCGATTAAAATCCAAGTACAGTAAGACCATGACTTTTTTGCCTCTGGTTACATTTTCAATCCCCAGGTTAGCTAAAGTATTGTTGGGCATAATAAATAATGTGCTTTTAGCAGCCATTCTAATTTTGGTAGACCTTAATCCAATCGATTCCACACGCCCATATAAACCGTCTGGTAAGCGAATATATTCCCCTGCGATAAAGGGGCGGTCTAAATATAAAACAATGGTTCCTAAGAGTTGTTCTAAGGTGCTTTTAGCCGCAAACGCCACTGCGGTAGCGCCAATGGAAACTCCAGCGAGTAAAGCAGTTAGTGGGATTTTTTGGCTTTGGGCAAAGGCAACAACGGCAAAGAAACCGATTAAAACATTGACGACGGTTTCAATAATTAAGATAAAATCATCGACTTCTATCCCTAACTTGCGGACGATAGAAATCCCATAAATACGGACAAGTTGGCGGAAAAGACGGGAAAAAAGCCAGGCTAAACTAATGGTTAGTCCTAGGGTAATAAAGGGTTGGGTGAATTGATAGAGTCCGGGGTTATGGTTGAGCCATCCGAGGGACAAATAAATTAAAATGAAACTGCCTGCTACGCGAAATTCTTTTTTGAGGGGTTCTACAAAGTCTTCATACAGACGGTTGACTTGTCCAGAACCGGAAAAGCTACGGTTAATGACAAAGCGAACAAAGTTAGGGGTGGCTTTGCTGATGAGGATCGATCCTAAGACAAATACGAGAAAAACTAGGGGATAGGGAATCCGATATTGATCGAGTAAATTTAGGGTGGAATCGGTGAATTGAGTCCAGGTGGAAAAGTTCATAGGGATACTTTAGACGGTAATGGGAGAGTCAACATAAATATTGGGTTCTTCAATATCAAACTTAATGCCATACTCCTTGAGCTTGAGGCTAATATTTTGGCGGGCGCGATCGATCATTTGTCGGCGAATTTCCATGGAAGCTTTGCCGGAACCGAGGATAAATAGAGTGATTTGGGCTTCGGTTTTGGGTTGATTTTCGACGGTTTTTAGGGTTCTAAAGGTGACGTTGGTACTGCGGGGATTAATGCCGAAAATGTCTTGGGTACTAGCAAGAATGACTTCGCGAATGAGGGCTTGTTCTTGTTCTTCGATGATGCGATAAAAGGTGAGATAGAGTAAAGACATCACCTTTTTGGCTCCGGTGAAGTTTTCAATGTTGACTTGAGTCAGGGAGTTGTTGGGAACAATCATGAGAGTTCCTTTGCCAGAGGTGCGAATTTTGGTCGATCGCAGTCCAATGGATTCGACTCTGCCAAATGTGCCATCGGGTAAGCCGATATAATCATCGACGACAAAGGGGCGATCGAGATAAAGCACGATACCGCCTAAGAACTGGCTGAGGGTGTTTTGAGCGGCAAAGGCGATCGCCAATCCACCCACTCCTAAACTCGCTAAGAGTCCGATCACATTGACTTGATGGGTTTGGGCAAACAGGAGAATCGCTAGAATAACGATCGCAGTATTCACCGTCCATTTGCTCACAATCAGTAGCTCGCTATTGACTTTGCGTCCGCTCTGAAAGGCAGCATCAATCAGATAGACATCAAAGAATTGTTGAAAAATGCGCGACGCTAGAACAGTTAGAGTGATGGTGAAACTTAAACTGAGCAGTCTTTCTCCCCAAGGATGGAGAAAACCTGGCCCCCATAGGATTACCATGAAATCGACTAGGGCTAATAGGAGAACAATGCGGATCAATCCCTTGAATGGACTGACCACTTTTTCCAGAACTGTCGCCGCTTGATTCGGTATTACGGATAAGATCGCCCTTAAAATGACTCCAGGAAGGGCACGTAAGCCTAGAATGATGGAGGCGATCGCCAAGCTAAATAAGGCAATGCTCCACCACTCGATGGGAACAGTTGCCAGCTCAGAAGCAGTATTTTCCATAGGGAAATGGGTGAAAAATGGATCGGATAGTACCAGGGTTATTATATCGGGTTGCAGTCAGAAGAGGAATCATCCCCCAGGAAGAGATGCGATCGCATTAAAGCCCTTAAACCCGGTCAAGTCCTCAAACTAGAGCCAACTCCTTAAAATGAAACGATTTATTTCTATTTTTGTCAGCGTTGTTATCCTCTTCATTATTTATTCTAAAATTGACTTTCAGGGCTTGATTCAAGTCTTCCAAAACTGCGATCGCCTCTGGATGGTGACTAGCCTTGCCATGCTGATTCCCATCACCTTAGTCACCTCTTGGCGACTGCAACAACTGATGCCATCGGGAAAGAGCCTCGGCTTTCTTGAAGCCAATCGTCTGATTTTAGAGTCGAGTATCCTCAATCTGGTATTGCCTTCCAAAATGGGAGACATTGCCAAAGCCTACTTTATGAAAGATCGAGGACATTTAAGGGGTACACTCTCCCTCTCCCTAGTCGTCTTTGAAAAAGCCTGCGACATGCTCTCCTTGCTCCTATGGTGTGCCTTTGGTTTGATCCTTTATCCTCAAAAAGATGCCTTTTTTTGGGCCATGACGATGGCGATCGCCCTAGGATTGGTTTTAGGATTGCTGCTGCTCGGCTCTAAACCCTTTGCGGGCTTCTTTTTTACAGTCATGATGAAAATCGTTCCTCGGAAAATGAAAACCAAGCTACAAACCCTACAAGACTCTTGGGGCGAAATGCATGACTATTTTTGGCAAGACAAGAAACAACTTCTGCTCACTACTGCCACCTCGATCTTTCTTTGGTTTTTACATCTGTTGCAGATTTGGTTATTTATCCTCACCTTAAATGCTTGGGTTCCGTTTTGGATCAATTTAGCCCTATCCCCCCTCGCCATTTTAGCCGGATTACTACCCCTCACCTTTGCGGGCATTGGCACTCGTGATGCTGCTTTGATTTTTTTCTATCAATCCTATTTTGATGGAGCAACTGGGGCGGCACTAGGATTGCTCTGTACTTCCCGCTATGTCTTGCCAGCACTCATTGGTTTACCCCTCCTAGGACAAATGATGGCAGCAGTGCAAAATGTAAAAAAGACTGGCTCTTGAGAGGGGAAAGACTGACAAGATGTTGAATTCGTTTGCACCCAAAGATACGATCGCCGCGATCGCCACTGCCATTGTTCCCCAAGCGGGCAGTGTGGGCATTGTGCGACTATCGGGAGCCGAAGCTTTGCAGATCGCCCAATTGCTGTTTGAAGCGCCCGGAAATCAGCCCTGGGAGAGCCATCGCATCCTTTATGGCTATATCTGCGATCCGCAAACAGGGGCAACGGTGGATGAGGCTCTGCTGATGATTATGAAAGCGCCCCGCTCCTACACCCGTGAGGATGTGGTGGAATTTCACTGTCATGGGGGGATCATGGTGGTGCAACAGGTGCTAACCCTCTGTTTAGAGCAGGGCGCTCGACTGGCACAACCGGGAGAGTTTACCCTAAGAGCATTTCTGAATGGACGGATTGATTTAACCCAAGCGGAAAGTATCTCCGATCTGGTGGGGGCGCGATCGCCTCAAGCCGCAGAATTAGCCCTAGCGGGAATTCAGGGTAAGTTAGCTTCTCCTATTCGCCATCTGCGTAAAACTTGTGTGGAGCTATTGGCGGAAATTGAAGCGAGAATTGATTTTGAGGACGATCTGCCCCCTCTGGATGAGCCGAAAATTATCACCGAAATTAATCAGGTTTTAGAGCAATTAAACAGCATTTTAGCCACTGCCAATCAGGGGGAATTGCTCCGCAGTGGCTTAAAAGTGGCGATCGTCGGTCGTCCGAATGTGGGAAAATCGAGCTTACTGAATGCTTGGAGTCAGAGCGATCGCGCCATTGTTACCGATCTACCGGGAACCACCCGTGATATTGTCGAAACCCAGCTCGTGGTGCGCGGGGTTCCCATCCAAGTTTTGGATACCGCAGGTATTCGGGATACCGGCGATCGCGTGGAAAAAATTGGTGTCGAGCGATCGCGCCAAGCCACGCAAAAAGCCGATCTGATCCTGTTTACCCTCGATGCGGCTGCCGGATGGACTGCCGAAGATCGCGCCATTTACGAGCAACTGCCCCCGGAAAAAGTGATTCTGATCCTCAATAAAATTGACTTAGTGGGCGAGTTGCCCTCTGGTTTACCGGGGGATATTGTGGCGATCGTCAAAACAGCAGCCGCCCATAAACAAGGGATTGAAGCCCTAGAAGAAGCCATTCTCAGCGCCGTCAATGGGGGCAACCTACAAGCGGCGAATCTCGATATTGCCATTAACCAACGGCAAACCGCCGCCCTCACCCGCGCCCAAGTTTCCCTAGAGCAAGTACAAGCCACCATTGCCGAACAACTCCCCCTCGACTTCTGGACTATTGACTTACGGGGAGCCATTCAAGCCTTGGGCGAAGTGACGGGAGAAGAAGTCACCGAATCCGTACTCGATCGCATCTTTAGCCGCTTTTGTATTGGGAAATAAGGTTGAGGGAGAAACCTGCGTAGACCAGAAACCCGGTTTCTCGAAGAAACCGGGTTTCTTAGACCCTGCGAAGAACAGAAGCTGGAATTTGGAGAACGTTACCCTCTCACTTAAAATGGAGGCTCTAGAATGGAAAGGAGTACCATCCAGGGAGAAAATAAGCTAGTGACTGTGTTTAATCCCGATCGCATACCCACAGCGATCAATCTACCCATAGACGAAATAGTAGACTTTTGCGATCCAGAGTTTTCGACTTACCAAAAAGGGGAGTTTCGCAACTCCCCCTGAAGGTTGACCCCAGGTTCAGGGTGAACCCAAGGTAATGGCAATGGTGAACCCGCTTTTAGTAAGCGAGACCCATGCTGCGGGTGGTTTCCGCACCTAGGTAAACCCGGATACTTAAAAAGTCAGTCGGACAAGCGGTTTCACAGCGCTTGCAACCCACACAGTCTTCTGTGCGAGGAGAAGAAGCAATCTGTCCGGCTTTGCATCCATCCCAAGGAACCATTTCTAGTACATCTAAGGGACAAGCACGCACACACTGGGTGCAACCAATGCAGGTATCGTAGATTTTTACTGAATGAGACATTGAATAAGAACTCCCAACAACAGTTTGATAGTGATATGCTCTCACACTTATCGACAAACGATAAGGTGTAGGGGGTTGAGTGGGTTCTAGAGGACTCTAGAGACTCAACCGAGTCATTGAGAACGGAATGCTTGAACCGCTCTATGGTTTGACCCATTTAAGTTAGTCCAGCGTTATACCGGATCAAAGCTTAGTTTAGCGCAGGGGTTCAACTCAAATAAACAAAAGGATGAGAAACTTTAAACAACTTGACAATTGCCGATCGCCGAAAACGCCAGAAAAATCTCCCAATCTCCTGTTCACACTAGCATAGAGCCTTACCTGTCTATTAAAGCTGAACAGGGATGGCGATCGCCCTTCACCCTAAAATTAGGGATATGGGGATCAAAATTTGGCCCCAACAGTCAAATTTTGGGGATAAACCGCGATATACTCCTGTCGGTAGTGTGGTTGATTAGTCATGGTAGCAGTAGCAATCTTAGCCGCAGGACGGGGCACTCGCATGAAGTCGGAGTTGCCCAAAGTCTTACATCCCCTAGGAGGACGGTCTTTAGTTCAACGGGTACTTGAGAGTTGTCACCTGATTTCCCCCGTGCGTCAGTTTGTGATTGTCGGATATCGGGGGGATCGAGTTCAGGAAGCTCTTACCGGTGTTCCTGAATTGGAGTTTGTTACCCAAAGTGAACAGTTAGGTACGGGTCATGCGGTTCAGCAGATTTTACCCCATTTAGAAGGGTTTGACGGCGATTTAGTGGTACTCAATGGGGATGTGCCCCTATTACGACCGGAAACGATTCGTAATTTGCTGGAAACCCATCAAACCGAAGGCAATGGAGCGACGATTTTAACGGCTCAACATCCCCATCCTCAAGGCTATGGGCGCGTGTTTTCTGATAGTGATAATTTGCTGCAACAAATTGTGGAAGACCGGGATTGTACAACGGCCCAACGGCAAAATCGGCGGATTAATGCGGGGGTCTATTGTTTCAATTGGCCGCAACTGGCCCAGGTTTTACCTCAGTTAAAGTCAGAAAATGACCAGCAGGAATATTATTTAACGGATGCGGTGAATTATTTAGACCGGGTGATGATTGTGGATGTGGAGGATTATCAGGAGATTTTAGGGATTAATGACCGCAAACAGTTGGCTACGGCCCATCAGATTCTCCAAGACCGGATTAAGGAGGAGTGGATGAAGGCGGGGGTGACGTTGATCGATCCCGATAGTATTACGATTGATGATACGGTACGGATTGCTTCGGATGTGCTGATTGAACCGCAAACCCATATTCGTGGCAATACGACGATTGGGACGGGTTGTCGGATTGGGCCGGGGAGTTTGATTGAGAATAGTGAGATTGGGGAGCAGGTGACGGTTCTCTATTCGGTGATTAGTGATAGTGTGGTGAACTCGAATACGAGAATTGGCCCCTATGCCCATTTGCGAGGCCATGCTGAGATTGGAGCGGGTTGTCGGGTGGGCAATTTTGTGGAGATTAAGAAGTCCCAAGTGGGCGATCGCACCAATGTTGCCCATTTATCCTATATTGGAGATGCCGAACTCGGTCAACAGGTGAATGTGGGCGCAGGTACGATTACGGCGAATTATGATGGCTATCAGAAGCATAAGACGGTTATTGGCGATCGCACGAAAACTGGCTCCAATAGTGTCTTAGTTGCTCCCATTACCATCGGTGAAGATGTCACCATTGGAGCCGGATCGGTAGTGACTAAAGATGTGCAAAATGATGCCTTGGTCGTCGCCCGCGCTCCCCAGAAAGTGCGTCCCGGATGGCGACCGAAAGGGGTTTCTTAGGATGGGGAGATGGGGAGATGGGGAGATGGGGAGATGGGGAGATGGGGAGATGGGGAGATGGGGAGATGGGGAGATGGGGGGATCTCCTATTACTCATTACTCAAAACTCATTACTCAAAACTCATTACTCAAAACTCATTACTCATTACTCAACACTTGGAACATCTCGGCTAAAACTGTGTTAGAAAAGAGGAAGCCTTCTGGATCGCTTAGACAGATCTGACCCGTTGAGGGTAGGGGTTGTCCAGGAAGCCAAGGTTGTCCATTCAGGGTGTAGAGGTTAATCCATCCTTGTTGATAGTAGGGATACCAACTGGGACTCAACTGTTGCAAGGGCGGATAACCAAATCGATCGGTTAAGGTCTTTAAAGATAGACCTTCTGCAAGCCGAAGACCGAGCATGAGAGTTTCTAGAAACTGTTCGGTGTCCGAGAGTGGAGGAGTGTCTATCACTCCCCCATCTTGCAGCCATTGATAGTAGGTTTGGCGAGTGCGCGGTCGGGTAAATCGGATACCATCAATATAGCTGGCGGCTCCCATTCCCCAACCATAGTAGGGTTGATTGTGCCAATAGACGCGGTTATGGCGACAGTAATATCCAGGACGTGCATAGTTAGAAATTTCGTAGTGATCGTAACCTGCTTCTCGGAGAATTTGCGAGGTTAAGCGATAGAATTGGGCGCTGGTTTCATCGGTGGGAAGGGTCAGTTTTCCGGATTCGTAGCGTCTTTCAAAGACGGTCATCGGTTCAATAATTAGGTCATAGACGGAGAGGTGGGGCGGGGAAATTGCGAGGGCGGCTTGTAGTGTTTGTTGCCATTGCTCTGGGGTTTGTTCGGGTAAACCGGAAATTAGGTCGATGCTGAAGTTATCGACTTGTGCTTGATGGATAAGATCGATCGCCTGATAAATTTCGGTGCTAGTATGCGATCGCCCACAGAGTTTCAAGATCCGGTCATCAAAGGATTGTACCCCTAAACTGATCCGATTGACTCCCAGAGCTAAAAATCCTTGTAACTTCTCTCGATCGAAGGTTCCGGGGTCAATTTCCATGGAGATTTCCGCGCTAGAAGTGACCCCAAACTGGCGATCCAAAGTAGTTAAGAGCTGCTCCAGTTGACTGACACTGAGTAAGGATGGGGTTCCTCCACCAAAAAAGACCGTCTCTAGGGATACACCGTGACGGGGAGTCTGTTGAATTTCAGCGATCAAGACCTCGATATAGTGGGAAATGGCTGGGGAAGAGTCTCCCCAACGGCGATCGCCGACTACAGAAATGGCAAAATCACAGTAGAAGCAGCGACGACGACAGAAGGGAATATGAAGATAAGCTGAACGAGGAATTGCCAAAGATGGTTGTTGATGCTCCATGAAACCTCTTACCCCGATGCTCTTTGCTCTTTTTAATGATGTCTAGAATGAATCGATGGGGTTGTCTGACAATCTCTTATAATATAGGTTATCTCTATCCTTTATGAGTATGAGTTTAGGTGGTCTCTGGAGACCCCTAAATATTGATCCATTCCCAATCAGGTCAAACTTATGATTGACGCAATTATTATCATATCCTTTATCCTAGCAGGAATCGGTATCGGTTTCTACGGCATTGAATTGCTGCCCACTCCCGTGTTAGACCAAGTGAGTAATCAAGATGGTCTGCGATCGGTCACGGCCGGGTTTTCTGCCCTGATTATGGGCGCTGTGGGGCTATTTGTGCAAACCTACTATCGGCGCTTAGAGAGCTTTATGCGACAAATGCCTGTAGAAGTCCTGCTCACCCGTTCCATTGGTTTAGTCGTTGGGTTATTAGTGGCTAACCTGATGTTAGCGCCCCTATTCCTCCTACCCATTCCCCAAGAATTCGGCTTTATTAAACCCTTAGTTGCTGTCTTAGGGAGTATCCTGTTTGCGTTCTCCGGAATTTCCCTGGCTGATACCCATGGCCGGTCATTTTTGCGACTGATTAATCCCCATAGTATGGAAAGCTTACTGCTTTCTGAGGGAACTTTAAAACCTGCTACCACTAAAATTTTGGATACCAGTTGTATTATCGATGGTCGATTGGAAGAACTCCTAAGTACCAAGTTTATTGAAGGGCAACTGTTAGTTCCTCAATTTGTCTTACAAGAGTTGCAACTGGTGGCGGATGCGGGTAACGATCAAAAGCGGATTCGCGGCCGTCGGGGCTTAGAAATTCTCAACCGTATTCGGGAAGCTTATCCAGACAAAATTGCTATCCATCCAGCCGATTATGAAGATATTTCTACGGTGGATGCTAAGTTAGTCCATTTAGCTCAAGAAATTAATGGCACATTGCTAACCAATGATTACAACCTGAACCAGGTTGCTAGTCTACAGCAAGTTTCTGTTCTTAATATTAATGACCTAGCCCAAGCTATGCGTCCAGCCTATTTGCCGGGTGATGATCTGGACTTGAAAATTATTAAGCAGGGTCGGGAACCGGAACAAGGAGTAGGCTATTTGGATGATGGCACGATGGTGGTTGTGGAAGAAGGGGGGCAGTATATTGGGGTGGAATTGCGGGTGGTGGTGACGGGTGCGCTGCAAACTTCGGCAGGACGGATGATTTTTGCTCGTCCTCAAGCGACGGCGATCGCATAGGATGCGGATATCGGCTCTTTGTGTCTCTATTATTCCGATTTAGGCGATCGCCTTCTGCCGTTTTTTCCCTGATTTTCTTAGAATCAGGATAACTCTTTCCTAGCGTGCGCCCCTTCTCCGATCATGGTTTCAGTTCATCCCCAAATCGAGTATCCAGAAAGCGATGGTTTACCCTTGGCTGACAATACCCTTCAGTTTCGCTATATCACCACCATTCAAGGGGGGTTAGATGCTCTGTATTTAGATAACCCGGATGTATTTATCGCGGGTGACTTGTTGTGGTATCCGGTAGAAGGGGATAATGAAACTCGCATGGCTCCAGATGTAATGGTGGCATTTGGAAGACCAAAGGGCGATCGCCGCTCCTATAAACAATGGGAAGAAGGGGGTATTGCTCCCCAAGTCGTCTTTGAAATTGCCTCACGCAGCAACACGCTCAAGGAACTGGAAGAGAAGAAACTGAAGTTTTATAACCGTTATGGAGTCCAAGAGTATTATCTATTCGATCCAGAACGAGGAACGTTAAAAGGATGGATGGGACAGCAAGAGGATGAATTACTTCCTATTGCCTCGATGCAAAATTGGGTGAGTCCATTGTTAAAGGTACGCTTTCAGGTGACAGAAGTGGGTGAATTGGAGTTGTATACCCCTAGTGGGGAAAGGTTTGCGACTTATGTGGAGGCGATCGCCCAACTGAAACAGGAACGAGAACGCATTCAACAGTTAGAACAAGCTCAACGGAGAGCGATCGCCCCCCTAGCAGCCATGGGACTCGATGCTGAGGCGATCGCCAATATCCTATCCTTATCCCTAGAGACTGTGCAGAATTATCTCGATTAATGGCCCCCATTCAATCTCAACCCCATTTGGGTATCCGTGAGCAATTAGGAATCCTTGCCCTCTGTCTACTCGCCGGAGTGCTGATGGGAATAACCCCTGCTCCTGTCAACGCTTGGCCCCTAGCCTGGATTGCCCTCATCCCCCTCTGGGTGGTTATTCTTAGCTCCGACTCCTGGAAACGCACCCTCGGCTATGCTCTGGTTTGGGGCATCGGATTTCATGGAGTCGCCCTATTTTGGATGACTGGAATTCATCCCATGACCTGGTTAGGGGTTCCCTGGTTAGCGAGTTTGGCGATCGCCCTAGGGGTCTGGATTTTTATTACCCTCTGGGGCAGCGCTCTAGTTACCCTCTGGGCACTCCTATTGAGCCGTTTTACCCAGCACAAAAATAGCCTCTACAGAGTATTATTCGGAACCACCCTCTGGTGTCTCCTCGAAGGTCTTTGGAGCCGTTCCGATCTCTGGTGGAGTTCCCTGTCTTATACCCAAAGTCCATTTAATTTAGCCATTTTGCACTTAGGACAGCTTTCTGGCCCCACTACCATTACCGCTACTTTAGTCGCTGTTAACGGCTTAGTAGCTGAATTTATTTACGATTTCTTATATCATAAAACCCCAAAAAAGTCAACTCTAATTTGGGCATTTACCCTGCTCTTTTTTGCCCACACAACCGGTTATTTTCTCTGGCAGACATCCTCAGCCACAAAATCCGGAGAAACCTTCAAAGTTGGCATCATTCAAGGCAATATTCCCAATCGGATCAAATTCTATTCTCAGGGATGGCAAAACGCCTTAGCGGGCTATACCCAAGGATACCAAAAATTAGCCGCCCAAGGCGTTGATATCGTTCTCACCCCCGAAACCGCCTTACCCTTTCTCTGGACAAATCAAAACCAGGGTTATCCCCCTCTAATTCAAGCCATCCGGGAGTGGGGAACCCCGGTGTGGGTGGGTGCATTTGGGCAAAAGGGCGATCGCCTCACCAATAGCCTCTTTACCCTCAATCAAAACAGTGAAATCATCAGTCAATACGATAAAATTAAACTCGTTCCTTTAGGTGAATATATCCCCTTTGAATCCCTGCTAGGCCAACTCATCAACCGCCTCTCCCCCCTAGAAGCCACCCTAGCCAAAGGTTCCCCCGATCAAATCATGCAAACCCCCGTAGGACAAGCCATCGTCGGCATTTGTTATGATTCCGCATTTTCCCATATTTTCCGCCGCCAAACCGCCCAAGGAGGAGAATTCATCATCACCGCCTCTAATAATGCCCATTATACTGCCCCTATGCAATGGCAACATCACGCTCAAGACATTCTCCGAGCCATAGAGAGCGATCGCACCACCATTCGTGCCACCAACACCGGCTATTCCGCCATTGTCGAACATAACGGTAAAACCCGATGGATTTCCAATCGCAACACCTATGAAATTCATGCTGATATTATTGAGCGCCGAACCACCCAAACCTTATATATTCAATGGGGAGATTGGATCGCCCCCCTACTCTGTTTCCTCACCCTAATCAGTAGTAAAGTGCATTCATAATATACCCTACTGTCGTGACCGCACTAAAATAGGGCATTAGCGTAGGGTGGGTTAGGCGGCTAAAACCTAGACTGTGAAAGCAATCTATCAATCCGCCGTAATATCAAGTTCGCTTATTCATGTCCGCGAAGCGGAAATACCCTAATTAAAAATCCAGGGAGCAA
>NZ_JAQOSP010000099.1 GCF_030068475.1 Roseofilum acuticapitatum BLCC-M154 | reverse complement strand
GCAGTTTTCGCTGTTATGTGGGACATCTTGATCCCCCTAAATCCCCCTTAAAAAGGGGGACTTTCCTATTCCCCCCTTTTTAAGGGGGGCAAGGGGGGATCTTTTCCTACTGTCCACCGATACAGCGCAAAGCGCTGTATTTTCGATGAGGTCATAAAAATGATGGAGCAGTTTAGCTTGCGCCTGTCTCAGGGGCATTTAAATATATTGAGTGCTTGTGGACGAAAATTTCAGTATATTTTTTTAGAAAAAATTCCTTATGTAGTTTCTGTGGAGCAGCAGGAAAAATTGGACTGGGGAAACCAGTTTCATGTGTTCATGCAACAGCGAGAATTAGGGCTACCCATTGAGGGCATGTTGGAGCGCGATCGCCAGTTTAAAGAAAGTTTAGAGGGATTGATAGCTGCTGCTCCAGCCTTGTTTGCGGATGGGGAAGGATTTCGGGAGAGCGAACATCAGAGGACTCTAGAGTTTGAGGGTTATTGGCTGACGGTGATTTATGACTTACTCATTTGCCGATCGCAGGATGCCCAAATTATGGATTGGAAAACCTATCTACAACCCCAAAATAGCGATCGCCTCCAACACAATTGGCAAACCCGTCTTTATCCCTTCGTCTTAGCCCAAACCAGTAATTATACCCCCGAACAGATATCGATGACTTACTGGTTTGTTAAAGGTAAAAATTCATTAAACAATCGGGCAACCTGCCTAGAATTTAAGTACAATAACCAGCAGCATCAACAAACCCAAACGGAGTTAAGTCAACTGTTACAGCAACTCAAACAAGGGTTGGGGGACTATATCCAGGGTATTGATTTTCCTCAAGTTGCAGCCACCTCCGGCGAATGCAGCCGATGTCCCTTTGCTCGACGATGCGATCGCCTTTCTGCCGATCGAGTTACAGAGGGGACGGTTGAGTCTCAATTATGGTCTCTTCCTTCTTTAGACAGTATCCCAGAACTGCCCATTTAATCCTATTAGCCATCATGAAATCGCCTAATCCTTTTCCCTCCAATTCCCAATTCACAAATCCCCAACTGATGATTCCAGTATTGGGAGTATTCTTTCTGGTTTTTGCGGGTTTAATTTTCCGCCCCTTTGTGATTATCAATGCCGGAGAGAGAGGAGTAGTCATGAAATTTGGGAAAGTCCAAGAAGGGATCTTAGATGAAGGCATTCATCCCATTATTCCGGTGATGACAACGGTACAGAATCTGAGTGTGCGGGTACAGAAAAATGATGTGAATGCGGAAGCTTCTTCCCGTGACTTGCAAGATGTACAAATGGAAATCGCCATTAACTGGCATATCGATCCGGCGCGAGTCAATCGAGTCTTTCAACAAGTGGGAGACCAAGAACAGATTTTAATTCGGATTATTAATCCTTCAGTTTCGGAAGTCGTGAAGGCAGCAACAGCCAAGAAAAATGCCGAAGAAATCATTACTCGGCGCACAGAATTGAAAGAAGAAATTGATAAAACGCTCAAAGAAAGAATCACATCCTATGGCATATTGATCGATGATGTTTCTTTGGTGAATGTGTCCTTTTCTGCCGAATTTGCTAAGGCGATTGAAGCAAAACAAATTGCCGAACAAGAAGCCAAACGAGCCGAGTTTGAAGCCTTGAAAGCCGAAAAAGAAGCCCAGGCAGAAATTAACCGTGCCAAAGGACAAGCGGAAGCGCAACGACTGCAACGGCAAACCTTAACGCCGATTTTGTTACAAAAACTAGCGATTGAAAAATGGGATGGTCGTTTTCCAACGGTTATGGGGGGCCAAGGTGCGCTACCCTTTATTAATATGTCGCCGGAAACTTTGTCAGCTCCAGCGCCAGCACAAACGCCTTAATTTTAGGACTGAGGAAAAATGAGCGATCGCCAAGATGAAACCCTAACCGCAGAACTCCATCGTTTGCATCAAGAGATCCGGGATCTCAAACAAGATCGCCAAGCCTTTGAAGCGCAAAATGAGCTGCTCCGCACCTTTACGAATTTAATGCGGACTTCGACGGGTTCATTGATGTTGCGATCGGTATTGCAGCAAACCTTGAAAATTGCCATCGAGTTTACTCAAGCAGAAGCAGGAAGCTTATTTTTCTTAGATCAAAAGGGAGCAGTCGTTGCCAGTGTCTTAGCGCGGGGGGCAACTATTCGGGATGAAAAAAAAGCGATTATTGGGCAAGTTTTAGATAAAGGATTGGCGGGTTGGGTGAATTATAATCGGACAATTGGCTTAATTACGGATACCAAAACAGACGATCGCTGGTTAACCCTTCCCGATGAACCCTATGTGGTGCGTTCAGCATTAGGTGTACCCATTTTTCGCAGTCAAACCCTTTTGGGTATTTTAACTCTGATGCATCCTCAACCAGGATATTTTACGGAAGAAGTGGCGAGTTTAATGGAGAAAACCGCCGCACAAATGGGGGTGGTGTTGGATAATGTGCGTCTGTATGTGGAATATCAAAAAGTTGAACCCCCTTCAATGCCAGAAATGGCTTCAGAAGAAGAGTCGAGTGCAGAAGAGTCTTTAGCTCAGTTAGGACTCTATATTCTCACAGAACGGGGAAAATTTTTGTATGCCAATCGCCAATTAGCTCAGTTATTTGGGTATCGATTTGCAGAATTGGTGGCTTTAGAGTCTTTTCTGGATTTAATGGCACTGGAGGGGAAGCGCTCTGTGTTTCATCAGATTCAAGAGTGTTTTGAGGGCGAGCGCAAGCGGCTCGTTTATCAAGGTAAGGGTAGGTGTAGTGATGGTCAGTTGATGGCGATCGATCTCTATGGAGAACGAACTAAACTGTATGGCAAATCAGTCATTATTGGTGTGGTGCAGCAATGCTAGAGCAGGAGCAAGTGCAAAGGGTTACAGGGATGTTTGCCCTAGATAGCTATAACTGTATTGATATTCAAAAAGCAATTTAAGTATTCTCACAGAGCGAGATCTGGTGAAATTGGCTATAACTGGCGATCGCATTTTAATTCCTAATATCAAGTTCGCTTATTCATGTCCGCGAAGCGGAAATACCCTAATTAAAAATCCAGGGAGCAAGATGCTCCCACTCCAGTCAGATCAAAGAATTCGAGGAGTGCGGGCATCTTGCCCGCTTCTTAAAAATTTTCATGTCCGCTTGCGGAAACCGGACTTGATATCACCCTTTATCCGGACTTAATATTACCTCATCTTAGAAAAAGCAGTTTGTGAACTCTGATGCTGTTCAATTCCTATATTTTTATTTTCCTCTTTTTACCCCTAACCTTAGTAGTATGGATCGGTTTAAATCGGCTTAAGCTGATTAAAGCCAGTCAGGTGTGGTTAACAGTAGCATCCTTAGTATTTTATGGCTATTGGAATATTAGCGCCTTGCCTCTACTGTTACTCTCTGTAATTTTTAATCATCAGATGGGACAGGCGATTGCCCATAGTGAACCCCCAAGTAAATCCGCTAAAACCCTACTCTGGATTGGTATCGGGGTTAACTTACTTCTGATTGGATATTACAAATATGCCCATTTTTTAGTCAATTCCATCAATGGAATTCTCCACACCCATCTTTCAATTCCTAACATTATTCTACCCTTAGCTATCTCCTTTTATACCTTTACTCAGATTGCCTATTTGGTCGATGCCTATCGCGGGGAAACCCAAAGCTTAAACTACAATCCCTTAACCTATGGCTTATTTGTGGTCTTTTTTCCCCAATTGATTGCCGGCCCCATTTTACGACACAATCAACTGATTCCCCAGTTTCGCAGCCTGAAAACCTATATTTTCTCCCACGAAAACTTCACCAAAGGATGTGTTTTATTTAGCTTAGGATTATCTAAAAAAGTGTTAATTGCCGATCGCCTCTCCCCCTGGGTAGCCCCTGTCTTCGATCATGCCAGTGATGTCACTTTCCTTGAAGCCTGGATGGGCGTATTGAGTTATACTTATCAGCTCTACTTTGACTTCTCAGGCTACTCCGATATGGCGATCGGATTAGGATTAATGTTTAATATCCTTCTCCCCCTTAACTTTAATTCCCCCTATAAAGCCACCTCCATTCGCGACTTTTGGCAACGCTGGCACATCACCTTATCTGACTTCTTACGAGACTATCTTTATATTCCCCTAGGAGGCAATCGCCAAGGAGAAATGCGCCGCTATACTCATTTAATCATCACCATGCTCCTGGGTGGACTCTGGCATGGTGCAGGCTGGACTTATGTCATCTGGGGAGGACTCCATGGGTTCTATCTTTCTATCAATCATCTCTGGCGTAAATTCCATCTGACCTTACCCCAATTTTTATCCTGGAGCATTACTTTTTTATCAGTTATTATTGCCTGGGTATTATTTAGGGCAACAAAACTCGCTGATGGCTTCACACTCTTGCAAACCATGAGCGGCATCCATGGCATCATTTTACCCAGTGATTCCTTAGAAAATATCCCTTTCTTAACTCAATTTGGTATCACTTTCCAATCCTGGTTTTCCTTCAATTATTTACCTGAATTTTGGCAGAGTCAAAGTCTACCCTTTTTCATTCTCTTATGCCTCACTTTAGCCGTTAAATATTTACCTAATACTCAAGAGATCCTGACTCAGTTCAAACCTAATATATATTGGGCAACTGGTGTAGGTCTTTTAACAGCAACTGCTTTATTATCCCTCAATCGAGTTTCAGAATTTCTCTATTTTCAGTTTTAGGGATAAAGAGAAAGGTAGTAAGCAAGATGCTCCTAATACCATTTCTACTTCATTGTGCCACACTTCAGCTCTGTAAAGCCCCCTTTTTAAGGGGGTTTGGGGGATCTATAACCTTGCATTCTCACCAAGAAATGGTATAGTCATATAGCGAGCAAGATGCTCGCACTCCTAATATACTGTACTCCGATACAGCACTTTTCTCTGTTATGGAATACAGGGTTGAATGCTCATTCAGCACGGGTTACCATGCCCTGATATTGGGGTCTTGCCAAGTATAATGATTGGGAAAAACAAAATTAGTAAACGACAAGGAAATACTGGTATTTAGGGCTTTGACCTGATGCCACCAGCCCACCGGTACAAAAATCACTTCGCCCGGTTGCAAGACTTCTTCAATGATTTGCACATTCTTAAACAGGGGATATTTTTGATAATCTGGATTTTCGCAATCTACCTTACTAAAGACTCCCACATAATTATATAAGAGGGGAGTTTGTTGGGGAGAAATTAAGCGCCAGCGTTTACAGCCATAAACTTGAGCCATCATTAAGTTAACTGGATCGTGGTGTAAAGGGGTAATGGTTCCACTAGGGCCAAACCAGAAAAAGACCCGATTGTGGGTTTCTTCTGGGTTGAGGAATTCCGGGAAAAAGACAATATCATTGAGCAGCCCTTTTAGTTCCTCACGCTCTAAGTTTTGGTTGTTGGCAACCATATAATAGTCATTATTTTCTCCCCCGTTTAAAACTTGCTCTACATAATCAGCAAGCAAGATGGTTTTCCGGTGTTTTTCACATTCAATTTCGTATTCTGGGTTGCTGTTGCGGTTCGCTTGAATTTGGACTTCAACCGAGCCATATTTTTCTTGTAAGTATTGCGGTGACCAGGTTTGCATCGCCGGCCAATCTTGCATTAAATCGGTTAGAATGACGGGGGTATTGGTGGCATAATAGCGGTCTAAAAACTCTTGCCTCGAAACGCCCGATCGCCGCTCAATCCCCGTTGCCTTAGAAGAGAGGGCAGCCAGTTGCTGTTGAATCGCTAAGGTTGATTCTAATTTTCGCAGCAGTTGGGCAATATTATTACCAATTTGATAGGAGGGTTCCCCCATCACCTGATTAATCGCTAGGCGGGCGATCGCCGGATCGATCCCCTGTTGTTTCATCGCCTCAATCATGGACTGCTCCGGCTTATTATGCAGCTTATTTAAGGCGATCCACCGTTTCCAATTCTCTGGAATTTGCGGTTGACTGGGCGGAATTTGACCTGGATTTTGGGGCATCCATTCTAAATTCACCTGTTGTTGATCGTTCACCGTAATCCGCAGGGGCGGTAAGGTGATGGTCATGGGTTGTAAGCTATCTGTCATGATCTTTCTGATAAATTACGAGTGATTATTAATTACTAAAATATCCCCCTATGATCCTCTTTTTCCACCTCTAGCTCTCATACTGAAGCTCTCATATTCCCAAAGGCGATCGCCGCATTCGTCGCCGGGCAGCCCGCCGCCACAGTATAATCAACTGCTACTTTTTTCTCATTAACTTGCGGGATTTGGGGAGTCAGATAGAGCAAATCTAAAGTCGCCAAACCCACAAACAAACCGGATGTATCCATTACATCAACTCAACCTACACCGTTTCCTGTTGGGCGGCTGCCTTCGGTTGAGCTTGGGGTTGGAATTGGAACAGAGAATAAACCACATTCCGGCGAATCGAAATCATCATCTCCAAGAACAACTCATACCCCTCACTCTTATACTCAATCAGAGGATCTTTTTGTCCATAACCGCGTAATCCCACCGACTCCCGCAAAGCATCCATTTGTTGGAGATGCTCCCGCCATAGGGTATCAATTTGCTGGAGAATAAAGAACCGTTCCGCTTGACGCATCAACCCAACTTGAATTTGGTCAACTTCCGCCTCTTTCAAATCATAAGCAATACGGACTTGCTCATGTAAGAAAGTTTTCATCTCACTGAAACTCAAATCCTCCAGTTGTTGCGGTTGCAAATCTCTGAGCAGATAGACAAACTCTTGCACCTTACTCACCAGTTGTCCCAAATCCCACTCTTCAGCCGGTAATTCTGGATTCACATAGGCTTCTACAATATCGTCCATCGTCCGCTCTGCATAGGCAATCACCTGTTCCTTCAGGTCTTGCCCTTCCAAAACCCGGCGACGTTCAGCATAAATCGCTTTACGCTGGTTATTCATCACCTCGTCATATTCAAACACCTGCTTACGGATGTCGTAGTAGTAAGTCTCGACTTTCTTTTGCGCCCCTTCCAGAGAACGGGTGAGCATTCCCGACTCAATGGGCATATCTTCTTCCACCCGGAAAGCCTCCATCAAGCCCGCCACGCGATCGCCCCCAAAAATCCGCAACAAGTTATCCTGTAAACTCAGGAAAAACTTCGTCGTCCCAGGGTCACCCTGACGACCCGCCCGACCTCGGAGCTGATTATCAATCCGTCGAGAATCATGGCGCTCCGTCCCCATCACAAACAAGCCGCCCAGCTCAATCACCTCCTCATGTTCCCGGTCTGTCCACTCCTCATACTCCGAGCGAATCAGATTAAACACTTCCCGCAACTTTTGCACCACCGGGTCATTCGTCGGCGCTTTCTCCGCCGCAATCGCCACCTTATCCTCCGCCGTCAACTCCGGTAAAGATAGCTCTCCATACTGCGCCACCGCAAAATTCACCACCTCTTTTAACTTCGCTTGGGTACTCCCAGACAACTCCGTTGGGAAAATCTTAGGCGACACCTTCCAAGTTTTCACCTTCTTATCCAAACTAAACCCTTGGGCCGCCTTCCGTTTACCCATACCCGGCACTTTAGCCACCCCAAAGCCCTCCTCATCTTCCGGCTTCACAATTCGGGGCATAAAATACTCCCGCAACTTCAGACGGGCCATATAATCCGCATTTCCGCCCAAAATAATATCCGTACCTCTTCCTGCCATGTTCGTGGCAATCGTCACCGCTCCTTTGCGTCCCGCCTGAGCCACAATTTCCGATTCCCGCTCCACATTCTCCGGCTTCGCATTCAGCAACTGATGGGGCACTTCCAACTGACTCAACAGATTAGACAACACTTCCGACTTTTCTACACTCGTAGTTCCCACCAAAATCGGCCGCCCTTGGTGATGGAGTTCGGCACAATCTTGGGCCACCGCTTTCCACTTCGCTTCCTCCGTTTTGTAGACCACATCGGCCATATCTTTGCGTCCCGTAGGCCGGTTAGTCGGAACAATGGTCACCTCTAAGTTATAGATTTTCTCAAATTCCGCTTCCTCCGTTTTTGCTGTCCCCGTCATTCCTGACAACTTGGGATAGAGCAAAAAGAAATTTTGATAGGTAATCGTGGCCAAAGTCTGGGTTTCCGGCTGAATTTCCACATGCTCTTTGGCTTCAATGGCCTGATGAAGTCCATCACTCCAGCGACGACCCTGCATCACCCGACCGGTAAACTCATCTACAATAACAATCTCATCTTCGCGGACAATATAGTTGACATCCTTAATAAACAACTCCTTGGCCTTAATCGCATTGAAGACAAAATGGGCCCAAGGGTCATCCGGGTTAAACAAGTCCGAAACTTCTAGAAATTTCTCTGCCGCAATATAGCCCTCATCCGTTAACAGCACATTGCGGGCTTTTTCATCTACTTCATAATGGCCTTGTCCGCTTTCCTCGTCTAAGGCCGTCAAGGTTTGGGCCAGTTGAGCCGCTCTAATATACTTTTCGCTAGGACGGTCTACTTGACCTGAAATAATTAGAGGGGTTCGGGCTTCATCCACTAAGACTGAATCCACTTCGTCAATAATGCAGAAGTTAAACGGCCGATGCACCACTTCTGCCATGGACGAAGCCATATTATCCCGCAGATAGTCAAACCCGACTTCAGAGTTGGTGGCGTAGGTAATATCGCAGCTATAGTTTTTGCGGCGTTCTGAGGGGGCCATACCTTGCTGAATTAAGCCTACGCTCAGGCCTAGGAAGCGATGGACTTGACCCATCCATTCTGCATCCCGACGGGCGAGGTAGTCGTTGACGGTGATGACGTGAACCCCTTTTCCGCTCAGAGCATTCAGATAAGCGGGAAGGGTTGCCACTAGGGTTTTTCCTTCCCCGGTTTTCATTTCGGCAATTTGGCCATCATGGAGAACCATTCCCCCAATCATTTGTACATCGTAGTGGCGCATTCCTAGGACGCGCTTGGCGGCTTCGCGGACGACGGCGAAGGCTTCGGGAAGGATTTCATCGAGTAATTCTTTTTGCGCTTGTTCGGAACCGGCTTTTTCTAGGCGCTGCTTAAATTCTCCGGTTTTGCCCCGCAATTGGTCGTCCGATAGACCTTGGATGTCTTCTTCGTAGAGGTTGATTTCAGAAACGAAGGGCTGATATTTTTTTAATTTGCGGGTGTTGGGGTCACCAAACAGGTTTTTCAGCATAATCGATTTACTCTACCAGACGCTATACAAGGGTGCAAAAGACTTTTCCTTATGGTATCACTTCTAGGATGGGTAGTGGGGAATGGGGGATTGACTCTCAAGTTAGTTTATAGTGCATGGCGCTGCGAGGCAGAACCCGCACCACTTCATCTACTGTGGTTTTCCCTAGAGTGACCTTATCCGTGGCGGCTTTGCGAAAGGACATAAAATCCGTATCTTTCAAATATCGGCGCAATTCGGTCACTCCCCCTTCATAAATTAACTCGCGAATTGAGTCATCCACATTCAGTAATTCAATGATGGCCTGTCGTCCTGAATATCCGGACTGAAAACACTGGGTACAGCCTTGTCCTTTGCGCCACTCTTCCGGATTCGCTTCATGTAAGCCAATTCCCAAAATCCTTAAATCTTCTTCGCTGGGACGATAGGGTGTACCACAATGGGGGCAAATAGAGCGGACTAAACGCTGGGCAATTATTCCCAATAGCGCGTCACTAATTAGACCAGGATCGGGGCCGATATCTTTGAGTCGGGGAATGGCTCCCACGGCATCATTGGTATGCAAGGTGGTAAAGACTAAATGACCGGTCAAAGCTGCTCGGACTGCGGTTTCTGCTGTTTCATGGTCGCGAATTTCCCCCACCATGATGATATCTGGATCTTGGCGCAAAATCGCCCGCAAGCCGGCCGCAAAGGTCATGCCGGCCCGTTCATGGACTTGGGTTTGGGTGATGCCAGGTAAGATATATTCTACGGGATCTTCTACGGTGACGACATTCACCTGTTCTGTGGCTACGGATTGCAAGCTGGTATAAAGGGTGCTGGTTTTACCGGAACCGGTGGGCCCGGTGAGGATAATCATGCCTTGGGGTTGCCGTAACCAGTCTTGATAAAGAGGTAAGGTTTTATGGTTAAAACCTAGGTCTTCAATTTTACTAAAGGGATTTTGCCGAGGCAGGAGACGGATGACGGCTTTTTCGCCACTGACACAGGGGAGGGTACTGACGCGCATATCCATCCCCAATTCTAGGTTGTCTTGGGTGGCGTATTTTTCGCCAATCCGCCCATCTTGGGGACGACGACTTTCGGCAATGTCCATATTGGACATGACTTTGAGAGCCACAATGACTTTACGGCTGACTTCTAGTGATAGGGTGGTAATATCTCGGAGTACACCATCAATTCGATACCGAACGCGCAAGCCTTGGGGCAGGGGTTCGAGGTGGATATCGCTGGCGCGGTTGCGGAGAGCGCCGGAAATGATGGTTTTAATGCGGCTAATTTGGCCGACGGCTTTGGATAGGTAGAGTTCGGTAACTTCGGTAATATTTTCTTGTTCGAGTTCCCCGGTGATGGGGTTCACTAGGGGAGCGGAACTGATGCGGGTATGGTCAAAGGTGCGGGTATGATGCCAAGCGCTGTAACTTTTTTGAGTAATGGGGATGATTTTAAGGTTGGTGAGGGTACGCTCGCTCATGTCCCGAATGCGATCGGCTTCCACGGTTACCGGAGAGCCGAGATAGTAGCAGTTGCGCCACAGAAGCAAGGGAATAACGGGGGGGAGGTTCTGGCGATCGGGGAATTCTCGCCAAAACCGAGAACTGACTTCAGCATCGAGTAAAGAAAGGTTAAGGTTGCGATCGCTATCAACCAAGAGCTTCAGGGCTTCATCACAGTTCACCGTACCTTGTCGGAGTTGTTGCCAAGCAGAAGGAGTCAGATCGCTGGTTTGCATAGGGCTTGAGGATAAACGCTTTGTTCCCTAGTATACCGTTTTCCTCCTTCACTGTTGTCAATCTAAAAATTCCACGCCTTATGATGAACCGGATCGAATTCAAACCGATTTTTTACCTTCGTTTCCCCATATATATTTAATGTAATTGCCGGTTCATCCCCCAAAGGTTCCACACTGTGAATGGCATCTGGTAAAAAAGTGATAATTTCTCCTGGAGCTAAAATATACGAGTCTACGGCTTCAATGCGATCGCTCAATTCAGGAGTCGGACTTCTGCGCCAAAATGTATTCTTTTCCTCTCCACTTAATAAAGCCACTACTCCCCAACTGCCATGATTATGAATCGGCGAAATATTTCCCGGTAACCAAGCCACAATTTGCAGGGTAAGCTTAAAATCCGGTTCATCATACAGGGATAAAATTGACCATCCTGGATTTGGATCGGGTTCTAAATAATAGGTTTGTAACCAAGGAGAATAATCTAAAAGTTGGCGCAAACAGACAGCAATTTCAGGTAACCGTTGTTCATCTTCGGGGATCTCCCATAAAATCGTTTCTAAATCAGTCAGAAACCGATATAACCGATAGGGTTTATCCCCAAACTCTGGAGAACGACCAGAAATTAAGGGTAGACGCTCCCCTTGTTCATTAATCAACCAATCAGCAGCTTGCATCGGATCGCTCTTTAAATCAAAAACTTCTGAAGACAACCCTAACTGAAAAGGGAACCCACCGAGAAAATTCTCAGGAAGGGTTCAGATTTCTCTCATAGGTAGTTCAGCTCAGTAGGGTTTGATGGAAAGGTCAGCACATACCAGTTGCAACACAAAGCGCTGTAACTGAGTACAATCTTATTAAGATTAATCATTGCAAAAAGCAAGCCAAGCGCTGTATCGATAAGGTTATCGGAGTCATTCATGAAACTAAAGTACATTACTACCCTGGCGATCGCCTCTATCTTTACTGTTGGCATTACTGCTCACAACTATGCCCAAGGGCAGTTCAAAAGCAGTCAAACCTCTAGTTCTCTCAAAGCCTGTGCAGGTAATCCCTGTGCGGGTAATCCTTGTTCGGGCAATCCCTGTGCAGGTAATCCTTGTGCGGGTAATCCCTGTGCGGGTAATCCTTGCGCGGGTAATCCTTGCGCGGGTAAAAATCCCTGTGCGGGCAATCCTTGTGCGGGTAATCCTTGCGCGGGTGCTACCAAACATCCCGCCGTTTTCTCTCGTGACGGTGTAGCTATCCGAGGAGCCGATCCAGTCGCCTATTTTATGAAAGGCAAGAATGAAAATGCCATGATGGGCAATGCTGAATATCAACACCAATGGAACGGAACCACCTGGTACTTTAGCAGTGCTGAAAACCGCGATAAATTTGCCGCTAACCCCAGCGAATATGCTCCCCAATATGGGGGATACTGCGCTAAAGCCATGAGTGAAGGAAACCTTGCCCCAGTCGATCCCAATGCTTGGACAATCTATGAAGGGAAACTATATCTGAACTACAGTAAATCCGTACAAGCCCAGTGGATGCAGGATATTCCTGGTAATATTACTAAAGCCAATCGTCATTGGCCAGATATTCTCAACCGGTAAAGCAGATTTCAATGCTATAGATTATCTAGGGGAGAGCAATCTACCCTAACTCAGCGATCGCCTTATCATTCTACTTTTGTCCATGCTAAAAACCAACCTTACCCCTTTCGAGCGCAAACTCAAGACTCCTCTCACTAAAGAGAAAATCACAGTCTTACAAATTAATTTAGGTAAACGCTGCAACCTTGCCTGCACTCATTGCCATGTCGAAGCCGGGCCCAAACGCACAGAAGAACTCACCCCAGAAATCTGCTCTCAACTGATTCAATTAATCCAAACTTTTCCCCAAATTAAAACCGTAGATCTAACCGGAGGAGCGCCAGAAATCAATTATGGCTTTCGTCCCCTGGTAGAGGCGGCTAGAGAAGCAGGAAAAGAAATTATTGTCCGCTCCAATTTAACCATCTTTTTTGTCGAAGGTTATCAAGACTTACCCGAATATTTTGCTGCTCATCAAGTGCGCGTCATTGCCTCTTTGCCCTGCTATCTAGAAGATAATGTCGATAAAATGCGCGGCAATGGCGTTTATCAGGCATCTATTCGCGCCCTACAACGTTTAAATCAACTCGGTTATGGTCAAGATCCCCATCTCATTCTCGATTTGGTCTACAATCCCGCCATGCCCAACTCAGAGAATTTTGCCTTAACCCCCAATCAGCAAAATCTAGAGAGAGCTTATAAACAGTATTTACAAGAGCATTTTGATATTGTTTTTAATCATCTCTTGACCATTACCAATTTACCCATTGGCCGGACTAAACTTTATCTGCAAAAGCGAAGTTTATATGATTCTTATTTGCAATTCCTAGAGGATAACTTTAATCCTGAGACTGTACCGGGACTGATGTGTAAACCGGAATTATCTGTGGATTATTTAGGGCAAATTTATGATTGTGACTTTAATCAGATGGAAGGTATCCCCGCACGAACAGCTACCGGAGAAACTTTGACGGTAGCTAAAGTATTAGAACGAGGAAATTTAGACCTTATTCAAGAGGTGAGAACAGCGCCCTATTGCTATGGTTGCACGGCTGGAACTGGTTCGAGTTGTGGGGGTTCTTTAATCTAGTTAATTCGTTGAACCCTGAGACAAAAATGGTAGGGTGGGCACTGCCCACCTTACTTATAAAATATTGCCTCGTTAACGTTTGACGAGCTTCTTGCTCACCTTCCGCAGGCGCACAGATTCTGGGGTCACTTCCACCAATTCATCGGAGCCAATATATTCCAAAGCCCGCTCCAAACTCATTTGTACAGGAGTTTGCAATTGTACCAGTTCATCGCCGGTAGAAGAGCGCACGTTAGTGAGTTGTTTGGTCTTACAAACATTTAAGTCCAAATCTTGGGGACGGTTATGTTCGCCGACAATCATGCCTTTATAGACTTTAGTTCCGGGAGTAATGAAAAATACGCCCCGGTCTTCTGCATTTTTGAGAGCATAAAAGGTGGCGGTTCCTTCTTCAAAGGCGACTAAAACCCCATTACGCCGGGTTTCCACATCTCCCCCTAAGCCACGATATTCAAAAAAGCTATGATTCATAATGCCTTCGCCACGGGTGAGGCGCATAAATTCACCTCGGAAGCCAATGAGACCCCGTGCAGGAATGACAAATTCGAGTTGAGCGCGGCCATTGCCTCCCATTTGCATATCTTGCATTTCGCCGCGACGTTGGCCGAGCCGTTCCATACATCCGCCTACGGATTCTTCGGGAATGTCCAGAATGAGACATTCGTAGGGTTCGCAGGGTTGGCCGTTGACTTCGCGATAGATAACTTGGGGTTGGGAGACCTGGAACTCGTATCCTTCACGACGCATGGTTTCAATGAGGATACCCAGATGCAGTTCACCGCGTCCAGAAACGAGGAAGGAGTCGGGGGAATCGGTTTCTTGGATACGCAGAGCGACGTTGGTTTCTAGTTCCCGGAAAAGGCGATCGCGTAATTGACGAGAAGTGACAAATTGTCCTTCTTGTCCCGCAAAGGGAGAATCATTGACAGAGAAGGTCATTTGCAACGTTGGCTCATCCACCTTAATTAAAGGTAGGGCTTGCGGTTCATTGGGACAAGTAATGGTTTCCCCAATGTTGGCATCACTAAATCCAGCCACAGCTACAATATATCCGGCTGAGGCTTCCTCCATCTCCACCCGGCTTAAGCCTTGAAATCCCATCAATTTAGAGATTTTAGACTTGACAATTTCGCCATTATCTTTAACTAAAGCAGCTTGTTGGTTCGCTCGGATGGTTCCATTATGGATTCTACCAATCACAATTCGACCGAGATATTCTGAGTAATCTAGGGTAGTCACTTGTAATTGTAGGGGTTTCTTGGGATCGCCAACCGGAGGGGGAACATGATGCAAAATCGCCTCAAATAGGGGTTTCATGTCCTCAGACTCGCCCTCTAGGTCATCTTTGGCATACCCTTGAATCCCGGAAGCAAATAGATAGGGGAACTCACATTGATCGTCATCTGCGCCCAATTCTAGGAATAAGTCTAATACTTTGTCGATCGCCCCATAGGGATCGGCTTGGGGTCGATCTATTTTATTCACCACCACAATCGGACGCAGGCCTTTTTCTAGGGCTTTTTTCAGTACAAATCGGGTTTGAGGCATAGGGCCTTCATTGGCATCCACAATCAGGATACAGCCATCAACCATGCCTAAAACCCGTTCGACTTCGCCACCAAAATCCGCGTGGCCTGGGGTATCAACGATATTAATTAAGGTATCTTTATAGTGAACCGCAGTATTTTTAGACAGAATTGTAATTCCCCGCTCTCGTTCCAGGGTATTAGAATCCATGACACAATCGGGGACTTCTTCACCTTCGCGAAAAATCCCCGATTGCTTGAGCAGAGCATCCACAAGAGTTGTTTTGCCATGATCGACGTGGGCAATAATGGCAACATTGCGAATGGGAAGAGACATATATACCTAAAGGTCGTTAAACTATAAATTTCTTAATAATTCTAACATGATTCTCCCATTTGCCCCTAACCTCTGAGTTTAACGATCGTCCTCTACCTCTAAATCGGTGGAGAGATCTTCAAACCACCCCCAGCGCCAAAACAGATAAATCAACCCTCCAGAAATACTCAACATGATGCCCCAAACCAGGGGATATCCCCAGGCCCAATTGAGTTCTGGCATATTCCAGGGGGAGGCTTCGGGATTAAAATTCATGCCATAAACCCCAACAACAAAGGTTAGGGGGTTAAAAATGGTGGCAATAACGGTTAAGACTTTCATGATTTCATTGGTTTTATTGCCTACAGAAGAAAAGTAGACATTCATGATTTCTGAAGTCAATTCGCGATAGGTTTCCACCAAATCCATGACTTGTAAGGTATGGTCATAGCAATCTCTTAATTCAATTTGCACATCTTGGCCAATTAAGGAATTGGGATGACGGACTAAGAGTTTTATGGCATCTCGCAGGGGCCAAATTTGCCGACGTAGAGCGAGTAATTCCCGGCGAATGCGATAGAGGGTGCGTAGGGTTTTTCGGCTCGGATGGGTAATGACTTCTTGTTCTAGATCGTGAATGCGATCGCCATAGGCTTCTAAAACGGGGAAAAATCCATCAACGATCGCATCCAAAATACTGTACATCAGGTAGTCTGCTCCCTGAGTCCGAATAATCCCTTTACCCATCTGAATGCGATCGCGTACCTGACGCAAACCATCACCCTGATGATTCTCCTCTACCGTCAGTAAGTAATGATTGCCTAAAATCAAGCTCACCTGTTCAATATAAAACCCCTTAGCTTGCTCCTTTAAACGCACATTCTGCGTAATCACCACCAAATACTGGCCATAATCTTCTACCTTTGGCCGTTGAGGAACATTAACCACATCTTCTAACGCTAAAGGATGTAACTTAAACACCCGACCCACCCCTTGCCAAATCTCCTGGGAACCCAATCCTAAAACATTCACCCAAGAAACCGAGGGATGGCTTAAGTAAGATAAACACTCTTCTGGAGTCGTTAATTCTGTAAACTCCGTTTCATTTTCCGTATAATCAAGGAGGAGAAGCTTAGAGGGTGTAGCATCTTCTTCAAACTCTAGGGTTCCCGGTAAACTTCCCGGTTCATCGTAGTGATAGTCAAATAAATCATCATCCGTGGGTTTAGAGAGATTAATCATATTACACTGGCAGTTTCTCTAGCTTCTGCTTTATTCAACCATACCCCTTTCCCTTAGCCATGATACAGAACTTTGATCCCATCTCTAGAGCCACAATAAACAGGGATTTTGATGTGCAAACCAGACTTTTCCGATAAAATAACGGGGCAAACCCTTACTCCCTTTTGATCCCAGGAGCGCTCTTCACCTCTTTCAACCCTTGAACCCAATGAATCAGTTCAACACTGCTTTTACAATCTTTTTAAGCCTGATCGTGGAAGCTTTCCCCTTCCTCTTGCTTGGAGTAATGCTTTCGAGTGCGCTTCTATTTTTTGTCGATGAGCGCAAACTCCTGCGATTGATCCCGAAACAACCCTTATTGGGAGCGCTGGCAGGCAGTGCGATTGGATTTCTGTTTCCGGTGTGTGAATGTGGAAATGTCCCTGTGGCTCGCCGGTTCTTGCTTCAGGGATTCCCCCCTTCAGTGGCAGTAGGCTTTTTGCTGGCTGCGCCGACGATTAATCCGGTGGTGATTTGGTCAACTTGGACGGCATTTCGAGACCAACCCGAATTGGTGATCTTTCGGGTGATTTTTTCATTGCTGATTGCCACAGGAATTGCTTGGATTTTTAGTTCGCAAGCGGATTTGCGCCCCCTCTTGCAACCGGGAATGGTGCGTTTAATGCCCGATCCGAGTAAGGATTCTGCCGTTGATGAAGAAAAAGATGAATCCTTGTCCCTGTTGCAACCGGGCAACTTTCTGATCGGTAATGATGGTAAACGGGTCAAACTGGATGTATCGATGGGAGAAACGCCTCAATTATTCCAGGATTTAGTCAAGCAGCCTTGGTCTTATCGCTGGCGTTTGTTTATGGATAATGCGCTGCAAGAGTTGCGAGAGTTGGGGGGGGTGTTGGTCATTGGGAGTGCGATCGCCGCTTTAATTCAAGTGGGAATGCCCCGCGATCTGATTCTAGCCGTCGGCACAGGGCCCGTCACCTCCATTCTCGCCATGATGATTTTAGGGGCAGTCGTCTCCATTTGCTCCACGGTTGATGCCTTTTTTGCCCTCTCGTTTGCCTCCACGTTTACCAGTGCCTCATTACTGGCTTTTCTGGTTTTTGGCCCCATGATTGATATCAAAAGCGTGGGGTTAATGTTGTCGATGTTTAAACCCAGGCCTATTATCTATTTATTGGTTTTAGCTGCCCAGTTAACCTTTGTGTTGACATTCCTTTACCACATGGTGGATTAATTTTCAAGGATAATGAATAAATTACAGTTGCCTCAACGTTGGCTGCCCACATTAGATGTGGTTACTACGGGATTATGGGGATTATTGCTAATTGAATTATGGATCGGTGGAGAACTAAATTTACTGATTCATCCAGCCTACCATTGGCTGATTGTTATTGCTGGAGTGATTTTAATCGGCTTCAGTGGCGTGAAAGGATGGCAACTGTGGAAACATTACCAAAAACGTTTAGTTGACCGTCCGCGCAATTCAGGGGATTTGAGAGAGCATGTTACCCTATTGCCCCAAAATTTGAGTTGCTATCTGTTGTTGTTTACGGCTATTGTTGGTCTAACGGTTAAACCCCAAGCCTTTACTTCTGAAACGGCTTTGAAGCGGGGGGTTAATGATTTTATCCCAACTACTGAAATTACCCCTCAGTCTTTTACCAATGTAAGCAAACCAGAGGAAAAATCTTTGGTGGAATGGGTAAGAACGCTGAATGTTTATCCTGAACCAGATGCCTATACGGGTCAAAAGGTACAAGTAACGGGTTTTGTGATTCATCCCCCGGAGTTACCCTTAGAATATGGTTTGGTTTCTCGATTTATTATTACCTGCTGTGCGGCCGATGCTTATCCGATTGGTTTACCGGTCAAGTTTCCTGAATCTCGCGAAGCTTATGCTCAAGATAGTTGGGTAGAGATTAAGGGGGAAATGGCTACGGAACTTTTGAATAACGATCGCAAGTTAGTGATTGTTGCCCAGGAAGTTAAGTCGATTCCGGAACCTAGAAATCCCTATAACTATTAAGGGTTTAAAGTGGTTATGAATTAAGGCATGATGAAGAATTCTAAGAAATTGGTTGATTTTTACCAGTCCCAGATTAAACCGAATATCGAAAATTGGCAGCCCCTGGATCGGGTGGTTGTAGCCATTATCATCTCGCTTTTTATAGCAATCTTTTTTCTGGTGCTGACGGGCGGCAATGCTGCTCCTAGGGTGCGTCAATTTACTTGGCAAAATCAAGTGATTACGGCTAAGGATAGAGCCTTTATTCTTCAGTTTAGTCATCCCATGGATCGGGCGAGTGTAGAAAATAATCTGAAAATTGAACCGTCTTTGTTGGGTAAAAGTAGTTGGGCGGGTCGCAGAATGGCTTATACTTTAAATAAACCGGCTCCCTATGGGACGGAATTTAAGGTACAAATTCAAGGGGCAAAAGATCAATATTCAGATGCTAAAAAGGGGACGGAAATTGAGCCTTTTGTGGGTGAGTTTAAGAGTCGCGATCGCGTGTTTGTCTATATCGGCAATCAGGGAGAAGAGTCTGGGCGCTTAATTCTGTATAATCTGACTCAAAATCAGTTGGAGATGCTCACCCCTCCAAATCTAGTGGTGATGGATTTTAGACCCTATCCCGATCGCGATCGCATCCTGTTTTCTGCAAGAGATACCCTAGAAGCGGGTGATGAAATCATTGAACAAAAACTCTATACCGTCACCACTGGCTTAAAAGAAGGTGAAGATCCCAGCATTGTAGACGAAATTTTAGACAACGAAACCCATCAAAACTTAGCCTTTGATCTGGCTCCTGATGGTAAAACGATTGTGGTACAACGGGTGAATCGTCAAGATCCCGGTGACTTTGGACTCTGGCTGATTCCGGAAAAAGGAGACCCCTATCCGATGGAAAACCAACCAGGGGGAGAGTTTTTAATTACGCCTGATTCCCAGGCGATCGCCCTTTTGCAAGGAGAAGGGGTAGCCTTACTTCCCCTGTATCCCGATCGATCTGCACCCACGAACCAACCCTTAGACTTTTTGCCCAAATTTGGACAAGTGCTGAGTTTTGCCCCCGATGGATCAGCCGCGACGATGATCAAATTCAATACAGATTATACGCGATCGCTCTATCTGGTTACCAACCAAGGAACCGAAAAGGAACTGCTCAAAACCAATGGATCGATTAAAGAGTGTGAATTTGACCCCACCCAAACCATGCTTTATTGTTTGCTCTCGGAACTTTTACCCGGAGAACTCTATCAAGAACTGCTCTATATTGGTGCGATTAACCTCGAAACTAGCGAGCAAATTCCCTTAGTCGGTCTACCCAATCAACGGGAAATTAACATTAGTTTATCCCCTGATGGTGTAGCAATTCTATTCGATCACAACCAAGTTGATACCCCAGAAGAATCCCCGGCAACTCCACCAGAAAACCCACTCAACAGTAATGCAAACCTTTGGATCTTACCCATTATCGATGCCCAAAAACTAGGGAAAGACCCCCAAATCAAACCGGAAGCTCTGCCCTTAAAAGGCTTTCGTCCCCAATGGTTACCGTAAGAATTGCTTCCTCCCATGGGCCGATCCAATTGTGTCCTAGTTTCCTCCTATGGTAAACCGGTTGACAGTACACTAGGGGGGATTGGAGTAAAAACTCCGGTCAATGAAAACCCGATTTTACTCCAGTTCAGGGAACCCATTACCAGTTTTCATGGAAACACAAGAGCTACTCAATCGCTATCGACAAGGAGAACGGGATTTTGCCCATGTAGACCTCAGTGGCGCTAACCTCAGTGGTGCTAATCTGCGTCAAATTGATTTAACCGGAGCTAATTTAACTGGAGGGAATTTAACTTGGGTATCCCTGAATGAAGCTAATTTGACAGGAGCTTGTTTTCGACATGCTGATTTAAGCAATGCGGTTCTCACCAGTAGTCAATTAAGCGGTTGCAATTTTAGTGGGGCTAATTTAACTAAGGCTGATTTACGTCTATCTCGAATCCAGGAAGCAGAACTGAATTGGGCGATTCTCACTGAAGCTGATTTGACCAGTGCGGATTTACACAATTCTACACTAGACCAAATTAATCTGGAGCGGGCAAAGTTAACCAGTGTGAATTTAAGCAAAACGGAGTTAATGGAAGCGAATTTGCGCCATGCGAATTTAACGGGAGCGAATTTAACGGGGGCGAATTTACGGGAAAGTCATTTAGAGGAAGCCAATTTACGCAATGCGATTTTGGTCGAAGTGAATTTAACGGAAGCGAATTTACTGAACTGTTGTCTGCGATCGGCGAATTTAACGGAGGCGGATTTACATCGGGTAATTCTGACGGGGGCAGATTTAAGTGATGCGATTTTGGATCGGGCGGATTTAAGTCGGGCAGATTTGGCGGGAGCTTATTTGTTGAAAACCAGTTTTAAGAATGCCCATTTGCTCCGCACGAATTTAGAGGAGGTTTATTTGTTGCAGGGTAATTTAAGTCATGCCAATTTGCGCGGCTCGAATCTCAGAAGAGCTGATTTGAGTGGATCGTATTTGAGTGATGCGAATTTGGGTGAAACGGATATGACGGATACCTTGCTCTTGGAAACTCGTCTAGTTCGGACAATTTTAGATGGGGCAAATTTAACGGGGGCATGTATCCAAAATTGGAAAATTGAGGGGGTGGATTTATCTAAGGTGGTTTGTCGTTATTTGTGGCGACAGTTTGATTTTACGACAAAAAGTCCAGCCAGTCGCTATCCAGCCGATCGCAGTTTTGAGCCAGGAGAACTGGGACAAGAGTATCAAGAAAGTAGTACGACAATTGAGGTGGTATTCCAGGAAGCGCCCAATTGGGAAGTTTTAATCCTCACTTTGGCGGAATTGCAACAGGATAATTTAGAGTTGCATTTAACAATTGAGTCTTATATGCCGATGGATCATCAGTATTTGCTGAGATTATTGGCTAATCATGTGGTGAATGCCAAAATCATTGCTGAACAGATTTTGAATTTGTATCCAGAGGTGAAAGAACGGTTTGCTTTATGTCGTCAGCAATTGTTAAGTGTCCTCAAACATCCGACTTTACCTCAGTCTCGACCGGCTGTGAATCAGAGTCCGCCACCTCCTCCACCTCCCAAACCGATGCTCGATCGCCAACAGCAGTTGTATCAGGAAACCTCGAAGCAGATTAAGTCGATTCTGTTTTCGCAACTGCCGGATCAGTTTGTGGGGAATATTGAACGGTTATTATCTTATTTGAAACAGGAAGGGATTGCTCTAGAGGAACTCCAGAAAAAGGTGATTGTGTCCGCTATTGTCCAAAGAGCGCAGCAGGATGAGGCGTTTCGAGAGAGTCTGATTCAATGGGAAAAGAAGGCTTCTGCCCAAATGCGGGTTTCGATGATGGGGAAGTCGGTACGGGTGGCGATCGCTATTTTATGGAAAAAACAGAAACAGGAAAATTCATCCCAGTAACTGCCCCCCCCTTGATAATTGATAATGAATCACTGATAATTATTGAGTGGGACAAAACGCCTAATAAGCGAAGCAACATCAACAGGGGGATTTAGGGATGGCAGCCAGTGATGACTTCAAAGCCGCACTCAAAGCCGGTAAGATTAAAGAGGCTCTACAAATTGCTCTGAGCGAAGCAGTCGAACTGGATATTAAAACCTGGGTTGCTGACGGCGATCGCTATGAACGTGCTGTGAATCCCCCTCCAAGCAATCCAGATACTCCAACTCAGCCCGTATCCGGTCATCAAATGCGAACTCGGATCAACATTATTGAAGGTACAATCGATACCGAAGTGGGCAGTCACTTTGTGGGAAATGGCCCTTACACTGAGCTAAAAGACTTTCACCTGAGTCAAATAGACGAAAGCCGCGATATTCTAGAACAGAACTTAGATAACCTGGAGCAACTCTTTGCTATCTTGGCAGCAAGCATGAAGAAAATTTCTTCTGCCCAAGCTGCGAAACTCTCTAGCTCTAAACCCTCTAACCTGCTCAAGGGTGAATAGATGGGTTGGTGAGAACTGTATCAAACCTGTGCAAATTCAGATAGCATAGATAAGTATTTAGGTTTGCTCATATGGGGTCGAGTATCGGCTTCCGGCATCGATTAACGAGGAACTATCATCATGGCAGCCACTGACGACTTTCGGGAAGCGATCAAAGCTGGGGAATTACTTGAAGCTTTGAAAACCGCCTTAAGTGAATCAATAGAACTGGAAATCACCACCTGGATCTCCTTACCCGATCCCTATAACGCCAACCCAGATGATCCACCGGAAGCTCAACCCGGTTATCGGATGCATAGCCGGATTAATATCGTTGATGGTGAAATCGATACCGAAGTCGGGAGTCATTTTGTTGGGAAAGGCCCCTTTACTGAGCTGCGGGACTTTCATATTAATCAGATTCGCTCTAGCCGACAAATTATTAAACGCAATCTGAACAGTATTCAGAAACTGTTTGGCTTGTGGGCGGAGATGCAACAAACGGAGTTTGAGACGGTCGTCACTCATCTGGAAAGAGTCGCCGCTCAACGTGATGAGAGTGACTCTGATCCTCTAGAGAGTGAAGCTGAAGTAGAGTGGGAAATAGGTGTGCCGCCTGCGGAAGAGACAGGAGAAGAAGCACTAGAAGAGAGCGTTGAGGGCGATCGCACCCCAGAAACCTCTTCCCCTGCCCCAGAAGAACCCGAAGATGACTTTTTTGACTCCTTCGATACCCAGCCCACGGAAAAAACGCCCCAACCTCCATCAGACCCCCTTGATGACATTTTTGGCGAAAATGAATCTGAAACGTCCTTACAGAGCCAAAAACAGCCGGATCTGAGCCTAGAAACCATTGCTGCTGCGGCCGGATTCACTGCGGCGGCGATCGCCGTTACCTCATCCGCAGAAGCCTCAGAAGCAGAACCACAACCCCAAGATCAACTCGCCACAGATCCCAAAGAAAATAATCCTCTAGACATCGACTCAGAAGAACCTCTAGACGATGAAGAACAGGAGATCATGAGTGCCTTTGATGCCACCTACAGCGCTCCAGACATCATTGACTCTTCTCCCCTCCCAGAACCCCCCTTAATCCCCATTGAAGACTCTCTCGAAATTCCCCAACTCAATACAGACTTCCCCACCCCAACCCTAGAGTCAGAAGACTCTGTAGCGGCTTCATCCTTCCCTAGTTTTGAGACAGAAGAAGATGAAATCATGGCTGCATTTGATTCAGAAAGCGACAAAGAAGAACTAAGTACAGAACCAGAGGAAATCAATGAATCATCCAGCAGCTTGACGGATGCTGAATTAGAACATTTACCCATTGTTGATGTAATCAAATCAGACACTGAGACACCTGCAATCAGTGACTCCAGCGATCGAGATTTCATCGATCGGTTAGACTCAGATGATGAAACATCAGAACCTCCAGTAAATTCAGTCCCCATAGAAGAAGCCACAACTGAAAGTTCCGAACAACCTGAAGCAAACCTTCCCGATCTATCCTCTTCAGACGAAGACGATATCATGGCAGAATTTGATGCTCAGTATGGATCAACCGCAACCGATCCAGAAAGCGTAACTGAATCTGCTCATGAAACTTCTACTGACAACTCATCAGATGACTCTTTTCTAGAAGAGTTAGTGACTGAAAGCACAGACGAAGAAACTTCAGAAACAGAAGAGATGTTTTCTGAATCTTCCACAGAAGAATTACTGGTAAGTGAAGAAGAGCCCTTTGCGGAAGAAGAAACCTCGGAAACAGAAGAAATGTTTGCCGAATCTTCCACAGAAGAATTGCTCGTCAGTGAAGAAGATCCCTTTGCGGAAGAAGAAACTTCGGAAACAGAAGAGATGTTTGCCGAATCTTCCACAGAAGAATTGCTCGTCAGTGAAGAAGAAGATCCTTTTGGAACTTCAGAAGAAGAAGAGTTATGGGAAGAGGAAGGAACCTTAGAATCTTCCGTATTTGAAGAATCTTCAGAAGAAGAATTGCTCGTGGGTGAAGAAGATCCTTTTGCCAGTTCAGAAGAAGAATTGCTCATTGGAGAAGAAGAGCCGTTAACCAGTTCAGAGACAGAAGAATTATGGGAAGAGATTGAGGAATCAGAATCTAATCCCTTTGCTGCTTCTGAAGAAGATTTATCCACAGAAGATTTATGGGAAGAAGAGATGGAAACAGCTCAACCTGAGTTGGGTGAATCTTTGGGAGAGGATGGGGGAGCAACTGAAGATCCCTTGGCTAGTTCTGAAGAAGAGTTGTTGATGGAGGAATCCCAGGAATCTCTGTGGGAAAAAATAGAGGAAGCGGAGGGAGATCCGTTTGGTAGTGCTGAGACAGAGTTGTTGGATATTCCAGAAGCTTCAGAGGAAGAAGAGGCAGAGATTTTAAGTGCTTTTGAAACCGATACTATGTCGGAAACGATTTGGAATGATACGACATCTTCGGAAGAAGTATTTGGGGAAACAGAAGAGTTACTCGATGTATTTGAGGAAGAGGAAGAAGTCCAAACGCCTTTAGAGGTTCCTGACTTTTCTTCAGATGTGACTGAGGAACTGGTTGAAGGAGAAGAGGAGGATGTATTGGATGTGTTTGGAGATACAGAGGAGTTCGATTTTGAGGCGGTTGACGCTCAGGCGGAAGATCGAGCGGTGAGGGATGCGAAAGCAGTAGAGGAAATTGAGGCGGATATGGGGGATTTGTGGGAAGATTTGCCGGTGAGCCATACTGCGCCGACGGTGGTGGAACCAGATGCAGAAGGGATGATTGACGAATTTGCCCAAGAGGGGTTAGATTCCTTTGGGGAGTCTGTTCAAGAGTCAATCTTGGATGAGTCGGATGGACTAGATGAGCTGCTGTCTGAGGACTGGGAGCAGGAAGAGGAGGATATCACCCCTCCGGCTATGACAGAAGAATTAATGTTAGAAGAGGAGGATGAGGTTGATCCCTTGGCTGATTTGTTTGCTGATGAGGAGGATGCCGATCCTTTTGGCGAGTCTCTAGACTTATCAGAGGAATCCAATCAGGAAGGTTCAGAACTCCTTAATGATTTGGGTGAAGATCCTTTTGCTGACTTAGAAGATCCTTTTGAGGAGAAAAAATCTTAGAATGAAGGTTCTGCTTCTGCTCAGATGGAATCTCAGCTAGTTCATCAATACTTTGTTCAATAGGAGTACAATGGTTATGCCTGATTCAACAGAAATAACACCAACTCAGAATGGGCAGTTGGTTCAAATGTCTAGTCTTCAGCGCCGGTTTAGTGATTTTGTGACTGGATTGGGTGAAGTTCTCACCGATATGACTGCCCTGGAAGTGAATACGATGGTGGTGGCTCAGATTACGGGGAGTAAGTTTGTACCCCAAGAAGCCTATCGTTATCTCTATCAGATTCCAGAGATAGAGGGGGATGAGCAGTATTTTTATGAGCGTCAAATTCCTCCAGCGCTTTACCATCGGTATTATGCATTGCGGAAAAAAATGCTGATGGAGTATCGGCAGGTTTTGAGTAATCCGACGAATGATTTGTACGATCCTCAAGAGCGACTACCGAATCCTGACGATCCGAATGATGAGGAAAAGTTGCAGAATTTGCTCTCGAATGGTCGTTTTTTGCGAGGTTTGCGTAAGCTGCAAGAGTTGAAAGCGGCTTTGGATAGTCAAGATCTTAAGTCTGAATCAACGGATATTATCTATGCCCAGACGGTAATGCAGCTCGATGGGGATATTATTAATCGCTATCATGAGAAGTTATTGGATTTTGACTATAAGGAGTTGTTGATCCAAATTCATAATGAAGGGGTGAATTCTGGGGAAAGACAATGGCGTGGTTTGCTGGAGTTTATGGTGGAGATTGTGCAAAATATTCTGGAAAAAAGTACGGATGGACGGTTTAGATTACCGGCTGCTACGTTTGTCAATCCTAATCGGTAGATGAGACTCCAAAGGAGAGTGTGTTTAAGTTTATCCGAAAGACGGTAGAGCGAGTGCGATCGCTGGTAAACCCCCCGGAAACCCCAGGAAGCTTGATTGCGCCTTGTATTCGAGCGGAGGAGGGGGAGTTTGTTTTTTATCTGAATCCGTTGATGCTGCGGCAAATTGAGGGGGTGCGGTTGGGGGGCGATCGCCTAACGATCCCTCCCCGTCAGTTGGCTCGGATCTTGATGGATCTGAGACAACTGGTGCTTATTGATACGACGACCTGGGGAACAATTCAATCGGCATTGACCTTTAAAACGTTCTATGTGGGTGATGGCGGGAAACAAGGACAGTTTTTGTTGCGAACGGTGTTATCGCCCGATGGAGACATTATTAACCAAGTAGGACGGGAACTCCTGGATAAACCGGAGTGTTTGCGGGTGGTTCAAAGCCATAATTGGTTGATTAATGAGCTGCTGAGTTTCTTGCAGTTGAGGACAACTCAGTTGGTTGAGCGCGTCGCTTGGGCGATCGCCATGCTCACCATCTGGATTCCTGATGCCATCTTGGTGATCAGAAACCTGATTGTCATTCTTCAAGATCCGGGTGTTCTGCAAGAAGTCCTCATTCGGGGGCTGCTTTGGGTGGTTTTACCGGCAGTCATTGGCACATTCCTCGGCTTTGTGTTCCGGGACTGGTTAATTCGGCGGATGATGACTACTCTTCCCCGGCTCAGTTCTTGGGCTTTGCGAGAATTGTTTACTTCTCGGCCCACATTAACCAAACGCATTGCCCAACAAATTTGGGGACAATTTGGGGTTTGATTGAGTAATCAGTTTTTCCCCTTACCAATTATATCAAGTCCGGTTATTCATGTCCGCGAAGCGGAAACACCATATAAAAAATGTAGGGAGCAAGATGCCATATAAAAAATGTAGGGAGCAAGATGCCATATAAAAAATGTAGGGAGCAGGATGCTCCCACTCCAGTAATATCAATCGATTGAGGGAGTGCGGGCATCTTGCCCGCTACTTTAACTCATTACTCATTACTCATTACTCATTACTTACAGCGCAAAGCGCTGTATCGGTGGACAGTAGGAAAAGATCCCCCCTTGCCCCCCTTAAAAAGGGGGGAATAGGAAAGTCCCCCTTTTTAAGGGGGATTTTCCGCAAGCGGACATGAAAGGGGGATCAAGATGTCCCACATAAAGCGCGAAAACT
>NZ_JAQOSP010000098.1 GCF_030068475.1 Roseofilum acuticapitatum BLCC-M154 | reverse complement strand
ATCTTGCCCGCTTCTTCATATCAAGTTCGCTTATTCATGTCCGCGAAGCGGAAATACCATGATTAAAAACTTAGGGAGCGAGACGCTCCCACTCCAGCAATATCAAGGGATTAGAGGAGTGCGGGCATCTTACCCGCTTCTTCATATCAAGTTCGCTTATTCATGTCCGCGAAGCGGAAATACCATGATTAAAAACTTAGGGAGCGAGACGCTCCCACTCCAGCAATATCAAGGGATTAGAGGAGTGCGGGCATCTTGCCCGCTTCTTAACAAATTTTCATGTCCGCTTGCGGAAACCGGACTTGATATCACCCTTTATCCGGACTTGATATAATTCCATCTCCTAACCTAATCACACGATACTCGACGTAATCCTAACCATCCCCCTAATCCACCAACCAATGCGCCGAAAACTAGGAGTAGGAAAAATAAAGTTTTGGTATCCGTATAGATATGCCAATGGGAGTCCTGAAGGTGGGAGAGCATAGGAATCAGGGATAACTCTTGGGTAAATACCTTGAGAGAGAGTTGCTCAAACCCTTGAACGATGCTCCAGGCAATTGCCCCCCCAACACCCCCAAGAATCACCCCTTGGATCATAAAGGGTAAGCGAATCCACCAGGGAGAAGCACCCACCAGGTGCATGATCTCGATTTCTCGGCGACGGGAGACCACAATTAACTCAATGGTAGTGGTCATGACGGCGATCGCACTCACCATTAACACCATCGTGATCCCCAAACTCAAAATCCGCAACCCCCGATTAATCGTTGAGAGCATCTCTAACGCTGCTTCCCCATAAATCACCTCATCCACCCCAGACAACTGCTCTAACTGGGGAACCAAACCCCTAAGCGCCTCTGGAGACTCCGCCCTCACCCTCAGCTCATCCACCAAAGGATTCGTCGGTAAAATCTCCGTAGCCCCATCCGGAGAACTTAACCCCAACTCCGTCAACAACTCCATCCAAGCCTTCTCCTTAGCAATATCCTCCACCTGCACCACCCCCGGCAGCTCCGCCACCTGTGTCACCAAAGGCTTCGCCCGAAAATCTGAATCTAAATATACCGACACCTCCAATTGACTCCCAAACTGATTCACCAAACCTTCTAATTGCCAAGCCACCTGCCAGCTCAAGCCAAACAAAAATAACAACACCGTCACCGTACTAATCGCCGCCCAATTCATCCATCCCCCACGGCGCAACCCCAACTGTACCTCACTCCACAGATAGCCCAACTTAACCACCATCAGCAAAATCCCCATTGATAAAGCCAGTCGCTTTGAAAATTACCATAAACCTGCTATCTTGTGACCCAGAAACAGTAACCATCCACTCTGACCTAACGGCGATCGTCCCCCAACACCCCAAAAAATCAGCAGATTTCCGGAAACCCGCGAAAATTTTGTGTTGATGGGGGAGAACCAAGCATACAATTAGGAATCAGGCCACAGCGCTCCCCTAGGTTTTCTGGGAGTTGTCATCTAAAATAAACAAGTCCTAACGGTGAGGTAGTGAACAAATGTCAACAATCTTTGGAACTCCTGGTAACGACCTTTTACGGGGAACCGCCGGTTCCGACAATCTTTTCGGCTTAGAAGGAAACGATTTTCTCGAAGGCAGAGAATCAGGGGACTTCCTATCGGGCAACCAAGGCAACGATTTCCTCTCCGGCAACACCGGTAATGACAGTCTCAGAGGAGGGACGGATAATGATACCCTCTTTGGTGGACAAGACGATGATACTCTCCTCGGAGATCTAGGAGATGACATTGTTTCTGGAGACCTAGGGAATGACTCCCTACTCGGCAACCAAGGAAACGACCAACTCCTAGGAGGCATGGGTAATGATATTCTCTACGGAGGACAAGACCAAGATACCCTCTATGGAGGGCAAGGCGCAGACTTCCTTTCTGGAGACCTAGGAAATGATACCCTCTTTGGCGACCTCGGCCCCGATACCCTCACAGGGGGAGCCGGTCGCGATATCTTTGTCCTCTCTAACAAAAGTGTAGCCGGCCAAAACCCCACCACAGGAGGCCCGCAAAAAGTAGATGCTGATATTATTGTCGATTTTGCTGATGGAGGAGACCTGATTGGCCTGCAAGAAGGGCTACAGTTTAGTCAACTCTCCTTCTTTGCCGATACCATCGTCTATCCCGATGGCAGCAGCATTAGCGGAACCATGATTCAAGACCAAGTAACCGGTAACTATCTGGCCTTGCTGCCCGGTATCAATCCCAGCCAACTCACCACCGATGACTTTACCCTAGACCTAGTTAACCCCATCACCGGAGGAACCCCAACCCCCACGCCTACACCCACACCGACTCCAACACCCACCCCGACACCCGTTCCGCCTCCCGTCCCTTCTACAGTAACCCTGGCGTTAATAGATGGAAGAGCATTTGAAGGCGATGTAACCAATACAGCTAGTTTCAGGGTTACCCGTGCAGGAGGAAGCACAGAAGCAGCACTAACGGTAAACTACACCATTGGCGGCACGCCAAATGACGGTACTTCTTATCAAACCCTCAGTGGTAGCGTCACCATTCCTGCTGGTGCAACAGAAGCAATCATTACCGTGACTCCTATTGATAATGTTGACTTTGAGGATGGAGCGAGAACCGTTGATGTAGCTCTAGCGGCAAGTGGGTTTTATATTGTTGACCCAGCAAATAATGCCGCTCAAGCCACCATCTACGACAACGAAACCATTTATGTTGATGATGACTATGTTGATAACGATACAGTCGGTGGCGCTCAAGGCGATCAAGCGGTAGTCGGTCTCAACGCCTTTAGGGAGATTAACCCTGCCATTCAAGTGGCTGGTGGTAATAATGAGCCTCCCCCAGCGACCAATGCTGAACCTGGAATTGTTATCGTAGCGGCTGGAGAGTATCCGGAGGTTGTATCAATTAGCCGCACGATCCGTTTGCAAGGCCCTAATGTAGGAGTGGCTGGAAATGCCACCCGTAATCCAGAAGCACATATCAGAGACCTAGTAGACCCAGTAAATGGTAATGGTTCTATTACCTTTGATGCTACAGGCCCAGGTACAGGCCTGGTCGAAATTAATGGTTTCCTGATTGACCCCCCAGACGGCCAAATTGCGATCAATACCCGAAATGCTGGGAATAACACGCTAATTACCAACAATATCATTGAAGATGTGGATAACGAATCGGCGATCGTCAATTTTGCCCAAACGAATCCAGCGTTAAACCAGACGCGAGACTTGAGGATATTGGATAACTTGATTCGCAATGTCACAGGTAACGGGAGACGGGCTGCGTTTATCGAAGATGTCGATGGTATTACCATTTCTCGTAATGTAGTTCAGAATATTGGAGATGGCAGTCAAGATGCTCCTGGTTTGTTGCTGGATAATGTGGGTGGTACGATCAGCATGAATGAAAATGTTTTAACCAATGTTGATAGCCAGGGGATTCAGATTGCTGGTTTGAAAGCAGGTGCAACTGCAACTATTAATAACAACCAATTTACCATGGTTAATCGTGCTGGTGATCCAACTAACTCTGCTATTCGTCTGAGAGACAATAATAATGGGGTAGTGCTAAGTAATGGTCAAGTAACCGTTGAAGGTAATACAATTGATCAAACTGCTAATGGTCTGTTCATTAGAGATAACGCAAATGTTGGTAATGTTACTTACACTGGTAATACATTTAATAACGGCGTAGCTGTTGGTGGTGCCTTAAACTCAGGCACAGCTTTACCTAATGGAATATGGGCTATTGTTCATGATGGACAAGGTACATTGAATGCCGCAGGAAACTTCAAAAATACAACTCTACCAGGAACGCCAGGAACTAATGATCTGGTAGCTGGTGATGTGTTCGCTGCTCCTGGTAATACCATAACCTTAATGTAGTTAGGTAGAGTGGGCAGGATAATCAGCCATAATGTAACTTCTACAACTGTTGTCCTGCCCACCTTGACTATCTATAACAACGATATCTGTGAGATTCTCCTGAAGCCAGATTTTTCCTGTCTTGAAGATCCAAATGAAAAATGCAGCACCTGCTGGGCGAACGTGAGATTCATTCTTCAATCAGTTCCCGTTCAATAACTTTACCTGCTTTAGCAGATTCAATGGAACTTAAAAGATGAGCTGTATTCGCTGGATTAGATAAGAGATATAGGTTTTTTTTCCACGATGTAAATTCATCAAGAGACATTAATACTGCTCTTTCCCCTTTATCATTGCAGAGAATGATCGGTTCACTATCGGCGATCGCACGTTACAATCACACTATCTAAATCCTGTTGCGCTTGCTCAGTCGTCATTGCATCCATTGCCCGGACTCCTTGTCGCCTGCTTAAATGAGTCGCTATCGGTATCCAATTGATTCTAGTCTATAATCACAGCAGGCGATCGCGTGACAACAATCCAGATTCGGCTAAAATAAGCTTAGTAAACCGTGTTGCTGATGTCATGAATATTATTTTAACTCCGGAACAAGAAAAATTTATTCAATCCCAAATTAGCAAAGGAAGATATGTCAATGGTCAAGAAATTATTGACAGAGCGCTGCAACTGTTAGAACAACAAGAGCAGGAGTATGAGCGATGGATTCAGGCAACTCGACAAAAAGTCATGATTGGAATTGAACAGCTAGAAAAAGGAGAAAAAGTTGATGGCGAAGTTGTGGTTGCACAATTGCAAAACAAGTTCAAGGAAATGCGTCAAGGGCTAATTAATGAAGAGGTATAGTATTTCTCAGGAAGCCATTAAGGATCTTGATGAAATTTCTGACTATTTAGCCAATTTTAGTATTGAAGCTGGTGAACGATTTATTCAGAAATTTACCGATAAATGTAGAAAATTAGTGACGTTTCCTAACATGGGGAAGAACTACCAGGAGATTATGCCTAACTTAAAGGGGATGATTGTGGATGATTATATTGTTTTCTATCTAATCAAACTAGAAGAAGTTGAAATTGTAAGGGTTGTGAGTGGATATCGAAATTTAGAATCAGTATTTGTAGATCCTGACAATTAGCAATAAAACAAGGCGATCGCGTGACAAGCTTCAAGATTCGGCTAAAATAAGCTAGTGGTTAGGGTGAGGACGTGAACCCATGGCAGTCATCAACGGTATGCCCGGCAATAACTTCATTGTCGGAACCCCAGCAAGCGACCAAATCTTTTTACTCGCTGGCAATGATACAGTATTTTCCCAGCAAGGCGGTGACCTAATCTTCGGGAATTTCGGCAATGACCTGTTATCCGGCAATGAGAACAACGACAGCATTTTCGGCGAACAGGGAAACGATATCCTGATTGGCAACCAGGATGAAGATTTGATGAATGGGAATCAGGGGAGTGATACCCTCTATGGCGGTCAGGGGAATGATATCCTCTATGGTGGTCAAGATAGTGACCTGGTATTCGGCGACAGAGGCAATGATGTCCTCCATGGAGACTTAGGTGCAGATGGCCTGGTGGGTGGTGACGGCCAAGATATTTTTGTCATGGGCCGACGCAATATCTTTGGCCAACCCCCCACCACAGGCGGCCCCTTAATCACCGATGCCGATATTGCCGACGATTTTGAAGATGGCCAAGATTTACTCGGTTTAGAACCCGGTTTAGCCTTTGAACACCTGTTGATTACTGCCGGAACGGGGCCATATACCGGCACAACCGTAATTCAAGACGGGGTAACCAGTAACTATTTGATGATCTTACCTGGGGTGAATCCGAATCAGATTACAGAAGCCGACTTTACCACCAACTTAAATCCAATTCCTGCACCAACCCCGACTCCAACACCCACACCCACCCCAACACCGACCCCAACCCCAACACCGACTCCAATTCCTCCCCCCGTTCCTTCAACCGTCACCTTGGAATTAACCGATGGAGTCGCCGCAGAAAATGACCCAGCAAGCGGCACACCTAAACCTGCCACGTTCACGGTCACCCGTACTGGAGGCAGTACAGAAGCTGCACTGACCGTGAACTACACCCTTGGTGGTACAGGGGTCAATGGTACAGATTATGAATCCCTCAGTGGTAGCGTCACCATTCCGGCGGGTCAAACCCAAGTGGTGATTACAGTTAATCCCATTGATGATTTGTTATTTGATGGGGCGAAAACGGTTGATTTAGCTCTAGAGGCTAGTGGGTTTTATGTGGTGGGTACACCCAATGCTGGGCAAGCGACAATCTATGATAATGAAACTATTTATGTAGATGATGATTATACGGATGGGGATACGGTAGCTGGAGGTGAGGCTATTGTAGGTCTCAATGCGTTTAGGACGATTAATAATGGGATTCAACCAGCAGGTGGAGATAATGCGAATCCTGGAATTGTGCTGGTAGGAGATGGAAACTATGCCGAGCATGTAGTGATTAACCGTCCTATCCGTTTGCAAGGCCCCAACGTGGGGGTGGCTGGAAATGCAACTCGTAATCCAGAAGCCAATATTACCGGTTCTCCCACCGGTTCTATTTCTTTTGATGGTGTAGGGCCAGGCACAGGTGCTGTAGAAATTGATGGTTTCCACGTTGATCCGCCAGATGGCATTATTGGCATTAATACCTTAAATGCTGGGAATAACACACTCATTACTAACAATATCATTGAAAACGTGACGAATGAACAAGCGATTTTCAATCCAGTGCAAACGAATCCAGCGTTAAACCAGACGGAAAATTTGACGATATCGAATAACTTGATTCGTAATGTAACAGGAGGTAGCAATGTAGTCAATCCCAATGGAATTTTCTTGTTAGGAGTTACAGATTTAACGATTACGAATAATGACATTCAGGATATTACGGGGGTAGGGAGTCGGGGCATTAATGTCAGTGGTATTGTGGGAGGGACTCTTTCTAATAATAGGATTACTAATACGACGGAAGATGGAATTCAGGTTGCTAATAATGTAGCCGGGTTTACCGCGCAAAATCTCACTATTTCTGGCAACCAGATTACTAATGCCAATACATCAGGAAATCCGAATAATGGGGGGATTCGATTGCGTGATGGTGGATTTATGGGAACAATGGGAGTTTCTGGTAATACTATCGACCAAACGCGAACGGGTCTAGCCATTCGAGAAAACGCAGATGTTAGTAATGTAACTTACAGTGGAAATACCTTTAACAACGGAATTGCTGTGGGTGGGGGGTTAAATTCAGGGACAAATCTGCCGAATGGAATATATGCTATTGTTCATGATGGTTCGGGTACGTTGAATGCTGTTGGTAACTTCAAGAATACGACTTTACCGCCATCACCGGGAACGCCACTAGTGGCAGGTGATGTGTTTGCTGCCCCTGGTACTTCCATAACGGTGTAGGTTAATTTCTAGCGAGCGAGACGCTCGCACTGAAGTTTAATTGGACTGGATATGAAGGTGAGATCTGAACATCTAGAGATGATAATTGCTCATGCCCAGCAGTGTTATCCGCAGGAGTGCTGCGGGGTGCTGTTGGGTGGGGTTGAGGGGGTGTTGGTGGAGGTGGTGCGGACGGAGAATGGTTGGAATGAGGAGATGGCAGAGTGGTTGGAGGAGATGGGGATGGGGGGGATGACGAAGAGGGAGCGATATGCGATCGCCCCCCAAACTCTGCTACAGTTACAAAAAGATGCCCGTTCTCGTAATCTCCAGATCGTGGGATTCTATCATTCTCATCCCGATCATCCGGCTATACCGTCTGAGTGCGATCGCCTCCTCGCTTGGCCAGATTATAACTATATCATCGTCTCCGTCATCCAAGGACAGGCCACCAGCATCAAAAACTGGGTTTTAGACACCAATCATCAATTCCAACCCTCGCCACTCGAAAACATTCTTAACACAAAGGCCGACGAGAGAAAGACAGGGTTACAATAAAAGACTCCATAAGGGAAATTCTTGCAACTTGTCCCCTAAACTTATATGCTCAATCCTAATCTGGACGATATTCAACTGATCCCAGAAGAGTACGAACGCTACTCTCGCCATCTAATTTTGCCAGAAATTGGACTGGAAGGGCAAAAACGCCTCAAAGCGGCCAGTGTTCTGTGTATCGGTACAGGGGGCCTCGGCTCACCTCTACTGCTCTACCTGGCAGCAGCCGGTGTCGGACGTATTGGTATTGTTGATTTTGATATCGTCGATCATTCCAACCTTCAACGTCAAGTCATTCACGGCACATCTTGGGTGGGCAAACCCAAAATTGAATCGGCAAAAAACCGAATTCATGAAATTAACCCCTACTGCCAAGTCGATCTGTACGAGACGCGCCTGAGTTCAGAAAATGCGCTCCAGATCGTTGAACCCTATGACATTGTAGTGGATGGAACTGATAACTTCCCCACCCGCTATTTGGTCAATGATGCCTGTGTTTTACTCGATAAACCCAACGTTTACGGGTCAATTTTCCGCTTTGAAGGACAAGCGACCGTGTTCAACTATGAAGGGGGGCCCAACTATCGCGACCTCTATCCGGAACCCCCACCGCCGGGCATGGTTCCTTCTTGTGCAGAAGGGGGCGTTTTAGGGATTTTGCCGGGAATTATTGGGGTGATTCAAGCCACGGAAGCGGTAAAGATTATCCTGGGTTCTCAAACCACCTTAAGCGGTCGTTTACTGCTCTATAATGCTCTGGATATGAAATTCCGGGAACTGAAATTAAGACCGAATCCAGAGCGCCCGGTAATCGAAAAACTGATCGATTACGAGCAGTTCTGTGGCATTCCCCAGGCCAGGGAACAGGAGGCAAAAGAGCAATCAGCGATTCCAGAAATGACGGTGACAGAGTTGAAAGCCCTTCTCGATAGTGGTGCAGACAATATTCTGTTACTTGATGTCAGAAATCCCCATGAGTATGATATTGCTAAACTTCCGGGTTCGGTTTTGATTCCTTTACCGGAGATTGAAGAAGGCAAAGGGGTTGAAAAAGTGAAGGAATTGTACAATGGCCATAAGTTGTTGGCTTTGTGTAAGGTGGGAGTGCGATCGGCTAAAGCTTTGGCTATTCTAAAAGAAGTAGGAATTGAAGGGATTAATATTAAAGGCGGAATTACGGCTTGGAGTCAAGAAGTCGATCCTTCTGTGCCCAAGTATTAATCTTTAGCCGGTAGGGTGGGCAATGCCCACCCAGCCCTGTCAAGGTGGCAAGGAAAAGGCGATCGGTACAAGATGGAGTATCTCTGTTCCGTTTGCAAGGACATCTTGTAACTGATTTTCCAGATTTGATATCAGGAACAATTTTCCAGATTTGATATCAGGAACAATTTTCCAGATTTGATATCAGGAACAATTTTCCAGATTTGATATCAGGAACAATTTTCCAGATTTGATATCAGGAACAATTTTCCAGATTTGATATCAGGAACAAAACGAGCAAGATGCTCGCACTCCTCTAATACATCAAAAGCCTAGAAGGGGGCGATCGCACTCAATCTCAGATCCTGATGATCCCCCTGCACTTGTTGCAAGTTCCACTCATTCTTAAACAACAACACCGGTCGATCCCAATTATCTTTAACCGTCATCGTATTAAATAAGCGGCCAATTTTGTCTAAAAATTCCCAACCATTCAACACCCATCGCGCTATTGAATAGGGTAAGAGTTCCGTGCGAGTTTCTACCCCATATTCATTCAGGAGTCGGAATTGTACGACCTCAAATTGTAACTGGCCCACAGCCGCTAAAATGGGATCGCGCTTGGCTTCATCGCTCGAATACATAATTTGTACCGCTCCCTCTTCCCGCAATTGGGTTACCCCTTTGTGGAATTGTTTAAACTTGGAGGGATTGGGGTTTCTCAAATAGGCAAATAATTCTGGCGAAAAACAGGGAATCCCTTCATATTCCAATTTTTTTCCCGTATAAATCGTATCTCCGATCGCGAACACCCCCGGATTATTCAAGCCAATCACATCTCCCGGATAAGCCACATCTACCGATTCCCGGTCTTGGGCAAACAGTTTTTGCGGACGGGATAGGCGCACCGTTTTCCCTGTGCGGGCATGACTTACCGTCATATCTTTTTCAAACTTACCCGTACAAACTCGCACAAATGCCACGCGATCGCGATGTTTCGGGTCCATATTCGCCTGCAACTTGAAGACAAACCCCGTAAACTCCGGATACTCTGGGGACATCAAGCCCTCAGAACTTTTGCGCTCTCCCGGTTTCAGGGCATAGTCTAAAAAGGCATCCAAAAACAACTGCACGCCAAAATTGGTCATCGCGCTACCAAAAAACACCGGAGTCAGCTCTCCCGCATGGATCTCTTCTAAGTCAAACTCTGACCCCAACCCCTCCAACAATTCCAAATCTTCCTTGAGCTGATAATACAAATCCTGGTCGAGCAACTCCTCAATGCGCGGATCGCCCAAGCGAATCATGGTATCCTTGGCTGTTCGCTTACCATGGGCGTTGCGTTCAAACAGATGGATTTCCTGAGTACGGCGATCGTATACTCCTTGAAAGCGATCGCCCGTACCAATGGGCCAATTCACCGGATAGGTTTTCAACCCCAACTCCTGTTCAATCTCATCCAGCAACTCTAGAGGTTCGCGGGTGGGGCGATCCATCTTATTAAAAAACGTAAAAATCGGAATCTTCCGCATCCGACAAACCTCAAACAGCTTGCGGGTTTGCGGTTCCAACCCCTTAGCCGCATCCTCCAACATCACCGCATTATCCGCAGCCGCCAACGTGCGATAAGTATCTTCACTAAAATCCTGGTGTCCCGGAGTATCCAACAAATTAATCTGACAGTCCTGATACTGGAACTGTAGCACCGTCGAAGTAATAGAAATTCCCCTCTGTTGCTCCATGGCCATCCAATCCGACGTAGCTCGGCGCTGACTTGCCCTAGCTTTAACTGCTCCCGCTTCATGAATTGCCCCTCCATAGAGCAGCAATTTTTCTGTTAACGTGGTTTTCCCCGCATCGGGGTGAGAAATAATCGCAAAATTACGTCGGCTGTAAACCGCCTTTTGAATTTCCGTAGATAGATCGGTAGACATTAGGAATAAGAATTAATCACAGAGTGAGAACAAGAGTTAGCTCTAGCACTAAAGATCTTTGACACTCCTCGACCTAAAGGTACGAGGATTCTTTAAAAGGAGATATCCACCGTTGGACATTGCTCGAACCACAACTCCCAATACCGTTTTTAGTCGAATACCAGTGTTGCGCGATAGGGGATGCCAATTCCCACTACTCTGTCCGGTGTTGCCACCATTCAGGCTACTTGTAAGTATTTTGCTTCACTCACTCAAAGTCTTTGCTTGTGGGGGCTG
>NZ_JAQOSP010000097.1 GCF_030068475.1 Roseofilum acuticapitatum BLCC-M154 | reverse complement strand
TCATTTAGCGGACATGATATCAAGTTCGCTTATTCATGTCCGCGAAGCGGAAATACCCTAATTAAAAATCCAGGGAGCGAGACGCTCCCACTCCAGTCATATCAAAGAATTCGAGGAGTGCGGGCATCTTGCCCGCTTCTTAACAAATTTTCATGTCCGCTTGCGGAAACCGGACTTGACATGATATAAAAATGCTGTCCTAATTTTCCCTTGCACCGCATCTTTAGGGGCGAACAGCCGATCGCCCCTACTCGGAAGATAACCCAGGGTTGAAAAAACCCCTGAAGATGAAGTCAGGGGTTTAAATGCCAATCACATATTTTTTCCATTCTTGATGTGTACCACTCGTTACATGCTTTTGCAGCTCGAAATAGAGACTGCTGTATGGCTTTCGCGGTGAATGGGATAAACTCATAAAGGCTTCTTCCGGAGTCCGGTTGCCTTTTCTGACATTACAGCGAACACAAGCTGTTACTAGATTTTCCCAAGTATCTCCTCCCCCACGCGATCGCGGAATTACATGATCGAGGGTTAAACCTTCTCCCTTATGGCCACAGTATTGACAAGAATGGGAGTCACGGTATAGTATATTTCTTCTGGTTAAAGGAATTTCCTTATAGGGAACTTGGATATAGTGCCGAAGTCGAATTACGGTTGGTAAGGGAAAACCAGGACACAACAACTTACCATTGTGTTCTACTTGTTCGGCTTTTCCCTTGAGCAACAAAATAACCGCCCGTCGCCAGGTAGCGATATTGAGCGGTTCGTAAGAGGCATTTAACACCAGAACCTTGCTCATGGATATAATAATTGCAAAAAGATTTCCCCATAGCCTAGCACATTGTTTTCTCTTCAGCATAAAATCCGTATCTTCCGGCGATCGCTGAGTTCCCACTCCCCTGAAGACAGCCCCTATAAAATTTTTAATACGGATACTATTTATGAGGTTTTGCGGATTCCCAGGAAGACTTTATGAAATCTATACTAAGGATTAAATAAAAATTTTGAACTCTATGTTAATTCATAACCCTACATTAGAGTCTCCATTGACTCCCGGATCGAGTATTGCTGGAACCCCCAATACTGACACCCTCATGGGCACTTCAAACCCCGATCGCATCCTGGCTGATGCTGGAGAGGATTGGATCGCTGGAAACCACGGATCAGATCAGATCAATGGTAATATGGGTAACGATCTGATCTATGGTGGCCAAGACTCCGATCTGCTCCATGGAGGTCAAGGAAATGATACACTCTATGGAGATCGAGGGGGCGATCGCCTCTCTGGAGACCTCGGTTCAGACCTCCTCATTGGTGGTGCAGGTCAAGACTTTTTTATCTTCAGCCAGCCCTCACCCGAACATCCTAGCCAAGCGGATTGGATACTCGACTTTGAAGACACCCAAGATCGGATTTACCTCACCGGCGGATTAACCTACGATCGCCTCAGCATTGCCTTCGGAACCGATAACCTAACCGGTACAACCCTCATTCTAGACATGCTCACCGGCCAAACCCTCGCCATTTTACCCGGCATTCATCCCAACCAACTCACCAGCGAAGACTTCATTAGCGATCCTCTCCCCTCCACCCTCACCCAAACCGCCCAATCCGATTCTCCCCTACTCCTAGCCGCTCCCCAAACCCCCAGCTCCTTTAACATCGAATTTGACTACCGATTCGATCGCAGTGGCTTTTTCAACGACCCCAACCGTCGCCAAATCCTAGAAACCGCCGCCTCCTTCTGGGAGCGCCATATTCTCGATGAATTCACCAATCTTGACCCCGGAACCCCCATTTACATCAAAAATCCCAGCACCGGAGGCACTCTATCCTTCAGCCTCGATCGCCCCATTGATGATATCCTCGTCTTTGTTGGTACAGCGCCCCTATCTTCTGATACGATCGCCCAAGCCGGGCCTAGTGCTGCTTGGACTGCCGATAGTAACCTGGATATTCGGTTTAACAGCAGCAACTTTGAACCTTGGACAGGTCACATCAGCTTTAATTCAACCACCAATTGGTTTATCGATCCCACCCCCCAAACCCATAACGATATTCCCCCAGGACAAGTCGATTTAATGACCGTTGCTACCCACGAACTGGGACATATTCTCGGTATTGGCAATACCCAAGCCTTTAACCAATGGATATCTGGTCAAACCTTCATGGGGCCCAATGCCCTAGTGATTACCGAAGGTTTAGGCGTTCCCTTGGCTGAGGATTTGTCCCATATTCAAGACCACTTTTTACCCAATGGCATCCCTGGCGATTCCTTACTCGATCCGATGATTCCTTCCGGTGTGCGACAAATGCCCACTCTTCTCGATTTAGCGCTCTTACAAGATATTGGCTATCAGATTATGCTCTAAGATTTTGCTCCCTTAACGCACTATCGAGCCAAACTCGATCGCTCTCCGACAATGGCGGTACAGGATCTTGTGCATAATCTAGGACTAGATCATAACTTCCTGTATCGTAGATATTATCTAACAATGTCTGTAAATCGATTAAGGGTTCCGTATCGCCAGACTTTAGGGGTAATGGAAAAGAAGGGATGCGATCGCGTAAATTAAATCCATACCAATCCGCTTGAGGGCGGCGATCGCCTCGACTGACCAAAATGCGATAATCCGTAGAATGCTTGCTATGATAAACCAGCATCGGTTCTCCCTTACGCAATAAATCAATCTCCACTAAATGCGTAGAACTGCTGAAAACTGTATTGCGCTTACTCTCGTATTGGTTGCGCCCTTTCCCAGAGCGCTTATTGGCTGGAGAGAGGATTTCAATTGCCGTTACCACTTCCTTTGTAGCGATCTCTCGAACCTCTAAATACCCTTGCTTGCGGATTTCCGGTACAGGCACATTAACCACTTGCGGTTGAGGTGGAGATGGGGCAACCGCAACACTCATCCTTGAGAGTTCTACCCTTTCCTGTGAACGTTGAACCGCTAAATCCGGTACACCAACGAGTAAACCTTGTCCCCCCATTGTTTCCACCATCCGCACCTCAACCGCAACTCTGTATTTAGGACGAAGTTGGGGGGACAGAAACCGAGCCAGTTCAGCAATCAGGTAGTGATGGACTCCCGGCCAAAGTTCGGGATGTTCCAGATAAGGGTTCATCCCTGGGAAGGGGGAAGGCATAAATAGTTCTCCTTGAGGACATTCTAGGACTCTTCATCATCCAAGTTAGCCAGATGATCTTCTAACCCCATGCGGGTTTCTGCTTTATGCAGAAAGTAACCCGTCATCATTGCCGAAGCCAACAAACGCCCCAACTGTTCGCGACTGGTGGTGATGCTCACCCCGAAATGATCGGGAGGCAAGTGTCCGAGCAGTCCGACAATATTGTGTTCCATGACGCTCAGGGCATCTTTAGACGGTTGCGAGAGATGATTAATGGCTTCAGAATCTAGAGAATACAGATATTGACCTAGGGCATTGTTGTCGTTAGCGAGTTGCTCGAAGAAATGGGCATGTTGGGAGGGTAGGTTATGATTCATGGTTTTAGATTGAATGAGAGGACTCTTTCTGTTGACCTGTTTTTACTGTAAACGACGGTTCTCAAAAGCCATTGGAGGTGAACCGAACTTAGGAAGCAGGGATTTTGCGAAAGTTGAACCCAAATACTGAAAAGGGTTAGCCTGCCCAGATAGGGCAGGGAGATGAATATATGGTTTTAGTCACAGTAAAGGGTATCGCGGGTGTTTTCTCCGGTGATGGGGTTGGTTCCTGTGGCGATCGCACATAGATATTCCTGAGCATCATCTCGGAGAATCACATCCGTAAAGTCTGCTCCCTCGATATTAGCATCTCTAAAACTGGCCAGTTGGGCAAAGGCCCCTTCAAAGAGAACATTTTTTAAGTTCGCCTTCCTAAAATTAGCTTCTCCAATGGTGGCATATCTGAGATCGGCTCCTTCTAAATCAGCTCTAATCAGTTTGGCTCCAAATAAACTTGCTCCCCGCAAGTCTGCCCCCACAAAGCTACTCTCGGTAAGATCAGCCTGATCGAATTGGGCTTCTTTAAGGTCTTTGCCGGAAAAATCAGCCCTTTTAAGGTCTACTTTTTCATAGTTTTGGGCAAAAGCGGGGGATAGGTTGCCGATGCTTCCGGTAAGGCTCAGACCGAGGATTAGGCATACACTCAAGCATAAAATCAGATAAGTAGGGATTTTTTTGAGGGTCATGATGATGGTAGTTTTAGGTGTTCAACAGCGATACCATCATCCTATGGGAAGGTGGAGACTGAAAAGAGGTGGCGATTAATCTGGGAATGCAAGGGGAAGAAGTCGTTGCCCAATGGTTGCACGAGCAAGGGGCAAAGATTTTGCACCGTCGCTGGCACTGTCGTTGGGGCGAGTTGGATATTATTGCCCAATGGGGACAAGAGTTGGTATTTGTGGAGGTGAAAACCCGCAGTGCTGGCAATTGGGATGGCAATGGGTTACTGGCAATCTCTTCTCGGAAACAGGAGAAATTGCGCTCTGCGGCGGCATTATTCCTGGCTGAGTCTGGGGAGTTTTCTGAGTGGGGATGTCGTTTTGATGTGGCGCTTGTGTATTGTGGCTCTTTGGGGGAGAGGGTGGAGAGGGCGATCGCACCACCGGTAATCTACCCTAATTTTCAGTTGGCGATCGTAGACTATCTTCAAGATGCATTTTAAGATTCAAACTTGTGTGATTTAACCCATTTCAAAGCCGGGTTAAAACTTCTATGATCAAAGGAATACCATACTGTACCCAATCATGAGGATCGGCCGATGTTGAAGTTCGTGATTTTATTCCTGGGAGCGTTTACCCTCATGCTCTGGACAGCTCTAGTCTCTAGTCCTGTCCAAGCCCAACCCCCTAGCGAACATACTGTTGTTTATAGCTGGGGATACGATCGCCTGGGAAGTCCTCAAAAAGTTTGCAAGCAGTTAGAGTCGTTTGTGACCTTAGATCCGCGCTATCCAGACAAACCTTCTTTGCATACCCATAGCCGCAGAGTTGATGAGCGCTATTGCTCCTAAATAGCCCATTCAAAGCCCAATCGTCTCAGAAAATACAGGGAAAGGTAACTGTAAAAATACTACCCTTCCCTTGTTCACTTTCCACTTTAATTTCTCCACCATGGAGATCGATTAAACGCTTCACAATCGAGAGTCCTAAACCCGTTCCGGGAATTTTGCCCACATTATCCGCTCGTTCAAACCGTTGAAAGAGTTTGTTTTGATACTCTAGAGGTAGTCCAATTCCGCGATCGCGAACCGCAAACTTAACGTCAGCATCGCTTTGGGTAACATCAAGATTCACCATTCCCCCCTCTGGAGAATACTTAATCGCATTCGAGAGTAAATTCGAGAGAATATGACGCAAAACCAAGGAATCCAGATTAATAATCCGGTTTTCTCCATAAACAGTCAGCTCTAAGTGATGTTGAGAAGAGGCAATCGATTTCACTTCATCAATCACCTCCTCACAAAACTCGATCACATTCATCGGTTCCGGATGAAACTCTAATTTTCCCGATTCAGTCCGACTTAAAGTCAGAATATCCTCAAGCAACTGCTGCATATGTTGCGCTGCGGTTTGAATCCGTTTCAAATGCTTCTCTTTCTTATCTTCCGTTAGCTTATTACCATAACGTTGTAACATGCCCGCCGACATTTGAATTGCCGTCAAAGGCGTTCTTAAATCATGGGAAGCCAGAGAGATATATTCCGTTTTTTCCTGACTTCTATATTCTGCCTGAGCTAAAGAAGATTCTATATTCAAATTTTCCTGATGTTTTTTTAAAGCCATCTTAATCGTCGCATGAACTTCCCGTTCCTTAAACGGCTTCAGTAAATAGCCATAAGACCCCGTTTCTTCCGCTCTTGCTAAAGTCTGATCGTCCGCATAAGCCGTTACATAAATAACAGGAATATTATATCTTTCTCTAATTTTTTCTGTCGTTTCAATGCCATCCATATCCCCTTTAATTACAATATCCATTAAAATCAGATCCGGGTCAACCTCTTCAATTCGGTCAAGAGCTGCTTGTCCAGAAGAAACAATTCCCACCACTTCATAGGCTAATTTTTCTAATTTACGGGCTAATCCTTTGGCAATCAGCAACTCATCCTCAACAATTAAAATTTTGACAGCAGACATAAGTTATACCCTCTGACGATACTTTAACTCTGAAAATCGTAATTCAAACGTTGTGCCATGATCTCTCAACAATGTAATCTCACCTTCTAATTGTTCCGTTAGGGTACAAACTAATTCCATGCCCAAAGAATCAACCTGGCGAAAATCTAAATTTTCTGGGAATCCAACTCCATTATCCGCTACTTTGACCATAATTTGATCGTCATCTTGCTGATGCATGATAATTTTCACATTTCCTTGTCTCCCTTCAGGAAACGCATGTTTTAAGGTATTAGATAATAACTCATTGACAATTAAGCCACAGGGATGAGCCGTTTCTATATTTAACAGAACCGGTTCAATATCTAAATCAAAAGTTACTCGGTTCTCTTCTAGATTATAGGATTCAAACAAGTTTTGAACCAAATCCTCTAAATATTCACCAAAATTAATCGTATCTAAGGTCATAGAGCGATAGAGCTTTTCATGGATCAGAGCCATCGAATAAATACGATTACGACTATCTTCTAAAACCTTAATCAAACTAGCATCGCTGACATAATCCGCTTGAAATTCTAATAAATTAGAAACAACTAATAAATTATTTTTGACCCGATGATGAATTTCTTTCAACAAAATTTCTTTTTCTTGTAAAGAAGTTACCAACCGACTTTCCGCTTGTTTGCGATCGCTAATATCTCGATACATCCAGAGATGACCGCGATCGATTGAATCAATAAAGATTGGCACATAACTTTGCTCTAGTATACGACCATCTGCTAACTCAATTTCTTGGTTGGTGACAATTTTCTTATTTGCTAAAATTTCTTGATGTTGCTGACTGATTTTTATCGGATTATCAAATAAGGCTGAAAATTCATCCCCAATATTTCCCCATTCTTTACCAATTAAACGGTTAGAACAATTTCTGATCTTAAAAATTTCGCAAAACGATTGATTGACCAAAGCGACTCTATTGTGTTCATCTTTAACTAAAACTCCCAATTGTAAATTGGAAATCAAGCTAATTAATCTAGAGGTCGTTTCTTGTAGTTTTTCTTCGATTCGTTTGCGATCTGTAATATCAATCCAATAGCCAATAATTTCTAGAGGATTTCCTTGTTCATCCCGGACTAAATTGAGTTGATCGTAAATCCAGATATAGCTACCATTTTTATGTAAAAAACGATATTCATGACTATAAGAACCCTGTTCAAATAAAGTTTGTAATCCGAACTTAGAAATTTTGACTTTATCCTCCGGATGGACATGATTCCACCAAAAATTATCCTCAAACATTTCCAGTAATTCATAACCAATTAAATCATAAGCATTGTCACTAACAAAAGTGAGTTCAAATGTATTATGGGCGCGAAAACTGTATAATATTCCAGGACTAGAAGAGAGTAAATATTGAATTCTTTGTTGACTCATTAACAAGGCTCTTTCGGCCACAATTCTCTCTTTCAGTTCTCTTTGCAGTTGCTGATAATATTCTGATTGTTGAATGGCGATCGCTAATTGAGAAGCAATTTGTTTTAACAACTCAATTTCTTCGCTTTTCCAATCTCTAGGCTGATGGCATTGATGGACAATTAATAATCCCCAAAGTAATTGATTTTGAACAATGGGAACTACGATTTTACTTTTGACTTCAAATTGCTGTAAAAATTCAACCAAGCAAGGACGAATATCCGCTCGATCGACATTAGATATGGCATAGATTTTGCCAGCAATATATTCATCATAGCATTCTGTCGGAAAGATTTCTTCTGGGAATTTTTGATCTAAGGTACGAGTCCAACCAGGATTAACGGCTTCAGCAATGACTTGTCCTGTATCATTGGGTAAGACTCTATAGACTAATACACGATCTGAGAGTAAAAGTTGTTTAACTTCTTGGACTGTAGTTCTGAGGATTTCTTGCAGATCTAAGGATTCACGAATACGTTGAGTAATCATGCTAAATAGTTCTTCACGCTTGACTTTTTCAAGTAAGCGTTCTTCTGCTACTTTGATTTCAGTAATGTTATTTTGAATGCCTAGATAGTGGGTTAAAATCCCCCGATCGTCATGAATGGGAGAAAGGGTGACTCGGTTCCAAAATAAGGTTCCATCTTTACGATAGTTTCGCAAAACAACTGTACAACTTTCTTGATTTTTTAAGGCATTACGAATAATTTTAAGTTCATCTTGATGGCGATCTTGACCTTGCAGAATCCGACAATTCTTACCAATAATATCTTGTGGAGAATATCCCGTAACTCGCTCAAAGGCAGGATTGACGGAAATGACGGGAAAATCGGGCTGTTTGGCATCGACAATGACGATCCCATTGCTACTGGCAGAAATGGCTCGTTCGCTCAAGCGTAGTTGTTCTTCGACTTGTTTGCGTTGGGTAATATCGGAAGCTGCACCTAAAATTTGTATGGGTTTTCCCTGGGGGTTGCGAGTAAAAATGATATCTCGACTGACGAACCAATGCCATTGATCTTGGCGATCGCGCATTCGGTATTCGATTTCCCGAATTTCTGTATCACTAGCATCAGTCAAGCTTTGATGAAACTGGGCAACTTTGGGTCGATCTTCTGGATGCATGAGTTGCTCAAATAGGGTATTCCCCATATTCTGAATCTCAGAGGGACTATACCCTAAGACTAAAGCAATATTTTTGTTGGCATAAATATTTTGTTGCTTTTCTATATCATAAATATATAAAATGTTCGGACTCGCATCAGCAATTCTCTGAATAAATCGCTCGCTTTCTTGCAGAGCTAACTCAGCTTTTTTGCGATGGGTAATATCTAAGGCAGCACAAGTGACTCCAATGACTTCCTGATCTAAATTTAATAAGGGATCAACGGTGACATCGTAGCACTTCAATTCCCCGCGATCGGTGATGATAACTTCTTCTCTGCGGCTGATCTGTTCCTCTAAAACTTGTTTTTTAATGTCGTCTAATGTTTGAGCATCTTCTGGAGAAAATAAATCAGTATCGGATTTACCGATTACGGCTTCGGCTTGATAACCGAGAGCGGGGTTATAAATCCAGGTATATCGTAATTCTAAGTCTTGGTTAAAAACAATAATGGGGGAATTTTTGAGGGCAATTCTAAATCGTTCTTCGGCATACCGGAGGGCTTGATTGGCGGCTTCTAAGTCTGCCGTGCGTTGAGCGACTTGATCTTCTAGGGTTTGATTGAGATATTTAAGGGCTTCTTCCGCTTGCTTGCGATCGCTAATATCCGTAATACTGCCCACATAACCCATAATGTTGCCCTCCTCATCCACATCGGCAACCGTCTGACCTACCACCCAAACCACTGTTCCATCAGCATGTTGAAAGCGATACTCAGCAGAAAAGGGACGATGCTCCTGGACGGCTTCATGCCATTCCTGCATCACCCGCTCTGAATCTTGTGGATGGAGGGTTTGAGACCAACCTTCCACGATCGCATCTTGGGGTAATAGACCAGTCATCTCGCACCAGCGCTGATTAACATATAAACATCGACCTTGACTATCGGTCTGAAAGATACCCACGGGAGAGGCACTGGCTAAAGTTAAGTACCGTTGTTGACTTTTTTTCAAGGCGGTTTCTATCTCTCGCCGCTCTGTAATATCTCGACCGACGGCGTAAAAATAGGGTTCATCGGCAGGCATAGCAGTCCAGGCAATCCATCGATACGAACCATCTTGAGTGCGATACCGATGTTCAAAGTTGACTGTGGGAACACTAGAAGCCAATTCTTGCACTTGAGCTTGGGTAGCGGCTAAGTCATGGGGATGGACAAAATCGAATAAGTTACTCGATTGTAAGTATTTTGGACTATACCCCAATAGGGCTTGAAAACGGGGATTGATGCGCTTAAAAGAACCGTCAAACCCGATAATACAAAAGAGATCGAGGGAGAGGTTAAAAAACTGGTTTAATTCTTCGGTGAGTCGGTGTCGGTCGAGAACAGAGGCTAATAAATGGGCGATCGCCTCTAAAAATTGCACTTCATCGGGGCTAAAATGACGATGCTCTCTGGTATGCACCCCCAGAACCCCAAAGGGTTGTCCTAAACCAGGAATAATCGTAGTTATGCCACTGACGACGCGCCCTTGATTATGCAATACTGAGCCGCGAAACCGAGTTTCTAACCGTAGGTCATCAACGACGACCGTTCGACCACACCATAAGGTATAACCCGGTTGGGTATTTTGGGTGGCACTGAGGGTAATCTGGTGCAGGGAATGCTGAAGATGGCGATGATGAATGGAGTTAAACCCGTAAGCGGCTTTAATTTGAAAAGCGGCTTGATTGGGCAAGAGTTCCAGCAGCTCTACATAGTCTACCCGCAGAGTTTTCGCGATCTCGTCTACAATTTTGTTCATGAGTTCCTGGAGATCTGGGGTGGCGATCGCATATTGGCTGAGATCCGTTAAGGTTTTTTGCTGGCGATCGCGCCATTGAAGCTGAATTTGAGCTTCCTGTCGTTGGCTTAAATTAATACCGGTAATAATCACATGGGTAATCATTCCCCGATCGCGAAACACTTGGTTCGACCATTCAATCTGGTATTTTCCACGGTTTGGGATTGCCCAATGGCATCGAGAAGGCTCGGTTGATTCGCCTCGGAGTGCTTGTTGCATCACTCGTTTAATCTGAGCTTGCTGGGCGATCGGAATCATAAATTCCCAAAATCGCTGACCTTGAGCCTGTTTTTCTCCCACAGCACTGAGGTTTTGACAAGCTCGATTAAAGTTAATGATTTCACCCTGACGATTCACCACCACCACTAAGGCATCAACTGCATTCAGAATGGCTTGGGTAAAATTTCTTTCTTGTTCTAAAGCATACTGAATCCATTGCTGTTCTCTGCGTTGGGTGGAGAGATCTTGAAAGGGTAAATTTTGTTTTAAGGCGATCGCCAATTCTTCCGCTTCTTGTTTGAGCAATGCTTCATCTGCTCTAGACCAATTTCGAGCCGCGATCGCCTGTTGTGCTGTCAGCAGTCCCCATAAATGATCCTCTTGGACAATGGGAACCACCAAGTTCGCTCTCACCTGAATTTTGCGTAATAAGTCCACATGACAAGGAGTCAGCTCTCCCGACTCAATATCAGCAGTGACTTGAGTGCGTCCATGTTGATAGGCCTTAAACAGATCTTCACCAAAATGAGGATCGGTAATCTTTTTACCGCATAAGGAGCGGTAGGAGGGATGCACCGCTTCGGCAATCACCGTGCCACCACCATCGGGTTCAAAGCGATAAATTAATACCCGATCGCACCTTAAACCCTGATGAATTTCCTGAACGGTGCGATTGAGAAGGGTCTGAAAGTCAATATTGTAGCCATCATCAGGGTTTTTCTTTGTCTCTTGAAGCTGCGCTAAACTAGAGTAAACGGCGATCGCATCGAGACTTTGTAAACTTTGTTGCAGTTGATGGGCACAAACTACGCCCATAATATTCTGTTTGCGATCGAGAATTGGCAAATACTGAAGCTGTTGCTCCACCATCACCTTCGCCACGACCAACAGATCTAAATCCGGTTCCCAAGTTAAACTGACCTTCTGGGGAGTCATCACCCGCTCAACCGGTACAGTTCCCCATTGCTGAAGATCGCTTTGTAGGCGATCGCAATCCGATGCCGTAATCACCCCTAAAACCCCTTGCTTGTGGCTCACCAGCAAATAAGGATGGGGCCCTTGGCGATCCCAACCGGCGATCGCCTCCTCCACAGTTAGATCCGGTGCAATGACCATCGGATAGCGATCCAGAACACTATCTAGACTCGGCAGTTGAAAAGAGACAGAAACAAAGGACATAATTCACATGCCAGAACAGTTCCAGCCAAAAGCCTGACCCATAGCAGTAGAGAGTAAATAGCGATTTAGGAACTTCACCACCCACTCCTATTGGACTATGGTACTTACTCCATCATAGCCCCGAATACTGCTTCTGATTTCCAGCACTCCAAAGCCGGGTGTCTGGCCTATCTTGTCCTCTTGAATGCTGCCCATCCTTAGATTATCCTAGACATGATGGAGAATACCCGCACAGGCTCTGATGATGCTTACCCTAGAAATGGCGATCGCCAAAATCCGAGCATTTCCCCCCGAACAACAGCATCAAGTGATTGAATCCTGGAGCAGAGAAGATTAAATGGCACGGGATAAATTTCACTATGCGGTTAGGCGAGGATTGGAAAAGCAGGAATGGGAGATTACTCACGATCCATTAGTATTAGAGGAGGTTGAACCAGAACGAACACTTTATTTAGCCATTCCTTCGGTAGCTTATGATTCATTTTTCTGGCGAGATTTGCCGAAATTATCTATTCAAAGATACGATCTAAAGTTAATTGTCTATGAACCAGAAGAGGAGATAATTATACAATGGATAAACTAGAGAAATATCGTCAAATTGTTCAGGATTTATTGACGGAATATGTCGGCGATAATATCTTAGGTGGAGTTATTGAATCGACAACAGTATTCGATCTGAAATACGATCGCTATCTGTTGGTTGATTTTGGTTGGAATGGGCAACGGAGAATCTATAATTGTCTGATTCACTTAGAAATTCGCGCCGGGAAAATCTGGATTCAGCGCAATCAAACCGACTGTTCTTTAACCGATGAGTTGTTAGACAAAGGCGTGATTAAGGAGGATATTGTTTTGGGACTCCAACCCCCTAATCTACGGAAATATACAGGTTGTGGGTTAGGTTAGGTCTCTGGAGGAACGAAATAAACCGGGTTTCTGCTAGGCAGAAGGATCTTGCACTAAACTAGCGATCGCTCCCCCCATTCCCCCATCCCCCTATCCCCCCATCCTCTTGAATGCTGCCCATCCTTAGATTATCCTAGACATGATGGAGAATCCCCGCACAGGCTCTGAATTATGCTTACCCTAGAAATGGCGATCGCCAAAATCCGAGCATTTCCCCCCGAACAACAGCATCAAGTGATTGAATTCATTGAACGCTTGGAAAGGCGATCGCACCAACCCCCCGAAAACACCAGCCCCGATCCTAGCTCAGACAAAGAGCAAGCCTTTTTTGAACTGGCTGGCCTGTGGGAAAATAATGAGATAACCCCTGAATCCTTGCGTCTACAAGCCTGGTAATGCATGATAATCAAAACCAACGAGAATAAAATATGGTTTTCTTACCAGAAGACTCTATTATTAACCCATCAAAACTCACCCAATATTTACTCGTCCAACTTCCTAAAGATGATAAATCTAAATTCCTAGCCCAGGCAGGATATACATTAGAGAACTGGCAACAACTCGAACAAGATTTAAGAACCCAAGTCCTCACTCAACCTGCTGAACCCATCGAAACTACTCCCTATGGTCAAAAATATATCATTCGGGCAACATTGCGAGGTCAGAATGGCATTGAACTCAAAACCTTAACCATATGGATGACCAATAATAATGGAACCCGATTTGTAACCCTAGTCCCCGACAAAGGAGAAAATTAATGAAAACTCAACATCCTTTATTTTCCCAAGTTGCCCTCACTGAAGACTTGCCCCAATATCAGCTAAAACAAGGCGATACTGCCACCATTGTTGAATATTATCCCATGCCAGAGTCCCAAGAAGATGGGTATAGTTTAGAAGGGTTTGATGTTCCGGAAATCACCATTGAAGTGAGGGCTTCACAGATTATACTCTTGAGTGACTATTTGAGAGAAGAAGCGATTTTAAGTAAATTTCGCAATCTGTCAGAACAGCGACAACAACAACTAGAAGAATACCTTGATTTTCTTTTGCAAAAAGACCAAACGACTCCGGTGAGTTAAGACGTGCGATCGCCAATTCCCAGATAAGTGTCATAAACGCGATCGCCTCCCATCTTACTCTCTCCTTGCGATCGCTCCCAACAAGAAACTGGGTTTCTGACCAACTTGCGGACACCAACGAAAAGCCAGTAGGGTGCGTTAGCGACAGCGTAACGCACCAATTGCTGAGGCAAAAGAAACCGGGTTTCTGACCAACTTGCCGACACCAACGAAAAGAGGCGCGAGAAACCCGGTTTCTAAGACCCAATAAGTCCCTCTCCCGTGGGAGAGGGATTTAGGGAGAGGGCAAATTACGCTACACTCAAGCTATCGCCCCCAATTGTTAATTGTTCATTAGACCTGGAGGGGGGAGAAGGAGGAGCAAACGTGACCGAGCAAGAGTATTTAAGTTTTCTGATGGAAGTATTGCAAGCCACAGCAGAGAGCAACGGAGATGCAGCAGTCGTTCATCCCCTCTTGCAACAGAACTTAGAGAAATTAGACTTAAACTTGGCCCAGATCTTGAAAGCTTGGCATACAGAAAGACTAGAAACCGCAACTTTCTCAGATCGGGAATTTATTGCCAATGTTCTCTATAACTTTAATCTGATCGTCTCTAGCTTTCGGTATGGCAGCAGAGCCAACACTATCGAAATTGCCATCGCTTGTCTAGAGATAAACTTACTCGTCTTTACTCGCGAAGATGCTCCAGAGGATTGGGCAAGAGTACAAAATAGTTTAGGAACTGACTACTGCGATCGCCTGCGGGGAGAGCCTGCGGAGAACCTGGAGCGGGCGATCGCCTGTTATCAAGCGGCTTTAGAAGTGTATACCCCCAGCGCCTATGCTGAAGATTGGGCAATGACCCAAAATAACTTGGGAACTGCTTACAGTGATCGCCTGCGGGGAGAGCGTGCGGAGAACCTGGAGCGGGCGATCGCCTGTTATCAAGCGGCTTTAGAAGTGTATACCCCCAGCGCCTATGCTGAAAAATGGGCAATGACCCAAAATAACTTGGGAAATGCTTACAGCGATCGCCTGCGGGGAGAGCGTGCGGAGAACCTAGAGCGGGCGATCGCCTGTTATGAAGCCGCTTTAGAAGTGAGAACCCGCAGCGCCTATGCTGAAAATTGGGCAATGACCCAAAATAACTTGGGACTTGCTTACAGGAATCGCCTGCGGGGAGAGCGTGCCGAGAACATCGAGCGGGCGATCGCCTGTTATGAAGCCGCTTTAGAAGTGAGAACCCGCAGCG
>NZ_JAQOSP010000096.1 GCF_030068475.1 Roseofilum acuticapitatum BLCC-M154 | reverse complement strand
GGAGATATCCACCGTTGGACATTGCTCGAACCACAACTCCCAGTACCGTTTTTAGTCGAATACCAGTGTTGCGCGATAGGGGATGCCAATTCCCACTACTCTGTCCGGTGTTGCCACCATTCAGGCTACTTGTAAGTATTTTGCTTCACTCACTCAAAGTCTTTGCTTGTGGGAGCTGTGTTCAGAGTGTTTCCACCAAGTTAACCATTTCGGTTAACCGTCTTTTAACTGAGTGTCCCACCACGCTTGAGTTTTACCCGCCTTTAAGGTCAATGTGGCTTCTCCCTTATTATAACGTAAAGCCGTCCTAGAAGGACGGGGTTTCTACCCACATTTTTCGATGAATTTATCTGAACTGCTAGAAAAGTACCGTCAAGGCGATCGCCACTTTCCAGGACTCGACCTCAAAGATTTAGAATTAGTCGAGATCTACCTTTGTGAAGCTGACTTTTCTGGGGCAGACTTCCGGCAAGCTCGGCTGGGAAAAAGTAATTTTTCTGGGGCCAAACTAACGGGTGCGAATCTCAGTGAAGCCTTACTTTGGGGAACCAACTTAAGCCATGCAGACCTTTCTCGTGCTATTTTGCGCGATGCGGACTTAAGTGGAGCCAAATTAGAACAGGCTAATTTAACGGATGCCAACTTGATCAAGGTGAACTTATCTGGGGCAACCTTAAAAGAGGCTAACTTATCTAGGGCAATGCTTCTAGATGCCGACCTGCGTCCCACCTCTGACCAACCCACCAATTTAGAATCAGCTAACTTGTCTGAAGCGAATTTGAGTTATGCCAATCTCAGCCAAACCATTCTCCATCGAGCCAACCTCGATGGAGCGATTCTCTGTCGGGCAAATCTCGGATTAGGGCGCAGACTACATGGATTTCAAACCGATTTACGGGAAGCCAGTTTGCGCGGTGCTGACCTCAGTTATGCGGATTTAACGGGGGCAATTTTACATGATGCCGATTTAACCGGTGCGGATATTACCGGTACAAATTTCACTGATGCAGACCTTGAAGGCGCAAAACTCCCATAGAGTGACTGAAATGACTGCTGGACTATCGCAATGACTTGATATGACTGCTGGTTGAGCGAAGTCGAAACCAGCAGAAAACAAAAAAATAGACTGCACTAACTCAGTACAGCCATTCTGAACTATTCAAGTTACTCGAAAAACTGAGAATCGATCTACTCTAAGCCACCATTAGCTTCCAGGAGGGCTTGTAAATCATCGGGGTCAACATAATGGCAAACGGCATCATCAAGACAAATGAGCGCCCATCCAGAATCAGCAATCCCCATCAGCTTATATTCAGCTTCTTGGACAAAGAACCCTTTGTGGTTACGGGTTTCGGGTTTAATGGCTACTTTACTATCAACAGACATAATATTCTGACTCCTTTCTTAATTGACTTCATGTTAAAATTCTTCTGCCCTCAGACCGATTGATAGAGCAACCTTATGTCTGAGTTCATCAGATCTTATCATTAGAAATCAAGAAATTGGGTTAAATCCTGTATAGAATCATGAAGTTTTATACGTTTTTTGGATAGAGATAATTACTTAGTTGTTGTAGAACTTGAATGCCCAAAGCCTTGATTTAACTGGTAAACAACCAATCATATATTCTCTGGAGACTTTGCCAATCTGGTTTTCTGCTTAATCCTTCTTTACAATTCTCTTCAATTTCCTGGTGATATTCTGAGACGGCCATAATCAAACGCTGGACGATATCAATATGTTCACGCACTCCACTTTTATTCGTCTCCAGCATGGCTGCTGCTAGATTCACTCTGGCTTGAGGGTCTTCCGGATTGAGCTTGACGGCCTTTTGTGCAGCCTTATAAGCAGATTTGGGTTTATCTTCGAGTAAATATAACCAAGCCAAACAAGTCCAAGCGGTACTTTGCTTGGGGGCGCGATCGCAAATCTCCTTAAATAAGGGAATTAGCGTGGCAGGACTTTCTCCCTTCTTGTAGCGTTCAATTCCTTCATTAAATAAGTCTTCTGCTGTCTGAGTCATAACCGGCTTACTGCAAAACATTAATTAGGTCAAATCCAGGCTAAACCGCGCCTGAATTTGACCAACTACTTAGTCTAACAGAAAATGACCACCCTCAAGTCTAGGCAGAGAAAGATTTACCACAACCACAGGATTGACTGGCATTGGGGTTGGTAAACTGGAAGCCGCCACCAATGAGAGCATCACTGTAATCGAGTACCAATCCATAGAGATAGAGCATACTCTTGGGATCGCAAATTACTTTAAACCCGTCATAATCAAAGACCTCATCATTCTCTTTGATCTGAGCTAAGGTTTCAAAATCCATCATATAGGACAGACCGGAGCATCCACCTTGGCGAACCCCGACACGCAAGCACAGATCGTTCCCTTGCTTTTCGCGTAAAAACTGCACCTGCTTGAGAGCAGCATCGGTCATCATGATTCCGCGTTTAGAACTCTCGATGGTTTGGGTCATAACTGTATCCTTGAACTCCTGATGTCAACTTAATCCTTATTGTATCGAGTTCATCGCCCTTAAAGGAAAGAAGCCTACAGGGGTAACCATAGACAGATAGGGCAATGTCATCAACGCGATGTCAGACTCGAAGTTAATTGGGATTAGAAATGGGTAATACCTCTAAACCCGGTACGGGAGCCACAGATTCGGGTTCAGGAGGAGCTGGTTCTGGGGTATAAACCGGAGGAGCAAGACGGGCTTCCCAAGCCCTAATTTGGGATTGGGCACTGGAATAGAGTGTATGGCTAGGGGGAATTTTAGCGGCAATGGAGATCGCCCCTGGCAGATCGTAACTGGATCGCGCTTGGGCTAAACTGAGCAATTGTTGTCCCCAACGATTAATTTCTTGTTCCGCACTCTGACGTAAGGGGTGTTCCCAGGACACTTGTTCCGCTCGGTTAATGGCGGCGGCTAAATCTTCCGGGGAACCCTTAGCGGCGATCTGTTGAGCGGTTTGTAGATTGTCCTGGCCCCTGAGTTGCCAACGCCAATCTTCAATTAAACCATTAGCTTCATCAGAAAGGGCACGACCGGAAGAAATTTGGCCCGCAGAGGCGATCGCCAAACTCAGGTCACCTGAATTAGCATAATTACGGGCTTCGTCCAAATAGGGCCGATCTTCCAGACGCTCCAACTGATCCGTCCACTGGCTAATTTTCTCCTGAGCTTGGGGATAGAGCGCCCGTCCGGGAGCAATCCGTTTGGCCTCATTAATGGCAGATTGTAAGGAGAGGGCATCTCCAGCAAAAGCCAAACTTTGAGCATTATTCAGATAGGGCCGGTCTTCAATCTGTTCTACCCGATCCTGCCAACCGTCAACCTTATCTTGAGCTTGACTATAGAGACTGCGACCGGGACTAATCATACTCGCTTCCCGAATTGCCGATCGCAAATCTTCCAGAGTTCCTCCCAGAGCTAAAGACTCAGCACGATTTAAGTAGGGTCGGTCTTCAATGGTTTGGATTTCGGTATTCCAGGTATTGAGCAAGGTAGAGGCTTCCTGATAGCGGGGATTATTGGCGGAAATGAGGGACACTTCTGCCACAGCTTTGGCTAAATCATCTACGCCACCCCCGCGTGCGAGATTACGGGCTTTTTCTAATCTGGCCACATCTTCAATTTCCCGTTGCCATCGAGAGATGAGAAATTGGGCTTTACCGTAGAGGGGTCGTTTAATGTCAATTTGCTTGGCTTGGGCGATTCCTTTTTCTAGTCCAGCTACGGTATTACTCCAGGTGGATTGATGGGCCCGAGCCAAAGTGCTAAAATCTTCCACGTCTTTACCCATTTGGGCAGAAGCGGGGATTTTTTGCACGATCGCGATCGCCCCTTGTGCATCTTGTCCCTCTAACTGCTCTTCAGCCAACTGCATCATTTGGCGACCCACTTTACGGATCAGATTTTGAGCCTCTCCATATAAATAACTAGATTTCTGTACCTTCTCCATCAAAGCAATAGCCTTAAGGAAATCCTCCACCGTTCCCAAGTCGGCCAAATCTTCCGCATCTGCCAAAGTTTCCCCATCTTGACGAGCCGTTTGGATCAATACGGTCAGCTCCTGATAGCGGTTTTCCGACCAATAAGGATTATCAAAATCGAGTAATCGAGTCGCTTTACGGAAGGCCTGAGTCCATTCCCGTTTACGAATCAAGGCTTCGGTTTCTTTATAAATACCTTCAGCCTTCTCCCAAACTGACCGCCAGCGTTCCACCTTATTATTCACCAAGCCGGCTGCCGTGGTATTGCTAGGAATTTTTTGGGCTGTGGCGATCGCCTCTTGTAGCTTGCCTTGTTCAAACAGCATATCCCCCAAAACCAGCATATTTTCCGCCCAGTCTTCAATCGATTGATTAATTCGAGGGCGCAAGGGATGATCCATGGGCAAAGCATTGACAATTTCAATCGCCTCTAAATACCCTTCTCCTGTCTGTTCTTGAGCTGCCAACTCTGCACAATGCAACCGCAGGGAAGCCGAAGCCGTTGCCCATTGAACCTTGTTACAGTTCGGTAACTTGGGCAGTTTTACCAAAGTCAACATGCTGAGAAACCCTAAGCTCCCTGGCAAAAGAACGATCAGGGCCATCCAGAATAACCAAGAATTGGGGCTGATTTTTTGCGGATTGAGGGTGGGGGGATGGGATGGAGAATTCATAGAGCCAATTTTGAGGGATTGATATATTATCGGGCAATGGAGGCGATCGCCAACTGACCAAGGGGATAATTTTAGTTCTTATCCTACCGTTGCAGTCCAGAAACGCCAACCCTAATTCTGGATTCTGGCTTTGCCCTTAAGAACCCGTATTGGTTTGTAAATCTTCAATCAATTCTGCCAACTGATCCGAATTAACCTGATAGATTTCCTGACAAAACTCACAGGTGGCTTCTGCCCCCTTATCTTTTTCAATCATATCTTGCAGTTCCGTCTGTCCCAGTAATTTCAAAGCGCCTAAGACTCGATTGACCGAACAGGGGCAAGAAAATTGCACCATCTGGGTTTCTGGGAAAATATGCAGATCGAAATCCCCTAAAAGATCCTGGAAAATTTCCGGCAGACTTTTATGGGCCCGCAAAAGGGGAGTAAATCCGGATAATTGGGATACACGGGACTCTAGGGCACTCACCAGTGCTTCATCTTCGGCAGCTTTGGGCAAAACTTGCAGCAGCATACCCCCAGCCGCTTGTACACCATCCGCATCTACAAATACCCCCAGAATGAGAGCAGAAGGGGTTTGTTCAGACGTGGCTAAATAGTGGGTTAAATCCTCGCCAATTTCTCCAGAGACTAATTCTACCGTGGTCGAGTAGGGATAACCATAGCCCACATCTCGCACCACATATAAATAACCTTCCTTGCCCACTGCTCCCCCGACATCGAGTTTGCCTTTATCATTGGGAGGCAGTTCGACATGGGGATGATGAACATAACCCCGCACTGTACCATCTAAACCCGCATCCACTAAAATCGAACCCAAGGGCCCATTGCCATTAACTTTAAGGGTTACCCGCGATCCCGGTCGTTTCATGCTCGAAGCCAATAATAATCCTCCGGTCATGGTTCGTCCGAGGGCTGCTGTCGCTACATAGGATAGGTTATGCCGTTTCCGAGCCTCATCCGTGAGCCGGGTGGTAATTACGCCTACGGCTCGAATACCGCCATCTGCGGCCGTTGCCCGAATTAATTGGTCTACCATAAAACCCCTTACATTTCTTTACACTTTTCTTATTCTAAACAGGGAAGTGAACTTTACAGAACTAGGAATTGCTCTGGCATACTGGAGAAGGGAACCCTTGCAATTGAGATAGATAGGATGTTTGGGACATTTCAATCGAGCCAGTTACGGATAGAAGTTGAGGCTTCAGAGGCCAAGATTCGCCAGAGTCTGTTGTATCCCGATCGCCTGCGTCAGTGGTTATGGCCGCAAACCTTATCGGAGGGTTTACCGGAACAGTTGACGGCTGGAGTGACGTTTACCAGTAAGATGGGGCCGGTGGCGATCGCTCATCAGGTTGACGATGCGGGCGATCGGCACTTACGCTTACTTCTGAGTCATGGTATTGATGGCTTCCATGAATGGATGTGGGGTGACGGTTGGATACAGTCCCGACTTGAAGGGGTGACTTTACTACCGCTCAACTTAGGCCAGACTCTCAGTTTGCTTAGACTCAAAGAATTTTTAACTCAACCCGATGAATCCTGATGTCTGCCAAGGATGTTTATCACAATACAGTCAAAGATCGTAGGGTGTGTTAGCGACAGCGCAGGGCATCCTACTGGATTGTTTCAGCTAAAATAGGGCTTTGTTTGTAGTAAGCACGAAGAGTGCTTAAAAGCCTAGCTGGAGATGGCTTGAGCTATCACTACAAACAAAATCTAATGCATCAAATTAGATGAAACAATCCACTACTGCCGTGACAACCCTAAAATGGTGGGTTACGGCGGATTGATAGATTGCTGTCAGAGTCTAGGTTTTAGCCGCCTAACCCACCCTACGCTAATGCACTGATCGTCTTCGATCCCGAACAAGAGGTGATTGTACAATGGAACAACTAGAACACTATCGCCAATGTATTCAAGAAGTCCTGGCAGAACACAATCAATATAAGCCTTCATTTGGAGACCTAGAGCAATTTCTGATCGCCGATACCCAAAACGATCATTATCAGTTGGTCACCGTTGGCTGGGATGGCGACCGCCGTGTATTTAGTTGTTTAATCCATATGGATATCAAGGGTGATAAAATTTGGATTCAGCATGATGGCACAGAAATAGGCGTAGCCAACCAACTGATTGAGTTAGGCATACCAAAACAATCGATCGTCCTTGGTTTTCACGATCCCAATGCACGGGAATTAACAGAGTTTGCCGTTCATTAACACCTATTAAAACCCTTGCCTCTCATCCTCCGGAAAGTCCCTCTCCCGTGGGAGAGGGATTTAGGGAGAGGGCAATATCTCGTACTTCACGAATAAATAAAAATACCATATGCTACCTGTTGCTGAAGCTGAACGTTTAATCCTCAATCAAATTCATCCCCTCAACCCCGAAACGGAGTCGCAAATGGTCACCCTGGATGAAGCCAGAGGGCGCATACTTTCGACTCCAGTTACCAGTAGCCTCGATTTTCCCCATTGGGATAATTCGGCTATGGATGGCTACGCTGTCCGCTATCTGGATGTGCGGGACTGTTCCCCAGAACATCCGGTGCTTCTAGAAATTGTGGGAGAAGTAGCTGCGGGTAAAGTTCCAGATTTTACTCTACAGCCTGGGCAAGCCGCCCGCATTTTTACCGGGGCAATGATTCCTGCTGGAGCAGATACCATTGTCATGCAGGAGCATACTAAGCTCAAGGGTAAGCAAGTTTCGGTGTTAACTGCCCCTAAATCCGGGGAGTTTATCCGTAAACAGGGTAGTTTTTATCAAGCTGGTAATATATTACTCCAATCTGGAATACCCATTAATATGCCAGAAATAGCTGTTCTAGCGGCGGCTCAATGCAACCAAGTTTCCGTGTATCGTCGTCCTAGAGTGGCTATTTTTGCGACTGGGAATGAGTTGGTTCCTTGCGATCGCCCCCTAGCACCCGGTCAAATTGTAGACTCGAACCAATATGCCCTCGCTGCCGGAATTGCCCAAATGGGAGGAATTCCCCATTGTTTTGGCATTATTCCCGACGATCCAGAAGCGACTCAAAAAGCCATTTCTGGAGCCTTATCCATGGTAGATGTCATCATTTCTTCTGGCGGTGTTTCTGTTGGCGAATATGATTATATTGACCGCATTTTACAGGACTTAGGGGCAACCCTGCACGTCACCCAAGTGAAAATTAAACCCGGTAAACCCCTAACCTTTGCTACTTTTCCCCAAAGCTCCATTCCTAGTTGTTCCTATTATTTTGGCTTGCCCGGAAATCCAGTTTCCGCCCTAGTTTGTTTTTGGCGCTTTGTACAACCCGCTCTCAAGAAATTATCCGGTTATAGTACGGGATGGCAACCCAAATTTATCCTAGCCCAAAATCGCTGCTTATTGCGCGGCGGCCCCAGAGAAACCTATGTTTGGGGTAACTTAACCTATACTCCCCAAGGCTGTGAGTTTGATTTAGCTCCCGGTTTACAAATTTCGGCAAATTTAGTTAATTTAGCGGGAACCACTGGATTTGCAGTCATTCCCGCAGGTAAAGATCAGATCCATCCTGGGGAATGGGTGCAAGTTCTTGCTATTTAAAGGGGCGATTCGGCTTCGTTTTCTGGCCAATAATCCATTTCGACTACTCTAGCACAGGTTGAAGCTGGCGAAGCCCTAGGATCAAGGCTACAACCGCTCAAACAGGACTCGATAAACAGGTTCACCTTTAGCATAAGTCGCAATTTCCCGCTCTGTTTGCACGGGTAAAGGATTCTCCTCTAACCAGTCACTAGAACGGGAAAAACTAGAGTGCAGATCGAATAAATTCCGCATCTGTAAAGCTACCTCCTCCACATCCGATTGTAGAAAAATTTGACCCCCAGATATGATAAACTGAGATAAAGTGTCCACTAAATCATCCTGAACTACCCGGCGTTTTTGATGTCTGTTCTTAAACCAAGGATCGGGAAACTGAATACTTACATAATGTAGGGTATTTTCAGGCAACGAACTGAGGATATTTTTCAGGGAAATATTGGCATTACAAAATAGATAATGAAGATTGTTTAAATTGTGGCGATCGCGCCATTCATTAGCCTCAATCACCAAAGGTTTCCGAATTTCTAAACCCAGGAAATTCCAATCTAATCGCTGTTGGGCAATTTCCCATAAAAACCTCCCTCTTCCACAGCCAATATCTAAATGGAGCGGATGCTGTACATGGGGATAAATTTCTGACCAGTTGGGGATGGCAACTGGCTCTTGAAATTTCTGGCTTAATGGATTAACATGCTGACGCACGCGCACTCGTCCCAAAGGATAACCCCCTTTTTTCTTTCCTAACTCCTATGCATAAGACCCGATTTTGGCCCACTTTAGGAACCTATAGCTTATTAATCATCATAGCATTTATGATGCTCTTACCGCTACTGTGGTTAGCCAGTACATCTCTGAAATCTGCTGGTGAAAATATCTTTCAGTTTCCGCCCCAACTGATTCCCGAACAGCCGACTCTGAGTAACTTTATTCAAGTTTGGCAAACCCATCCTTTTGACCGCTATCTATTCAATAGCTTCTGGATTTCTACCCTCACTGTCGGACTCAATTTACTCTTTTGTTCTCTGGCGGCTTATCCGTTGGCGCGTCTTAGTTTTCAGGGACGACAAATTATTTTCAATTTAATTGTAGCCACTATTTTGATCCCCTTCCAAATTGTGATGATTCCCCTCTATATTTTAATGGTGCAATTGGGACTAAGAAACACTTATTTAGGGGTAATGTTACCCTCTCTCGCTTCTGCCTTTGGCATTTTCCTGTTGCGACAAGCTTTTCAAGGTGTGCCGAAAGAATTGGAAGAAGCAGCACGTATGGATGGCTGTTCAGAATGGGAAATTTGGTGGTGTGTGATGTTGCCTGCTATCCGTCCGGCTTTAGTGACTCTGGCGATTTTTGTGTTTATTGGAGCTTGGAGCGACTTTTTATGGCCCCTGATTATTTTAGACCAACCGGAAATGTTTACGCTTCCTCTGGGAGTGCAACGGTTGGCAGGCACATTTTCTTTAGATTGGCGTTTAATTGCGGCGGGATCGATGATTTCAATTTTGCCAATTTTGTTGCTGTTTATGTTGGTGCAACGCTATATTATGTCTACGGATGCCGGCAGTGGTTTGAAAGGTTAGGTCAGCGATTGTCAAATTATCGTAGGGTGGGCAATAAAAAGGTTATAAACTTGAATAGAATTGCAGGCCTCTCCTGCCCATATTCCTACACCTCTATAGCAGTCAAGCCGGTAAGGTGGGCACTGCCAGCACTACTGGACTAGACTCGCAAAATTGAGCAAAATAGAGCAAATTCGACAAGATGCCACTTTTGACAGAATAAAGAATCGTGATTGAACAGCAGTTATATCAAGACGGGATCAAAAAAGCAAGTCAAAAAGATTATGAGGGAGCGATCGCCGCTTTTACTGAAGTCATTACCCTAAATCCTGATTGGTCTGATCCATACTACCAAAGGGGTTTAGCCTACTTTGACTTAGGGCAAATCTATCCAGCTATCTCTGATTATAGCCAAGCTCTAGAGCGCGATCGCTACCATAGCCAAGCCTACTACGCCCGCGCCCTTGCCCGCATCAGCCTCAAAAACCTCCCCGGAACCCTAGAAGACATCAATTGGGTGATTCAGCTCAAACCCGAATTTGCGGCTGCTTATCAGCTCCGAGGGACTGTGGAGCGCAAACAGGGTAACCTGCAAAGTGCGATCGCCAATTTTAAACAAGCAGCCCGCCTTTATTTAGACCAAAAAGACAAAGAAAATGCCAGTCGCTGTCTTGCTCTTATTCAACAACTCAAACCCAAACAACCCACCCCCCAAGCAACCACTCCATCCCTACCTTTAATCACCGAATCCGACTTTTATCAAAACCTCATTGACAAAGCAAAACAGGGAAAACCTCAAGAAGCCCAAGAAGAATTAAACTGGATCTTAAAAACCGATCAAAATGACGCTCGTGCCTACGGTTGTCGCGGAATTATCTATTGTCAACAGGGAAGCTATCAAAGCGCCATCTCCGACTTTAACCGCGCCCTTGCTCTCAACTTCAAAGACCCCATTATTTATCGCAATCGAGGCAAAGCCCGCGCCCAGATTGGCGATCATTTAGGAGCCATAGAAGACTTTAATCAAGCTTTAAATAATGAAAGTAACGACCCCCTCATTTACATCGCCAGAGGAGATGCTTATCGGTTAACCAGTCACTACGCCCAAGCCATCCAAGACTATACCACTGCCCTCAATCTCGATCCCAATAATGGCACAGCCTATTATAGCCGAGGACTCGTCCATGCTTGCTTAGAAGAAATGAAAGAAGCCATTACAGACTATCAACGGGCAGCCAGTAAATTTTGCGAACAAGAAAAATGGTCAGACTATAATCAGGCCATCTCCCAACTCAAGAAACTGCAAAAAGCCGTCCCCCAAAGTAACACCATTCAACTCGAATCCCTTCTCCGTCAAAGACTATTACGCCTCGTTGGAGGTCATTGGGAAATTGCCCAACGACTCATCGATCAAGCCAAACAAGATTATCCGGGAATGGCTCAAGAATGGTATCTGGAAAAAGTCATTACTGATTTAGAGCAGAGATAAAATCCTAGATAATGAAACTCCAAAAAAAAACGCCCCCCTTGCGGAGAGCGTTTTTGGATTAAATCAAGTTATCAAAGCTTGAATTAACCGTTGATAGAAGGAGCAGTTAAAGCTACAGGAGCAGCTTCACCAGCAGCCAAATCTAAGGGGAAGTTGTGAGCGTTGCGCTCGTGCATTACTTCCATACCCAGGTTGGCGCGGTTGATTACATCTGCCCAGGTATTGATTACATGACCTTGAGAATCCATGATGGATTGGTTGAAGTTGAATCCATTTAGGTTGAACGCCATGGTGCTTACGCCCAGTGCGGTAAACCAGATTCCAACTACCGGCCAAGCTCCTAAGAAGAAGTGAAGGCTACGGCTGTTGTTGAAGGATGCGTATTGGAAGATTAAACGTCCGAAGTATCCGTGAGCGGCTACGATGTTGTAGGTTTCTTCTTCTTGTCCGAATTTGTAACCGTAGTTTTGA
>NZ_JAQOSP010000095.1 GCF_030068475.1 Roseofilum acuticapitatum BLCC-M154 | reverse complement strand
AGAGGTTTTTACTGAGACGGCAAAGCTCACGGAGAGCCAAAAACTCAGCCTTATTAAGATTGCGGATTTGGTTCTTTTGAGTCAGGTACATAAGATGGTTTTCGCTGTGATATACTTATTATAGCGAAAAGTAATATAAGTGTCAATGTAAAGCCGTCCTAAAAGGACGGGGTTTCCACCCACATTTTCCGATGAAAAGACGCTATTTCCTTGCCTTCTCCCTCGGACTGTTGGCCAGTTGTGCAGCAAACCAGACTCCAGACTCGATATCATCAAATACCACCCCTAGTGAAGAGACCTCTGTAGCGCCCTTAAAATTAGCCATTAGTGATGTTCAAGGACTCGAAGACCTCGAAAGAGACTATGAACCCTTTCGGATGGCCCTAGAGGAGAGTTTGGGGCGTTCAGTAGAATTTTATCCCGTTGATAGTTATACTGAAGTGGCTTCGGCGTTGCAAGCGGGAACAGTGGATTTATCTGTTGTGGGGCCTTCGGAATATGTGTTAATTCGCGCTCGCACGAATGCCATTCCTGTGATTGCGATTACCCGACCCAATTATCATGCGGCGATCGCCCTTCCTCCGGGATCTCCAGTGCAATCGATCGCTGACCTCAAAGGCAAAACGATTGCCATGATCAAAGTGGGTTCCACTAGCGGCCATTTAGGGCCCACGGAGATGTTTGTGAGTGCTGGACTCGACCCGAAAACGGATTATCAGGTGAAAATGTTAGGTCGAGAAGGGTCTTTAGCGGCGCTGAAAAATGGGGAAGTGGACGCTTGGGCGGGGCCGATTATTGATTATGAAGTATTCTTGCAAGAAGAAGGGGTTTCTGCCGATGAGTTTCGGCTGCTCCAAAAAGGGCCAGCTCTGCCCAGTGATGTGTTAATTGTTAATAGTCGGACTAAAGCCGAAGAACTAGAGAATTGGCGCGATCGCCTTCTAGGAGATCAACAAGCGGTGATTAGTGCCTTAGCCTCTACTCCAGCCAACAGCAAGTATAAAGAATCAACATTAATTTCTGTAGAAGATCGAGATTACGATATGATCCGCAATGTCTATCGGGCGATCGGAGAAGGAAATTTTCTGTAACCTCAGAGATGGTTTTTGATCCTGGAAGATTGGAGTACACTCGTAGGGGTAACCCTCGAAATTGGGCGATGATTAACCAATTGAACCAATGGTGGACGAACTCATCCTTCCGGGATCGGGTGATGGGGCCGATCAATCATCTGAGCATTGGTCAAAAAATTGCGATCGGCTATGGAGTTTCCTTGGGGATAGCTATTTGTGGTTCCTTAGCCGGCCTGTTCATTGGAGATTATTATCAGCATAGAGCGATCGATGAATTGGCGATCGCCTCCCGCCAACAACTCCTCCTCAAAGATCAAGAAAACGCCGTCATTGCCATCCGCTTACATCCCCAGAGACTGATCGCCATCCTCGGCGATACCATCTGGTTTAGCTATGAATCCGAGAAGTTTCTGAGTGATATCGATCAGGTAAAAGAAGCGATCGAAGAGTTTGAAGATTTTTTGAGCAACTATGCTTATGCTTCTGATGTCGATCTGCCTAAACTCAAAGAAACTCTAGCAGGATATCGTCGAGTAACGAAAGAGTATCGAGATCTGATCCTCAAACTCTGGGGAGAAATTGACCCACCGAATCTAAGGGCTGACGAAATTGAACCCGCACGACAAACGATTATCAATACTCTCACTTCCAGAGACGCAACACAAATTGCGATCGAATTTGACCGGTTACTGGAAAACCTGGTTTGGATTGAAGAAGTCATTGATAATCAATATCACAATGCAGAAACAGAACGGATAGAAGCGGAGTCTCTGCGTCGGTGGATCATTGTTGCCAGTATTCTCAGTTCTCTACTGCTCTCTAGTTTACTGGTTTTCCTCACCAGTTCGGCGATCGCCCGTCCCCTCCAGTCCCTCGAACAAGTCGCCACCCAAATTACCCAAGACTCCAACTTTAACCTCCGTTGCCCCGTCACCACCCATGACGAAGTAGCCACCCTTGCCAAAGCCTTCAACCAACTCGTCGAGCGCATCAGCATCTATACCCAAGAACTCAAACAAGCTCGCCTCACTGCCGATGAAGCCAACCACGCCAAAAGTGAATTTCTGGCCAACATGAGCCACGAATTACGAACCCCCCTCAACGGCATTCTCGGCTATACCCAAATCATGGAACGCAGTCCAGATCTCAATAGCCAACGTCACGGCGTGAAAATTATCGACCAATGTGGTACTCATCTCCTCAACCTGATCAACGATATCCTCGACTTAGCTAAAATCGAAGCCCGCAAACTTGACCTCATTCCCCAAGAATTTCATTTTCCCGCCTTTCTTTCCGGCATTTCCGAAATGTCTAGAGTCCGGGCAGATAACAAAGGAATTCAATTTGAATATAGTGAAAACCCAGGCTTACCCAAAGCCATTATTGCCGATGATAAACGCTTGCGCCAAGTCCTCTTAAATCTCTTAGGCAATGCTATTAAATTTACCCATGAAGGGCGAGTAATCTTAAAGGTTGAACCCCTTGAAGACCTCCCCAAAACTTCAGACCATCACCTTTGGTTGCGGTTTACCATTCAAGATACTGGAGTGGGCATGAATGCAGAGCAACTCGAAAAAATATTCTTACCCTTTGAACAAGTCGGCGCAAAAAGTCAACAAGCCCAAGGAACCGGACTCGGTTTAGCCATTAGTCAGCAAATTGTGCGCTTAATGGGCAGTGAAATTCAAGTCACCAGTTCTTTAGGTGAAGGGAGTCAATTTTGGTTTGACTTAGAGCTACCTACGGCAGAATCTTGGGGAACTATTCTGCATGAAGAACAGAATGAAATTATCGGTTATCTTGGCCACCGACGGAAAATCTTGATTGTTGATGATAAGGAAGTGAATCGGCAAATGTTACGAGAAGTTTTGCTCTCTCTGAATTTTGATTGTCGTGAAGCGGCCAATGGAGAAATGGGATTAGCTCAAGCTCAGGAATTTAGCCCCGATTTGATTATAACTGATTTAGTCATGCCCATTTTAGATGGCTTTGAAATGACCCGTAGACTTCGTGCCCAACCTGAGTTTGAAAGGGTGACAGTCATTGCTTCTAGTGCGAGTGTGTTAACCCAAGATCAAGCGGCCAGTATCGAAGCCGGATGTGATGATTTTCTTACCAAGCCAATTGATTTTCAGATATTGTTTGGTTTGTTGAAAAAGTATCTCCATTTAGATTGGCAAACTCGCGCTTTAGCTCCTTCTACCTCTACCCTAGAAAGTGTGGATAATTGCGAAATTCAAGATGTTCCCCCTCTAGAAGCCCTAGAAAGAATTATGCAGGTGGCGAAAATTGGAGATATTGAAGGCATTGAAATGGAGGTTACAGCGATTCAAGAGAAGAATAAGGCTTATCGGGGATTTTGTCAGCAAATTATGAAGAAACTCCAAGAGTTTGACGATCAAGGAATTATTAAATTGATCGATAGTTATACGAATTCTTGATTAACGAATGGAAAATTCTAAGGAGCGAACTTTAGATTCTAAGGATCTGACCTGGGATTCTAGCTGGCGAATTTGTTGATTAAGCTGACGTACTTCTTGATATAACATTTGCACATCAGGAGAATGAACATCTGGCTTAAGGGGTTCAGGTGACTCTGACTGACCGAAACTGGGAAAGGATAGCACACCTAAAATAATAGCCATTATGGTTAATAAACTGATGAGGAAAGAATGGGGTTTCATGATAGGTCGAGTAATGGGGTTGGTGGGCAGTTGGTGCGATAGGGGAGGGAGAAGTTTATATCATGAATGGTTGCTAGTATCCAGGGATTGAATTTGCTCGGAAAACCAAGACGCAACGGCTCCATTACTGGCTTCTTGTAAACGGCTCAGTCCCTTTTCCAAAAGATCGATGGGTAAGCCGGATAATGCTTGAGAGCGATCGCATTCTTTATATTGGTTGTTGTCTTGTAACTGAAAGGCAAATACTCGTCGCCCAATGACATCAATCACCCAATATTCAGGAATGCCTAAAGAGGCATATAAATGCTTTTTCTCATCTAAATCACTCGACAGGGTGGTATCTGAAATCTCGCCGACTAAATCGGGAACTCGCCAGCGATCTAAGTCAATATAGCGTCTTTCACCAGGATGCCAAGTGGGATAATTTTCGCCAATATAGAGAACTAGATCGGGGGCAGCCGAGCTTTGGTTGGCTTTTTCGAGCAAGCAGCCGCCAAAAGAGCTAAAGGTTTGTTGTTGCTTCTGATTGAACCAGAGCAGAAAGAGCATGGTGAATAGATCGCCGATGCTAGAGTGATTAATTCCTTCTGAACCCATTTCGACTAAGAGTTTATTTTGGTAGTAGTATAACTTAATTCGTTCTGGGCGATCGCTGTCCCTCCAGGTTTGATAGTTGTCCCAACTAGAGGATTGCCACAGTTGCAAGGGCAGTTTGTTGTGAGTAGGCTTGTAGAGTAGTTGTGTCATCGGATTAGATTGAATAACTTCTAATATCATAAATTAGGCAATGGGGAATTAGGGAATGGGGGTAATCAGATTCACTTGTGCAACTCTTGCCCTGCTGACCCTATAATGGCTATAATAAAATAGAATAGTAAAATAAGTTTTAATCTCCTCTGTCGATAAGTTGGCAATTACGGTCTATGAATCCGGTACTTTCGCCTATGATTCGCAATATGGCAGTCGCTCCCACCCAGGCTCCTGAAAAGTCAGGCCAGACTATCCGTAAGCCTTATCCGAATTACAAGGTCATTGTCCTCAATGATGATGAGAATACATTTCAGCATGTCCATGATTGTCTGGTGAAGTATATTCCGGGGATGACGAGTGATTTGGCTTGGGAGTTGACGAATCAAGTTCACTATGAGGGACAAGCTACGGTTTGGGTTGGCCCCCAAGAGGCGGCTGAATTATATCATCAGCAGTTAAGCCGGGCAGGTTTAACGATGGCTCCCCTGGAAAAGGCTTGAGGGATGGGGAGCAAGGAGCGTGGGTAAGAAGAAGAAAAAGAAGTCAGAATGCTCTGAGGCTCCCTCGAAGTCTGGTGAATCTTCGGGCCGTTTGGTGTGGAATCATTCGACTCATTTGGAGGGGTTGATCCCGATTTTGGAGGAGTTAACGACCTATGAGGGGGTGTCTACGGTGACTCCAGGGGTGATTGGTCGGGTGAAAAGCCATATACCCCATATGAAGTTGAAGGTTTCGGTTCCGATTCGGGGCGGGTTTAAGTTGATTGCTCGCCAGGGGAAGACGGTGCAGGAGGTGTTTATTGTGACGAGTTTATCGAAGACAGATTTGGAAGAGGCGATCGCCACAATTTTACGTTCTTAAGTTAGGATAAACCGAAGATGACTAGACCTCCGATTCTCAATCTAGAAGAAAGTTACACCTTTAGCCGATATGCTGAACTGACCTTTGACCCTGAAGATATTCTGGCAGAGCTGGGTTTTGGTTTAGAGAAGGCTGCCCTTGCACTTCCCGAATTTGCTGGCCATTTAGACTGTAAAGCATTGAAAGAAAGATTGCAGCAAGATTTGCTCTGCGTGGATCTGACGAGTGAAATCGCCCGCCGAGAGGTATTGATTGCGCCAACCTTACTAGAGGTTTGCCGTTTATCTGGATCGAAGTTAAAAATCGAGTATCCGGTGATGGTGAATAACTTTTTGAAAGGAACGCTTGACTATTTGCTAATCTCTCGGACGAACTTATTGGTGGTGGAAGCGAAAAATGCAGATATGCCTAGAGGAATGACTCAGTTGGCGGTAGAACTGATTGCCATGGATAGCTGGACAAATCTAGAGGTTCCTCTCCTGTATGGTGCGGTGGCGACGGGGGATATTTGGAAGTTTGCTGTTTTGCAACGGGAGCAAAAGTGTATTCATGCGGATATTAATCTTTATCGTGTTCCCGCAGATTTAGACAGTTTATTGCGGATGCTCCTGGGCATTATGCAAGGTGTTTAGTTGGCTGTTTCATCTGATATCAAGTCCGGTTTCCGCAAGCGGACATGAAAATTGGTTAAGAAGCGGGCAAGATGCCCGCACTCCTCGAATTCTTTGATATGACTGGAGTGGGAGCATCTTGCTCCCTGGATTTTTAATTAGGGTATTTCCGCTTCGC
>NZ_JAQOSP010000094.1 GCF_030068475.1 Roseofilum acuticapitatum BLCC-M154 | reverse complement strand
GCGAAGCGGAAATACCCTAATTAAAAATCCAGGGAGCAAGATGCTCCCACTCCAGTCATATCAAAGAATTCGAGGAGTGCGGGCATCTTGCCCGCTTCTTAACCAATTTTCATGTCCGCTTGCGGAAACCGGACTTGATATTAATGAATCATCAGCATCAAAAACTAAGGAGAAATAACTATGGTTACGAATACAACGATCACTCAATCGCCCAATATTCCGCGATTAGAAAATGGAGACCATCTTTCACGCACAGAATTTGAGCGCCGCTATTCTAACATGCCGGAGCTAAAGAAAGCCGAATTAATCGAAGGAGTAGTTTATATGGCATCACCGTTACGGATTAATCAACATGGAAAACCGCACAGCCATATTATGGGTTGGTTGTTTTCCTATGAAGCAATGACTCCCGGAGTGGAAAGTGGAGATAATTGTACGGTTATCTTAGACCTAAACAATGAACCACAACCGGATGGATTATTACGCATTGAGCAGGAAGGACAATCTATCGTCAATGAGGAGGGATATGTGGTGGGAGCGCCGGAGTTAGTGGTAGAAATTTCGGCTTCAACGGTCTCTCTGGATATGCAAGATAAATTGCAGGTTTATTGTCGCCATCAGGTGCAAGAATATTTGGTATGGCGGGTTGAGGATCGTGAGATCGATTGGTTTCGCCTGAGAGCGGGTCAATTTCAGAAACTCGAAGCCGATGAAGATGGGATCATTCGCAGTGAAGTCTATCCGGGATTGTGGTTAGATGTTGAGGCCCTGTTGAGTGGTAATTTAGCGCGGGTGTTGCAGGTGTTGCAAGCAGGAATAGCAACAGATGAACATCAAGAATTTGTGCAGGTTCTATCACAAAAGTAGGTTGGTTTTTACTTCGTTCTACCCAAACCTTAAGGTCGTTTAAAGTGGGTGGAGTCTTTGAACCCGAAAAACCGGAGTAAAAGCTAATATTTTGTATTCTGAGCTACAAAAAAATAGCTGAAAAATCGATACAATTCCGCCAGAAAATAATATAAACTGTCCAACCCTTGGCACAATTATTATCGTTCCCCCATTTTCCAGCTCGTACCCTAAAACTAGATAGTGGCTTAACTCTAATCCATCAACAAATGTTAGCCACTCCCGCAGTAGCTGCGGATGTGTGGGTGAAAGCCGGGGCAATGCATGAACCGGAAGAACTGCCAGGATTAGCCCATTTCTTAGAACATATGGTGTTCAAAGGAACCGATCGCATCGGGCCGGGAGTGTTCGATCGCGTGATTGAAAATCGGGGTGGAGTGAGTAATGCGGCCACCAGCTATGATTATGCCCATTTCTACATTAATACGGCGGTTGCTCACCTGGGTGATACCTTGCCCTATTTAGCTGAAATTCTACTTCATCCAGCGATTCCAGAAGAGGAATTTCTGCAAGAGCGGGAAGTTGTAATGTCAGAAATCAGACAAACTCAGGACGATCCGGACTGGCTGGGATTTTCCTCTGTGCTGCAAAACTTATATCCGGATCATCCCTATGGGCGCTCCGTACTAGGGACGCAAACTCAGGTCTTAAGCCATACGCCAGAACAGATGCAAGTTTTTCATCACCACTGTTATCAACCGGAGAATATGACGGTGGTGTTGGTGGGAGATATCAGTGAAACTGAGGCGATCGATCGGGTAAGTCAAAGTTTTATTGGGTTTGAAAAAATACTTGGAAAAAGTCAGTCTTGGGGAAATGGGCGATCGCCGCAAAAATTCGCCACAGAAAATGGATTCAGAACCCCCCAAGCGCACACCATTTCTCCTCTAGAAACCATTCACAGAAAGGAATTAAAGTATCCTCGCTTAGAAGAAGCAAGATTAATGATGGCTTGGTTAGGGCCGGGAGTGGGTCGCCTCAGTGAAGCCTATGCCTTGGATTTAATTTCCGTACTCTTAGCCAATGGGCGGACTTCCCGTCTGGTGAGAGAATTGCAGGAAGAAGAGGGTTTAGTTTATGGGATTGGTAGTGATTTTTCGCTGCAACAGGATTCTAGCTTGTTTACGATTACAGCTTGGTTAGAGCCAAAATATCTGAACTATGTAGAGTCTCTGATCCGAGAGCGTCTAGATACTCTACGCACAACCCCGATTTTGGAGAGTGAATTGCGATCGTGCCAACGTCAACTGTGTAATGATTATGCCTTCTCTACGGAAACCCCTAGTCAACTGGCTGGATTGTATGGGTATTATCATACCGTGGCGGAAGCTAGGCAAGCGGTAAGTTATCCCTATCGCATTCAATCCCTAACTCCTGAAGATATCCAGCATGTGGCTCGCAAATATTTACATCCCGATCGCTATGTGGTCACCCAACTGAAACCCTTGTGGTAATTCCGGGAGGTTGCATGATTCTCAAGTTTAACCCCTTAAAACCCTTGTTGGTTTGGGTTATATCAAGTTCGCTTATTCATGTCCGCGAAGCGGAAATACCCTAATTAAAAATCCAGAATTAAAAATCCAGGGAGCAAGATGCTCCCACTCCAGTCATATCAAAGAATTCGAGGAGTGCGGGCATCTTGCCCGCTTCTCTTTTCCAATTTTCATGTCCGCTTGCGGAACCGGACTTGATATTATGGGTTTTACGGCCAGTGGAATTGAACGTTATATCGCAGATACGGTTTAGAGTATGGAAAACCGTATCTTGGCGACCGTGCCGTTTCCAAAACTTCAAGACTATACTAAAAATCAATTACGAATAGAGACACAGAGATTTATCTGTTCCCTATTCCCCATTCCCTATTTCCTGTTATATGTCTTACTATAGCTCCTATCTGATCCTGATCCCAGGGATTCTATTAATGTTTTGGGCGCAAAACCAAATCCGTAGCACCTATCAGCGTTATGCCCAAATTCCCTCTAGCATGGGGATGACAGGTGCAGAAGTGGCTCGAACAATTCTCTATCAAATGGGAATAACAGATATTAGTATTGAACCCGTTTCTGGAGAATTAACAGACCATTATGACCCCAATGCTAAAGCCGTTCGCCTTTCCGAAGGGATCTATAATTCTTCTTCTTTAGCGGCGGCGGCAGTAGCGGCCCATGAATGCGGTCATGTGCTGCAAGATAAGCAGGGTTATAGGTTTATGAATCTGAGGGCAAATTTAGTGCCTGTGGCCAATTTAGGCTCTCAGTTTGGCCCCATGTTGGTGATTTTAGGATTATTTATTAGCGGTTTAGGCACGATTTCTAGCTTAGTGATTAATTTAGGCATTGCCTTATTTGTAGGTGCGATCGCCTTTCATGTGGTTACCCTTCCGGTAGAATTTGATGCCTCTGGTCGCGCCCTAAAGTTAATTGACCAACTGGGCATTCTGCAAGGACAGGAAAATCGAGCGGCCAAAGCGGTTCTACAAGCGGCTGCCTGGACTTATGTAGCCACCGCCCTATATTCCGTGTTGCAACTGGCACAATTACTACTGATTAGCCGCGATCGCTAATCCAAAACAAGGAGTGCGAGCATCTTGCTCGCTAGAGAAAGGGAGCATCTTGCTCGCTCCCTTTCTCTAGCGTAATCCACATAACATAAAAACTGATCTCATAGGGTTAACATAGTTGGGTAAACACCAGTAATTAAGCCACTACCAAACACTGGAGATTAACCCATGAGCGATTCTCAAGCCTCACCATCGCTTCCCCTACGCCTGGTTTTAGTAATTCCCTTCGTCATCCAGATTTTCGCCGCAGTAGGATTAACCGGTTATTTTTCCTTGATGAATGGGAAAAAAGCCGTTAATAATGTCGCCTCTCAACTGAGAACCGAAAGCACTGAGCGAGTTCAGAATTATCTCAACAACTATTTAGCCATTCCCCATCAAATCAACTCAGCCAATGCTCAAGCCATCCAACAGGAATGGCTTGATTTTAAAAATATTCAGGCATTAAATCGCCAATTCTTAAATCAAAGTTATGCCTTTGGTCAAAATTATCCACTTTACATTTCTGTAGGTAATGAATCGGGAGGCTTTATCGGCGCAGGCCGCTATGATCTCAGCGATGTCTTTCTTTGGGAATTTACCGAAAATCTGCAAGCTGGACGCTTAATGAGCTATGGAGCAGATGCCGAAGGAAACATCACGGAATTACTCACCATCTACGATTTTTTTGATGCAACCACACGACCCTGGTATCAAAAAGCCGTTCAAGAAAATCGCCCCATCTGGAGTGAAGTCTATACCTATGCTGATAATATTCTAGGCATTACCGCAGCTCAACCTATTTTAGATCGCCAGGGGCAATTAATTGGGGTTGCTGGTGTTGATATTCCCTTAGATGTCATTAATCAATTTTTAGCTTCTCTCAAGGTGGGTCAATCGGGAGAAGTATTAATTCTCGAACAATCGGGTTATGTCATTGGATCTTCAACTCAAGAATCACCCTATATCCAAGATCCGAAAAACCAATCATTTAATCGCTTAGAAGCCAGCAAAAGCTCAATTTTACCCATTCGCAAAGCCAGTCAATTTTTAGAGGTAAAATTCTCACAACTGAGTCAAATCAACCAAACCCAACAGTTAGAGTTTTTTATCGATCGAGAAAAATATTTTTTACAAGTCACTCCCTTAGTGAATGACCAGGGATTAGATTGGTTGATTGTGGTACTGATTCCAGAATCAGATTTCATGACAGAAATTCATGCTAATACCGTGAGAACTATCTGGCTCTGTTTAGCAGCATTAGGAATAGCTACGGTGTTAGGAATTTATACTTCTCGTTGGATTAGTAAACCGATTTTAGCCCTAGTTCAATCTTCGGAAGCTATGTCTAATGGAGATTTAGATCAACAAGTTAAAATCGGTAATATTGCTGAACTGAAAACCTTAGCTGATTCGTTTAATCGCATGGCGACTGAACTCAAAGCTTATTTTACGGATTTGGAAAAACGGGTAGAAGAGCGCACAGCAGAATTAGCAGAAGCCAAAAAAGCGGCCGATAGTGCTAATCAAGCTAAAAGTGAATTTTTAGCCAATATGAGCCATGAATTGCGGACTCCTTTAAATGGGATTCTGGGTTATGCCCAAATTATGGATCGCGCTCAGGATCTCAACGATCACCGTAAAGGAGTTAGCATTATTCATCAAGCGGGTTCTCACTTGTTGACTTTGATTAATGATATTTTAGATCTGGCTAAAATTGAAGCCAAGAAAATGACTTTAGTGAATAGCGATTTTCATTTACCCTCTTTTTTGATTGCGGTGGCCGAAATAGCGAGAGTAAGAGCAACGAATAAGGGGATTAATTTGCAGGTTTTGATGGCTGACCATTTACCGGTGGGGGTCAAAGGAGATGAAAAGCGTTTGCGACAAGTATTATTGAATTTATTGGGCAATGCCGTTAAATTTACAGACCGAGGAGTGGTGACATTTAAGGGAGATCTGTGTAGGGAGGATTTAGAGTCTCGACAGGTGACCATTCGCTTTACAATTGAAGATACGGGTATTGGCATGACTCCTGAGCAGTTGGAGAAGATTTTTTTGCCGTTTGAACAAGTGGGGTCAAAGTCTAAGCAGTCAGAGGGGACGGGTTTAGGGTTAACGATTTGTCGGCAAATTGTGGCGATGATGGGAAGTACCCTTGAGGTAGAAAGTCAGTGGGGTGAGGGGAGCCGGTTTTGGTTTGAAGTGGAGTTACAGGTTTCGGATGAATGGGTCAGTAAGGCTGCGGTTTTAGAGCAAGGAAAAATTATTGGTTATGAAGGGGAGCGGAAAAAGATTTTGGTGGTGGACGATCAAACTCTGAATCGGACGGTAGTTTATGAGATTTTAAGGCCATTGGGATTTTTGATATCCGAGGCGAAAAATGGACGGGAAGGATTAGAAAAGTTGCCAGAGATTAAGCCGGATTTGGTGATGACGGATATTATGATGCCGGAGATGGATGGTTATGAGTTGGCGGGGAAGATTCGTGAATTGTATTCAGAAACTGTGCCGGTGTTGGCGGTGAGTGCGAGTGTGTCTTTGTCGGATCAAAATTTGGCGATCGCGGCTGGATGTGATGAGTTTCTCGATAAGCCGTTGGATATGGAGAAGTTGTTTAAGGCTTTGAAGCGGTATCTTAAAGTACAATGGATTTATGAGGACGTGCGATCGCCTCTAGAAGGGCCATCATCCCCGATGATTATACCGAAGCCAGAAGCTTTGAAACCGCTCTATAAAGCGCTCAAAATTGGCGATATTGAAGCGATCGAGAAGACAGCGTACCGACTCAAAGAAGAGGAAAGGGAGTATGAAGCGTTTAGCGATCGCCTCTTACAGTTAGCGGCTGAGTTTGATGAGCGTGGTATCCTAGAATTGTTGGAAAGCCATACTCAGGTCTGAGGTTATATTATACGGCTTTTTGGTTTACAAGCCTGTAGAAATGACAATAAGTGGTTGGGTTGCTGAGGGGGGATTGTGCCTGGGTTGAGAAATTGGGTTTCTTGACCCAATATTTGTCACTTAAGCAACATTATCCCCAAAAAACTCCGTTTCTTGCTTTATGAATATCAATGCAATTAAAAAATATTATTGATGCCATACTAGATCAGCGAATCTGGATTACCGATCATGCCGATGAAGAAGCCGCCAACGATCAACTTTCCTTTGATGAAATTTATTTTTCTGTGATGTATGGTGAAATCATTGAAACCTATCCTAATAACTACCCTTATCCTCGCTGTTTAATTTATGGTGACACTTTTTCCCATGAACCCGTACATAGTGTTTGGGATTATGATGTAGAAACCCAAACAGCAACCCTAGTAACTGTTTACCGTCCTGATTCTCAACGATGGCTCAATTATAAAAAAAGGAGATACTAAAATGAAAACCCTCAAAAAATGCCCGATTTGTTCAGGAGAAATGATAGAGAAAGAAGTTGAAAAAATTTTACAAGGAGGAAATCATACTGCGATTATTCAAATTACTGCACAAGTTTGTTTAAACTGCGGTGAACGCTTATACACTCCTGCCCAAGTCCAAAGATTTGCAGAAATTAGACGAAAATTAAAACAACAAAATTTAGATCAATTTGAAGCCATTGGTCAATCTTTCCGAGTTCAATAAATCGATGAAATCCTGGAAGCGTCTTTTCGGAATTTTAGAAGTTATTGCTGAAAATATTAATCTGAATACCCGAATGCTTCGCCCCTATCAGAACTCTCATCTCTCATTCTTATACCAATTGACCTATGTCCCTACAGACTCTAAATCTAACCCCTGAACTGTATGATTATTTACTAAAATTTTCCCTCAGAGAGCCGGAAATTTTAGCCCAACTGCGAGCAGAAACCGCCCAAAACCCCAGGGCACAGATGCAAATTTCCCCGGAGCAAGGTCAGTTTATGGCATTTCTGGTGCGGTTAATGGGCGCAAAAAAAACGTTAGAGATTGGAGTATTTACGGGATATAGTAGCTTAGTGGTAGCCTTAGCCTTGCCTCCAGAGGGTCGGATGGTGGCTTGTGATGTGGATGCAGAGGTGACGAATGTAGCGCGTCGTTATTGGCAAAAGGCAGGAGTGAGCGATCGCATCGACTTACGCATTGCTCCCGCTTTAGACACCCTAGAGCAATTAATAGCAAACGGGGAAGAAAATACCTTTGATTTTGCCTTTATTGATGCCGATAAACGCAATTATCTGAATTACTACGAAAAAGCCTTAACTTTAGTGCGTCCAGGAGGAATCATTGCCATTGATAATGTTTTATGGTCAGGAAAAGTCGCCGATCCGCAAGTAGATGATCCCCGCACCCAAGCCATTCGAGAATTTAATCAAACTCTACACAAAGATAAGCGTATTCAATTGACTTTAGTCCCCATTGGCGATGGCTTAACCTTAGCCTGGAAGTGTTAAATCGTACCCTAAAACCCGTTCTGCCAGAAGCGCTTACCGTTTGGGAATGGATAGGAGTTTTTAATTTTTCATGGAAAATAGGGAATCATGAAAGGGACATCAATACTCGGTTATCGCTATGTGGAAACGATTGTGGAACGCTTTGATCGGTTGGGTGAGAAGATTATGGGGGCAGTTATTGGGCGATCGAGGGAGTTCAGTGACAATTGCTCGCCCAGAAGAGAAGCGCCAACCCCCACTCGATCGCACGGGATATGAGTTTGTCTTTATGCAACTGCTCGAAGGAGTCGATGGGGGATGGGAAACGCCTCAAGTGCAGCAATATTTGAGTACCTTATCCGATCGCACCACCCCAGAAGGATGGCTCAATTGGTTAACAGAATTTGGCGATCGCCTCTTAGAAAATCCAGTTCCCAATCATCAATTGGCTTCCCGGTTATTAAAGTTGGGAGCAGTTGAACTCGGAGCCATCGGTCAAAAAGCCACTCAAGTGGGGCGAGCTTTGCTGCAAAAAACCTTTACCCCCGAAACAGTGCAACCGATGACAACAGAGGCTCAGGAGTTATTTAATCAAGCCAATAGCTTGTATGAACAGAGCCAGTATGCCAGGGCTTTGGCACTTTGGGATCGGGTGTTGGAGATGAAACCCGATTTTTATCAGGTTTGGATTAATCGAGGGGTAGCCTTCAATCAGCTTAAACGTTATGAAGAGGCATTAGGCAGCTACGATCAGGCCCTGGCGATTAAATCCGATTATGATATTGCTTGGAGTAATCGGGGGGTAGCCCTGAGAAATTTAGGCCGCTATCAGGAAGCCTTAGATAGTTATGAACAAGCTCTAAAATTACAACCCAATGCGTTCGATCCTTGGCTCAATCGAGGAACGGTATTAAGTTGGTTTGAACGGTTCTCCGAAGCGCTGCAAAGTTTTGAGAAGGCAACAGAAATTCGCCCCGATGCCTTTCAAGGGTGGGTGGGAAAAGCGCGAATCTTAACCAGCCTTCAACGCTATGAAGAGGCGATCGCCGCTTGGGATCGGGTGATTGCCCTCAATGAAACCCTAGCCGATGCTTGGCAACATAAAGCGATTTGTTTATATGCTCTAGAGCGCTATGAAGACACTATCGCCTGTTGCGATCGAGCCTTGCAACTCGAACCCGAACATGAGACTACCATTTCTTACTGGAGTAAGGCCCAAGCCCGATTAAGTGGTTTAACCGCCCAAGCACAGGAGAGCCAAAAATTGGAGCAACCCCAAGAATCCCAACCCGAAACCGAATGAAACCTCAGCAATTCCTAGTTTTCAGGGATTTAAAACATAATGAAACAAAAAAGTAAAGATCGTCTAGCCGAGTTAGAAAAAATCCGAGATTTTGTGAAACGGTTTCGGGATAAAAAAATGAGTAGCCAAGAATTTTTAAATGAACGCAATCCTTCTAAAGAGATTGCAAAATTTGTCAAAAATATGTTGAGCTTTCCCTCTTTCTTTTGATAAAAACAATACAATATTCAAGGGCTATTGATGGTATACTCTCACTCTAATATAATGAGCAAATCGCTCATCCCGGAGTAAACTCTAATGATAGAACCTCCTAGTGCTAACCTAGAAGCCCAAAAAAACGATCGCACGGCCTATCGATTCAGTTGGCGGTACTTGCCCCTCGGCGCTCAGATCCTCTGTATTGCTTTTGGCGCTTTGGTTTTAGTGCCGATTTTAACCGGACTAAACCCCAATGTTGCCCTATTAACTGCCGGTTTAGGAACCTTAGTATTTCAATGGGTAACTGGGGGGAAAGTACCGGTTTTTTTAGCCTCTTCCTTTGCTTTTATTGCCCCCATTCAACTGGGGGTAGAAAAGTATGGTTTAGCCGAAACTTTGTCAGGATTAATGGCTGCTGGAGTCGTTTATTTACTCTTGAGTTTGTTAATTTTATGGCGCGGTTCCGGATTTTTGCTCCGCTTGCTACCTCCGGTGGTTACCGGGCCGGTAATTATGGTCATTGGCTTATCCCTGGCTCCCATTGCTATTGATATGGCTTCTAATGCGGGGGAAGGATACAGCGCAGGAGCCGCTCTAGCCGTTTCCGGTAGCGCTTTACTGGCCACCTTATTAACCGTATTATTCAGTCGAGGATGGTTAAAATTAGTGCCCATTTTAGCGGGTTTATTGGTGGGCTATCTGGTGGCTTTTCCTTTCGGAATGGTTGATTTAACTCCGATCGCCGAAGCCCCTTGGTTTGCCCTACCCCAATGTACCTTACCCCGGTTCCATTTACCCTCCATTCTATTTATTGTACCCGTGGCGATCGCCCCGGCGATCGAACACTTTGGCGATATCCTCGCCATCAGTGCCGTAGCTCAAAAAGACTATTTTCGCGACCCCGGTATCCATCGCACCCTCCTCGGAGATGGTTTAGCCACCAGTCTAGCCGCCTGTTTAGGCGGCCCCCCCAATACCACCTACTCCGAAGTCACCGGAGCCATTGCCCTGATTAAACTCTTTAACGCCGGGATCATGACTTGGGCAGCAATTTTAGCCATTTTACTCGCTTTCTTCGGTAAACTAGGAGCCTTTTTACGCTCTATTCCCGTACCCGCCATGGGCGGAATTCTAGTTATTTTATTCGGTACGATCGTAGTCGTGGGTATGAATAGCCTAGTCCGCTCTGGAGATGATCTCATGAAACCCCGCAATTTGACAATTGTCGCCATTATTCTGGTCTTTGGAGTCGGTGGACTGAGCCTAAAAGCGGGAGAATTTGCCCTACAAGGCATTGGTTTATGTGGTATTTTTGGCGTGTTACTCAATGGGCTTTTACCAAATGAGTAAATAGGGATCGTCTAAGGTTTGGTATGAGCCTTCTAAAACGGTCTGAAATTGGTGATGTATCATCCGATTTTGCTCTGGATTGAGGGTATATAATCTCGTTTCTGGTTGTTGGCTAAATAAGGGTTCATTGAACTCCCTATTTCCCCCATCCTGTCCCCATTTAGGATGTAAGCCAGGAGGTAAATATCCCCGGAGTAATTGCCGTAGGCGATCGCCACAAACCGCCGTATTAATTCCCCGTTGTTCTAACAAGTGGAAAATTTGACTTTCGGCGATCGCCTCATCGGGCATCACCCGTAGTAATTCTAACAACAGAAAATAATCACTATATTGATGGCGAACCGTATTCAGGACTTGAGGATAAAGCGGTAAATTCGCCAATCCATAAGCCACCCGACTACATTTAGGCAGTTGTCCCTGTGGAATACGGTCTTGAATAATCGCCGCACTCGGTAGTTTTTGCCGCAACCAACGGGCGATCGCCGTCAAAGACGCACTTCCCCCCGTACATAAAGCCTGACGTATCCCTTGGGGAGCAACTCCCGTCTGACTAAATAGGCGATTCACCTCCCGACTGAGCGCCCGTAAAAAAGGCACAAACACCTTCATCTCCAAATCCCGACGCTTAATCGTCCATTGCTGCTGCTCTAGGCGAACCGTAATCTGGTTTTCGATCTGAAGTCTATATTTCACCTCTCTGGCGATCGCCAATACCCCCTGACCCCACTCTGAACTCCCCAAATACTCCGCCAACCGACAACGGGTCTCTAAATCCACCTCTCCCGGTTGAGGAAACCTTATCCCCAGTTCCCCATCCGATATACCCGGTAAAAAGGGATGCTCCCCACCCAACAACAACTGACCCATAATATCCTGATCGATCGCATCCCCCCCATAAGCCAGAGATCCCACATGGAAATCCTCATACTTAAGTTCAGATCGTTTTAACGGAATATCCACCAAAGCAAACTCCGTCTTTGTTGCGCCCGAATCTAAAATCAACGTTGCTCCTTGCCATTGCGTTCCCTGGGCCATATCCCGCAACTCCGATATGACCAAAGCGATCGGCTCCTCTAAAAACAGAATTTGATCCGGCCGATCGACCCAACCCGTCCTCAAAATCCCCTCTCGCAGATTAAATCGATAGGCATCACTCCAATGGGCCGGACAACCCACAATCACCCCACTTAACTGACTCCAAATCTCTGGCTTATAGCCTTCTCGATCCCTCATCCCCTGCAACTGTTTAGCCATCTCCTCAAGGATCGCCCTCCCCGCTAAACCCCAATCTAGACAAGGCTTCAGGGGGACTCCCGCCACACCCGGTAGAGCCTGGAAACGCTCCAAGGGATAAAAACAGTGCGTCGAGTAATTCAGTAACACGGCTGAAATCCCCGTGGTTCCCCAATCAATCCCCAAATACCAGAGTCCTGGCTCGCGATCGGAGCGCTGTTTTACCGATGAGTGATACGCCACACTTTTTCCCTCTCTCACATCCTCAGAATTAATCTCTATTCAAAGAATTCAATGGTGGATCGGGATCATTATCATCTGCAAACCCTTCAAAGACATCATCTAGGGTAAAGGTTTCTTCTTGAGTGAGGCTATCCGTTTCACTTGAAGTAGGAGAGGAGGGATCGGGATCTCGGTTTGAAAATTCGCTCGCCAAAAACCCGTCAAACATATTTTCTATCGTTGATGTCCCTCCCCCAGTCGATGGATCAATAGCGTCTTGATTCTCTGGATTGTCTTCCTCAAAGGCATCATCTAGAGTAACCGATTCAGCCTCTTGTGGGTCTAAATCTTGGGCTTCTTCCCCAAACACCGTATCGATGGTTAAAGATTCTGGTAAGTTGAACGGGTTGTCCTGCGCCCACAAAGGATTTGAGTCGTCTACTTTTTTCTCTGGAAGTGGCGGGGGCAATTCTGGATCTTCTCTGAATCCTTCAAATAAACTTTCTTCCGGTTCTGCTGTAGGTTCTGGACTCTTTGGCTCAGGGGTCAAAATTTCATTGAGGAAATTCTCAGTATTCATCGCTGCCTCTTCTTCAGGAAGGGCAGGGGCAGCATCGACGGACTCTAAAGTGCCAAATAGATCCTCCTGTGGAGGATCTAGGGAGGGCGCTGGCCCAGTCCTCTCACCTTCGAGACTAAATAAATCTTGACTTAACTGCTCTAAGACTTCGCCCTGTAAGTTTAACTGACTAACCCCCTGGGTTTCTTCGAGATCGGTGGGTAATAAGACTTCATCGGGAGAAGCAGGAATATAAACATCTTCTGTGGAGTTTAAAGGGGTTTCCGTTGCCCAGTCTGTTTCTAGGTTCTCTGAGGCGATCTGGGGTGGGGGATCTTCGTCGCCAAATAACTCCATGAAGGTTTCTAGGGAAACCGGATCTTCTACTTGGGAGGGCGGTGGCGCTAATTCAAAGAGGTTCGACTCAACCACTGCACTGTTTGAGGATCGGTCTTCACTTTCGGGGGCTTCTGCTAAGTCCTCGCTTGGTGCTTCCGCTTCATCTAATCCTTCAAATAAATCGGTTTCTAGGGTTTCGGCGATCGCCTCTTGCTCTTCCTCTGCTGCGGGTTCTTCCCTTTGGGCGATCGCTGCTAAATCCGGTTCTGGCTCCGCCTCCGGTAATATCCGATCCGATTCTGCTGCCTCGACTAACTCTTGCAGGGGATCGTCCGCTTCTTCCTGGTCTGGAATTTCACCCGTTGTAAATCGATCGGAGCCAAACAAGGCATCATAAAATTCATCCCCTTCAATCTCTGCTTCTGGCTCTTCTGAAGCTACCTCACCATGGGCGGAGGACTCTTCCGAGGGTCGATCTTCTTCTTCCTGCTCCACTTCCTCTGTAATATCAACCGCTTCTTCTGAGTCTTCCAATTGTTCAAAAAATTCCAATGCGATCTCCTCATCGAGATCCCCCAACTCTTCTAAATCCTCCGACTCTTCCTCCTCTATCGATTCCGGTTCAAAATTATCCCAATCCTCCTCTTCTTTCATTTCCTCAGACTGGGGATCGGTGGGTTGGGAAATAAGGCTATCTGGAGTAGAGAGGGGGACTTTTCCATCCGTTTCCGGGGCGATGGCCGAAGGATTCAAAGATTTACCCCCACTCGGTTGTTCTAAGGTTCCCCCAGAACTCTCTTCCGATCGCGTTTGCACATAGGATGACGCTTCTCGCCCTAACTGGGATGCCAACCGGTTCACCAAAGCACTAAACATCACCTCACCCTGTTGACCCAAACTATACATATGGTCAATGCCTTGGGTCATCGACTCACCATAGCTTTGAAGATTACTTTGCAGCGTCTCAAAGACCACATTAATCGACGCATCTAGAGTTTTGAGCAGTTTATCCGATTGAGCTTGCAACGCTCGTAGTTGCTCTAGTCGTTCCTGGGGAGTCAACAGCACCGGATCGGCATTACTATCGGGGGCCAAAATTGGATCGTGGGGTTCAGGGGATCGATATTGCAGATACTCCACCTGCAAATTGGCTAAATTCTCAGCTACTTGTTGGGTTAAACTTTCTGCACAGCGATCGATCAGCGTTTGGAAAAACTCCGTCATCATCTTCTGAGATTGACCCGACATCGAATTATTGCGGCGCTGTTGATCTAGAAATTGCAGCTCTTGGCGCATTTGTTCCCGTTGGCTAGAGAGCGCTGCAATTTCTGCTTGTAAGGGCATGAGAATACTAGAGCGCAAATCCTGCACCACAGCTTGCACAATTTCTTGATTCGCCGCACTCTGGGGTTGGGGTGTGGGTTGGCTCTCTTGGGAAAGATCCGCCCCCAATAGGGAAAGACGACGGCGACTCGGAGGAGTTGGACGAGTGGAGGGGGGGAGTTGACCTTTGGCAGCAGGATGCCCAGTTGAGGCGCTGGGTAAACTGGCCAAATAGTCCCGAACCCGTCTTAATACCCGACGTTGTTGGCTCACCTCTCCCGCCATCACCCAAGGGAGGCGAGACTGGGTTTTGGATAGCACGCTATCAATTTCCGTTATCAGTGCTTGACGCGGGTCAGTCTGAGGTGTCACAATCGTCATCCCTAACTATAAGTTCGCTCGGTTCTGCTGAAGGTAGGCATACTGCAAGCAGTGTAAGTCAAAATTGGACGGCTAGGGCGGATTTGATGCGAAAATTAACTTTATCTTATGTTATGGGTTTGGGTCATTGAGGGCGATCGCCCTCAATGACCGGTAAATCTTGTAGATTTTGAAGCACTTTACGTTATGATGGCCCTTATCGTTATAGGTGTAAACCCCTGGCCTGCCCTCAGCCGTCGTTATTTCGCCTTTTAGTTTTTTGAATCCCGCACATTACCCCTATGGTAGAACGACACAAGTCTCGTGGTGAACTGAATCAGCGTGAACTTATTAAATCAGCCCCCTTTTTTGAAGGCTTACCGGAGGAAATTGTTGAACGGACGACGGCGCAAGTAGTGGTGCGAGAACATCCTTCTAACCAAGTCATTCTCTTGGAAAATGATTGGGGAAGTTCCGTTTATTTTATTTTGGAAGGATGGGTTAAAATTCGTACTTATAATTTAGATGGTAAAGAAGTAACTCTCAACATTATTGGTAAGGGAGAATTATTCGGTGAAATGGCCCCCCTAGAAGAGGTTCCCCGCTCGACGGATGTGATTACTCTCGCCCCAACCACGATTGGTAATATGCCTGCTAGTGATTTTGTTAACCTAATTCATACGGAACCTAAAGCGGGCATCCGCTTGGCCCAATTAATGGCTCGACGGTTACGCCAAGTCAACCGACGCTTACGACTGCGAGAGTCGGATAGTACCTCCCGTGTCGCCGATATTTTATTATTTTTGGCCGATGGTCAAGGAACTAAAACGGCTGAAGGGGTGGAAATCCCCAATTTACCCCACCGAGAATTAAGTAGTTTAAGTGGATTAGCCCGTGAAACGGTGACTAGGGTTTTGAGTAAGTTGGAAAAGAAAAAGTTAATTGTACGGCCCGATCGCGATACACTCTGTATTCCCGATTTGGGTGCTTTGGAGCGCTTGATGGTGTGATGAGTAATCAGTAGTAAGTAATGAGTAATGAGTATAACCCGCAAAACGGGGAAAACCAGAGTCCAGATCGTCCGGTAAATCTGACGTTGCCTCTAGTTGAATCAGCATTTTTAGCCAGTACCTCTAGTCTAATTTGGTTGGTGAATTATTATTTTCCACCGGGGCCATTGTTGCGGATCTTTTTCCCCGTACCGATCGCCTTAGCTTATTTGCGCTGGGGAAGTCGTAATGCTTGGATGACGATGACGGTAACGGGTTTGCTGTTAACGGTGCTAATGGGGCCAACCCGCAGTATCCTGTTTCTGATTCCCTTTGGACTGTTAGGGGTACAGTTGGGGATGATGTGGCGACGGGGAGCAAGTTGGTGTCTGTCCATTGGGTTGGGGACGCTATTAGGGGCGATCGGCTTTTTCTTCAAGATTTGGTTGGTGTCCATTCTCCTCGGTGAGGATTTATGGCTGTATCTGATGGCACAGGTGACGGGGTTACTCGATTGGGCTTTCCTGAAGTTGGGACTATTGGCCGAGCCGGATATTATGGTGGTACAGGCGATCGCCGTCGTCATGGTTTTAATTAATAATTTTATCTATTTGTTCGTTGTCCATTTAGTCTCTAGTTTGCTCCTAGAAAAACTCGGTAACCCCATCCCCCAACCCCCTGCTTGGGTAGAAGTGTTGTTAGATCGGGAGTAGATGGTGTGGGGTGATGGGGTGATGGGGTGATGGGGTGATGGGGTGATGGGGTGATGGGGTGATGGGGTGATGGGGTGATGGGGTGATGGGGT
>NZ_JAQOSP010000093.1 GCF_030068475.1 Roseofilum acuticapitatum BLCC-M154 | reverse complement strand
GCGAAGCGGAAATACCCTAATTAAAAATTTAGGGAGCAAGATGCTCCCACTCCAGTCAGATCAAAGAATTCGAGGAGTGCGGGCATCTTGCCCGCTTCTTAACCAATTTTCATGTCCGCTTGCGGAAACCGGACTTGATATTAGAGGTGCTTATATCAAGTCCGATTGTTCATGTCCGCGAAGCGGAAATACCCTAATTAAAAATCCAGGGAGCAAGATGCTCCCACTCCAGTCATATCAAAGAATTCGAGGAGTGCGGGCATCTTGCCCGCTTCTTAACCAATTTTCATGTCCGCTTAGGGATTAGAGGAGTGCGGGCATCTTGCCCGCTTCTTCACCCTTTATCCGGACATAATATTACCCCATCAAAATCACGGTATCAATGACATGAATAATGCCATTAGTCGCTTCAATATCTGGGGCTAAAACCGTGGCATTTTTGACTTCAAAAATTTCACCACAGCGAATGGGAATGGGGGAACCTTCCAGAGAAGTTACACTTTCTAGATCTTTTAATTCTGCCGTAGTATAGCGTCCGGCGACTACATGATAAGTAAGGATGCGCTGAAGTTGGGGAATATTCTGCACCAAACTCTCTACGGTTCCCGGTAATAATTTGCCAAAGGCATCATCATTGGGAGCAAAAACGGTGAGGGGGCCAGGTTGTTGCAGAGCCTCGACTAACCCTGCTATTTTAACCGCAGTGACGAGAGTCGAGAAGGCTTCATTACTAACAGCAATTTCAACAATATTAGGCATAGTTTGTTCCATAAGTTAAGGAGTCAGAAACCGGGTTTTTAAGACTTAAGATAATCACCAAAAATAATCCTCAAAAACCCGGTTTCTAGAGGCCACACACACAATCAACGATAATCTTGACTTTGGATGTCAGATAAACGGGCTTCTGGACGCAGGAAGCGATCCATTTGTGCTTCAAAGAATTGGCGATTTTTTAAGAGATGTTCGGGGTTGGGGTCATCTAAGGGATAGAGTAGGGCAACTCTTAAGGCTTGAATGACCGCCGAGGTCACATTATACATCGATCGCTGGAAAGTAATGCCCAATTGAATCAACATATCATCTTCACCCCGACAGTATTTTTGGTAATACTCCTCTAAATAAGGGGGAAGAAAATGGAGCATATCCTGCATTAATAAAGTGGGGGGGATGCCTGCGGTTCCCACGGGGAAGACATCGGCGTAGAGAATGCCATAGTGGAAGTCTTTTTGCTCTTCTGGAACTTGCTTGGCTTGTGCATTATAAGATTTGGTTCCTCGGAAGGGAGCCGTCCGATAAAACACGGCTTCGACATAGGGCAAGGCTGCCTCATAGAGCCACATAAACCCTTTTGATTTGGGAATGATTTCATAACATTCATCGCCAATATAGACATGGTGATAAATCGGTCGTCCGGCAGCGATGAAGATGCCATTGACGAGGAAATTCATGGCATCGGGGACGGTTTTGAACTCTCCGGCATCATAAAGATCGCTCATTTCAAAGAAGACGGGAGCCATGACTTCCCAGAATAAGCCAAGATTGGCATAATAGGATAGCTCCCGCACTTTTTCATAGAACATTTGCGGGAAGAGCTTATACAACCCCAACATCAAGGGATTGCCCTTGAAATAGGCTTTAATGGCTTTATCGCAGTTGGCGATATATTCTTCGCTCTCCAGGTAGTCATAAAACTGTCCGCCCATGCCCTGATGCCAGAGCATGGCTCGCATACAGGCTTCGGCGAACTCCATATTAACGCGATCGTGCCAAAGATGATGGAATAATTTGGGGAGCTTTTTCTTGAGTTCTCCCTTGTCCATAAATTCTAATAATTCGGGGTGAGCGCTGGCTTCTCCTTTTTGCCAGACGCGAAAATCTGCGGTGTCTCCTGCATAATGATTGGGCAGGTCTAAATATTCTTGGGGTAAGAAATATTTAAAGAAGGGCAAAGGGTCGAGAAAAACGCGCTCGGCAATGTAAAGTAAGTCTCGCCAATAGAAATCCATGGGTACGGCATAGGCTTTATAAATGCCGATAATTTGCATGAGGTTTTCTGGGGTATCCGGTAACATGGAGCCACCGGCTTCTAGACGATGGATGACTTCTGCGTATTTATGGGTTGAGGGTGGGAGTTTTGTGGTTGATGAATTGAGGGTTGTAGTCATGGTTTTTATAGGGAATGGGTAATTAGGGAATGGGTAATAGGGAATGGGTAATAGGGAATGGGTAATTAGGGAATGGGTAATTAGGGAATGGGTAATAGGGAATGGGTAATAGGGAATGGGTAATAGGCAAGATGAGATCCCCCTATCTCCCTATCCCCCCATCCCCCTATCTCCCTATCTCTCCAGAGCAGCAATATGAGTAACTTTGGGTTGATGCAACTCAGCGACAATGCGGTTGGTTGTCGGTTCCATCCAGCGCAAGAGGAAGTTGGGTTGAATGCCCAAAAAGAGGATAATGGCGGTTAGCACTAGGGCTGGCCATTGTTCATTCAGGGTAACGCGGGCGTAGTAGGCTCTCTGGTTGTCTAGTTTGCCGAAACAGGTGCGGTTGATGAGGATGACGAAGTAGACGGCGGTTAATCCTGAAGAGAGGATACAGATGAGGGTGGGAATGGGGAAGGTGGCGAAGCTACCTTGAAAGACGACAAATTCAGCAGCGAAGCCGACTAAACCGGGGATACCGGCGCTGGCCATTCCGGCGAGAATGAGCAGGGCACTGGTGAGGGGTAGGCCGCGAATGGGGTTCATTAGGCCGTTGAGAACGTCGAGATCGCGGGTTCCGGTGGTTTGTTCGACGATGCCGACGAGGAAGAAGAGGAGGGCGAGAATGAGGCCGTGGGCTATCATTTGGGCGATCGCCCCTAATACACTCAATTCAGTCCCCGCCGCGGCCGCCACTAGGATATAGCCCATGTGACCAATGGAACTATAGGCGACCATGCGCTTGATGTCCCGTTGGGCGATCGCACTCAGAGCGCCATAAATCACGCTGACTGTGCCGATAATCGCTAAACCCGGAGCCATGGTTTGCCAAGCCACGGGAAACAGTTGCAGCCCAAAGCGCAATAGGCCATAGGTTCCCAATTTAGCAAAGATGCCACCGAGCAATACTGTGGTACTGGGGGAGGCTTCTACATAGGCATCGGGCATCCAGGTATGGAGGGGAACGAGGGGGGTTTTAATCGCAAATCCAATGAGTAGGGCAGTCAAGAGAATCAGTTGGGTAACGAGATCCAGGTTATTGATTTGCAGATGGCTAAATTCAAAGCTACCGGTGTCACCGAGGAATACTACCCCTAAGAATCCGACGATCACGGTTAAGCCAGAAATGGCGGTATAGAGCAGAAATTTGGTGGAAGCATAGCCCCGTTTTTCTCCTCCCCAAATGGCAATCAGTAGATAAAAGGGAATCAGTTCTAGTTCATAGAAGATGATAAATAAGAGCAGGTTTTGGGCCATGAGAGCGCCTGCAATTCCACCGTTAATCAGTAGGATCAGGCTGTCATGGAGCCGCGAGCGGTCTAGGTTTTTGCGGTTGGTATAGAGGGAGATGAGGGTTAAAAGGCTATTGAGAATGATTAGGGGTAAGGAGAGTCCATCTACTCCAACACTGTAGTTTAGACCGAGGGGTTGAATCCAGGTATGGAATTCACTAAATTGAACTACGCTCAGTCCGCTTGGGTTGAGGTCAAATAACTTGAGTAAATAGAGGCTCCAACCTAAACTGGCGAGACTGGCAACTGTGGCGATCGCCCGGCTGGATTGGGGTTTAGGATAGAGGTAAATGGCGATCGCGCCTAATAGGGGAATCAGGAGTAAGACTGATAGCATGTTGTTTATTGAGGTAGGGCAGAGAGTAGGGGATAAACAAGCAATAATCCAAACAAGACTGTACCTAAGAGGATGGATAGGGCATAAAATTGCACTTGTCCGGTGGTGTTGTATTTGAGGCTTTCGCCACTTGCCAGGGTGAATAGGCCGACAAAATTGACTGCGCCATCGACTAAGATGCGATCGCACCAATCAATCACTTTAGCCATAAATCCGACTAGGGCAATCACCGTAATTTTATAGAGTTTGGCGGTATATAAATCATAGGCAAAGAAATCTTGAATGGCTGGAACCGGGAGCTTAATAGGTTTGGGTATTCTGTCACCGCCATAGAGGTATAATCCAACTCCAGCACCGATCGCCGTCGAGCTAATTAAGAGCAAAGAGGAGCTTTGAGTGACTAAATCCAGACCCGGTAATAGACCCAGAACGGCTAGTAATTGAGGTAAATGGAGCGCTACACCGAGCAAAATCGTCATCGGTAGGACTAAAGCCCATAACCCTTCTGGCGATCGCTTCGTCCAATCTGTAACCGCACCGGTAAACAGTTGTCCGAACACCCGCGCCAAACTACAGGCTGTTAAGCCATTGACGACCAACAAAATCATTAATAAGGTTGGGGGTAAACCTTGGGCAATTTTTGCTAATCCCCAGAAACAGCCCAGGGGAGGCACTGCTACCAAGGAAAGAGCGCCCACAACATAGCAAATTCCAGAAATGGGACGACGAGACCACAAGCCACCCAGTTGAGTAATATCTTGGGCCACATTGTTGAGGATGATACCACCTACAGACATCAACATCAGGGCCATGGCGATCGCATAGGTCAACAGCAGCAAAAGCGCTCCTTGACTATTGCCCGTGCCCACCGCAACAAACACAATGCCTAAATAACTACTGGTTGCATAAGAAAATACCCGCTTGATATCTACTTGGGCTAAGGCAATGGCTGCACAACTGACCGCCGTAAACGCACCCATAAAGATTTCCGCATTCACTACAAAGGGCGATAACTCCAAAACCGGCTGCATCTTAATTAGCACCCAAGCTCCCGTCGAAACCACCACTGCATTCCGCAGGACTGTGGCTGGCATCGGCCCTTCCATCGCCTCATCCAACCACAGTTGTAGGGGAAATTGGGCGCATTTACCCAATGGCCCAGCCAGCAGCGCTAAACCCAGTAAGGTAGCTACACTGGGATTCAACTCTACTTTGCTTGCCCAAACGGCCAGTTCATCATAGTTCCAGGTTCCCGCCAGAGGATACAGGGCTACCACCGCCATCAGCAAAACCAAGTCCCCCACCCGCTTCGTCAGAAACCCATCTCTCGCGCCAGTCACCACCAGAGACTGATTAAACCAAAAGCCAATCAGCAGATAGGTTCCCAAAGTGAGGATTTCCAGCATCACATAGCTGAAAAATAGGGAATTGGTCAGCATCAGGGTAGCCATCCCTGCTTCAAACACCGCCAGAAGCGCATAGAAGCGAGGCCAACCCCAATCCATTTCCATATAACCAATGGCATAGATTTGGGTGAGGATATTTAAGCCCAAAATCACTACCAACGCGCCGACAGTGGTGGCAGAAACTTCCACCTCAAAAGTGATATCTAGATTAGCTGCATGGAGCCAATTGAGGGAATAGTGAGCTGGTGCATCCCACACTTCCCGTAAACCGAGAATGCTATGGATAAAAGCAGTAAAACTCATCAATAAGTTAATGTAACCTGCCGGCCGGGGGCCGGTGCGCCGAATTAAACCCGGTGACCAAGGTATGGTCAATAATGCACCGAGTATGGCGTACATTGGGACTAACCAAATCGTTTGACTAAAGGTATTCATGGGTGAATCAGCGATCCCTTTCCGAAGAAAACATAAGCTAGACTTAAGCATCCTAAAAGCATAGGATTACTTTTCTCTTTACTTTTCAGATTATGCATCATTAAAAGTCTATGCCTTAATCCGGATTATAAAATGTTCTCGATCAAAAAACAAACTGTAGAAACCCATACTGATAACCATAGGGGACTCTCAGGGATCAATGATTTCATAAGTAAGCAATAATACTTAATTTTCTTTCGTTTGCCATGAACTCTAAAACAGTGTGGTTGTTTAAGGAAAAACTGACAAAAAAGGAATTAATAGAACAATTATTTACAATGAACAATGATTGAAGTGGAGATCGTGATTTATTATGGCGATCTAAATTGTCCAATACTTCAGTAACCGTTTCTATCGGAAGCGCCAATAATGGGGCGATCGCTGTTAAGATAGCAACGGTATTGCAGTGGTGGCTATGTCTTTTATTCGCGATCGCTCTTCCCATCCGAGGCGATTGCCCCATTCCCCTCAATTTTGGTTCTTTTTAGCCTTGGGGTCAATACTACTCCATGGATTAGCCCTATGGTTCTTACAGCCCCTATTGCGTTTGCGGATCGCTGAGACAAGCTCTGCATCTTTTATTCCCATTGAGATGTTGGAGGAGGTTACAGTGGAGGAAACCCCAGCACCGGAACCCACTCCTTCCCCTACTCAGCAGAAGGAACCGGAACCCCCACCCCCTGATCCGACTCCAGTTCCCGTTGTGCCAGAAGTGCAACCTGAATCAGAAGAGTCCATTCCGTCCTGGGAAGCTTTTCCCGAACCCTTTCCTCCTTCGCCCACCTTGTCCCCTTTTCCGTTTCCTGAACCGGAGCCAACCCCATCCCCGGAACCGACTCCTGAACCGAAACCGACTCCATCCCCGGAACCGACTCCTGAACCGAAACCGACTCCATCCCCGGAACCGACTCCTGAACCGAAACCGACTCCATCCCCGGAACCCACCCCAGAAAATTCTCCAGTTCCCACACAGAGCGTCGTTCCTCGTCCTGTGGTGACTCCATCACCCGATCTAGAGTCCGTTCCCGTGCGATCGCCTGCTCCCTCTCCCACTCCCCAACCTTCCGCCTCTCCACTCAACCCTTCCCCCCCAGATCCACCGGTTGCGGAAGAAGAATTACCCAATATTGAGGACATCAAACCGGAACAATTTGCCCCCAAACTCTTAGGACTCCAACCCCCTCCCCCCGAACAACAAACCGATATCCCCGATCAATGGGCAAAAGCCAAACCCTTAGACACCCCCCTGATTTTTGACTCGGAGAATCCCACTTGTGCCCTAGAGTCCGATACGCGGCAATACTTTGGTCAAACAATTACCCTATTCGTCACCATTGATGAGAATGGCAGAATTTTGCCCAGTTACACCAGGGTTTTGAATGCTCAAAATACCAGCATTGCCTATCAAAATTTAGTCCAATGCTTGGTCAATCAGCAAACCTGGACATTTGAAGCGGCGATCGCCGGAAATAACCCAGTAGTCAGCAATGCCCAGCTAGAAATCACCCTCGATCCAATTCTGCCCGATCCTATTCCCGAATCGGGGAAATTTTCTGATTAGACTCCCCTTGAGCTTGTAATTGAGTTAACAAAGCTAACAGTTCTTCTTCTTCAAATTTCAGGGCAAGTTCACGAATGTGTTGGGCTAAAGGTTGCAACCTCCGGTCTTGTTTTTCTAGGGTATCCGCTTCTCGAATAATGCCTTTTAAGTTACCTTGTTGAGCCAGGTGACACAGATGATCTAAGGAATGGGCATCGACTATCATCAATTCTAAGCTTGAGTGTTGCGCTTCACCCTTCTCTAGTCCAACTGTATATTCCTCCTCATAGATCCAAGTCAAGTTCAGTAAGCGTTCCAATTGACACAGTAATTCTTCCAACTGGATGGGTTTACAGATTACCCCATTTTTTTCCCGATTGAGTGTAGAGGCTTCAGGGTTGATGAGACAGGGATCAACAGTGGTTAAAATAGGAGTATCCTGAAACTGAGGATGCGATCGCAGGCGATCGAGGATTTGAGGGCTGTGCTGAGGGTGTTCCCCGAAGGGGTTGCGGAGCGAATCGCCACCCAACCCATCTACAATAATTAAATCCGGTTTTCTGTCCCAAAACTGCCCAATTTCTCCGAGTTCACCCATCATCACCTCAAAACCCAAAGAGGTTAACAGATCTTGGATTAACCCTCCCGAATCATATAATCTCCGATCCCAATTAAAAGCCTTAAACCCACAACGACTTAAGATTAACACTTTTTTCCCTTTTCCCTCATATCCCCGAACTTTAGTCCCAAGGGCAACCGGAGCCTCTAAGCCGCGATCGTTTTGATATTCTAAATCTAGAATAAACTCAAATCGACTCCCTTCCCCCAAGGTACTGGTAACCGTAATTTCACTGCCCATCAAGCGAATAATTTGTTGACTAATGGCTAATCCTAAACCCGTTCCTTGGCTATTTTTTTCCCGATCACCAACCTGTTCAAACGGTGAAAATATCTTTTTGATCTGCTCTTCTGTCATCCCAATTCCGGTATCAGCAATGACAAATTTCAGAGTCGCAAAATCAGCACAGTCTAAAACTTCAACAGTAAAGGTCACTTCCCCAGCATCCGTAAACTTAATCGCATTTCCCAACAAATTAATTAAAACTTGACGTAAGCGCTTTTCATCAGCATAGATAACTTGAGGAATCTCATTCACCCATTGATAGGTTAATGTTAGGTTCTGGCTATGGGCCCGAACTTGCAGCAAATGAACAATCGTTTGCAGAAAGTTAGGAAAATCAATATTATGAGTCACCAATTCTAGTTTGCGGGCTTCTATTTTTGAAAGATCGAGAACATCATTAATCAAGGTTAATAAATGGGAGCCACATTGATGAATCACTGAAATAGCCTTGCCATATTCACAAGTTAATTGAGTATTGCGCTCTAAAATTTGGGCATAGCCTAAAATTCCGTTTAACGGGGTTCTGAGTTCATGGCTCATATTAGCTAAAAATTCACTTTTGGCCTGATTCGCAGATTCGGCTGCTTGTTTGGCTTCCTCTAACTGTTCTTGAGAGTTGCGTAAGGCTTCTTCAACGGCTTTACGCTGTTCAATTTCGGCTAAGAGTTCTAAGTTGAGTTCCGCTTGAGATTGGGTATGATGTTGAATTTCTTGGAAGGCATTGAGGATGCGATCGGCCATCTGATTAAAATTGGCAGTTAAATGGCCAATTTCATCCGTAGATATGACCGGAGATCGCGCTCTTAAATTTCCTTGAGAAAAGGATTGAGTCACCTGTTGCAATCGTTTAATGGGGCGAGTGATGGTAATGCCTAATAAAATAGCTAAAATAATATCAATACCTAATGCAAAAGCTGCGACAATGGCTTGGAAAAGAAGACTTTCTTGGGTTAACTCTGCTAAGGAGGTTTCAGACGTTCCGCGCACTAAAATACCAATGGGTTGGCCTTGGTAATTATGAATGGCTTTGGCGGCAACAGTGTATTGCTGTTCCCCTAGCTGAATTCGCTGGGTAACCGGGTTTTGATTGGGGGTATTAATAGCCTTTTGAAGTAAGCTAAAATCTGGAAGTTGATAATCTAAGACATATTCGTTATACACTGCTGCATAGGCAGAACTTTGGGAACGATCGTCGATTTTTTTAATGGAGGTAATTAAGTGAAACTCCTGTGTTGGTGGATCGTAAAGATAAATGCCACTATAGCCTCCATCGAGAGCTTCTAGAGTTGATTGGACAATCTTTAACTTTTTATTGACTAAATCGCCAGAAACCAGGACGGCAATCGGTTTATTAGTTTGTGGATCTTTTACGGGGGTAATGGTATACCGAATTAAGCCCGGTTTTCCAGGAGTTAAGGCAGCAAGATGTTCGGGAGATTCAGATTCTAAATCTTGCCAAGAGATGATTTCACTGGTTTTGATTTGCTCGCCGGTGTTTAACGCAGTTTTAACCAAGTTGTTTGGATTAAATAATCCACCCGTTCGGTTATGATTGCCATTGACAATAATTTCGAGGTTGTTTCCGACTAAAGTCGCATATTCAATATTACGCGCCCTGAGTTCGTTTTCTAAAATTTGATGAACTTGTGCTTCTAGCTCTGGAGGAATGGGTTGATCTTGACGGTGATATTTTGCTGCTTGGATAATGGCTAGATTATCGGATTGGCCGCGAAAGCCAAATCCCATTTGATCGATTTTGATGTTGTAATTGATTTGGCTAACGGCTAATTCAGATTTGGCTTGATTTTCTAATTGATTTCGTCCAGATTTAATGATTAAATAGGCTCCGACTCCAACGAGTCCAACAATGGAGATGATTTCCGAGGTAAACAGTCCAATGAGTTGTTTTTGGCGAATGGGCAGATTTTTGAACCACTGAATGAATCCAACTCTAGCAGAAGGAGGATGGAGAGATTTTGGGGAAAGCAGTTGAGGGTTAGAGGTTGGGTGAGTTAATGGGGCTTCAGATACGGTTAAGTCTGAGGAATTGGGGTGATCCATGGTAAGTCAGAGCATAATATTTTCTCGGTAGATATGGTATAACTGGTTGCAATTATAGCGTTAAAAGACGGTGGTGTTCGTTAAGTAAGATACCAATTGTTGAAGATAGGCTAAGTTTTACCACTCTTGTAGAGCGATCGCCAATCCATCTCGCAGCTCACTAGGTATATTGGCTTGTTCGCTCAGATGCTGGAGTTGTTTATGAGCGAGATCGCCAAATGGTTTCAGAGCGGCGATCGCATGAAGACGCAGCATTATCTCTGCTTCAGCCAATAATTCGATTAAACTTACCAGAGCGCGATCGCATTTTAAATACCCCAAACTTAAGGCAATTTCCCCCTTAACCCTGGGGGAAAACTCCAAATTTAAGCCCTCAATCAATGCGCTCGTGACTCGTTCTCGTTGTTCTTGCGGTTGCACCTGTGCCACCCCTTTAACGATCTCTAGGGTTATAGTTTCCGAATATCGACCACTCAGAAAACGTTCTAGCAAAGTCTCCAGGGCAAAATGAGCGACTTCTGAATCTGAATCTAGCATCAGTCCCAATCCCTGAATGGTACTCTGTTGTAAGGGTTTAGGGGTACAGTGAGAACGAAGGATCGCAGAGAGCGCGATCGCCCCCTCCAGGGTTGCCAAACGTCCCAGAGCGATCGCCGCCTGTTTACACACTTGCAGATCGAAATCCCAAAGGCGATCGCGCAACTTACCAACCACCTGCTCCCTAGACACCAGACTCAAGGAAGAGCGATCGCAGCGCAATCCTAACCCCACCACCGCAGCAGAGCGCACCCTAGCCATCAGATGCTCCAACCCCATCATCAAAGCTGGAACCACACGGGGATCTTGAAAATAACTCAATCCCTCCAGAGCCAAAGTATACACCTGGGGATTCTCATCCGGAACCACCTTTAACAAAGCAGAAATCACCTCTGGATGGCGAATCCGAATCAGAGCGCCCACCGCCAACTCCCTCGTCATCGGATTTTCCAGTAACTCTTGCAACACCGCCAGGGCAGAATCACCAAAACTACTGAGAATATCAGCGCCCAAAGCGCGTAATTCTTCACTCTCAGTCGTTCTTAAAACCTCTAGCAACCCTGCAATCACCACCGGTTGGTTAAACTTCTCCAAAATACTGCCCGCAAACCACCGTAATTCTTCATCCTCCTCTTCATCTGCCAAAAGTTGCAATAATGGGGCGATCGCCTGCGATCCCAACTTCGGCAACAGCTTCGCCACATCCCACCGCATCTGAAAATCCCCAGAGCGCAAAACCCTTAACCCTAAATCCAATAGCTCTAATCGGCGATCGTCCCCTACTCCTTCTTGCCAAACCTCCACCTCATGCTGAAACTCAAGATACAACCGATCCTCTTGTTCTCCATCATGGTCATTTTGAGACGCGATCGCCGTTTTTAACCTTTTCATATAGTACGACTCAAATATTATGTTGAATTTTTTTTAGAGTATCCAGTCACCCTAAGCAAGTTTTCTCTCGATTTTAGTAATGGAAACAACAAAAATTATAACCCTATGAGCTTTATGCATCCAATCTATGCTTTTTTCCACCCAAGTTAGCCCTTATCGCCAAGCTAATACTCTATTCTTACTGAGGATAAAAAACAACAGCTCGCTTGAGCCAATCCGCTTGGTTAGGATTGACATCAGCAGGGGGATAGGCGATCGCCTCTACCTGAAGCCGTTTCGGATCGATTCCCTGCTGAATCAGCACTTTTTGCACGGCTTCCGCCCGTTGACGGCTCAAGGTTTGACCGTTTTCTTCCTCCTGATCGGGACTAATATGACCGGCAATTTTCAGGTTTAATTCGGGGTAGCGTTTCAACAGCGTTACCAAGGGAATAATTTTTACTCGGATATCTGCTGTCGGTAACTGGGCGGAATTGACGGTAAAATAAATGCGAATCGGAATTTGTGGGGGTTGCACTTGCACCGTATTGGTGACCGCTTCGACTCCGGGAATTTCCGTAAACGCTTGAGTGATGCGAGTAGCATCTGCGGCTTGGATTACCGTCCCGGTTACCGTAACTTCCCCATTGGCATACTCAGCCGAAATGGAAATACCATCTAACTGATCCAATGTTGCCTCTACCCTGGTGACCTCTGCTTGAATTTCTTCCGGTGTGGGCGGGGGGGCAATAATTTCTACCTGATTCTCTAGCTCCAAATTCGGGGCATTTTCCTCCATCACCCGTTCTACAGTTGCTTGTAAACTCGGATCGGGCAATTGTCCGGTTAAAGTCACCTCATCCCCTCTCACTTGTGCATCTAAGCGATAGGGGGAGAGGGTGGGAGAATTGGCTAAAACTGCGGTTAATTGGCGACTTAACCGGGTTTCTCGCATCGAGCGATAGGCAAACCAGCCTAACGGCAAAAGGGCGATCGCCACCACCCAAGCCAGAGCCGCCAGCCAAACCTTAGAAATACCGCCAGAGCGCAGGTTTTCCACTTTTTCCTTAAACACCAAAGTAGCTGGTACATGGGGTGCTTTTTCCCCCTCTCCAGTCCCCCCTTTAGCGGCGATTAACTCCTCAATTTGGGGACTGAGCAGTTCCATTAACTCTTCTGGTGTGCGTTGTTCCGAGGGTTCAGGTGCTGGAGGCAATCCGGCTAAGGCAGTTTCGATCTTTTCTGCGACTAGCGCTTCTACGCGACTGTCAATTTTTGCTTGCACTAACCCTTCTAACTGACTCAATAGGGCAGATTCGAGCTGTTGCATATCCGGATTTTCCGGCAGGTTGATCTGTCCCAATAATTCCCCTTGTACCTGCTCCACCCGTTGTCCAATTAAGCTCTCTAGCGTCGGTTGCAAACTTTTTACCAGCTCCGAAGAATCCGGTAATGTTTGGTTTTGCACATACTCCGATAACTTCTCAGACAATTGACTTTGGATTTGGGCGGCGATCGCCGGTTGCAGATCCTCCACCGAAGGCAGTGCGGGCTGCTCCTTGGGAGTCAGCAACCTGACCAACTCTTCCCGCGACTCTTGCAGTCGTTGCGTCATCCACTCCGTTAACTGCTGCTGTAATTGGGTTTCTAGTAGTTCCTGTTGCTCTTCTAAATAGGGTTGGAGGGCGCGTTTAAGTTGCTTTTGCAACGGCGGCACTAACTGAGGTAAAATTAGATGCACCACGTCCTCCGAGTGAGTTTCAATATACTCCATCAGATCCGTCCGTAGCCAGCGATCGAACTGCTTACGGGTTCGCTCATCCGACTCTTTCTGCGACTCTTCCAGGCGCTCATCAACTCCCCGCAGCAGTTCATCCAACAGCCGATCCCACGTCCCCGGAGAGAGCATCCCCTGATTCTGTTTCGGCATTAGGGGAATCATCGTTTCCGCGATTTCCTGCTTGTTTTCCTTAATGGTGCTAGTCAAGGCTGGATGGAGCCATTGCATCAGGGTAGTCGGCGATCGCATCAAATACCGCTTCACCTCCTCCCCCACCACCGGAACCAACCGGCGGGATAGCTCTTCCACACTCGGCCGTTCCTTCTGTAAATTCACCAATTCTTGCTTCAGGGATTGTAACTCTTCTTGTTTCTTTTGCGACTCATTTTCTTCGGAGGGTATCAGTAAATTTCGCAGTTGCGTCAATGGATCGTTCTCCATTGCCTCTCCGTTTTCTGGTTTTGTTACATCCTCTGCCATGGCCCCTATCCTTACACCATTTAAACTTCTCTACAGATTATTTGCAGTTCTTCACAATCAGGCTTTTAGTCATTTTCCACCCTGAACCCTAATGCCATCAGGCTTTGTGACCTTCCTGCTCCCATGGGTTATGCATTTTTCACACTTCGATCATACAAGAACTTCATAAAAAGAAATATTTTGTAATTTGAAATACGAAATCTTCCGATCAATATCCATAACATACTAGCTAATTCACGGCGGAGCAGACCCAGATTAATTCTTACCTAAATTAAAGAGGTTCTTTATCCATGACCACCGTTCCCTCCACCGAAAGCCTCAATAAATTTGAACGATTTAAAGCCGAAAAAGACGGATTAGCCGTCAAAGGGCAACTCGAACAATTCGCTCAAATGGGCTGGGAATCCATAGACGAAACCGACCGCGACCAACGGCTCAAATGGTTAGGAATCTTCTTCCGGCCCGTCACCCCCGGTAAATTCATGCTCCGGATGCGGATGCCCAACGGTATCCTCACCAGCCAGCAAATGCGAACTTTAGCCGAAATCACCCAAAAATATGGAGAAGACGGCAATGCTGATATTACCACAAGGCAAAACTTGCAACTGCGAGGCATTCGCCTAGAAGACATTCCCCAAATCTTCCAGAAATTCGAGCAAGTCGGCTTAACCTCCATGCAATCGGGGATGGATAATGTGCGTAACATTACGGGTTCTCCCGTGGCCGGGATTGATAGTGCTGAACTGATTGATACACGAGACTTAGTTCAGGCAACCCAAGACATGATTACCAACTCTGGTCAAGGGAACCCTGAGTTTACTAACTTACCTCGAAAATTTAATATTGCGATCGCCGGCGGCCGAGACAACTCCGTTCATGCCGAAATCAACGACATCGCCTACGTCCCCGCCTACAAAGACGGCATCCTCGGCTTCAACGTCATCGTCGGCGGCTTCTTCTCCGGCAAACGCTGCGAAGCCGCCATCCCCCTAGACGCTTGGATAGAACCCAGTGACTGCGTAGCCCTCAGCCGCGCCATCCTCGAAGTCTACCGAGACCATGGACTGCGGGCAAACCGCCAAAAATCCAGACTCATGTGGCTCATTGACGAATGGGGAATCGAACGTTTCCGAGCCACCATCGAAGAACAACTCGGCAAACGCCTCTCCGAAGCCGCCCCCAAAGACGAATTCGACTGGGACAAGCGCGACCACATCGGAGTCTACCCCCAAAAACAAGCCGGACTCAACTATGTTGGACTGCACATTCCTGTCGGTCGGCTCTATGCCCCCGATATGTTTGAACTCGCTCGTCTTGCTGAGGTATACGGCAATGCAGAAATTCGACTCACTGTCGAACAAAATGCCATTATTCCGAACATTCCCGACTCCCGTCTAGAAGCCTTCCTCGCTGAACCTCTATTAGAGAAATTCAGCCTCAACCCCGACCCCCTCTCCCGCGCCCTCGTCTCCTGCACCGGGGCCCAATTCTGCAAATTTGCCTTGATTGAAACCAAAAATAAAGCCAACGCTATGATTGCAGAACTGAGTCAGGAATTAACCCTAGAAAAACCGGTTCGCATCCATTGGACAGGATGCCCCAACTCCTGCGGGCAACCCCAAGTCGCCGATATCGGCTTAATGGGAACCAAAACCCGCAAAGACGGGAAAAGCGTAGAAGCCGTTGATATCTTCATGGGAGGCAAAGTCGGCAAAGAAGCACAACTCGGCGAAAAAGTCATGAAAGGCATCCCCTGCGAAGACCTCAAACCCGTCTTACGCAACCTGCTCATTGAGCAATTTGGGGCCCAACCCAAAGCTGGCTCCGTCGCTCCAACCCCAGATGTGAATGGCAATGGGGCTAAATCTGATGCTTCTGAAGCCATTTCTACCATTGTGGGAACCGTACAATTAGCCAAAACAGGCAAAACCTTCACCTGTTATCAAGGAGAGTCTATTTTGGAAGCCGCAGAACGCTCAGGCATTGACCTAGAGTCAAGTTGTCGTTCTGGAACTTGTGGAGTCTGTGAACAACAGTTGGTTTCTGGAGAAGTGGGCTATCTTCAAGACCCCCAAGCCTTGGGTGACCAGCAGGGAGTCATTCTAACCTGTAGCGCCCATCCAGTTGGAGACATCGTTCTAGACGCTTAAAGCAGAAAGAACAAAAAAACTGGGGAGTAGCCCCAGTCCAAATTTCTAATCATCTTATTTAAGGAGTATCGCAAAAATGTCTGAACCTCACAACAAACTCTCTTCTGTCGAATCCGTACTTCTGAAAAGCTTAAGTTTAGTTGGAGTAGTTGTCTTTACTGGAATTATGGTAGGTCGCTGGAATCATCTAGTAGCCCAGGCTGTAGCTGAAACCAAAGTGGCAGAAGTAGTTACTCCTGAACCCCAAGCGGATGAAGCAGAAGAGGTAATTGTGGCTAGTGCCAGCACCACAACGACTGCAACCCCAGTAGTGATGACCGAAACGGCTGAAACTTCCGAAACGATGACCGAAACGGCTAAAACTTCCGAAGCGATGACCGAAACGGCTGAAACTTCCGAAGCAATGACCGAAACGGCTGAAACAGAAGTTCAGGCAGACGCACAACCGGCTACTGCGATGAAGGAAGCCACAGTGAGTGAGCAACGCTCTGAACTCTATGAACAAATTGATAGCACTTGGCAGACTCAACCGACATTCTCCGAGAGTTTAGTGTATCAGGTGGAGATCAATAAAGCAGGGGAAATCTCTAAATACACCCCTCTCAACTCAGCCGCCTCCGACTACCTAAATGAAACTCCCCTAGAAAACTTACGGAAAGCAGAAGCATCTTCTGGTAGTTCTCCCTTCCTCGTCGTCATGGCTCCCACCGGTATCCTCGAAGTCAGCCCCTGGACAGGAAATTAGGCAATAGGGAATAGGGAATGGGAAAAACCAGATTTTACCCATTCCCCTTTACCCCTTACTCATTCCATTACCCTTTACCCCTTACTCAATCAACCGTCATGCTCAAAGAAATGTGGTCATTCCAGGGCAGATATAAAATTCTGCATATGACCTGGTTCGCCTTCTTCCTCTCCTTCGTCGTTTGGTTCAACCTCGCCCCCCTAGCCACAGCCGTCAAAGAAGACTTCGGTCTCGAAGTCGGCCAAATTCGCACCATTGCCATCTGTAACGTCGCCCTAACCGTACCCGCCCGGATTATTATCGGGATGCTCCTAGACAAATACGGGCCCAGAATTACCTACTCCCTGCTCCTCATCTATGCCGCCATTCCCTGCATCGCCTTCGCCAGCGCCCAAAACTTCAGCCAACTGGTGATTAGCCGACTCGCCCTCAGCATCGTCGGTGCAGGCTTTGTGATTGGCATTCGCATGGTTGCCGAATGGTTCCCCCCCAAAGAAATTGGTCTCGCTGAAGGCATCTATGGAGGATGGGGTAACTTTGGTTCTGCCGCTTCTGCCTTCACCCTACCTACCATTGCCGCCATTCTCACCTTCGGAGCGGGTAGCATCATCAACTGGCGGGTTTCCATTGCCGGAACAGGTATTATTGCGGCACTCTACGGCATTCTCTACTTCTTCAGCGTCCAAGATACTCCTCCTGGCAAAGTCTATCAAAAGCCCAAGAAAGCTACCGGCCTAGAAGTCACCACCCCCAAAGACTTCTGGTTCCTGATGCTGATGAATATTCCCCTCTCTGGTATTCTTGCTGTTCTCGCTTGGCGCTTAAGCAAAGTCGGATTTCTGAATACATCGCAACTTTATATTGTCTGGGCTTGTTTACTCGGTCTCTATCTCTTCCAAGCTTATAACTGCTGGGATGTGAACAAAGAACTTATGCTCGGTCAAAAGCGCTATCCGGCTGAAGACCGCTATGAATTCTCCCAAGTTGCCCTCTTAGAACTCACCTATATTGTTAACTTCGGTTCAGAACTCGCAGTTGTTTCCATGCTTCCCTCGTTCTTTGAAGGAACCTTTGGCCTCAGCAAACAAGCAGCCGGTATGATTGCTGCCAGTTATGCCTTCATGAATTTAATGTCCCGTCCTGGCGGTGGCTTAATCTCCGATCGCCTCGGAAGCCGTAAAATGACTATGGCAGTATTGACCGGATGTATGGGGATTGCCTATCTGATGATGGGTCGCGTCACCGGCAGTTGGTTTTTACCCCTCGCTGTCATGCTCACCATGATGTGTTCCTTCTTTGTCCAAGCGGGAGAAGGCTCCACCTTCGCCATGGTTCCCCTCATTAAACGCCGCGTCACCGGACAAATTGCCGGTAATGTCGGAGCCTACGGCAACGTCGGAGCCGTTGCTTATTTGACCCTCTTTAGCTTGCTCCCCTCCGGAGATGTGGGTAACCGAGTCTTCTTTGAAGTCCTAGGAGTCGCCAGTCTCATCGTCGCCTTCCTCTGCGCCTTCTTCCTCAAAGAACCCAAAGGCTCCTTCGCAGACCACCACGAAGGAGAAATGGAAGCCACGACTGTTCCCCACGTGGAACCCATTGCGGCCGAATAAGGGAATGGGGAATGGGGAATGGGGAATAGGGAATAGGGAATGGGGAATGGGCAATAGGGAATGGGGAATAGGGAATGGGGAATAGGGAATGGGGAATAGGCAATAGGCAATAGGCAATAGGTATCTGTGTCTCCCCATCATCCCATCATCCCATCCCCCCATCCCCCCATCCCCCCATCCCCCCATCACCCCACTCCCCCATTTTTAATTTTTAATTTTTAATTTTTAATTGAACACTATGGTACACCAAACCCTTTGTCCTTACTGTGGAGTCGGTTGCGGCTTAGAAGCTTCTCCCCCTGCTGTTGCCGGTAAAGCGACCAACCGAGATAAAGATGGTAATCCCATCTGGAAAATTATGGGCGATAAGTCCCATCCTTCTAGCTTGGGGAAAGTTTGTGTCAAAGGTGCAACCGTTAGCGAATCTTTGGATAAAAATCGCCTCAAAACCCCGATGATGCGCGAGTCTTTGGATGAGCCGTTTCGTCAGGTTACTTGGGATGAAGCGCTCCAGCGCATTGTGGGCAAAATTAAGACGACGCGCTTAGTTCAAGGGCCCCATGCCATTTGTATGTATGGGTCGGGACAATTCCAAACGGAGGATTATTATGTTGCTCAAAAGTTGCTTAAAGGTTGCCTGAGAACGAATAATTTTGATGCGAATTCCCGCCTGTGCATGTCTTCGGCGGTGTCGGGATATATGCAAAGTTTGGGTTCGGATGGGCCGCCCTGTTGTTATGATGATTTAGAACTCACCGATTGTGCGTTTTTGATTGGTACGAATACGGCGGAATGTCACCCAATTATTTTTAACCGCTTGCGGGTTTATCACAAGAAAAATAAAGAGGTGAAATTGATTGTGGTTGACCCGCGCAAGACGCAAACGGCAGAAGCGGCGGATTTGCATTTGGCGATTAAGCCGGGGACGGATATTGATTTGATGAATGGGATTGCCCATTTATTGCAGAAGTGGGGATTGATTGATTCTGTATTTATTGATGAACAAACCATGGGGTTTGCTGAGTATGTACAGGTTATCCAAGCTTATCCTCCGGAGTTGGTGGCGCGAAATTGCGGAATTTCGGTGGAGGATTTGGAACTGGCGGCTCGCTGGTGGGGGGAGTCGAAGCGGGTGCTGTCTCTGTGGTCGATGGGGTTAAATCAGTTTGCGGAAGGTACGGCGAAGAATAGGACGTTGATTAATCTGCATTTGATGACGGGGAATATTGGGAAGCCGGGGGCGGGGCCGTTTTCGCTCACGGGGCAACCGAATGCGATGGGTGGCCGGGAAGCGGGGGGACTGGCCCATATTTTGCCGGGGTATCGGTTGGTGAAGAATGAACAGCATCGCCGGGAGGTGGAGCAGCTTTGGGGGTTAAGTCCGGGTAGTATTCATCCTCAACCGGGGTTGTCTGCTTGGGAGATGATTCAGGGGTTGGAACAAGACCGGGTGGGGGTTTTGTGGATTGCGGCGACGAATCCGGCGGTGAGTATGCCGGATTTGGAGCGGACGAAGGCGGCGTTGTTGCGATCGCCTTTCACAATCTACCAAGATGCTTATTATCCCACAGAAACGGCCCAATATGCCCATGTTTTGCTGCCCGCAGCTCAGTGGAGCGAGAAGACGGGAACGATGACGAATTCAGAGCGCCGAGTGACGCTGTGTCCGGCGTTTCGACCTGCTCCGGGTTTGGCCCGTGCAGATTGGGAAATTTTTGCGGAAGTGGGACGCAGATTAGGCTTTGAGAAACAGTTTGATTTTGCAGATTCGGAAGCGGTGCGTAATGAATTTATCCAACTGACGGCGAATCGCCCCTGCGAACAGAGGGGAATTACTTACGAAAGATTACGCAATGAAGGGCCGCTGCAATGGCCTTGCACAGAAGGGGGAGAACCGCAAGCTCGCATGTATACGGATTTACGTTTTAATACTCCGGATGGTCTAGCCCGATTTGCTGCATTCCATTCGCGAGGCTTGGCGGAACCGCCGGATGGCGAGTATCCGTTTGTACTGACGGTGGGACGGCTCTATGGCCATTGGCATACGTTAACCCGGACGGGTCGCATTGATAAGATTCAGAAGATGCACCCGGAGGCGGTGATTGAGGTTCATCCCTATGATGCAGAAAAATTGGGGATTACCGAGGGGATGATGGTGCAGGTGCGATCGCGTCGTGGATGGTGTCGGTTTCTGGCGAAAATCACAAAAAATATTACTAAGGGAACAGTATTTGCACCGATGCATTGGGGGGCTATGTGGGGCGATCGCACGGAAGCCAATATGTTAACCCATCCTGAAGCTTGTCCGAGTTCCGGACAACCGGAACTCAAAGCCTGTGCTGTGCAATTAATCCCCGCGCCCCCCGAACCCTCATCTGCAAACTCTGAAGTGGTAGGGTTGGCAAGCCAATCGGCGAGTAATCCCCAATTGTGTCATTAAACCTGGACTACCCTACTGCCATGACACAGCTAAAAATGTGCATTAGCGTAGGGTGGGTTAGGCGGCTAAAACCTAGACTCTGACAGCAATTTATCAATCCGCCGTAACCCACCATTTTAGGGTTGTCATATCAAGTCCGATTGTTCATGTCCGCGAAGCGGAAATACCATGATTAAAAACTTAGGGAGCGAGACGCTCCCACTCCAGCAATATCAAGGGATTAGAGGAGTGCGGGCATCTTGCCCGCTTCTTCACCCTTTATCCGGACTTGATAT
>NZ_JAQOSP010000092.1 GCF_030068475.1 Roseofilum acuticapitatum BLCC-M154 | reverse complement strand
GACATGAAAATTTGTTAAGAAGCGGGCAAGATGCCCGCACTCCTCGAATTCTTTGATCTGACTGGAGTGGGAGCATCTTGCTCCCTGGATTTTTAATTAGGGTATTTCCGCTTCGCGGACATGAATAAGCGAACTTGATATAATGAGTAATGAGTAATGAGTAATGAGTAATGAGTAATGAGTAAGAAAGCCCCCCTTTTCTTTGAGCGTAGTTGAAGGGGGGATTGAGTGGGATTAAAATGTCCCCTATAGCAGCGAAAATTGCTGTATTGTCTTAGTGTGAATCAACTATAATGCTTGATTAATTCGGGTTTTACCCGGTCTAAAAAGAGGACTACCATAGTGGTAAAGAGTCCTTCTAAAATGACTAAGGGCATATGAGCCAAGACTAATGCCCATAAAGAGGCTTGTTCTAGGTTTTGGTCAATATCAGTGGGTAAGGTGAATAAGACGGTGCTTAAGAAAAGGGTGGCGGATAAAGCGACGGCAGTGCTACCCGCGAGAAAGCCAAAGCATCCTGTCCAAAATCGATTTTTCAATCTGAATGTGAGCCGGGAACGAAAAATAGATCCGGCAAGTAAGGCGGGAATTCCCATGATGAGGGCGTTAATTCCTAGGGTGGATAATCCTCCATGTTGAAACATGACGGCTTGAAAGAATAATCCGATGATGATGGCGGGAAAGGCGTAGTAGCCTAAGATGGCTCCGAGTAATCCATTGAGGACTAAATGGACGCTGGCGGGGGGGATGGGAATGTGAAGGGAGGAGGAGACGAAAAAAGCAGCCGTGAATAAGGAGGCTTTGGGAATTTGTTCTTGGTTGCGATCGCTCCTTTCAATCTGTTTCAAAGACCACATTAGAACTCCCCCACTGACCGCATATCCCACAATGACCACTTGCGGAGGAACCATACCATCAGGAATGTGCATTGGACTTACTCCGATTACTGCGTGAGAAAAATAACGCCGTGCCGACAAATCCCCAGAGGATTGAAGCCAGCATCAGACCTTTTTGGAGAGAGGTATAACCCCCTAAGCTGGCAGAGGCGATCGCCGATGGGGAGGCTTCAGATCCGGAGTTTTGGGCGGTTGAGCTGCCATTTACTGAGGCTCCAGGGCTGGCAATATGAAAAATCTGACCGTGGCCAGCCTTACGAATTCTCACCGTCCAAGTCCCGGTTTGACCCGGTTCAGGCACAAACATAAACTCACCTTGGGCATCCGATACCCCTTGCATCCAAGGTGTTGCCGGATCTTCGGGACTATAGATTGTCACTTGGGCGTTATCCATGGGTTCTCCAGAATCATAGGTCGCTTGGACTTGGATAGCGGAGACTTGATGGTGTTGAATATGCACCCCATGGGCGATCGCTTTTTCGGAGAAAGCCAAAAAGGAAGCTATCCCTAACAGGATCGGTATTTTCCATCTCATAAACAATGCTCGTGTAACTTGGATAGGTGAGGATAATCTAATCAACATCTCAACATCAGCATAATCAAGGCTCAGTGCTAAACCCGGCTTTCTGAAGAGTAACTTAAGGTTGTGCAGCCATAGGGCTAGATTGATGACAATGGCCTTCACCGACATGGCCGAGGGAGTTCAGAGCGGTATCAAACCGTTTCACCTCTTCCGGACTCAGTTGCGATCGCCACATCGACTCATCCACCTCCACTGTGCCATTTTTCGCCAATTTCGCCAACGGATCAAAACCCAACGCACCCACATTAATTTCATCCTCAGCCGGGGCACTACCATCCCCAAAAATATGATCCAAATGGAATGTCGCCTCTAAATTACCCGGCTCATCTCCAGTCACAATTCCCTTTCTTTGATCGCCCACAAATTCGCCACAGCTATAGGCATATTCTCGATCCACACTCACCTTAAAATTAATCGTTTGCTCCCCTTTTTTCGCCACACCATCCATGAGGAGCGTATGACCTTCGGCAGGCCCTTCCACCGCCGGAACCATTTGCCAAGAAAGGGCATTATAAACCCCCGCCGGTACATCCTCCAGTTGAGCCACTAAAATCGGTTCGGCATCCGCCTCTCCTGCCGCTAAATCTACCGTTTGGGGAGAACTCAAATCTAGGGTAGTCTTCGCCTGCATTTCTTCATCCACTTCGGCATTAAATGGCGGATCGGTCTGATAAGCCCTGACTTGACCTAAACTCACATAGACATGATTAAATTCAATTTGCCAACCCTCTTTAGAGGTAAATCCTTGACGCACAAAATCTTCACCATTAGCCTGCAAGCTCAGGCTTCCGGTACTGTCTCCATCCGTTTGTGGTGGGGGTGCAGGACTTTGACACCCCATCAGACTACTCGCGACGAGAAAAGCGGTCATCGAGACCTGCAAACGTTGATTGATCATAGCTTTTTTTAAACTGGACATTCGTTTCTAGTCAAGCGAATCTCTATAGAAAATACAATGCCCCCTATGGGGATAAAAAAAGACGGAGGATGAAGAATAAAAGCGCCTTAAAGCTTATGGTATCAAGGATTTAGTCCCTCTGTTAAAAAATGATGATCTTTTTTCGAGGGTGAAAAAATTCCTCTCATATCCGATATAATTTCCTTAAATGTTTGCAACCCTCATCATTATGAATTGGACAGCCGCCCTACCCCCCTTTTTTGTCACCCTCCGGGAAGGATTTGAAGCCGCTTTAGTGGTAGGCTTAATTCTGGCCTGTTTATATAAGGCGAAACAAAGCCATTTAAACCCCTGGGTGTATGGGGGAATTGCTTTGGGTTTAATCGGGAGCGTGCTGGTGGGGCTGTTATTAACCTGGGGAATAGAGGGTTTGAGTGTGGCCTATCCCCAATATGAGAAGGTGATTAAACCCTTATTAGAAGCCGTATTTGGCACAATAGCGATGGGGATGCTCAGTTGGATGTTGTTGTGGATGACTCAACAATCGCGATCGCTCAAAACGGAAATTGAAACCTCCCTCTCCCAAGCCTTAGTTCAAGATTCGGGCGCAGGATGGGCCGTATTTACCCTCGTCTTAATCGCCGTTCTGCGAGAAGGCTTTGAAACCATCGTTTTCCTGCTCTCCTATTTTCAACAAGGATTAGTCCCTTGGTTGGGGGGAGCCATGGGTCTGGGTTTGGCGATCGCATTAGGAGTCCTCATTTTTCAAGGGGGAATTCAAATCAATATCCGCCTCTTTTTCCAAATCATGGGAATTCTGTTACTCCTGATTATTGGCGGCTTATTAATCTCTGCCCTCGCCCATTATGACACTGCCCTCGATCGCTGGGTTGACCTCCATCCCCAAGCTCAATTCCTCTGTTTCAACCTTTCCGACTCCTCCTGTATTCTCGGCCCCAGGGTTTGGGATACCTCCGCCCTTTTACCCGATCGCCAATTTCCCGGCATTCTCCTCAAAGCCCTCTTCGGATATCGCCAATACCTCTATGTCACACAAGCAGTCGCTTATTTAATGTTTATCACCCTCATGGGCGGACTCTATTTTCGCACTCTTAATCAAAGCTCTAGAAAAACCCTCCCCTCCCATTAAGCCCTTAATGATGATACGCTCCCGGTTCCGGTTGAAACGGTGCGATTTTTTCCGTCACCTCTACTCCCAATTGCTCCAACATCGTCCGCAGCACCCCATCCACTTCTAACCGTAAATAATCTGGGGTAATTTCTACCGGAATATGACGATTTCCCAGATGATAGGCCGCTCGGAGCAGATCGATCGCCGTTTTTGAGGTCACCTCTAACACCGGTTCCGGTTTCGCCACCACTTGCACAATGATATCGGCGATCGCCGTCTGCAACAGATCCCCATCCTGGAGAACCGTCCCCCTCGGTAATCGTAACTCAACCCTCATCCCCTCTGGCGTGTGTCCTTGGTATCGACTGCGGGTTCTTTCCCAAGCCGTTAACGGGAGAGCAAAGGCGATGGGGGGATGATCTAAACCTAAACAGCGCTCAGTCAGAGTAATTAGCGTCATAGGGATGGGTAGAAGATACAGCTTTAGTTCTTGATCGCCGGAAGGGGCATATCTTCCGTCGTATCTAAATTTTCTGGTGTAATGGTTAAAAGGGAATCTTCACCCGTGATTAACCGCGCTCCTCTACCCCTGGTCAGATAGTTCCATCCCCATTGCACCATCACCACTAACTTATTATCAAACTCAATCAAATAGTAAATATGGGCAAACACCCAAGTTAACCAAGCAACAAACCCCGTCAGCTTAATCCATCCTAAATCGACCACCGCCGCATTTTCCCCAATCACCGCCAAACTGCCCACTTCTTCATATCGGAACGGCCCATGGGTTTGGCCTCGTAGTTCCTGTTTAATCCATTGGGCCACATATTTGCCCTGTTGCATTGCTACCGGAGCAATACCGGGTAAGGGTCGCTCTCCTTGGTGGGAGAAGTTCGCTAAGTCCCCAATGACAAAGATATTGGCATAGCCCGGAATGCTTAGATTCTCTTCGACCATCACTCGACCGGCTCGGTCTAGGGCGACTCCCGTTTTCTCATGCAGTACCTTACCGAGGCCAGAAGCCTTGACTCCAGCAGCCCAAAGGATAGTTCGAGCTGGAATCAACTGTTCTGCCTCTCCCTGACGCACGGTTACAGCTCCTTCTGTGACCTGGGTGACTAGGGTCTGGGTTTGGACATTTACCCCTAGCTGAGTGAGGTCTGATGCTGCTCTAGCGGACAATTCTGGCGCATAAGGGGGTAAGATGCGATCCATGCCCTCTAGGAGTAAAATTTGGGCGCTGGTGGTGTCGATGTGGTGAAAGTCATTTTTGAGAATGCTATGGGCTAATTCGGCGATCGCCCCCGCCAATTCTACCCCCGTGGGGCCGCCACCGACAATCACAAAGGTCAGCCAAGCCTTTTGTTTTTCCGGATCGGTTTCCTTTTCTGCGGCTTCAAATGCCCCATAAATTCGACGACGCATGAGCAGAGCATCTTCAATGGTTTTTAAGCCAGGGGCAATGCTTTGCCATTGGTCATTACCAAAATAGTGATGCTTCACGCCAGTAGCCACAATCAAGGTATCGTAGGATAGGGTGCGGTTGCCTAGGTTAAGGAGTTGGCGATCGGGATCGATATCCGTTACCCGGTCTAACAGCACCTGCGTGTTCTTATTGGAGTTTAGAACCAAACGCAGGGGAGATGAAATATCTGCTGGCGATAAACTGCCGGTCGCCACTTGGTAGAGTAAGGGTTGAAACAAGTGGAAATTTCGCTTATCAATTAAAGTCAGTTTAACCGGTGCTTTGCCTAGGGCTTGAGCTGCGTACAGCCCTCCAAAGCCTCCTCCGACAATCACCACATGAGGCACAGAGGATTCAATTTTGGCATCAACCATAGCGTTTTAGGCTCTCAACATGAGATTCAGATCAGATCTTAGTTTAGCAATCCTGGTCTGAGTAACCGTCTATCTGGACACATCTCCAACCCCATTAAAATCTAGGAAGACCATCATTGTGGGGCATTTCCGGTTGATGATGTTGAGATTCGATCGCCCTAAACTCCCGAAAAATGATGCGATCGCGGCCCTGTTTTTTCGCATCATACAGAGCTTGATCCGCAATTTCAAACAACTCTTCTCCTACTGTTTCATGACTGGGAATCGTCGAAGAGAGTCCCATACTCATCGTAATAAACGGACTCACCAAAGAAGCTTGATGATCAAGGGATAATTTACGAATATTTTGTTGGATTTCTTGGGCAACGATCCAAGCCCCCGATGCTTGAGTATTAGGCAGCAACACCACAAACTCTTCTCCCCCATATCGAGCCACTAAATCAGCCGGTCTTTTTAAAGCTTTTTTAATCGTTTCAGCTATTTTTTGTAAACATTCATCTCCCATTTGATGCCCATAGGTATCATTATAGCGCTTAAAATAATCCACATCACAGATAATCATAGATAGGGGCGCTTTCTCCCTTGCCAGTCGATACCACTCCCGCGTAAAAGTTTCTTGTAAACATCGACGGTTAGCCACTTGAGTTAAGCCATCTAAATTCGCCAGTTGATTTAATTCTTGGTTCAACCGTTCTAATTCAGCCGTTCTTTCAGCCACTTTTCTCTCTAAAGTATAGGAATAGTCCCGGAGTTGCTCATAAAACAGGGCATTTTGAATTGAAGCAGCAGCTTGGGAGGCCAGGGCACTAAATAACTTAAGGTCTTGGGCGGTATATTCTACGGGGCGATCGCTACTAATTTGAATCACCCCTAATTTCCCCGTTTGAGTCATTAACGGACAACACATCATAGACATGATTTCAAAATCTTGATGAATAAAGCGAGAATCTAAGGTTACTTGATTCACAATTTCTGCTTTTCCCGAATTAAAAACATGACCATAAATACCGACCTTCGGAGAGATTGACTTTCCTAAAACCACTTCATTTTGATCCATCTTAGGATAAAACGTTTGCAGGGCTTTTTCATGGGAATTGTAAATCATCACGACCAAAGAATTACCCGGTATTTGCTTCAGAGCCTCATTAGCCATCAGCTTGATCACTTCATTAACATGCAAGCAGGTTGACATTTTAGAGGAAATATCATATAAAAAATTCAATTCTTCGTATTTATCTAAAGCGTCAACAGCTAAAACTTTCTTATTCACTTCTGTTTCAATTAAGGCGATCAGCAACTGAGTAATCGGATCTTTGATATCCCGGCTCACTACCCAACCTAAAGTTTGATCTTCTACCACAATTTCATAGCCTTGACCATCCGCAAGAGTGAGTTCTCCCAAAATAGGAATCTGATTCTCATCTAAAACTCCTATCTGACGATCGTCATTAATGAGATTCTGAATTATTTTTTTCATCCTCGGCTTGATGATGATTTTCTTAAAATTTAGATTAATCATTCAAATTCACTCATTTAGAAATCCAAGAATTTCCCTTGACTTAGCCAACACTTCCTTGGGTCGAAATGGTTTCGTCATATACAAATCAGCTCCAACCGCTATCCCTGTTTTTTTATCAAACTCTTGACCTTTGGCGGTCAACATAATAATATAGATATTATCAAAATTAGAGTTCTGCTTAACTTGGGCACAAACTTCCAAACCATTCATTTTTGGCATCATCACATCCAAAAAAACTAAATCTGGATGTTCTTGTATAATCAGTTCCAAAGCTTCTTTTCCATTTTTAGCCGTTAGGAGAATTACATCATCTTCATCCTCTAGCTTTTCCAGGGCTTGTTCCATCAAAATGAGGATGTTCGGTTCATCATCAACGATTAGGACTTTTTTAGTCATTGAATTCCTCTATATGTGTTCTAACAACTTCCGGATCGATCGGAAGTAAACAAGAAAATTTACTTCCTTGATTGAGGGCACTTTCGACCCAAATTTTACCCCCATGATATTCAATAATTTGTTTACAAATTGCTAATCCTAATCCGGTTCCTTTCGGTTTATTGGTTAAAATATCCCCCACTTGCTTAAATCGCTCAAATACAGTATCTTGATGTTCTGGTGCAATTCCTATACCGGTATCACTGATGGAGATGAGCAAGAAATTATCTACTACTTGAGCTTCACAAGTAATCGTTCCTTCCTCCGTGAATTTTACGGCATTGGAGATGAGATTAATCATAACTTGGATCAGGCGATCGGTATCTACTTCAATGACTGGTAAATTAGGATCAATTTTTTTGATCAATTGCAAATTATTCCCTTCAATCAAAGAAGAAGTTACAGAAATTGCTCGATCTAAAATCACTTGTGGCTCAACCGCTTGAATATTCCAATCGACTCGTCCCGATTCCATTTTAGCGATATCTAAAACATCATTAATTAAATAAGTTAGTCGTTCAGCTTCTGAGATAATAATCTCAATATTACTACTCACAGCTAAAACTGCTCGCTTAACTTTTCTATTTTCCTGGGATGTGACTGGAAAAATAATCTCTTCTAGCTTTTCCTGAATCATTTCTGCAAATCCCAAAACTGAAGTTAAAGGGGTTCTTAATTCATGGGAAACCGTATTCAAGAAATCGGTTTTCATCCGATCCACTTCCCGCTCAACGGTAACATCTCGAATGAGAATGACTGAACCCATACATTGATCTCCTTCTGTTCCCTCTCCTTCTTTGATAATACTGGTTGCCAAAGCTTGACCTTCCCGATTATTTCCTAACTTCACATCAAGGGTAATAATTTCCTGATTGCGATTTTGAATACTTTGAATTAAATCGTCTAACTCTGGAGAAAAAATAGTCCAAATATTTTGCCCTTTGAGTTGCCAAGATTCCAGGTTAAACATAGATAAAAAAGCAGGGTTAAATCGGGTAACTCGTCCTTGGGTATCAGTGACTAATAAGCCATCGGCTAAATTATCAACAATGGCATTTAAATCAGCGAGAGTTGTTCGCAGCTCAATAGATCGCTTTTGCGCCTGATAGAGAAGTTCTGCTTGTTGTAGAGCAACGCCTAGTTGAATGGCAATTTTATGGGTAAATTCAATTTCTTTGGGTTGCCAAGTCCGGGGTTCTGAACATTGATGAATACAGAGTAGACCCCATAATTTTTCGCCTTTAACTAGAGGTAGGACTAAATTAGCACGGATTTGAAACTGATTTAAGATATCAAAATAGCAAGGGGATAAATTTGCTGTATAAATATCAGAAACAGCTTGAATTTTTCCCTGTTTGTAATGAAGGGCATGATTGCAGCTAAAACAATAATCATGAACTTTTTTGGTTAAAGTGGATTCAAATCTAGGTAAGACATCTTCAGAAACAAATTCTCCTTGATTACAATGGGATTGCTGATCGAACTCAAAAATAGCCACGCGATCGGCATTGAGCAGTTGTCGCACTTCGGTGGCTGCGGTTTGAAAAATGGTTTCTAGGTCTAGGGTGCGGCGAATTTTATCAATGACTTGAGCGATCGCCCGCTCCCGTTCGGCTTCTTCTGCTAACTCATCAGCTCGTTGCTTTAATTGGGCTTCTAGGGTACTTTGTAACTCGCTAGAGCGCCGTTGGGTTTGGGCTAAGAGTTGGGCTTGCTGAATGGCGACTCCTAATTGGGAGCTAATTTGAATTAAGAAATTAATTTCAATCTCTTGCCAATCTCTGGGCCCAGAGTTTTGAAAGGCGGCTAATAAGCCCCATAAACGTTGGTGTTGATAAATGGCTACAATGGCATAAGCTCTGGCTTGATAGGATTCTAAGGCCTGAATATAACAGGGGGAAAAATTACGGGTATAAATATCGGCACAAACTCGAAATAACTGCCCTTGCTTAAAGAGTTGTCCTTGGGTTTCCTGTACATAAGTATCTGCGATCGCCAAATCTTGTAGAGTTTTGAGGCTGCATTCACTAATATTCATATTTAAATTGGAATTTTCTTGTTGCCAAAGAATTAAGGATTTCCAATTCTGGTCAACAGAGTCCACTACAAATTCCCCGCTCCAGTCTTCGTTAAAGCGATAAATGACGACTCGATCCGCTTTGAGGAGTTGGCGAACTTCTTCGGTGGTGGTGCGAAAAATGGTGTTGAGATCCAGGGATTGGCGGATTTTGGTGATGACTGCGGCGATCGCCTGTTCCCGTTCCACAGCCTGAGCCACTGCTTGAGCTAACTGCTCAGACTGTTGTTTTTGCACGGCTAAGACTTCCGCCTGTTGCAAAGCAACACCTAAATGAACGGCAATATGGGAGACAAATTCGATTTCTTGGGGTTGCCAACATCGCAGAGTGCCACACTGATGAATACACAGCAATCCCCATAATCTCTCTCCCTTCAGCAGAGGAACGACTAAATTGGCTCGGACTTGGAATTTGGCCAAGATTTCAATATGACAAGGATTTAAATTTTGTGCATAAATATCATTGCAAGCCCAAATACGCCCTTCTTGGTAATATTGGGCATAGAGATCGCCAAAACAGTGATCTTCAATCCGAGCCGCTAAGGTGGAAGGGAAGGGAGGTAAAACATCCTCCGAGACAAATTTTCCCCATTGATAATGAGAATTCTCACCAAACTGATACATCCCAACCCGATCCGCATTCAACAGTTGGCGCACTTCTCTGGCAGTGGATTGGAAAATAGTCTCCACATCCAGAGATTGGCGAATACGAGTAATCACCGCTAATAGGGCTTGTTCTTGGGCAACTTGAATGGGTTCGGGCTGACTTTGGGTTTGTTTTTCAAGTTCCCATACCCGCTCTCTGAGGCGTTCAATTTCCTCCTGAAGGGCAGTATATTCACTGGCTTTAACCACAATATACTCATCGGACATGGGATCTACAAAATAGGGGGAATGATGGGAATTGCCTTGAATGGTAGCTTGGCCAGTATAAAAGATGGGAAGGTAAAGTGGGCGTAAAGAAGTTTAAACCTTTTGCTTCTTTTCCCTGACAATGGCTATTTTCTTATCTTCTCAAGAATAAGGGATACAACCGGTATGTTGTATCCCTTTACAATTGTTAATTTTTGTGAGGCTAGAGCAAAAGTTATAAGCGAGTCTGCCAGATGGCGATCGCCCGTTGAGCTTCTGCATAGGCTGCCGTGTTTTCGGGAACCAACTGAGCGGCGGCGATCGCTGCTGCCGGCCCATCACTGGCTAACCGACGATAGGCAATCTTAAGAATTTCACTACTCCATTGGTTCGCTAACTGCTGGGCTTGGCTATATCGGGGTTGATCGACTCCAATACTCTTCACCTCGGCGATCGCCTGATTATAAGAAGAAGCTTGATTAGGTCTAATCTTACTGCTGGCTTGTTGAATCACCGCTTGATTCGCTTGAGCTTGAGCTGCCTGTTGCTGCCAAGTCGCAATTGAACTTTGAGCTTGTGCATAAGCCGATACCTCCGGTGGGACAAGCTGGGCTGCGCCGATTGCCCCCTCAAATTGCCCCTGAGCTGCTCTACCCATAGCAATATCCATAATTGCCTGACTCCATAGCTCAATTTTGCCTTGAGCCTCCGCATAGGCAGGATTATCAGCCGAAATTTTCCGCGCTTCTTCAATCGCCTTCACATAAACCGAGGCTTGCTGAGATCCCAAGACCTTCGTTACCTCCGTCAAACTGGGAGGATTCGCTGGCTGAGGTTGAGGAGCTGGCGGAGTTACATTCGCCGGAGCTTGGGGAACCGGTTGCGGAGCTGGGGCTGGAGGCACAGCTTCTGGAGCAGGAGCCACGGGGGCTGGAGAAGCCCCTTCCGGAGCAGGAGCTGGAATCACCACCACTTCCGAAGGACTTGGAGCAGCAGTTGGAGCTGGAGATCCTGCCATAGGTTCAGTCACCGCCGGGGTTGGTTGTCCTTCCACCGTCGTTAATGCATTACGATTGCGTAAAAATACTCCCCCAATTAAAATCAGAGCAATACCTCCCCAAGCGAGAATCAGTAATCGCCAAAATTGTGCATCTTCTTCATTGGATTTGGGGTCTTGAGATTGGGGTTTTTTGTCAGGTTCCATAGGTTTACTACGAATATCTGTTGAGGTTTTCTGGGCAACAGGGCTTGGCTGAGGAACGCCCCCAGAACCGGAAGGAACACTTAATGGTTCGGCGGCACTGGAGGACTGAGAAAGGGTTTCCTCTATTTTGGGTTCCTCAATCGGTAAAATCACCCGATGAACTCGGCCGGGAGGATTCACCACCATCAAGGCTTGTTGGTTGGGTCGATTGTGTTGATCGCTCAATTCCATTAGCCGACGATGCAGATAATGATCTAAACTCGCTAATGTACTGCATTGACCCGATCGCAATCCTTCCAGCAAAGCAGCCGTAAATAACCCTTGTCGTAATTCTAAGGTCTCTTGGGAAAATTGACCCGGTTGACAAGAAAGAAGGGTTGAAATTTCTAGTTCTCGCGCCAAATTAGCAGTCTGATTGCCTAAGAGTCCCCCAATTTGCAAACTTGAGGGCCGATTCATATCTAATACCACCAAGAGATTTTGGGTCGGTAAATTGGCAAGAGAATTGAATAACCAAGCCATAGATAGGCCTGTGGTGGTGACTTGATTCGGATCGCTCTCAATGGACATCAGATAGTCTTGGCCCTCGACACTAGATCCATAACCACTAAAGAACAGCCAGAGGTAATCTTCTGCATCAAGCTGGAATTGGGGATGGTTTCCCCGACAGATTTTGTCGATCCATCCTTCTATTGTCGGGCGATCGGGGTAAGTCGATTCACCCTGAATCGGCTGAGAAACTTCACTCAAGAGTAAGCATTGATCCAGGGATAATCCAGCTTGATACGTCCAAAAATCAGAAAATGCCTGGGCATCTTGTTGGGCATAACTTAACGGCTGGAAATGTTGATATTGATTAATGCCAATGGCGATCGCCCTAGTTTTTCCCATGACCCACTCCTAAATATATCCTGTGCCTCGATCATTACTGTCTTTCAGTTTGTCTTTAATGTATAGGGTATTGTCCTTGGTCACAAGAGGATGAGAGAGTGGGAATTTGACGTGGATAGAGTGGATCGGGAGAAATGACCGATGACCGATCGCCTCTTGCCTTTTGCCTCTTCCTTTCTGTATAATTGGAAGGTTGTGGAAAAATTTCCCTCTCCAAAGAGACTCTGACATCCTATGGCTGTTCCAAAGAAGAAAACCTCTAAAACCAAACGCAATCAGCGTCGCGCTGTCTGGAAACGCAAGGCAGCACTACAAGCCCAGAAAGCTATGTCCCTGGGTAAGTCCATCCTTACCGGACGATCCAATTTTGTTTATCCTTCTGATGAGGATGAAGAAGAAGAGTAAATTGCCCATCAATACTGGGGACAGGTCTGGGAATGGGTGGCATCCGGTCACCCATTCTTGATTATGATAGAAATGAAAACCCTCAAAGTTTTGTTGTATGGCAATTGGTAAGTTTTTTCACAAACCCGATCCATCTTTAGAAGAGCGCACCCCACCAGGACAACACCTCAGTAAAGGATTTCCTGTCCTCACCTATGGGGAAACACCTGAAGTTACGGCCGATATCTGGGAATTAAAGGTATGGGGATTAGCCAAAGAAAAAACCTTCACCTTCTCCGACTTGATGGCCATGCCCCAACATGACTTTACTAAAGATTTTCACTGTGTTACTCACTGGTCGAAACTAGATGTGCAATGGCGTGGGGTTCGGGTTACTGATTGGATGCAACAGGTAGACCTCGATCCTAAAGCGACTCATATTATGCAACATGCCTACGGAGGATATACGACTAATATCACTCTGGAAGATTTTTTAAAAGAAGATAACTTCTTTGCACACACCCTCTTTGGTGAACCCCTACCCGCAGACCATGGGGGGCCGGTTCGCTTGGTTATTCCTCATTTATACGCTTGGAAAAGCACCAAGTGGATTAATGGTTTAGAATTTCTCGATCGCGAAGAACTCGGATTTTGGGAGCGTAATGGCTATCATCGTCGAGGGGAACCTTGGGCACAAGAGCGATATAGCGGGTAAAAGGGTGATATCAAGTCCGGTTTCCGCAAGCGGACATGAAAATTTGTTAAGAAGCGGGCAAGATGCCCGCACTCCTCGAATTCTTTGATATTGCTGGAGTGGGAGCGTCTCGCTCCCTAAGTTTTTAATCATGGTATTCAATCGGACTTGATATGATATCAAGTCCGGTTTCCGCAAGCGGACATGAAAATTTGTTAAGAAGCGGGCAAGATGCCCGCACTCCTCGAATTCTTTGATATGACTGGAGTGGGAGCATCTTGCTCCCTAAGTTTTTAATTAGGGTATTTCCGCTTCGCGGACATGAATAAGCGAACTTGATATGAAGAAGCGGGCAAGATGCCCGCACTCCTCTAATCCCTTGATATTGCTGGAGTGGGAGCATCTTGCTCCCTGGATTTTTAATTAATGAGTTAGACTCATCTCTAATTGAGTTTATCCCCCTATAGGCTCTTGCCTAGCCCTGTTTCACTGCCAACTTAATCCTAAATGTCGTTCCTTCACCGAGTTGAGATTCACATCTCAACTGTCCACTATGGCGTTCAGTGATAATTTGTTGGCTCAAGGATAGTCCCAATCCTGTGCCTTTGCCTAGGGGCTTGGTGGTAAAGTAAGTGTTAAACACTTTCTGCTGAATCTCTGGAGTCATCCCCATGCCATTATCCGTGATGCAAATTTCTACGGAGTCAGCAGAGCATAAGCGAGTTGAGATCTGGATCTGGGGATCTTTTGTAGCATAACCCTCTTGTTCGAGTTTTTCTTCGATCGCATCGATCGCATTACTTAACAAGTTCATGAAAACTTGATTCAGTTGTCCCCCATATCCCAGAATTTGGGGAATATCCCCATAGTTTTTTTGCACAACGATCTCCGGTTGATTTCCCTTGGCTTTCAAGCGATTATGTAAAATCATCAAGGTACTCTCCAAACCTTCATGAAGATCCACCGGTTGCAGAGTTTGATCGTCAGTGCGGGAAAAATGGCGTAGACTTCTGACCAGTTGCCGAATGCGGTTGGCTCCCACTTCCATGGAGGTCAGCACTTGGGGTAAATCTTCGACTAAAAACGCTACATCGAGATCTTCTTGAGCCTCTTGAATTTCTGCTACGGGTTCAGGATAATGGGTTTGGTAGAGGGCGACTAACTCTAAGAGATCCTGAGTATAGGCGATCGCGTGGGTCAGATTTCCACAGACAAAACTCACCGGATTATTAATTTCATGAGCTACTCCGGCCACCAACTGCCCCAAAGCAGACATTTTTTCCTGTTGTACCAATTGACTTTGAGCCAGTTGTACTCGATCTAAAGCCTGTTGCAGTGCTTCTGACTGTTGGCGATAGGAAACTTCTGACGCTTTGAGCGCTAATTCTGCTTGTTTGCGATCGGTGATATCCTGAACCATGCCTTCATAATAAAGTAGGATTCCCAGCGAATTTCGCACTTCCCTAGCCGTTTCCGAAATCCAAATCACTTTGCCATCCCGTCGGCGAATTTGGGACTCAAACCCCCGTACCTGTCCCTGTTGTTTTAAAATCTCTACAAACTCCTGCCACCGGTCTGTATCCACATACAAACTACCTAACTTAATCGCTTCACTCTTCAGAGTTTCTACACTAGAATAACCATAAATCTCAGCTAGAGCAGGATTGGCACTGATTAACTGACCTTCTGGAGTAATTTGAAACATGCCCTCCATGGCATTTTCAAACATTGAGCGATATTTTTCTTCCGCTTGGTCTAAAGCAATTTCCACTTGTCTCCGTTTGGCGACTTCATCTGCTAACTCTAAGTTAACTTGGGCCAACTGCTGAGTGCGTTTCACCAATCTTTGATGAACATTGGGGGTTGAATGGGGGCTAATGCCCTCAGAAAAATTCATTCGTCGGATATGGGTATGGATTGTCGAGTCCTGTTCATACAAGTACATAGCATTGTTTCCCCCCTAGGATTACGCAGCTCTATTTATTAGTATCTAAGACTTCATGAAATCTTGATGTGATAATACTGTCGTAAACTTGTGATTTTTTCTCCAAAAAAGTGTGATATGAATTACAGACTATTCAAAATGTTTAGAATAAAAGTCTGGGTCTCTCAATCCCAGATCCGGGCCAATCTGTTGGGCTTAATTGGCGCAATTGCCTTATCCAGCCTAGGTTTTCCTGCTCTTGCTGAATTGCGACAATGGCAATACGATCCTATTAAAACCGAATTAGAGTTAATCCTTCAAGGGGCGATCGCCCCTCACTACTTCATTTTAGAGAACCCCCTGAGAATTATTGTAGAACTACCCGATACGCAAATTCAAGAGCCAGTAGAGCAAAATATTTACCCAGGCTTGATTCAGCAAATTTCCTTAGAGCGTTTAGACACAGAGAAAATACGGTTAATTTTAGTCCTGTCGCCTGGAGTAACATTAGCTCCAGAGGGGGTGGCGATCGCATCCTATCCCACATCTGACGGACTGTATAAAACCGCGATCCGTCCTTTGATCGCTAACCCAAGCTCAAGATCGGACTTAACTCTGCCTCCAGCTACCTTTGAACCGCCAGCCAATCAGCCCCTAGTCTCTGTTCCTCCCCTGTTTCGCCGTCAGTCTCCACCCCAAACCCCAGACATTCAAGAACCGACTCCCGGAGCATCAGCCGCTTCCCTGGTTACTCAACCGGCATCCGTGGAAACTACACCCGATTTAGTGGGCATGAGACGGCGATCGCAGCCTCAAAACCTAGCCCCTAGCTCGGATATTCCCCCCATTGGTTCTACGGTGATTCCGGAGATTCAATTTGGACAAGACCTACCCTTCTCGAATACCGCGATCGGAATTGCCCAAAGTCCTAGATCGACTGTGCCTCGTGGAACTCTTTTAAAACTGAGGTATCCAGGGCCAAAGAGCCTGGTTCTGACTCCCGGTATTCCTTTACAAGAAGTGTTAATTCTTCATGAAGCGATCGCAGATTGGCCGGGGGGTTTACGGATGCCAGTGGGAACGCGGGTGATTGGACAATTTGAAACCCAAGGGCAATACACTCGCTTTCAAGCCACCACCCTGGTTTTGGGAGGCGATCGCACCTTTCCTCTACAAGGACAATCCGATCCCCTCATTTCTCCCATTATTGAACCGGGACAGGTGATTGAGGTTCGTTTAGGGGGGTAGGGGGATGGGGAGATGGGGGGATGGGGGGATGGATGGGAGTGCGAGCATCTTGCTCGCTATTAACCTCCAATGCTCGCTGTTAACCTCCAATGCTCGCTGTTAACCTCCAATGCTCGCTATTAACCTCCAATGCTCGCTATTAACCTCCAATGCTCGCTGTTAACCTCCAATGCTCGCTGTTAACCTCCCATACTCGCTGTTAACAACCTCCAATGCTCGCTATTAACCTCCAATGCTCGCTGTTAACCTCTTAATTGTTAATTGTTTATTGATAGAACGAGCGAGTTATTGATAAAACGAGCGAGCGAGACGCTCGCACTCCATACTACAATTGTGCTATACCTTTTGGGGTAATATCTATATAATCTTGTGCAACTGCTCAGGGAGAGAGAGCCTATCGATACTATCTACGGCAACATTCAAGGATTGAAGCCGAGTCAACTGAAACAACTGCAACGGCTGTATCATCAACGGCTACCAGGCGATCGCCTAACTACGTCCGAATTTGCCCAGCGCGTTGCCGCCATTAGCTCAGATATTAATCAACCCGTCTGTAGCTACATTAACCGTCGCGGTCAAGTGATTCGCGTGGGAGTTGGGAGTCCCCACCAAACCCAGATCCCCCCCCTGGAACTGCCTCGATATGGCATGGAGCGACTGAGCGGTATTCGCTGTATTGCCACTCAACTCAAGCAAACACCTCCCAATAAGTCAACCCTGACAGCTATGGCTTTGCAGCGCTTGGATGCTTTGGCGGTGTTAACCCTCAGTGGTGGGGGTTCCTATCGCAGTGGGAAAGGGGCAACAGGATATGTGAAATCCGCCTATCTCGCCCATTTAATTGCCGATCCCGAACTGAATTGGATTCTTTCTCCTCCGGTGAGTTTGGAGCAATTGACCGATTCGGATTTTCTGGACTTGGTGGAAGGGCTGGAAAATGAATTTCGCAAAGAAGCGGTTGCTCAAGCAGTTGATTCGGAACAAGACCGGGTATTATTGGTGGGCCTACAAGTGGATCGAGTGAGTCCAGAGCGGTTCTCAGAAGGGTTGCAAGAGTTAGCCCGACTGGTGGAAACGGCTGGCGGTATGGTTTTGGAGACGATGCAACAGAAGCGATCGCAGCCCCATCCGCAAACCGTTGTCGGTAAGGGTAAGGTTTCGGACATTGCTTTAACCGCTCAAACCCTAGGAGCAACCTTAGTGGTATTTGACCGAGATTTATCCCCGGCTCAGGTGCGAAATTTGGAAACCCAAATCGGTATTCGGGTTTTAGATCGTACTGAGGTGATTTTGGATATTTTTGCCCAACGGGCCCAGTCCCGTGCCGGGAAGCTTCAGGTGGAATTAGCTCAACTGGAGTATATGTTGCCTCGGTTAACGGGGCGCGGTCAAATGATGTCCCGGTTGGGGGGTGGTATTGGAACTAGAGGCCCAGGGGAAACGAAGTTAGAGACAGAGCGGCGGGTGATTTCGCGGCGCTTGTCGCGGTTGCAACGGGAGGTGAACGAACTGCAAGCTCATCGAGGGCGGTTGCGTCATCAACGGCAACATCGGGAAATTCCGGCGATCGCCATTGTCGGCTATACTAATGCTGGTAAATCCACCCTACTCAACACCCTAACCAATGCCGAAGTTTATACCGCAGACCAATTATTTGCCACCCTAGATGCCACCACCCGTCGGTTAGTCGTTCCCCATGCAGTAAGTGGAGACCCGCAAACGATTCTGGTAACGGATACGGTTGGATTTATCCATGAACTGCCCCCACCCTTGGTGAATGCCTTTCGAGCCACCTTAGAGGAAGTTACCGAAGCCGATGCCTTGTTACATTTAGTCGATCTGTCCCATCCTGCATGGGAGCAACAAGTAGAGTCAGTGACCGCACTATTATCGGATCTGGCGATCGAACCTTGTCCTAGTTTGATGGTGTTTAATAAAATCGATCAGGTTGATGGTGATACCCTGGCTCTAGCTCAAGAGTATTATCCCCAAGCTCTATTCATCTCAGCCAGCCAGCGTTTAGGACTGGAAACCCTCCGTCATAAAGTTGGTCAACTGGTACATTATGCAGCCCATCAAAGTTGAAGAGGGGAGGGGGAGCATCTTGCTCCCTAAAAGCTTAAAAGGAGGGGGAGCATCTTGCTCCCTAATATCAAGTCCGGTTTCCGCAAGCGGACATGAAAATTTTTTAAGAAGCGGGCAAGATGCCCGCACTCCTCGAATTCTTTGATATGACTGGAGTGGGAGCGTCTCGCTCCCTGGATTTTTAATTAGGGTATTTCCGCTTCGCAGACATCAATAAGCGAACTTGATATAAAAGCCTAAAAGGAGGGGGAGCATCTTGCTCTCTATCGTCATTTACGATAATGACTGGGAATCGGAAAAGCGGGCATTTCCACAAATTCGCGAACGGTTTGGAAATATTCTTCCCCTGCTAAGGGGGCGACAGTGGTATGAGCGCCAGGGGGAAAGAGCCAGAGTTTTTTGGGTTCAGGTGCAGCCGCAAACAGTTCTTCACTCATAAAGGGGGGAACATCGGTATCTTGCAGCCCATGAATGAAGAGGGTGGGCATTTTTAAGTGAGGAACTTTTTCAAGGGAATTAAATTTATGTTGCAATAGGAGATCGATGGGTAAGATGTTGAGTAAGGGATAGCGATAATCCCCCATACGCCGTAGGGAGGTAAACGATCCTTCAATGATTAAATGGGAAATGTCGGGGTGTTTAGTGGCTAATTCAATGGCGATCGCGCCCCCTAGGGAATGACCATACACCACAATATGCTTGGGGGCTATTCCTCGCTCGTTAACCAGGTATTGCCAGATGGTCTCTATGTCTTCATAAATCTGTTTTTCTGTGGGAAATTTTCCCTTAGATTGACCGTATCCTCGATAATCGAAGAGGAAAACCGAAAACCCTAGATGGTAAAATCGTCCGGAGTGATATACATTTTCACCAATGTTATCAGAGTTCCCATGGAGATAGAGGAGTACGCGGTTACTTGCAGAATTGGGAATCCACCAGCCATGTAACTTTACTCCCGGTTCCACGGACTCTACCCAAACCTCTTCATAGTCTAAGCCGATATCGACTGGGGTGCTAGTGATTTCTTCTAGGGGGAAAAAAATTAACCGGGTTTGGGTGGCCCAATAATACCAACATGCAGTGCCATAGGCGATCGCCAAACCGGCCAAAATAATCCATAGTCCTTGATGCAATAGGGCCATCAACATGATTCTAGGGGGAATAACAACAAACCAAGAGCAACCCCGTGGTTATTCTTTCTCTTTATGGTACAGAAGAAGAATCTAACCCCGGAGTTGTCTGGACTAGAGAGAGGGTTGTTTTAAGTGCCAGCTTGTGGTTTGCTCGTAGGCATGGGCAACTTGCAGTAATAAATCTTCCCGCAATACATCTCCAATCAGTTGCAGTCCAATGGGTAGTCCCTGTTGATCGAATCCACAGGGAAGGCTTAAGCCTGGCAAACCGGCTAAATTGACGGGAATGGTCATTAAATCTGAGAGATACATGCTAATGGGATCTTTGGTTTTTTCTCCCGCCTTAAATGCGGTGGTGGGAGCAGTGGGGGAAACCAATAAATCAACGGCAGCGAATGCTTTTTCAAAGTCCTGTTTAATTAAGGTGCGTACCTTTTGGGCTTTGAGATAATAGGCATCATAATATCCGGCCGATAGGGCATAGGTTCCGATCATAATCCGCCGTTTGACTTCGGGGCCAAATCCTTGGGCGCGGGTTTGTTGATACATGGAAAGCAGATTATCACCTTCTTGGGCGCGGAATCCGTATTTTACGCCATCATAGCGGGCTAAATTGGCGGATGCTTCGGATGGCGCAATAATGTAATAGGCGGGTAAGCCATAGCGGAAGTTGGGACAAGAGATGGTTTGAATTTCTGCACCTAAATCTTGCAAATGGCTAATGGCTTTTTTTACGGCTTCATCGACTTCTGGATCGAGTCCTGCGCCAAAGGTTTCGGTGATGATGCCAATTCTTAAGCGACCTTTGGATCTGAGGTTAGGCTTGAGTAAATCGGCATAGTGGGGGATTTTGACATTCAGACTGGTGGAGTCTTTGGGATCGTAACCGGCGATCGCCTCTAAGACAATGGCTGCATCTTCTACACTACGCCCAAAGGGGCCAATTTGATCTAAGGATGAAGCATAAGCGACTAATCCATATCGAGAGACTAAGCCATAGGTTGGTTTTAAGCCGACAATGCCGCAAAAGGAAGCCGGAAGGCGAATCGAACCCCCCGTATCCGATCCGAGGGATACCGGGCATTCTAAGCCAGCTACAGCCGCCGCCGAACCCCCGGATGAACCCCCTGGAACGCGGCTTAAATCCCAAGGGTTAGCGGTGAGTTGATAGGCGGAGGTTTCGGTGGAGCTACCCATGGCGAATTCATCGAGGTTGGTTTTACCTACAATGACTGCTCCTGCATCCTTGAGCTTTTGGGTAACTGTGGATTCATAGGGGGGAATGAAGTTCTGGAGAATTTTGGAGGCACAGGTAGTGGGGACTCCAGGGGTACACATATTATCTTTAATGGCGATCGGAATCCCCGTCAATGGCCCGATCTCTTCTCCGGCTGCTATTTTTTCATCAACAGCTTTGGCTTGGGCTAATGCTTGTTCCCCCATCACCGCCAAGAAACTATGGAGCTTCGGTTCTAGGGTTTCGATGCGATCGAGAGCCTCTTGGGCCAATTCTACAGCCGATCGCTTTTTTGTCACAAGCTGTTGGTGCAACTCGCGGATGGATGCCATGCTTCTACCTTCTCTTTTTGCGATTGAGCGTTTTAAATCCTACCAAGATAGGGGGATGGGGGGATAGGGGAATGGGGGGATAGGGAGAATGAAAGGGTTAAACATCATGAATTTTTAAGTTTTAATCGCCTCCACTCGCAAACGGCAATAGTCAGCAAACCAGGTATTCTCTTGATAAAGATGGCGATGCAAAATTTTTTTGCCATCACCCTTGACAAACTTGTATTATGCTTGTAGTATAGTGAATGTAGAGGGCAAGGAGGTCAGATAGGTCTCGCCTAAACCCTCGCAGTTGAACCTAGAAAACTGAATAAACGGAATGTTTCCTTAAAGGGTTAGTTAATAACGGTTTAGGAGTTAGAAACAGTGTTTCTATCATATCAACGACTGTGGAAAACAGTCAAGCCCGATCCAGTGAAGGAGTCCAACTCCAAGGATCAAAACGGTAAACCCTCTCTAGGTTTGCCCAGCAAAACTCAACTTACATCCATTTATTTTTTAGAACGTCGCTCTTTTTTATAATCTCTCAAAGGAGGGGTCAAGATGGTACATATTCGATTTGAAGGACGCTCCTACGATATAACTGAAACCCAACTAGAAATTAACGCCAGCATGAATGATACCGTCCTCAAAGATCGAATTGCCCGTCATCTTGATGTTGGAGTTTATCGCTTAAATGATTATGTTATCGATCGCCGCCCTAGTGGTGACATTATTATCCGTCCTGAAGCGGTTTATGGGTAAATTTCCCTCTCCCTGACTCTCTCTCCCACTGCTCTGCGGAGTGCGTAGCCTGTCCGCAGGACAAACGTCTCGCTCGGTACAGAAAAGTAGCGACCAAGAGAGAAAGGTAGCGACCAAGAGAGAAAGGTAGCGAGCAAGAGAGAAAGGTAGCGAGCAAGATGCTCGCACTCCACTTGAGGACAATCTACTCCCAAAAATAACCACAGAGGTGAACCATGAAAGCACCAAACTGTAGCGAAATTTGTCCTTGGGTTCGCAATACCCAAGACCTAGACCATTACATTTGCCTCAAGTGCGGTCAGGAGCGTTTTTTGAACAAAATGAAATCGAATCAACCCCCATTAGGATTACTGATTTTGATGGTAATGGCGATTCTTTTCACCGTCTTGGTTCAAGAAAGAAAAACCCCCGAACAAGCCGCGCCCCAACTGGACGCACTAAGCACCCCTTAACCCTTGTACCGTACCCTAACGGGTTCAGCATACATAATGTCTCTTAAACAGACAGTGTGGGTTCGAGTCCCACCATCCGCCCTTATCTTGGCGGATGTCGCTCAATTGGTAGAGTAACAAAATCTAGCTGAATTGACTTGTACGGTACAGCCTTAAGGAATAGATTCACACCGCGCCCTAACTCAAAAAGCTTACATATTAGCTCATTTGGTAGAGCATTCGACTGTTAATCGACTGGTAGCAGGTTCAACTCCTGTATATGTGCCCAACGCTTTTTTGACTTGCGCGGTGTGACCTTTATTCCTAACCCTTTTTCTATTTTTCTCCCCTATTTACAGGGTTACAAAATACAAACTTTACCGATTAGTGTAGGGTGGGCACTGCCCATCCTACCCAATACTTCTCTGATCGATCAATCTTTCTGGGTTCTGTAATTACAGTCATTTCGCGCCCTTACTCATCAAGCTTACATACTAGCCAAATGGAAAAGGCACTTGATTTAGGCTCAAGCACATGCGGGTTCAAATCCCGTGTATGACCAAACAGCTTGTTGAACTTGCGCGAAATGACCTTTTTTTTAGAGGCTGGTAACGGGTAAATCATTTTTAATTTTTAATTTTTAATTTTTAATTGACCCCGCGCCCTAACCCCGATCGCCTACATACTTCTCCACCAACTGAATCGGTGCGTACTTGGAGTTGTACGCTGCGAGCCTGAGCCGATATTAGCAGGCATAACCGGCGATCGCCACTTGCGCGGTAATGTTATGGATACTTCCTGCTGCTATTCCCTACATTTTGATCCCCCTAAATCCCCCTTAAAAAGGGGGACTTTCTTAACTGCCCCCCCTTTTTTAAGGGGGGGGTTGGGGGGGATCTCTTGCGAAGGAAACCCTATATAAAAGTTTGTCTGATATCCCTAGGAGATAAACCATGGTAAACATGAAAGATGCAGAACAAGATCTGCGTTTGGAGATGCTCAACTCCTTGCTCACCACTCCCCACCGGAAATTGCAAGAAGTGGCTGAACTCCATGACCTTTTGGTACAACTTGACCCGCTTTTTTACGGTCACTTGGCCGTATGGTATCAGCACAATGGGGATGTGCGCGACCATAAGGAAGTGTTTGTGGGTTCTTTGCTCACCAGCCAACTGCCAGAACACCGTAGCGCTGGGTTTGTGATGTTGCAACAGTTCCCCCCTTACCAAGTGGCGCGGGTGGTGGACTTTATGAAGCAATTTCAAAATAAAGTGCCTCGGTGTGCGCGGACGGCAGTGACTCGCTATCTGCGGAAGCGGGAAGGTAACCCGAAACTGTTTGATCGGGCGGCTTTGCGGGGTCGCAAGGCGATGAAACATCTGTATGCTACATTGCACATCAAGCCCAATGAACGGGCGAATGCGGTGTTGTTTAAGGATAATCCGCCAGAGGATAGTTTGGCGTTTGCCCTCAAGCAAGTGGCAAAGGCGGCAACTCCCGCAGAGCAAGCGCAACTGATTGTGAAGCATGGTATTCCCTATACTATTGCGATTGGTGCGGTTAAACAAGTTACACCGACGGTGTTAGTGGCACTGATTCATGCCATGTCGCCTCAAGAGGTGATTAATAACCTGAACTCCTTGAAACAACGGGGAGCGATGGAGCATCCGGAGGTGAAGGCGCTGATTGATGAGAAGCTCGAAGCGGCTCAAAAGGCGAATCGGGTTTCGGCACTGAAGGCGCAGGTGGCATCGAATGCTACGGAACTGGATACGGAAACGATCGCGAAGCTAGAGGCGATCGCCAACACTCAAGTGAAAAAGCGGGGCAACATTGTTAAACCCACTGCTTTGCTGGTGGACAAATCTGGTTCTATGCATCGAGCGATCGAAGTCGGTAAGCAGCTTGCTGCCTTGATTTCCGGCATTACCACGGCGGATTTGTTTGTCTATGCTTTTGATACCATGCCTTATGAAGTCAAAGCACAAGGCAAGGAACTCACCGACTGGGAAAAAGCCTTTAAGCACATTAATGCTGGAGGTGGAACCAGTATCGGCTGTGGTGTAGAAGCCATGCGGCGCAACCGTCAACGAGTAGAACAAATCATCCTGGTGACTGACGAAGGAGAAAACAGCTCTCCCTACTTTGTAGATGCCTTGGATGCCTATCGTCAAACCATGCAGATCCTACCCAATGTAATCATTGTGCGGGTGAACTCTAGCTATAACTGGGTAGAAGGGCAGTTAAAGAACAAGAAGATGCCCGTAGAAACCTTTACCTTCAAAGGTGACTACTACTCTCTGCCCAACCTAGTGCCTCTGTTGTCCCGTCCCTCTCGGTTGGAGCTTTTGATGGAAATCCTTGAAACTCCTCTACCCGTAAGGCAAGACTAACTTAAAACCTCCCTATTCCCTGGGGAGGTTTTTCTGTGTCGTTATAATTTTTTGTAATATTTAAATCCCGTCGCCTATTTGAGTGAAATCTATCCGCGATCCGAAATAGATGGGTAAACCTATGCAACCGGTCAAAAGACCAATCACCAAAGCCCGATTGGGTGATACTGTTTTATTTAAAGGAGGTAAATAGTCGAGAAGTTGGAGTAAATCCATACGCGAACCTACACTAGGTCTACACATTGACGATCATATTATACATGCTATTAGGGAAGCAATCGCTACAATTATGGAGATTGTCGAGATTGCTTCATTCCACTGCGTTCCATTCGCGCTTCGCGTTTCACGCAAGCTTCGCTTTTCATGTCCGCGAAGCGGAAACGCAATGACATAGTGTAACTGATTATTCGGACTTAATATTACAATAAAACCCAGACTGATTGTTTTGAGAGCTTATGGCAACCATCACTTTAGAAGTTCCCGACGAACTCGTTCCCCATCTTAATGCTTTAGGCGATCGCCTTCCCACTGTACTACAACAATGCTTACAAGCCCCACTCCCTAACCACGTCTATCACTACATCCTCGACTTCCTTGCCAATCGTCCGACTCCTGAAGAAATTGCCACTTTCCGGCCGACTCCAGAAATGTGCGATCGCCTGCAAATCCTTCTCCAGCGCAGTAAAGCTGAAACCCTCACTCCAGAAGAACAAGCAGAATTAGACGAATACGAACGTATCGAACATCTGATTGTAATGCTCAAAGCGGGTCATTTATCCCATCTCACTACAAGCACATGAGTTATATTCCCACAGCATTACGTCGTCTGGTGACAGAGCGAGCTAAACATTGCTGCGAATACTGTCAACTTCCCGATAACGTGGGGTTTTATCCCCACGAATTTGACCATATTATTGCCCAAAAACATGGCGGCCGTACAGAAGCCGATAATTTAGTGTTAGCCTGTTGGCGATGTAACCGCCATAAAGGAACAGACTTAGGTTCATTTGACCCGGAAACGGGGAAATTTAGCTTTCTGTTCAATCCGCGCACTCAATCTTGGTCGCAGCATTTTCGGCAAGAAGACGGAGAAATTTTTGGATTAACCCCAGAAGGAAGAACGACTGCTTTATTATTACAGTTGAACCAGCCTGACCGGATTACAGAACGTAAACTTCTAGAAAATTAGGTGTTGCTTTTGGCGATCGCCACTAACACAGCATAACATAGACTCTGAGGTAAACCATGAATGCACAATTGTCATTCTGACAAAAGACAAGGATAATTGAGGCGAACAGAGTAGGGGATGATCGCTGAGGTTCGTGCTAGGATTAGGGAAACTATAAAAAAATCTCAATTCCCCTGAAGTATTGAAAAGTGTAACATGAAAGCAATTACAGCAACTGGAAAAATTGATCAATCAGGTCAATTGTCTTTAGATGCCCCAATTCAAGAGACTCTACCGAAACAAGTACGAGTCATTATTGTTTTTGAAGAAACTGAGGGAGAAGCCAATCAACTCTGGGGGAAAATTGGTGAATATCAAGCCATTCCGATAATCTCATCCCAACAATTACAACAAGAATTAAAGCAGGATTTGACAGAATCTGGTTACGATTCAAGAGAGAAAATCATCCAACTGGTTCAGGACGTTAAACAGGAAATTTATCAAGAGCGTCAAGATAAACCATTTTAGATAATATGAGTTTATCGATGACATCATCTCGAATATGATGTTGCTTGCGGCGATCGCCTTCCCATAGCTGCTATAAATTTATAAAGCAACTGATCTGTCTACGTTATGATCGATATGCAACATAGTGTATGGACATCAACTATGCAAACCATCGACATTGGAACACTCATTATTAGGTCGCCAGAGATTTTGGGTGGTCGTCCTCATATTACAGGCACAAGAGTTTCAGTCCAACGTATCGCAGCTTGGTATAAAATGGGACTTAATGCCGAAGAGATTTCTGAGCGCATGGGCAATTTGAAACTTGCACAAGTTTATGCTGCTCTAACTTATTATCATGCTAATCAGTCAGAAATTGAAGAATACCTCATGGCTGAGAAATTGAATTACGAGCAGTTATCAGCAATGAGGCAACAGTCCCTATGAATTTAATTAGGCTGTTTATTGATGAAGATTCAATGGATCAGCGATTTGTAAATGCCTTAGAGTCCAGAGGAATTGATGTTATCACTGTTGGTGAGGCTAGAACCATCGGCTTTAGTGATGAAGAGCAGCTAATTCTGGCAACTGAACAAAACCGGGTTTTGTATACCTTTAATGTTGGTGATTTCTGCCAGTTGCACAATCAGTATATCTCTGAGGAAAGAATCCATGCTGGGATTATTATCTCTTCACAAGCTTATTCTATTGGAGAACAAATGCGGCGAGTGCTTAAATTGATCTCAGCTAAAACTGCTGAAGATATGCTCAATCAACTGGTGTTTCTAAGTGCCTACAGTGAAGATATCTATAGCTAGTCTCAATGAATTGTGCAATTGGAAATGCCCTCTCCCTAAATCCCTCTCCCACAGGAGAGGGACTTCTGCTCCCCTTCTCCTGCGGGAGAAGGGGCTGGGGGATGAGGGGCAGATTATATACTCATTTAGGTTTGCTATAAATCAATACTGTCTAACAACAAGGAGGTAAAATTTAATGCCAGATCTGAATGATTCATTATTGTCAAGAATTACGTTCGATCGCCAGATCTTTGCTGGCAAGCCAATTATTCGAGGGATGAGAATTTCCGTTGCCATGATTTTAGAGTTGTTGGCCAAAGGAGCATCAATGCCAGAGATTTTAGAGGATTATCCTGACCTCGAAATCGCTGATATTTATGCTGCTCTGTTCTATGCCTATCGTCTCATCGATAGTGAAGAAATAATTGATAGATCGATGGCATCATAAAATCATGAAATTTTTGCTCGATGTCAATGCAAGTGGTTCGTTTGTTTCTAAGTGCCTACAGTGAAGATACAGCGCAAAGCGCTGTATCGGTGGACAGTAGGAAAAGATCCCCCCTTGCCCCCCTTAAAAAGGGGGGAATAGGAAAGTCCCCCTTTTTAAGGGGGATTTAGGGGGATCAAGATGTCCCACATAACAGCGAAAACTGC
>NZ_JAQOSP010000091.1 GCF_030068475.1 Roseofilum acuticapitatum BLCC-M154 | reverse complement strand
GTCCGATTGTTCATGTCCGCGAAGCGGAAATACCATGATTAAAAACTTAGGGAGCGAGACGCTCCCACTCCAGCAATATCAAGGGATTAGAGGAGTGCGGGCATCTTGCCCGCTTCTTCACCCTTTATCCGGACTTGATATTATCCATTCCCAGATTAGTTTTAACCAAAGGAAAATGAAACCCCCCTGCTTAATAAGCAGGGGGGAAGAGGAAAACCCCTACCCCTTAAAACTCCCCATCTAAGGCAGAAACGCACCGCTCGCAGAGGGTTGGATGTTCGGCGCTTTCGCCAACATGGGTGGAATAGTTCCAGCAGCGATCGCATTTTTCACCCTCTGCTTTCACGACACCAATCCCTAGAGTCTCAGTGACTGCTTTATGCTCAAGTCCTTCTACCGCCTTGAGATTGTCTACCAGTTCTACCTGGGAAGTAATGAATAGATAGCGCAATTCATCCACTCCATTGCCGATAGTGACATCTTCTGGAGTCTCCGATGGCGCTTCTACACTGAGGTCACTGAGTGGAGTCGAAGTGACCTCTTCTGCAACCGGTTCGGATGCTTTTCCGGTTCCCATAAACTCTTGTACTGCGGTATTCACCTGACTCAACAGCGCAGAACGCTCTTGGGCATAAAGGAGTCGTTGGCGCACAAACCAGATGGTATAGATAATGCCCACCAGTTCCAACAGTAAGGAGATGATCGGCAATTTCAGCATCGATTGAGCCGTTGTCCAGCCTACATTGACCGTTACTGCTCCACCGACTAAGACGAATAGAGTTAAGAAGGCGCGGGGATAATCTTTTACCCACTGCCGCCATTGTTTCCACCATCGAGTGGCAACTGCGGTTAATTCGCCTAAAGATCCTGGTTCCGTAGGGGCAGGTTCACCCAGATCTGGGTTGGAAGAGCCAACCTTTTCTGAACCCGCCCCTACCACGGGTTGCGGTTGCGGTTTGAGGGCAACGGAGAGTTCAGGATTAAACGCTTCTAACTGTTCCCGGAACTTGGCATCGGCGACATAAAGCAAGACTTTCGCTTCTAGAGCCGAGCCGATCGCCTTCGCATTTCTTGCCCCTTCTAACACCTTATTCACTTCTGTGCGAATTTGGCGCAATTTTGTCCATTTTTGGGCTAGGGGGGGATTATGCCAATAGGGTTCAGTGACTAACCATCCCGCCTGAAAGACCGACTCATGGGGGGTTTTGTAGGGCAGATTTTGCCAGATATCTTCCGCCATGTGGGAGAGTACGGGAGCGATCGCCCGTGCTAGGTTTTCCACGGCGATCGCCAGCACTGTCTGACAACTGCGGCGACGCTTACCATTTTCGCCACTGATATAGAGCCGATCCTTGGCAATATCCAAATAGAAGTTAGACAAATCTACCACGCAGAAATTCTGCACGGTTTGGAAGAAGCGGAAAAACTGATAACTTTCAAATGCTTCCGTCACTTGGGCGAACACTTCCCCCATGCGATGCAACATATACTGGTCTAACTCTGGCATTTCCTCATAGGGGATGCGATCGCGCTCCGGATCGAAATCATATAAATTCCCCAACAGGAACCGGGACGTATTGCGGATCTTGCGATACACATCCCCCAACTGTCTCAGAATCGTCTTACCAATGGGCACATCGGAAGAATAATCCACCGAAGACACCCACAGACGCAGCACATCCGCCCCATAGGGGGGGGCTTCCTTCTGATTTTTACCCCCGTTAATAATCTCATAGGGATCGACCACATTACCCAGAGACTTACTCATCTTCCGTCCCTGTTCATCCAGAGCAAACCCATGGGTTAAAACACTCTTATAGGGAGCCATCCCTTGAGTTGCCACACTGGTGAGCAAACTAGACTGGAACCAACCCCGGTGCTGATCGGAGCCTTCTAAATACAGATCTACCGGATACTTCAACTCTTTCCGCGATGCCGCTACCCCTGCCCAAGAACAACCGGAATCAAACCACACATCCATGGTATCCATGCCTTTGCGGTAGTTCTTCGCCTCTTTCTGGTATTTGGGCGGTAATAACTCCTCTACCGATAGAGTCCACCAAGCATCAGAACCTTGCTCGCGGATAATGGCTTTCACATGGTCGATGGTTTCTTGGGTTAACAGCACTTCTCTGGTTTCTTGATGGTAGAAGACTGGAATGGGTACGCCCCAACTCCGTTGTCTGGAAATACACCAGTCCGATCGCTCCGCAACCATGGAAGTAATCCGATTTTCGCCAGAAGCAGGAATCCATTTGACCGAGGCGATCGCCTCTAAAGCCGTTTCCCGGAACTTATCCACCGAAGCAAACCATTGCTCCGTTGCCCGGAAAATCGTCGGTTTTTTCGTGCGCCAATCATAGGGATACTTATGCACATAGGGGGATTGCTTGATTAATGCACCCGCTTCCGTCAAGGCTTCAATGATTGCTGGATTCGCATCTTTTAGCACATTTAATCCTGCAAATTTACCCGCCAATTCCGTCAGATCGCCGGCATCATTCACCGGCGATAACACCGGCAGTCCATAGCGTTGACCGACAATAAAATCATCTTGACCATGGCCAGGGGCAGTATGAACCAATCCCGTACCGGACTCCGTAGTAACATAATCGCCACCAATCACAATGGGAGACTCCCGGTTAAATAAAGGATGTTGATAGGTGCAATGCTCCAGATCTTGCCCCTTGACTTTCGCCTTCGGGGTTAGCTTCACGTCCAATTCTTCTGATAAGCGGGCGATCGCCCCTTCTGCAACTAAAATATACTTGGGAAGACTCACTTTACCCGTATTTCCCGGCTCATCATCACTTCCTTTCGCAAATCCTTTCCCTTTGGTCTTCTTCGCTGTTGCTTTACCCCAAGGGGTTTCCACCACCGCATAAGTCAACTCTGGATTCACTGCTACCGCCAAATTCCCCGGAATTGTCCAAGGAGTTGTCGTCCAAATTGCTACTCCCAGATCCGCCATAAACGGATTAAGTTCAGCAAACACCCCATCATTGAGATGCACCATGCGGAACACCCCATAGATACTATCGGAGGTATGGCCTTCCGGGTACTCCAACTCAGCCTCAGCCAGAGCAGTGCGAGAACTGGGACTCCAATGAACCGGTTTCAGGCCTCGATAAATATAACCCTTCAGCACCATTTGCCCAAACACCTCAATTTGGGCCGCCTCATATTCCGGAGTCAGGGTTAAATAGGGGTTCTGCCAATTTCCCCAAATCCCATAGCGCTTAAAACTTGCTCGCTGTTCATCAACGGTTTTTTGGGCAAACTCGGCTGCTTTTTGGCGCAGGGTAATGGGGGTTAACTGCTTGCGCTCGTCAGCTTTCATCGCTTGAAGCACCTTTAGTTCAATCGGCAGTCCATGACAGTCCCACCCCGGCACATAGCGGACTTTATGGCCTTGCAGCAACTTGTACTTATTGATAATATCCTTAAGGATTTTATTCAACGCATGGCCCATATGCAGAGAACCATTGGCGTAGGGCGGCCCATCATGGAGAATGAACAAATCCCCTGGATTGTCTTGGGAGAGCTTTTCATAAATTTGATGCTCTGCCCAAAATTTTTGCAGTTCCGGCTCTTTTTTGGTGGAATTTGCCCGCATATCAAAGCCAGTTTTGGGCAAATTGACGGTGGTTTTATAGTCTTTTGCTGCTGTCACGGTGCTATTGGGAAGGGTTAGGGACAAAAGGGTTATGAGTCTGTAGTCAGATTTTAACAGGGAAGTCGATCGGCTTTAAGAGGCGATCGCATCCCTGACCTAAATTTTACGGGCATTTATCTGCGTTTTTTGCCTCTGCAAGACTAAGAACGAGAGGGTTTATTCTCCTGAGCATCTGTCGATTCGGGTTCAGTGTCCTCATCGGTTTCTGGCTCCGCTTTTTCACCTGCTATAGAGGATTCCACCCCCTCTTCTTCGGTCGTCTCAGCAGACTCTGAATCGGTCTCCGGCAAGTCTGAACCTGAAGGAGCGGGAATTTCATCATTTTTTGGCTCAGAAGGATCTTCTGGGTTAATTTCTGCCTCTTGTACTATTTCCGGCTCAGGAGTGGCTGGAGTTTCCGCTACCGGTTCCTCTGTGCTTTCGGGTTCTGAGGGTTCTGGGGTTGGAGTCGAGAATTCTGGCTCTTCTGGCGTAAAGATTTCTTCATCTGAAGAGGGAGTTTCCTCCGGTTTGGATTTTTGGAATCGACTTTTAATACCATTAAACAGGCCCAATAACCCCGATAGGGTTTTAGATTTAGGCTGTGGAGCAGTGGCCGAAGGTGAAGGAATGGGAGATTCAGTAACGACCGGTTCAGCAGATTCCTCAAATTCGTCAGGTTCTGGCGCAGATTCTATCGTACTCTCATGAGGAGCATCTGGGGCGATCGCCTCCTTATCCTCTACTTCCTCTGTCAGCTCTGTTTCCGACTCCGATTCCACAGACTCTTGCACCTCTTCAGATTCCGGCTCAGGTTCTGGGCTTTCCGACTCGGAAATAGGCATTTCTCCAGGAGTCGATTCATTTTCTACAGGAGCAGAAGTTTCTAATAGTGCTTCCTCTGGCTCAACAGTAGTCCTAGTCTCTGGAGCCTCAGCCGTAGGCACAGCCCCTTCTGGAGCCGGAGACCGCTTCAAGAAACGATTCAGAGCGCCCAACCCATTCTGCTTTAACTGTTCCACCTCCACAGGAGTTTGCTCGCTTGAAGGAGTAGATTGGCGACGCAACGTTAAGGTTTCCCAACCCAAATACAACAGCAAAGGAACAGCCGCCATTTGGCCCAGCATCACCGCACCCGTAAACCGTCCGGCACAAAACCAGAGGGTGAGAGCATACAGAAAACCTAACCCACTCCAGATAAAATCACTTTTGCGCCGATAAACCTCTGGAAAAAAGAAGAAAGCCATATAAAAAGCGAAACTTCCCAAACCAACGGCCAATGCCAGAATTCGTGCCATGTCTGCTGAACCCTCTGTTACTAATTCTCTGTTTACAGCCTACAGGGTCATTTTACCGTGACGGCCCAGACTTAATATCTTCTTTACGGGACTATTTTATAGATCGGGCTAACCTTGTAGATAATTTGCTGTTACAGCAAGCAATTGTTGGTTACACGAGTATACAAACATATGACACAGCCAAGTTTTGGTCTAATCGGCCTTGCGGTTATGGGTGAAAACCTAGCCCTAAATGTAGAACGCAATGGCTTTCCCGTAACGGTTTATAACCGCACTTATGCCAAAACGGAAGAGTTTATGGCCACCAGAGCCAAGGGCAAGAATTTTTTAGCCGCCCAAACCCTGGAAGAGTTTGTGCAAAAACTCGCTCGCCCGCGCAAAATTTTGATTATGGTAAAAGCGGGTAAACCCGTTGATGCAGTGATCGATAGTCTCAAGCCCTTACTCGAAGAAGGGGATATGATCATCGATGGGGGTAACTCTCTCTATGAAGATACCGAACGGCGCACCAAAGATCTCGAAGCCTGTAACCTAGGGTTTGTAGGCATGGGAGTCAGTGGCGGTGAAGAAGGAGCGCTCAATGGCCCCAGTTTAATGCCAGGGGGAACCCCAGACGCTTACAAAGAATTAGAACCCATTGTGACGAAAATTGCGGCCCAAGTCGATGATGGCCCTTGTGTGACGTTTATTGGTAAGGGGGGAGCGGGCCATTATGTGAAAATGGTTCACAATGGCATTGAGTATGGCGATATGCAGCTCATTGCCGAAGCCTATGATTTGCTTAAAAATGCCGTAGGTTTAAGCAATCCCGAACTCCATGAAGTGTTTAAGGAATGGAACGAAACCGAGGAACTCAATTCCTTTCTGATTGAGATTACCAGGGATATCTTTACCAAAATCGATCCCGATACTAACCAGCATGTCATCGATTTAATTGTAGATGCAGCCGGTCAAAAAGGCACGGGACGATGGACGGTGGTCACTTCTCTGGAATTAGGCGTGAGTATTCCTACCATTACCGCAGCCGTGAATGCGCGGATTATGTCTTCCTATAAGGAGGAGCGGGTAGCAGCTTCTCAGGAGTTAACGGGGCCCAGTGGCCAGTATGAGGGAGACCTAAAGGCATTTATTCCTAAGATTCGGGATGCTCTCTATTGCTCGAAAATGTGTTCCTATGCTCAGGGGATGGCGCTGCTGAGTAAGGCTTCTCAGGAGTTTGGTTATGAGTTAAATCTGAGCGAAATTGCCCGCATTTGGAAAGGCGGATGTATTATTCGAGCGGGCTTCTTGGATAAGATCAAGGTAGCCTTTAAGGATAATCCCAGTTTGCCCAATTTGTTGCTTGCTCCTGAGTTTAAGCAGAGTATTCTAGACCGTCAGCAAGCTTGGCGGGAAGTTTTGGCTCTGGCTTGTCAGTTGGGGATTCCGGTTCCGGCTTTTAGTGCGTCTTTGGACTACTTTGATAGTTATCGTCGGGCGACTTTACCCCAGAATTTGACTCAAGCGCAACGGGATTTCTTTGGCGCTCATACCTATGAGCGCATTGATAAACCGAGAGGGGAGTTTTTCCACAGTCAGTGGATGGAATAGAGCCATGGTGTGGGGGCGAAGAATTTTTCGCCCCCACAGGAGTGTCTAATGGTGCAGGATCAGCGCCCATGACTGTATTTTGCTAAATTGGTGAGGTAATCTTGATCTAGGGTAGGTGCGATCGCCTCTGGTCGCCTGCTTCTTTTCTACCCAGAGTATCTTATCCGTACTTCCCCAAAGCAATTTAGAGTATTTGATTATGATCAATCTAAGCGGCTACCAAATTCTTGCCAAGATCTATGAAAGTGACAAAACAGTAGTCTATCGGGGTTGTCAACAAAAAAGTAATCTGCCCGTGATCTTGAAGGTGCTAAAGGAAGATTATCCCACAGTAGAGGAGAGAAATCGATACCAACAAGAATTTGAACTCCTCAATCGCCTCAATCTCGACAGCGTGGTGAAGGCTTATGCTCTAGAAACCTATAAGAATTCTTTAGTCATGGTTTTAGAGGATTTTGGTGGAGAATCCTTAAAACAATTATTGGCTTCTCAAAAATTTACGCTTTTAGGCTTTCTGAACTTAGCTATCCGAATTGTTAAAAGTCTCGGAGATTTGCATCAAGCCAATATTATTCATAAAGATATCAATCCTGCCAATATTGCTTTTAATCCTGCCACTGGACAAGTTAAACTGGTTGATTTAAGTATCTCTACAATTTTTAACCGAGAAGCTCCGTTATCCAGCCATGCTCCCACCATTGAAGGAACCTTAGCGTATATGTCTCCGGAGCAAACCGGAAGACTCAATCGCAGTTTAGATTATCGCACAGATTTTTACTCTTTGGGCACTACATTTTATGAACTGCTGACCCACAAGCTTCCCTTTGAAGCCAATGAAACCATGGAACTCATCCATTGTCACATTGCTAAACAACCCATCGCTCCCCATGTAGTGAATCCGGAAATACCCCCAGTTGTATCAGATTTGGTGATGAAATTATTAGCCAAAAATGCAGAAGATCGCTATCAAAGCAGTTGGGGATTACTTGCAGATTTAGAGCGGTGTTTAGTCAACCGGAAAGAAAATGATTCTATTGATTTCTTCCCCCTAGGGGAACAAGATATTTCCGATAAGTTTAAGATTCCCGAAAAGCTCTACGGACGGGATAAAGAAATTGATACCCTATTAGCCGCTTTTGAGCGGGTAGCCAATGGGCAAAAAGAGTTTATGCTAGTGAGTGGGTATTCTGGCATCGGAAAATCGGCTTTAGTCCAAGAAATTTATAAACCAATCACCCGCAGAAATGGCTATTTTATTTTGGGTAAGTTCGATCAGTTTCAGCGCAGTATTCCTTATTTTGCTATTGTTAAAGCCTTTTCAGAATTGGTGAATTTGTTGCTCACTGAAAGCGAACAAAAACTGAAGGTATGGAAAGAGAAGCTCTTAGAAGCATTTGGCCCAAATGGTCAAATCATTATTGATGTCATTCCAGAAATTGAATATATTATCGGCCCCCAACCTCCCGTTCTAGAATTAGGGCCAACAGAATCTCAAAATCGATTTAATTTAGTCTTTCAAAATTTCGTGCGTATTTTTTGCGCCCCCGAACATCCCTTAGTAATGTTCTTAGATGACTTACAATGGGCTGATTCTGCAACTCTAAAATTAATTGAGCTAATGCTGACTGAAGGAGAAGTTCAAAACTTCTTCTTGATTGGAGCTTATCGCGATAATGAAGTGAGTCCGAGCCATCCCTTGATTATGATGCTAGATTCTTTGCGGATTCAGTCGGTGACGATTAATCAAATTCACTTAGAAAATCTTAATCTGAATCAAATTCGGCAACTGATTTCGGAGACGTTACATCAAGCTCAAGGGTTAGTTAGACCTTTAGCAGAGTTGGTGAAAAACAAAACGGCTGGAAATCCATTTTTTGTCAATGAATTCCTCAAGACTTTGTATCAAGAAAAGCTCCTGACTTTTGTGCCTCCTCAGCCAGATATCATGGGTGGCTGGTCTTGGAATTTGGCGGAAATTGAGTCCATGAGTATTACAGAAAATGTGGTGGACTTGATGATTGGGAAGTTGCGAAAACTCCCAGAAAAAACCCAGGACGTTTTAAGATTATCAGCCTGCTTAGGAAATCAATTTGATTTAAATACCTTATCCTTGATTTATGAAAAGGAATCCTACGGAACATTTCAAGATTTATTACCGGCAATTGAGGAAAAAATGATCCAACCAAATTCGGGTAGGGAATTGGTGGATTTAGATTTAGTCACGGCTCCATTATTAATCTTGAATTATAAGTTTTCCCACGATCGCGTGCAACAGGCAGCCTATGCTTTAATTGATGATACGGATAAGAAAGCAGTGCATCTGAAAATTGGTCGGATGCTTTTAGAGAGAACACCGGTTGAATATCGCAGTGAACGCATTTTTGAGTTGGTCGATCATATGAATGTGGGTCGATCTTTAATTACTGAGCATGAAGAAATTTTGGAATTAGCTCAATTGAATTTGGAGGCTGGAAAACGGGCGAAAGATGCTACCGCGTTTGTGGCTGCTTCCCAATATCTAAAAGAGGCAATGAGTCGTTTACCGGATAATATTTGGCAGTTGGATCATAATTTTGCTTTTGCCTTATATAAAGAGCGGGCAGATGTGGAGTATCTGAATGGTAATTTTGCGGAATCAGAAGCTTTAACCTCTGAAGTGTTATCCCAGGTTGACTCTGATTTTGAGAAGGCGGAAATTTACAATATTCTGTTAATTCAAAATACGTTAAGAGGTCAATATCAAAAAGCGGTAGAAGTAGGACGTATAGCTCTAGGGTTGTTAGGAATAGAGTTACCTACTGAACATTTAGATCGGGTGATTCCCCAGGAGTTGGAAAAAGCGGGTCAAGCGTTAGGAAATCGGCCGATTTTAGAGTTACTGGATCAACCTTTAATGGAGGATTCAGTTAGCCAAATGAAGGTGAAGTTATTGAATAATTTAGCACCCCCAACTTATATGCTCAATATCCAGTTGTGGACGCTGATGATTCTGACGGGTGCAAGGTTGGTTTTAGAGGAGGGATATACCCCAGAAGTGGGTTTCTTTTTGCCGACTTATGGCATTTTGTTGGTGAATTTGTTTGGAGAGTACAGAAATGCGTATGATTTGGGCCGGGTTGCCTATCAACTTAATCAAAAGTGGGGACATCCGACTTATAAAGCTGGAGTTTGTTTAGTTAGCACTTTAAATTATTGGTTTAATCCCATGAAAGAGTCAACGGCTTTAGGAAATGAAGCATATCAGTCTGCATTGGATTCTGGTGATTTAATGTATGCGGGGTATGTGCTGCATAATCAGTCGATTAATTTCTTTGTGCAGGGTAAACCGGTTAATGAGATTCTAGAAGAAATTCCTAAGTATTTACCCTTTGCACAGAAAACGGAAAATCAATTGGTTACGGAGATTTTACTCGGTTTACAGTTGGTATTGCATAATTTAGATGCTCAAACGGATGAGCCGTTAAATTTTGATGGCCCTAGTTTAACTGAAGCGGAATATGTTGCTCTTTGTCAGCAAAATCAGAATCTGTTTGCTCTGTGTATTTATCAGATTTTCAAGATGCAAACGTTATATATTTATGGCAATCTAGAGGCAGCATTAGCTCTGAGTAAGCAGATTTCGGAGCAACTTCAGTTGATTCTGGGGACTGTGCCGGTAACTGAGTATAATTTTTATTCATCATTGGTGTATCTATCGGCTTGTGACGGGGTAGAGGAGGATGAAAAAGAGGTTCTTTTAAGTAAGGTGAGAAAGAATCAGAATCAGTTAAAGATTTGGTCTGAAAATTGTGCGGCGAATTTTTTGCCTAAGTATTTATTGGTAGAGGCGGAATTGGCTCGTGTGAAAAATGACTTTCAGTTGGCGATCGATCTTTACGATCGCGCGATCGCCGTAGCAACTGAGCATGAGTTAATTGCAGTTCAAGCTTTAGGAAATGAACGGGCGGCTGATTTTTGGCTGCAAAACAATAAGTTTTCTTATGCTCTGGTGCATTTACGAGAAGCTTACTATAATTACCAGAAATGGGGAGTTAAGCGCAAGGTTGAATCTCTGCAATTAGAATATCCTCAATTAGCAGCGAAATTGAGCCAACCTACGGAAGCTTTAGATGTGAATAAAACTATTCACACCTCGACCAACTCAATTTCGAGTAGTCTGGATTTAAATACGGTTCTCAAAGCGTCTCAAGCTATTTCTAGTGAGATTGTTTTAGATAAGCTTTTAGGCAATTTAATGAAAATCTTGATTGAAAATGCGGGAGCGCAATCGGGATTTCTATTGCTCCCCAAAGAGGGTAAGTTACTGATTTCTGCTTCAGCATCTGTCGATGAGGAAGCGATGATTAATTCGGAATCTAAAGTCCTAGAAACCAGTGAAGAATTACCGGTTAGCGTCATTAACTATGTGGAGCGATCGCTCTCAGATGTGGTCTTAAGTCATGCCTGTCAAGAGGGTCAGTTTACCAATGATCCGTATATTATTAAACATAAAGTTAAGTCAATTCTCTGTATTCCCATTGTCAGCCAAGGGCAACTGATCAGCATCCTCTATTTAGAGAATAACCTGACAACGGATGCCTTTACTGGCGATCGCATTGAAGTGCTGCAAGTTTTATCCTCCCAAGCGGCGATCGCCCTCGATAACGCCCTCCTCTATGCCTCCGTGGAGCAAAAAGTACAAGAGCGCACCCAAGAATTAAACGAGAAAAATCAAGATTTATCCCAAACCCTAGAAGAGCTACAACGGACGCAAGCTCAACTGATTCAAACCGAAAAAATGTCTGGTTTAGGTCAAATGGTTGCCGGGGTTGCCCATGAAATCAATAATCCGGTCAGCTTTATTTATGGGAACCTCGCCCCCGCTACCGAATATGTACAAGATTTACTCGCCCTGATCGATCTCTATCAAACCCATTACCCGAACCCCGTCGAAGAAATCGAAGAACTTATTGAAGATATCGATCTCGAATTTATTAGCGAAGACTTAAAAAATCTCCTGAATTCGATGCAAGTGGGAGCCGAACGCATCCGGAATATCATCCTCTCTCTGCGAAACTTCTCCCGACTCGATGAAGCGGATAAAAAACCGGTTAATCTTCATGATGGACTTGATAGTACCCTGCTCATTTTGCAAAATCGCTTCAAAGAATCGGGCAATGAGAAAGAAATTAAAATTATTAAAGAGTATGGCAATTTACCCTTAGTCAATTGCTATGCTTCCCAACTGAATCAAGTGTTTATGAATCTACTCACCAATGCTTGTGATGCGATGCAAGATCAACGCAGTGTAGAAGCCTCAGATCGACACCCTTCGATTACCGTTTCCACGCAAGTGAGCGATCGCCAATCCGTTGAAATCAGTATCGCCGATAATGGCCCAGGCATGACCGAGGAAACTATCCAAAAAATATTTAATCCCTTCTATACGACTAAACCCGTGGGTTCCGGAACCGGTTTAGGCTTGTCCATCAGTTATCAAATCGTGGTGGAAAAACATAGCGGACAACTCAGGTGTGTTTCTCAGCCGGGAGAAGGGGCTAAGTTTATTGTAGAAATTCCCTTACGCCCAGTTGAGGAGGAATAATATCAAGTCCGGTTTCCGCAAGCGGACATGAAAATTTGTTAAGAAGCGGGCATCTTTCCCGCTTCTCTTTTCCCATTCACCGGACTTAGATTTTGAATTGCTTTTACGCCATTGCTGAAGAATCCAAATCCGGAGGCACATCCTGCCAACGACCGGGCCCGATCGCCTGGAGCGCTTCTTTCAGCACCACATCCCCCGTATACAACGCCTTACCCACAATCACCCCAGTCACCCCCAAACGCTCTAGGGCCAACAAACTGAGCAAATCCGTCACACTACTGACTCCACCGGAAGCAATCACCGGCACATTCACGGCTTCCGCCACTTCTCGCAAAGCCGGAATATTCGGCCCCTTCAGGGTTCCATCCCGGTGAATATCCGTATAAATAATGCCATAAACCCCCATTTGGGCACATTGTTGGGCTAATTCAATCCCCGAAATCGTCGAAGTTTCCAACCATCCCCTCGTTGCCACCTTACCCTCGCGGGCATCAATACCCACCATAATTTGCCCTGGAAACTCCTGACAGAGCTGTTGGACAAGTTCGGGATTTTCCACCGCCACCGTGCCTAGAATCGCCTGTTTGACCCCAGTAGAGAGCAAATTGGCTACCCCTGCATAGTTTCGCAAGCCGCCCCCCACTTGTACCGGAATCGGGATCGATTGGGCGATCGCCCGAATGACCTCCAAATTCACCGACTGTCCCGACTTCGCGCCATCGAGATCCACCACATGCAAGCGTTTTGCGCCCTGAGAAAACCATTGTTGGGCGATCGCCACCGGATTTTCATCAAACACCTGACTTTGCTCATAATCCCCCTGGTACAAGCGCACACAGTTTCCCTGGAGCAAATCAATTGCCGGAATCACATCCATAACTTATTCTCCTAACACCTCAAAATCCCCTCTATCCTACCTTAATACTCCCTCTAGCATCCCTCAAACAAACCGATCCGTTTGCGCCTCATGTTCCACCCGAAAAACATTCGCATACAAATTAGCAATCACCTGCTTTCCTTCCTGAGTCAACTTCAAATGATTCAACGAAGGCCTAATATAAGGAGAAACAACATTCCAGAAAAACGCCGGATAATTATTCCGCAAATCCCCAGGATTTTCATACCCCAACTGTTTATTCGCCCCATTTTCCTCAAACTCATAAAACAGCGCCGGAATCTTCTGCAAATACTGCGGATCGCTCAACTGACCAATCAAATCCGCCCCCCGAACCAAACCCGGATAATTCGCCGTATCCACATGATCTTCATCCTTCGGAACCGGAAAACGAGTCAGCTCAATATTGCGTTTAATTTCCTCTGCATCAATTAATTTATGACCCCCAAACCGCTCATCAATAAACCGCTTCCCCCGGTCAACATGATAAGGCGTAAGTGCCGCATCCGTTGCCCCTGGCAGCAAATTAACCATACTATTATCAATTCCCGAATCATACAACCGTTCTGAATGCTTATCCTGACGACAAACCCCCTTAATATAGCCAATATCATGACAGAGCAAAGAAATCATAAAATGGAGCCAATCCTCTGCCGAAACTCCACCTTCCCGAATATGTTTTCCCCGTAGAATTTCTTGCCCCACCAACGTTACAAAAATCGTATGTTCCACATTATGATAAAGGGCATCACTATTGGCAATATTCTCTAGGGCCATACTCCCGGCCCAAACGATAATATCCGCATAATCAGGTTTATAGCCACCATAAGTTCGCTGGTAACCTTCACGAATTTTTACTAAAAATTCATTAATGACAACAGAAGTCAGATTTAACATTAGAGTCTTTGAGGACGTGCATTCATCTGGTGTGGGATCTTGATTAAAATTATAAAGGATAACTTGAACCATCGGTCAGAGGGTTTAAAACCCAATCAATACCCAGAAACTCTTAAGAACGATCCTCCCCTCAGAACCGCTCAGTAGGCGATCGCCATTTGCAAGCAAGAATTACTTCTCTTTTTTCAGAATTAATCCCGTCAATCTCCCCCAAAATTGCCTTACCCCAATCCGCCCTGACCATTTCTGTAATTCACCTTAAGCTTACAGCCATTGCCCAACAGCATTCCTTAACATAATCAAAAAGCTTCATATCAACGACCTCCGACCCTTGCGGTCACCCCTGTCCATTGCTCCAAGAGGAACCTAATCCATGGCCGATGCCCATGTCGAAGTTGCCCAAGAACATGCCCTAGACCGGGATTGTACCACCCTATCCCGTCATGTCCTCCAACAACTACACAGCTTTTCCCCAGACGCTCAAGACCTCAGTGCGATCATGAATCGCATTGCCCTAGCCGGAAAACTCATTTCCCGTCGTCTATCCAGAGCTGGACTGATGGATAACGTTCTCGGCTTCACAGGAGAAACCAACATCCAAGGGGAATCCGTCAAAAAAATGGATGTCTACGCCAACGACGTATTCATCAGCGTCTTCAAACAAAGCGGCCTCGTCTGTCGCCTCGCCTCCGAGGAAATGGAAAAACCCTATTACATCCCCGAAAACTGCCCCATCGGTCGCCATACCCTCATTTATGACCCCATCGACGGCTCCTCCAACGTCGATACCAACCTCAATGTCGGCTCCATCTTCTCCATCCGCCAACAAGAAGGCATGGACTTAGATGCCAGTGCCTCCGACCTCCTCCAAAATGGGCACAAACAAATCGCCGCCGGTTATATCCTCTATGGCCCCAGCACCATACTCGTCTATTCCGTCGGCAATGGAGTTCATGCCTTCAACCTAGACCCCAGTTTAGGAGAATTCATCCTCAGCCGAGAAAACATCCAAATCCCCAGCCATGGAGCCGTCTACAGCCTGAATGAAGGTAATTTTTGGCAATGGGATGAACCCATCCGGGACTACGTGCGCTATGTTCATCGCCATGAAGGATACACCGCTCGCTATGGGGGAGCCTTAGTCGGTGATTTTCATCGCATTCTCTTCCAGGGAGGAGTCTTTTTGTATCCTGGAACTCTGAAAAAACCCGAAGGTAAACTACGATTACTCTATGAATCCGCTCCCCTAGCCTTTCTAGCTGAACAAGCCGGAGGCCGAGCCAGTACAGGGACTCAAGACATCTTAGAGGTCATCCCTAAAGAACTGCACGCTAGGACTCCTCTGATTATTGGCTCCCCAGAAGATGTGGCATTAGCCGAATCTTTCCTCAACCGTGCCTCAGACCTAAAATAAGCCCACTAGACTTAGACCCAACTATTGCCGATTAACTCTCTATGGTTACACTCACAGAAAACCCTCTGCGCGTTGGACTGCAACAAGACCGCATTCCTGAACCCCAGATTTTAATTATTTTTGGTGCATCTGGAGACCTCACCCAACGCAAATTAGTCCCGGCTCTCTACCAGATGAAATTAGAGAGACGACTGCCCCCTGAATTAACGATTGTGGGGGTGGCTCGTCGCGAATGGAGCCATGACTTTTTTCGGGAGCATATGCGCGAAGGCGTAGAAGAATTTGGCGGCGGCCTTCAGTCAGAAGAGTTGTGGAAGGAGTTTGCTCAAGGACTGTTTTACTGTCCTGGAGATATTGATAACCCGGAAAGTTATCAACAGCTCAAAGCTTTTCTGGAAGAACTCGATAGCCAACGGGGAACTCGCGGCAACCGGGTTTTTTATCTGTCGGTTGCCCCTCGCTTCTTTGGGGAAGCCACCCAACAGTTGGGGAATGCGGGGATGTTAGACGATCCCAGTAAGCAACGGTTGGTGATTGAAAAGCCCTTTGGCCGAGATTTGGGGAGCGCTCGGACTCTAAATCGGGTGGTGACTCAAGTCTGTGATGAAAAGCAGGTGTACCGCATTGACCATTATTTGGGTAAGGAAACGGTACAAAATTTGTTGGTGTTTCGGTTTGCCAATGCGATTTTTGAACCCCTGTGGAATCGCCAGTTTATTGACCATGTGCAAATTACGGTGGCGGAAATGGTCGGCTTAGAAGGACGGGCTGGCTATTATGAAACCTCTGGGGCGCTGCGGGATATGGTGCAAAATCATTTGATGCAGTTGTTTTCCTTGACGGCGATGGAACCGCCGAATTCTTTGGATGCTGATAGTATTCGCAATGAGAAGGTGAAGGTGGTACAGGCCACTCATTTGGCGGATTTGAGTAATTTAGATGCTTGTGCGGTTCGAGGTCAATATACGTCGGGTTGGAGTAGAGGTAAGCCGGTTCCGGGATACCGGGATGAGGAAGGGGCAAGTCCGGATTCAGTGACTCCTACTTATGCGGCGCTGAAGTTGAATATTGATAATTGGCGCTGGAAGGGGGTTCCGTTCTATTTGCGGACGGGGAAACGGATGCCGAAAAAGGTTTCGGAGATTGCGATTCAGTTTAAGGAAGTGCCTTATTTGATGTTCCAGTCGGCGGCCAAACAGGCGAATCCGAATGTGCTGGCGATGCGTATTCAGCCGAATGAGGGGATTTCGATGCGCTTTGAGGTGAAAACGCCGGGGAGTTCTTTGCGGACGAGATCGGTTGATATGGATTTTGGCTACGATCGCGCTTTTGGTCAAGCGAATACGGATGCCTATAGCCGCTTGTTGATCGATTGTATGTTAGGTGACCAGACTCTGTTTACTCGCGGGGATGAGGTGGAAGCCTCTTGGCGAGTGCTAACTCCGGTATTAGATGTTTGGGATGCTCCCGCTCCTCCGGAAGCGATTCCCCTGTATGAGGCGGGGACGTGGGAACCGGTGGAGGCAGAGTTATTGCTGAACCGAGATGGCCGCCGGTGGCGCAGACTTTAGAGAGTTCATACAACAAATTATAGTGAGTTACCAACACTTGGCCCCCTCATCCCCTAGCCCCTTCTCCCGCAGGAGAAGGGGAATAGGAAGTGAAAGTCCCTCTCCCTGGGGAGAGGGATTTAGGGAGAGGGCTTTTCCTGTTCCATTACCTATTACTCATCATGACTTCTACTCCAATTGTTACGTTACAAAAACCCAAGGATATCTCTCTAGGAGAGATTGAGGCGGAACTGAATAAGATTTGGTTGAGCCAAAATACAGGCAAAGCCAGCCCAGTGGCCACAAGAGCGGCGACGTTTAGTATGGTGATCTATGAGCCGGAGGAATTCCAACAGTTGTTGGCTGGTTTGGGGTTCTATAGTGGCTGTATTGATGGTATTAATGGCCCGATGATGAAGGATGCGGTGCGTGAGGCTCAGATCGCCTATGGTTTGAGGGTTAACAGTCGCATTGATGGGGAGACGCTAGACCGTTTGCGCGAGAAGTATAGCAAGCGATCGCCCTCCCAAACTACCCAGTTTAGTAATGTGGATTTGCGGGGATCGAGTGTCAGTGAGGCGATCGCCTCCCAAAATCCCTGTCGGATCATTACCCTCTGTCCCGTTTTAGGAGAAGATCGAGGGGTGAGTGCCCAAGTTTCTGCCTATTGTCCCATTCAAAAAAGTAGTAGCAGTAGCACCTTGGTGTGTTGTGAATACATTACCCTGCGAGGGACAAAGGAAGCTTTAGAGCGCGTTAAAGACCTGATTTCTTCCCTCTTAATTCCCGATTTACCCAAGTTTGTTTGGTGGAAAGCCACCCCTAACCCAGAACAACCTCTATTTCAGCACTTAGCTGAACAAGCCAATTGTATTGTGGTCGATTCCTGCTATTTCAGCGATCCGGCTTCAGAATTACTGAAAATTCATGAGTTGATCGAATCGGAAACCTATATTGCTGACCTCAATTGGCATCGCTTTTACCCCTGGCAAGAATTAACGGCTGCTGCCTTTGATCCTCCAGAGCGCCGAAATTCTCTAGGGGATATCGATCAGGTGACCATTGACTATGAAAAAGGTAATGATGCCCAAGCTTTGATGTTTTTGGGATGGTTAGCCAGTCGTCTCGATTGGCAACCGATCGCTTATCATAATGAAGGGGGTGATTATGATATTAAACGGATTGAATTTTCGGGGCCAGAAAATAAGAAAATTCAGGTGGAGTTAGCGGGTATTCCGACGGCTGACTGGGGTGAAATTCCAGGGGATTTAGTCGGAGTTTTACTCAATTCTAGTAATCCTAATGCCAATTGTTGCACAATTTTGTGTTCGGAAATGACTGGCTGTATGCGGATGGAAGCCGGTGGCAGTGCCAGTAATAGTCGTACTGAACAGGTGACTGCGGTGACGGATCAGAAGGCAGAAGAGATGATGAGTCAACAGTTGCAACGCTGGGGACGAGATGTTTTATATGAGGAAAGTTTGGCAGTGACTGCCCAGATTCTGAAGTTGCGATAAGGTACAGCCCTCACCCCCAACCCCCTCTCCCACGGGAGAGGGCGGCTCAATAAATTTTCGTAGAAACAGTCATTCATTTGACCATTGATCAAGCCAGTTGAGTAAGAATTTTGGTACAGCTTGCCTGGTGCGCTGGTGAGCATCAATGCAGACATGGCGAGTCATGGCTTTAGCGGCGACGCGATCGCCCACTTTGATCGTATAATTAATTTCATATCGTTCTGGATCTAAAAGTACCGGTACTAATTCAATTTCTAGGGAATCTCCACAAGTCAAAGGGCGATAAAAATCGGCTTCACTATGAATAATGGGAAAGGCTATCTTCGGTTGACAAAAGAACTTCTTTAAGTCAATTCCAGCAGCAGCTAAAGAGGCTTCATAGGCTTCATGACAAAACTGAAACAGATGGGCAAAATAAACGACACCAGCAGCATCGGTTTCTGCAAAGCGAACGGTTCGAGTATAGTGAAAGGTCATGGGCAATGATCCCTGAAAATTGGCGGGGTTCCGATCGCGGCGATCGCTTCACGATCTATGTTAAACTCATAACTCAACTGAACCAAAACTCGGCGTTGACCTACCATTATTTAGGGGATGCTTTGGTAGAATGTCAGCAGTGGGAAGAGGCGATCGCCGCCTATAGCCGTGCCTTAGAATTAGATCCAGAGCGATCTGGCATGGAGGAAAAGCTGGCTTATGCCTTTCGAGAACGAGCCAGATTAGATTTAGAACGAGCTGCCCATTGGTATCTTAAAGCCATGCAAGCCAACCCTGAATCCTCTCAAAACCCAGAAGCCTTTCTAGAGTTCAAACCCCATAAACCTGACATCTACTTGCATTGGGGGAACTGGTTAGTCGAACAGCAGCGAACCGATGAAGCCATTTCTATCTATCAGATGGCGATCGCTACCTTCCCCGCTCATGCAGAGATTTACTTCCGGTTAGGCAAAGCTTGGGAGCAAAAATCAGACTCCCAACAGGCGATCGCTGCATACCAAAGAGCGCTGGCGATCGATCCTAATCATGCTTGGTCACACCATCATATGGGGGATATTTTAGCCGCACAAGGTCAACAGAGCCAAGCCCTAGCCCACTACACCCGCGCTATTGAAACTAATCCTTCTCCCTCATTCTGGCACTACCATAATCTAGCCAGAGTGCAACTGAGCCAAGGAGACTATGAGGGGACAATGGACTCCTATCGCCAAGCCATTGAACTTAATCCCAACTATTCCTGGCTACACAAAAACTTAGGAGATCTATTGGCAGCACAGGGGCAAACCGATGAAGCCACCCTCTGTTATCGTCGAGCTATTAAACTGCAACCGCCCATTTTCTGAAATGCTCCTATGTCCATTGAGCCACTGATTAACCATTATCAAAAAGCCTTACGGATTCATCCTCATTCCCCTAACGTTCATCTTCACTTAGGGCGATGTTATCAGCAACAGGGCCATATTGAGGAGGCGATCGCCGCTTACCAACGGGCGATCGAACTCCAGCCCGACTTTTATCCCGCTCACTATCACTTGGGGAAAATCTGGGAACAGCAACAGCAGTGGCAACGGGCGATCGAGTGTTACTTAAACGTCTTTCTTTCCTACCAAGAATTGCAGCCCATCGATCCTCTTTTGAAGCAAGCCTATAAAAGGATCGTGGAAATCAAAAAGAGCCGCCCACTTCCAGAAGCCATTGAGATTTACCAGCAAATCACTCAACAGCAACCTGATTCAGTCATAGCTCATGTAGATTTGGGAGATTTATACGCCCAACAAGGAGACTTAACTGCCGCCATTTCCGCATATCAGGCTGCCAGTTATCAGAAAGGATTAAAGTCTTCTCAGGATGGAGCTAACAACAATACAGCCCCCCTTTTTAAGGGGGGTTGGGGGGATCAAAATGCAGGGTATAGCAGCGAAAATTTCTGTAATCAATCCAATTCCACCTTGCGCCAACCCCATTTCCTGATTATTGGCATTGGCAAAGGTGGAACCAGTTCACTCTATCATTACCTGGTAAACCATCCTCAAATCCTTCCCGCCCTTAAGAAAGAAGTCTTCTTTTTTAATCAAAATCTCTCCTATGGATTAGACTGGTACTTAGCCCATTTCTCCCCCATTCCCAAAGATGCTAACCTGTTGACCGGCGAAGCCACCCCCTGGTATCTAGTTAGTTTTTATGCTGAACAGGAAGTCGCCCGTCTGTTTCCCAAAATTAAACTGATTGTGCTTTTACGCAACCCGGTGTTGAGAGCCTTTTCTCAGTATCAAATGAGAGTAGAATTTGAGAAAGAAACCAGAACTTTTTTAGACGTAATTACCTCCGAGATGGCAGCCATTAATCGTCTATCCCATCCCACTCTAGCGGATACTGAATATTGGCACAAAGAAAAAGGGGATTTGTTATTTGGCTTATACGTTTACTTTTTAGAGAAATGGATGGCTGTCTTTCCCAGAGAACAAATTTTAATCCTCCAAAGTGAAGACTTTTATGCCCATCCTGCCGCGACTTTAACTCAAGTGTTCGATTTCTTGGGCGTACCCGATTATCCTTTACCCGCATATCCCAATTATAATCCCGGATCGTATGCTCCCCTGGATGAAGACTTGCGCCAGATTCTAGCTGACTTTTTTCGCCCCCACAATCAGAGGCTAGAAGCGTATTTAGGGATGAAATTTAATTGGGATGAGTAGGGTGGGCAATGCCCACCTTACCTTAAATGTAAGTAATAAGGCATGTCTTGATCGGTAGGGGCGGGTTATACCCAAATCTTGTAGACTGACAACCATTTTTGTATTCATGTCCGCTTGCGGAAACCCGCCCTCCCTCACCCTGTCTCTAGAGTACGCAGAAAGTAGCCACCATTTAAGGATTTGATATTAAACCTTGGTAACCTGAAGGTGTTGGGGGCGAACAAATCCTAAAATAATATCTTCTTGAGGAATGCCTAATTCCATCAGTTCTAAAGCAATTCCTTTTTCTGTACCATCTACTTCAATCCAGATTTTTTTATTAACAATTCTTAGATGAAAGACCACAGCATGAACTCTTCCGGTTCGATCCCACCCGGTATCAATTAATAAATAGTTATCAGCACTTTCATCTCTAATGATTAGAGTTTCTATTTTTCCATGACTGGGTTGATATTGACCATGATTTTGAAGAACTTGGTTAATGATTTTGCGATAATCTTCTAAATTATTCTCTAGTTGAGCCATTGACGAATAACCTCCTGATCGGGATTAAAAACCATTAAGTGAATATTTTGATCGCTGAGAATGTCTTGAATCGCTGGTCTTTGAAAAAAATCGTTGTATACTTCCTCTGAAATAGCTAAAAACAGTTTGCGCTCTGGGCTAATACGGTTTAAAATACTTTGATACATATTGTACTGTCCTATGGCTTTTTGCAGTTCTGTGATTTGTGAAAGACTATTAAAGACTTTAATTTCAATCACAATTTTTTGTTCTTCTTTCTCTGCGGCGAATAATTTTTCTGCCCCCAAGTCTGCATATAGCCGTAGTCCTTTGTACTCTAGGGTATAAGGATCATCAGTAATTATCCACCCATCTTTGGTCAATGCATTTTTCACTTCATGATGATACAGGTCATATTGTGGCATAGTTTCGATTAAATATTGTATAGAATATCAGCACAGTAGTGGACTAGCAAGTAGGTTGGGTTCAGGAACGAAACCCAACCTACACTCTTACTGGCTATATTTCCTCACGTAAAGCGGCAATAACCTCCAAACTTAATTCCGTCAATTGTGCAATTTCCTCATCATTCATTTGACTCAATAATTTTCGAGCAAGGTCACGTTTTTCCTGTTCAATGCCTTGTTCAATGCCTTGTTCAATGCCTTGTTGAATCCCCAAAGCGATCGCCCCCTGTTGATCGTAAATAAACATTTCCCGACGCTCTAGCGCTTCTAGTTCCTCTGGTGTTAAACCCGCTTCATTGGCAATCTCAAAGGCTTGATGCAATTCTGGAATCTCATTGAGGGATTCGGGAATAGAGGTGAGCGATCGCGCAAATTTCATAAAGTAAATCCATTTATCGGTTAAAGTTTCAAGCTGATTTAAGTCTTTGTTAAACTTGGGTAATTCCACAAAGACTAACTCCAAGTCATTGTCAGGGTAGTTCCATCCTTCTGATTTCTCTCGATAAACGAAGCGAGAAATGAGTTGAGTGCGTTTAGGAAACATCTCAAAATCCGTAATTGTCAAAGCAATCACGGGTTTGAGCATTCGATAGCCTTGCCCTTTTTGCAGTTGAAAGGCATAAGATTTTGCCGCATTAAATAAGACTCGCTTGCCAAAAGACTCAACATTTAAGACCTGCATTTCAATAATCACCAGTGTACCATCACTGAGAGTCGCTCTGACATCCAGATAGGTATCTTTCAACCCTTCCAGTTGAGGCGGTAAGTTGGGATTAATGATTTCTAGATCTTTGATGGTAGAATTCCCTTCATAGACTAAACCATTTAGAAAGCTGATTAAAATATTCTTGCTTTGAGTTGAGCCAAAGATTTTCTTGAAAGCATAGTCGGTTTTGGGGTTAATAAATTCCATAGGGATTGCACCTTAACCTTTTGCATCAATTCCAGTAGGGTGGGAAATGCCCACCTACCTTGCAATTCTAGCGCATGGCTTGATTATTCTGAATTTGCGCCTGGAGTGCCTCCAATTCCTTTTGGGTTTCGATGGCGGTTTGCATCCAAGCTTGGGACTGGGAGGCTAAAGCTTGATAGCGGGTTTTCTCTTGATGAAGTTGCCAAAGTTGACTGGATTGACTGGACTGTAATTGTGAGAGTTATTCAACTCCGGTGAGCAGAAGATTAAGCTGTCGTCGAGTCCATTTTTCGGGTTCAATTTGTGATAAATATTGGCGGAGATAATACCGTTCCTTGGGTAGGTTTTCTGGTGCAATTCTCCCTTCTGCATCTGAACCACTCAGGTAGAGGGGATAGGGATAGTAGGCAATGGTGCGATCGGTGGCGATCTCCGCCGCTAAAAGCTGCCAGTTTAAGGCTTGTATATTTCGCACTTCACAGTAAGGGAATTCTTGCAAGAACTCTAGGGAAAACAAGGCACACAAATCTTGATTTTGATTCAAGTCTAAGAGTTTGAGCAAGGAGCCATCATGACCATTCGATACTTCTAGATCCGGGTCTAGTTTCATCTCTGGAGACATGACAATGGCTGCATCAGATTGGGCGATAATGCTCACCCAGCGTTCAACCATATCCGGAAAAGCCAGGCGATCGCTACTAAACGGTAAGAAATACTCTCCCGTTGCCAGCTTAACTAAATGATTATAACCATAGCCCAATGTTTGATTCACCTCAAGTTCAACTCTGCGAGCATGAGGAAACTGTTCTTCAGGGAACCTTTCATCCATTACACCAGAATCTGCAATCAGAATTTCTAGATTGTCATAGGTTTGTGCGGCTAAACTCTCTAGACACTCTGCAAGAAGTTGGCGATCGGAATTGCCGATGACACCGATAGTAATGCGAGGTGTTTTCAGGGGGGTTAGGAGCCGACTGTAGGAATGCTTCACTCATAAGTTCGAGTCTTTGATTCAGGAGTTTTTTATTGGTTTGTTCTAGAAGGGAGCGATCGGGAGCAGCAGGAGTTTCAGGATAGGCTAACATGGACTCCCGAAGTCTACCGGCTAAGGAATAGGCATCTCCTGGCTCAAACCAGCGCAAACCTTCTGTTCTGGCAATCAGATCTAAGGTTTCTTGAAACCCTCCCGTATTCGACACCACCAGAGACACCGGCAATTGTCCCATTTCCAAGGCAGCATTGGGAAAGTTTTCTTGAAGACTACACAGACAAACAATAGGGTGGGGCAGATGATTGACTAATTCCAAGGCTTCCTGACTAAATAAATCTGGTAAAATTTGATAAGAAAATTTTCCTTGTAATTGGCGATCGATATAGGCTTGACTATCCAATCCTTTCAGAGCCGTTGATTCTAAAGAAATGATTCGACCCAAGAATAAAATCTCTATCTTTTTAGCCCAATCTGACTCTAGTAACTGCAAGGCTTCTACAAAACTACAGAGTCCTTTTCTCTCCTCTAAACGACCAAAAAAGATAACGGAGATCTTGTCATTGTCTGGTTGAGCCAGGGGTTGAGGGGATAAATCAAGAAGGGGAATAAAATAGGGTAAATGAACTGCATGAGCCGTTTTCCAACCATAACCTTCCACCTTAGATTTGAGAAAGTAAGAGGGAAAACAAGTCAGATCCGCCTGTTCATAGGAATATTGTTCATAGTGATAGGCTTGCCAAAACCACTGGGGATAATCAATCTTATAGCGACTGTTGGTTTCTCGTAACCATTCAAAACCGCCATGATCGGTTACTCCCAGTAAACAATGATTGCCTAGTAAACCCGCTCGTTTGGCTTGAAGGGTACGATAACCAAATCCCCAAATGACTGGAAATTCAACATAAATCACAGCTTGGGGAAAGGCAGTGGCGATCGCTTGAGTGAAGAATAAACAACAAAAACTGTCCGCATCAAAGCTTTGACTGACTCCATTTTCCTGGGTGTGGGCTAAAATGGCTTCGTGAATGGGTTGCAGTTGCAGTACCGTTGCCACTTCACCCGCAGAAAATACGCGATCGACATTGGGGGTTTTAGAGACTCCTTGAAATGGTTCTTCGCTCTGGCATAATAATAAAATAATCAACCAATTTTCCCCGGCGAGTTTTTCACTCAAAGCCGTGTAGTATGTGCCAATCCCCCCATTTTTAGAGAAGCCTTCAAATTCGTTGGTAGCTAAGATAGCAATTTTTTCACTCTTAGGGTTCAATTGTTCTAGAAATTGAGGATGAAAAGAGAGTTGAGATCTCTGAGGAGAGATCAAAGATTGGATAAAAGTGTCTGATGGCATGATCGTGAATCGATGAATTAGCTTTTTCTTATTTGAATTAATGCCCTCTCCCTAATCCCTCTCCCACGGGAGAGGGACTTTCCCCTTCTCCCTTCGGCTAGGCTCAGGGCAACGCCTGCGGGAGAAGGGGCTGGGGGATGAGGGGCAGCCATTACATAACTCATTTAGGTTTGCTATATATAGTGTGAAACAACGGTTTACCCATTACCCATTACTGCGCTTGCGCTGCAAGAGTTGAGCTACTGTGGGAATATCAAGCACCTCGCCAAAGGTTTTTCTCGCTTGCTCCAATTCTTGTTGTGCTTTTTCATAATTGCCTAAATGAATAAACGCCATCACTTTAGCCGCAGCAATATTAGCACGTAAGGGTTTATGAACGATTTCCATGGAATATTCAAAGGCTTGATGGATCTCTTCATCGGAAAAAATGTGGAATGGAGGATCGAAATCCCACATCGCTGAAGCCTGGGGTAAAGGGTTAACATATTCAAAGACGGCAGCTTGATAAAGATTCTTATAATGGTTGAAATAGGGTCTCAGTTTGTAAATCAAGACATGAATCCAGGATTCATAGTAGTGAGCAAAATCATTATAGTGAACTAGGGATTTATGGGGAATCAAGTGGGGATAAAAATCGCGAACAATACTTTTGGTGAGTCCCCAGCTTTTCATCGCATCCACAAATAAATATTCAATGGGTTTCTGTGGCTGCCAACCGATCTTCATCACGTCTCCCGGATAAACAGCGATTAAGGAATTCCAGGGATCGATTCTGTGCATAAACTCATCCATAAAATTATCTTCCTGCTGATATTTGCCTTCGATCTCTGTTTCTTTTACTGAGGCTTCCATATAGGGATGCCAAACAAAGAGATCGTAAGCGTGAATCCGGTTGAATTTGAGGGCTACCTGACGATTTTTTTCTAATCCTTGAGCAAGAGAAATGGTGGCCGAGCCGAGCCAACAGCCTACATCAACCATTTCCCCTTGACCTGAATATTGATGTTCTCCATACTCTCGCAGAAAAATTTGCTCTTGAGCAGATGTCATTCCCAATAAGAAAGCGTCGGAGCGAGGAGAACGCTGATTAGGTGGAAATCGGGCCTGTTTGATATACTCTAGTTTGTGGTTGAATAAAGACTGATTGATGTCAGCTAAAAATTTCTGGGATGGGGGAGAAGGCCTTTCAGGATAGGCAGCAATAGCATGGGTTATTTGTGAAGCGAGGGATGAAGAATTGCCAGGATTAAACCATCGGATACCATCAGAGCGATCGATTAAATTCAAGGGTTCTCGAAATCCTCCTGTATCTGATACGATTAGACTTACCGGAAGTTGTCCCATTTCTAAGGCACTGTTGGGAAAGTTTTCTTGAGGACTGGTTAAACAGACAATAGCAGGGGCAAGTTCTTGAACGAGGGCGATCGCCTCCTGGCTAAATAAATCAGAGAGGAGTGTATAATCCCAGTGGTCTCCAAGGTGTTGTTCAATATACTGTTGACTATCTAGGGAGTGTGAAGATTGAGCCTCAAGGGGGACAATTTTTCCTAAGAAGAGAATATGAATTGACGATCGCAGGGATGGCTCTAAGATTTTAATAGCTTCCACAAACGTCAGCAGTCCCTTGCGTTTCTCTAACCGGCCAAAAAAGATCAGGGGAATGTGTTCTCGCTTAAGATTCAGTCCCAGTTTTTTCAATAGGGGGCGATGGGGGTTGAGGGGGGGAACCAAGGAAAAGCAATAGGGTAAATGGAGCGCGTGAGCCGTTTTCCAGCCATAGCTACTCACCTTTTCAGCCATAAAAAACGAGAGAAAAAAAGCCCGATCCGCATTCTCAAAGCTATATTGCTCGTAGGTATAAACTGTTCTAAACCAATTCCAGCGATCGCCCAGAATATAGTTTTCGTGAGCTTCATTCAACCACTCTTGACCGCTATGCAAGGTCACAGCAGTGATACACTGTTGCCCCAAGAGACCCGCTCGTTTGGCTTGAATGGTGCGATATCCTAAGCCACATAAGTCGGGAAACTCGATGTATAGCAGTACCTCTGGACAAGAAGCAGCCAAAGCTTGCACAAAAAACAGAATTTTGTAGCTTTCTGACTCCACCCACTGCCAAGGTTGAAACTGGGCTAAAATGCCAACATGAACCGGCAAAAGCTCTAAACACTCTTCTACTTCATGAACTGAAAAAATACGATCAACATAAGGAACCGTAGATTTTCCTTGAAACCGGGTTTTACTTTGACACAGCAACAGAATGAGATGAACCTTTTCACCCATCGTAGCCAGCTTTTCACTCAATGTCCGGTAATAGGTTCCAATGCCCCCATTCTTAAAAATTCCTTCATATTCAGGAGTAACGAGAATCACAACCGGTTCCTGATGAAGAGAGAATTGCTCTCGACACCAGGGCTGAAATTTGATCTCAAAAGAATTAACAGAGAGTTGATTCATATAGCGCTTTGCACGGTCATTGGTAATGGGTAATGGGTAATAGGTAATAGGTAATGGGTAATGGGTAAGCCATTTTTCACCCCATCCCCCCATCTCCCCATCTCCCCATCCTACCGCAAAGCACCATAACGCTCTTTAACGATCTCAGTCAGCCGTGCTTGTTGTTGTTGAGATATCATGCCATTGAGTTCTGTAATTTTCTCTTGCAACTGATTTTCTGACGCAGCCCATTGGGTTTGAACTTCCTTTAATTTCTGTTCAAGCAATTCCAATTTTATTTGAGTTTGACTGTAGTCAGACTTCAGTGTTTGCAACTGCGCTTTTGTTGCTTTTAATTGCTCCTCATACTGTTGTAAAGCCACCGTTTTGATCTGAGAGTTTTCCTGGCACTGGTGCAGTTCATCCTTGACTCTTTCTAACTGCTCGTTCATCTCTTGTCTCTGAGCCTCAGATTGAGCTAATTGAGCTTCGAGTTGAGTGCGCGAGTGTTCCCATTGAGCTTTAGCTTCCAACCCTTGTAACTTCATCGTCTCCCCTTCAGCTTGAGTTTGCTGTAATTGTTCCTGAGACTGTTGCAATTGAGCTTGAGTTTGCTTGAGTTCATCATACAATTGCTGTGCCGTCAGCATCCAACCTTGAGACTGGGGAGAGAGTACCTGGGGTTGGGTTGTAGAAGAATCATCATTTTGTTCGAGTTTATCCATACCAGCGATCCTACATCAGTTATCATGGTAGTGGCTTGGCCATGCCTACCCAGACTTAACTCCAACATAACCCAAATCGGCGATCGGGTTTCAATATCCCCCTGTGTGGATGCCTGGCAGCAGCATTTTTCATCTATTTGACCAAGAGATAGCAATGACCTCCAACACCTATCAACTCCCTTTAACATTTGAACAAATCTTAATTCTGGTTCAACAACTTCCTCAAGACGAGCAAATCCAGCTCAAACAAGAAATTGAGAAACGAATAAACTTCAAAGAGAAAGATTTGCTAACTGTTTTTGACGGCATTGGCAAAAATGCTCAACAAAGAGGATTAACTGAAGAAATTCTACAGGAATTACTTGCGGATGAGTCCTAAACTGATTGTGATTGACACCAATGTTTTAATCAGTGCGGTTTTGAGTCCTGAAGGAACTGCACGAAAAGCTTTGAATCGAATTTATCACCAGTTTAAAATTGCTCAAAGTGATGAGACGTATCAGGAATTAGTGACTCGAATTTACAAGCGTAAGTTCGATAAATATATTGCGGATGAAGAACGAGAAGATTTCTTGAGTGTGATTAAACATTATAGTCAATTTGTCAAAGTGGAATCTCAAGTTGAAATTTGTCGAGATGTTGATGATAATAAATTTTTAGAGTTGGCAATTGATGCTAATGCTGTATTTCTGATTACGGGCGATCGCGATTTACTCTCCTTAAAATCTCAAATTGAGTATCAAAATCTGATTATTACTCCTAGAGAGTTTTTGGAACAGTAAACATATAGAGTGGTAAGGTAGACATTGCCCACCCTACCTAATCCCAATGAAATCTTCTACCTAAATAGTCTTCTAGTTCTTGATTATATTGCAGCTTCTCTCACTCAACACTCTGAACACAATCGTTGTTTTTCTCAACTACAATCTGCAAAATTAGGACAGGTTCACAAGTGCCTCAGTAAATTGCAGTTTTGGCTTGGTAAAATTGTTGTTGCTGGGCGATCGCTTCTTCTGGGGTGAAAAAGTATCCCACCTCCACAGGGAAATCTACAGCTTTTTTGTAATAGACATCTGCAACCAATTGTCCTACCAAGGCAGCGATCGGTTGATTAAATCGAAAGAATTGACCAAATCTGCGATCGCCTCCCACCACCACAAATGGTTCTTGAGTCGAGGTTTCCACAGTAAAACTAAACTCCTGCTGGTCATTCCCCACAGACATCAACACTCGAAAATCTTGAGTGCCTTGGATCGACTGGATTGAAAGTACCTTAGTATTCATAGATTAGTTTCCTGATAAACTCCTCTTGTATTCCAATAATTAAAAAAGTCTTCTGCTTTCATTTTGTATCTTGTTCCGTCCCAAGGATCTCGAATCAACACTTTTCCCGATGAGTCAATGCCATCAACGACCACTAAATGAGCAATGGGATTTCTAAATTCTTTCATTTCTGCGGCCCAAGACCCTTTAGCGATTAATCTCTCAAAAATCGTAGAGATCGACGCTAAATCTGACACGAAATTTCCGCCTCGCCATTCTCCAGTTTTACTGACATCCAGCAAATTAAGAGCTTGTGCCAAAACCCGAACATCTACTGGAGTTCCGGTTTCTTGGGCGATCGCTGATTGATAAATTTGATCAATCCCCCGGTCTTTCAAAAGCATTTCCCCACAAGCTGGCCCACAAGAAAAATTATCTTGCTGCCGAACAACATTGGGATCGGGTTTTTCATCAATTGCCCGCCAAAAGCCCCCCGCACCTGACAGTTCTGGCATTTATTAACACTTGAAAATTTTGAATTGACGGTTCAATCATATCACCGCCGCGATTATAGCTCATTTTTGAGGTTATGGGAGAGTGAAGCCCCTCATCTATCCGAAGGATGATGAGCGGGTGTATTCACGGGGAGCGATCGCCATGCCACCTCCCTCATAATGGCGTATCTGCTATCATTGGCTCATGTCTGGCCAACTTGTAATTGACACCAACGTTAAGGACAACATGGCAACTTTAACGATTCGTTTACCCGATGACAAACATTCTCGCCTGAAAGCATTAACTCAATCTCGTGGCATTAGTGTAAATAAACTGATGGAATAATTATCGACCCTGGCACTGGCTGAGTTTGATGCTCAGACACGCTTTCAAACCTTGGCAATGCAGGGTGAGGTAGCGCGGGGTTTAGACATTCTAGATCGGTTAGATGCTTTGAATCAATGAGGTAGGGTGGGCAATGCCAGCCGTACCACTAAGAGTAATGAATAGAGTTAAATTTGAGGATAATTGCACCAGAGCCGATCGCGTAGCGTCTCCAGAGAAAAATCGCTGTGATTCCTTGGTAGATATGCTCCGCGTTCGCGCAGCATCTCGGAACGATACCCCAGCCTATACCTTTCTCAAAGACGGTCAAACCCCCACCGAAGAAGTCACATTGGGTGAACTCGATCGCCGAGCCAGAGCGATCGCGGCATTACTCCAAGCCCATTGCAACCCAGGCGATCGCGTCCTGCTGGTGTATCCCCAAAGCATTGAGGCGATCGCCGCCTTCTTGGGCTGTCTTTATGCGGGTGTAGTCGCCATTCCAGCCCCAGCACCAGAAATGACCCGGCTAAAGCGAGTGTTGCCGAGGTTAGAGGCGATCGCGGTAGATGCGGGAGCAACGCTGGTGCTGACGACAACCGGGGTGACACGGGCGAACAATGGGTTAGATTTTTCGGCTCGGACAGTAGTGAAATCTTGGTGCGATCCTCGGTCTGAAGTGCTGGGCGATCGACCCACCCTATTCTTGCACCAATTCCTCACCGGGGGTCATCTCGCCACTGCTGCGCCCCACCTGACAGCTTTACCTTGGCTGGCTACGGACAAGTTCGGCGACTCCTTAGCGATGCACTGGCAGCCTATTTCTCCTCAAGGCAGCGACCTAGCCTATCTGCAATACACCTCCGGCTCGACTTCTACACCTAAAGGGGTGATGCTTGACCATGACAATCTGATGGGGCATTTAGCCGCCTTGCAGCAGGCCGGAGGTTACACCGCCGAGAGTGTCACCGTAACTTGGATGCCCTACTTCCACGATTACGGTTTAGTCGAGGGGATGCTGTTGCCCCTGTATAACGGCACACCCTGTTATTTGATGTCACCGACGGCGTTTATCAAACGACCCTTACGCTGGTTAGCCGCTATTTCTCGCTATCGTGCTACCCACAGCCAAGCGCCGAATTTTGCCTATGCCTACTGTGTGCGGCGCATTGCCCCAGAAGACTGTGCTGACCTCGATCTCAGCAGTTGGCAAGCGGCGAGCATTGGGGCAGAACCGATTAACCCGAAGGTGATGGATGAGTTTGGTGCGGCGTTTGCGGGTTGTGGGTTTCAACGACGGACGTTTGCTCCCGCTTATGGGTTGGCAGAGGCGACATTGGTGGTGACGATGAGCCGCAAGGGAGAAGAGCCGAAGTCTGTTGAGTTAGCGGACTTGTCGGGGCGTTGGGTAAGTTGCGGGCGGGTGTTACCGGGGACACAGGTGGAGATTGTCAACCCGGAGACCGGGCGACGTTGTGGGGTGGATGAGGTGGGGGAAATTTGGGTGGCTAGTGCGGGGGTGGCGCGGGGCTATTGGCAGCGTCAGGAGGAGACGGACGCGACGTTTGGAGCGGTGTTGGCGGATACGGGGGCAGGCAGGTTTTTACGGACGGGGGATTTGGGATTTCTACGGGCGGGTGAGTTATTTGTCACTGGGCGATTGAAGGATTTGATTATTGTTCGGGGTGAGAATTATTACCCCCAGGATATTGAGTGGGCGGTGGAGCGCTGTCATCCGGCGCTGCGTCCTGATGCGGGGGCGGCGTTGGCGGTGGAAGCGGACGGTGAGGAGCGCGTGGTGGTGGTGTGGGAGTGTGAGGCGAAAAGGGTTGGGAGTCTCGAACCGGAGGCGATTTTGGCGGCGGTGCGATCGACCGTGGCGGAACAGTTCGAGTTGCCGATGCAGGCGGTGGTGTTGCTGAAACGGGGCAGCATTTTCAAGACTTCGAGCGGTAAGATTCAGCGTCGGGCTTGTCGTCAGGGATTTTTAGCGGGGCAGTTGGCGGAGTTGGCACGGTGGGAGATGGGACAGGATGAGGGTTTGACAGTGGATAGGGTTGAGGGGAGTCCGTTGCTGGTGTCGGTGATGGAGATTTGGCAGCAGGTGTTGGAAGTTCCTACGGTTCGGGAGACAGATAACTTTTTTGAGTTGGGTGGGGACTCCCTAAAGGCGGCAATGTTGATTGCTGAGATTGAGTGTCGGTTACGGATATATTTGCCATTATCATCACTGGCTCAAGCCTCCACTCCTCAAAAATTGGTTGAGTTAATCCGATCGCAGGATGAATTTAAGTCACCGTTAATTCCGATTCGCACCACAGGTTGCAAACTACCGTTCTTTTACATCGGTGGTGGTAGCGTAGGCGTTGAGCAATTGCTCTCCTATTTAGACCCAGAACGTCCGGTTTACGGTTTTCGGGCGATCGACTTCCACGAGTCCAGCGAATCGTTGACGACGATGGAGGCAGTGGTTCAGTATTACCTTGATGCACTTTTGGCGGGTTACCCCGATCGCCCCTATTTGCTTGGCGGTCGCTGTTTTGGCGGGAATGTAGCGTTGGCAATGGCGGGTGAGTTAAAGCGACGGGGGAAAACGGTACTGCTGGTGACGATGGCAGATAGTCATAATCCGGTTTGGACAGAAGAACAGAAGCAAGCATTGACAGAGCATTGGCAGACTAAAGGTAGTGTCGATTTACGAAAAAAACACAAAAAAATGGGTTTGAGTCACGCCATGAGCGATCGCCTAGTGAAGCGTCTGGAACGTCATCGCACCATTCTGAAAGATTACCAACCTCAGCAGTATTCGGGGCGCGTGGTCTATTTTTCAGCAGAAGAAAATCAGGAGTTAGGCTTGACTCGGTTTGACCCCATGCAGCCAGAGGGTTGGAAGGATTGGGTTACAGGTGAGTTTGAGGTGGTCAAGGTTCCTGGACGACATGGCACATATCATAATCCGCCTCATGTTGAGGTGTATGCCTGGAAGCTCAATGCTTGTTTGGAGGCGATTGAAACCCAGGCATTTTAATCAGAGCGCGATCGCTTTATGGTATGAGTAGTGGTAAAATAGACTTGATTCGAGTATGCCAGCTAAAGATATATTCCATCCTACCGTTAAAACAGCCCTCGAAAAAGATCAATGGACAATTACTGACGAGTTCTGGTAGGGTGCGTTAGGCGCTTTTTAAAAGTTGAATCAAGAGCCATAAATTGAGTCAGCGCCGTAACGCACCAAAACCCTTGGAATCGGTGCGTTACTCAAGTTATTGATTTTTAATCCAGAGCAAGAGGAGATTGTGACATGGAGAGATTAAATTATCCAGAAATTGTCCAAAATATCCTAGAAGGTCATGCCAAGAATAGCTCAAATCGCCAGACCGAAGTTCAATTGTTATTTGACCCGGAGCGCGATCGCGTAGCGTCTCCGTAGGAGAATCGCTATCAACTGATGAATATAGGTTGGCAAGGGCTAACGCGAGTCTTTGGTTGTATTATTTATGTGGAAATAAAAGAGGGGAAAATTTGGATCGAACGGGATGGGACGGAAATTGGGGTGGCCAATGAATTGGTCGAAGCGGGCGTTCCTAAACAGGATATCGTTTTGGCTTTTAAGGCTCCATATAAACGCAAATTTACTGACTTTGCTGCGAGTTGAGCTTACTTTTTAAAAAAGGATGAAGTCAGTCAATCTACTTGAGGCGGATGCCACCCCCACTTCACCCAAATTGCTCTAGCGGCAACAAGATCATCATTATTGAGACGAAGTACCGCTACAGTTACACGACCCATCGGCGTTAACCCCTGAACAAGAGTCCCGCTTTCATCCCAAGCGAAATGCTCAGACCAGTTATGTTCTCTTGGATTGAATAACATAACCTCTGTTTGAGTTTCAGGATCGAAACCTGACGTTCGAGCGCCCTTGAATTCATTACATCGGTAGCAAGCAGCCGCTAGATTTTCCATCGTCTCAGAGCCTTTTAGGGCTTTAGGTTGGACATGATCGATGACAAGGGGCATACCCGTCAATCGCATTGAACTCTGGCAATATTCACAACGAAACCCTGCACGCGCCCAGATTTGTTGCCGGACTTGCTTTGATAAGTTTGTCATTGTCATCACTCAGAAAGTTCGATCTCCTCTAGTTCAGGCATCGGATAGCCCCTTGTGCCTAAAATATCCCAAGCGTAGGCTTTGCGTAACATCAGCCGATCCGCTTTGAGTCGCAAGTCCTGTAGCTCTAAACGTTCTTGGGGTGTGATCGTCCCGTTTTGGTTGCTCTCCAATAAGCTTTCGTGACGCAATTGATGAGAATTGCTAACCGTTTGCTGGGCGATTTTGAGGAGTTGAGCTTGGGAATAGCTCTGCATTTGTTGCAGTGTGCTTTCTTCTGTGCCAGATAAGTAGGATAGAATGCACTCAAGGGTAAGAGATTCTGGTGAAGACTGGTTTTGATGGGCTAAAGCTGTAAGCTTGTGAAAGATGGTTTCAGACAACTCTATCGTGAGTTTGTAGGTACTCATGGCAAGCAATTTACTGATGTTTTCTCAGTTAGTTTAGCGTTTTTAGATAAAACAGGACATTCAAAACCTACGGGAGATGGGCAAATCTGGTTACTCATATTTGTAAAGGGTGTAGTTCTGGTAGTTCTGGTAGTCAGCGCCGTAACGCACCAAAACCCTTGGAATCGGTGCGTTACTGTGAAATAGCGCAGTTCTTTGGCGACGGTTGGCAGTATTTGGGGATGTTGACTTAGGTAGTGATAGAGCGAGGTTGTGCCGCATTTCCACAGGCCAATGATGAGAAAGTTGGGCGGGTGCTGTCGTCGTGCTGTCCAAGCCTTCTCGATGAGTTCGGGGTAATGGGGCGCGAGGATGGCACGATAGGACTGATGGAGAAAATTTCGGGCGCGTTCTGGTTTTCCTGAGTAACGATAGGCGGTGGCGAGGAGTAAGCCAGTGAAACCCCGATTGGGATAGTGAGGCGTGTTTGGCTCGATGATATCGATGGTGCGATCGCAAAATTCGAGCAGTCTAGGGGATTCGAGACGAGCCAGGTGTTGCAGACCGAAGTATAAGCGCCAGTGATGCCATTGTGCCTGGGGATTGAGCCTGTGGGCTTGGAGGTAATGTTCCATTGCTTGGGGCATATCCCAGAGCGTCCAGTGGAGAGCCGCGATGCGTTCTTGGATTTTCGCGGGGTGGGGGGAGAAGGTTAGGGCTTTGTGGTAGTGGTTGAGGACGGCTTGGGTGTGGGACTGGGTGGGCATCAGCGTAGTAGGTTGATTCCTTCCGACTGACCTAGTTTTACATCAAACGAAGCGGTTTCATGGCAACCGGATAATTGATTAATGCGGGTAATCAAATAGTCAGAAAAATCAGCATTTCCTGTTTTCATTTGCTGAATTGACCATGAGATGGCTTCTCGATTTTCAAAAACAAACAGATTGGCATTGAAAAGATTTTCTAGGGTCGTAATCAGGGTTTCTCGGTTGAGTTTATAGCGACTGCGTAAAACCCAAGCGACTTCACACAGCACAATGTTATTAATCAAGCAGGGTTCATTGTCTTGTAATGCTTGCTCGATATACTGATTGGCTATCTGCCATTGTTGTTCATCATCTCGGACTAAAAAACGTATAATGACGTTAGTATCTAATCCCTTCAAACTGACTCTCCTGCACAATCTAAGATTGCCCTATCCATCTCTTCTAAGGAAACTGGTTCCCGTCCTTCTTGATAGAGGATACCCGATAAGGTACGAACATCAATTTTGGCTGGCTCTAAATAGACTTTACCATCGGGGGAAATGGCAAGATGAATGGAGTCACCGGGTTTGAGTTGCAACCAGTTGATAATTTCTGGAGGTAGAACAATTTCCCCAGAAGGAGTCATTTGAGTGAGTGCCATGATTGAATCATAATCGGGTTAGCGAGACACGGTTATTTTAACCTGTTGAAAAACGGGATAAGAAACCGGATTTATAATGGGTGTGTTGGCGATCGCGTAATGTATCGACTACGCACTCAATTTAAGGTAGCATAAATGCAACCGATACCTCCATCGATCTATTTAGCATTAGCGTAGTGCCGTGACCGCGCTAAAATGGTGGGTTACGGCGGATTGATAGATTGCTGTCAGAGTCTAGGTTTTAGCCGCCTAACCCACCCTACACTAATGCCCTATTGTAGTGCGGTCACGACAGTAGGGTGCGTTAGCGGGGCAATCAATGAGGCCGGAGTCCAGTTAATTGAGTTTCCCGCGTAACGCACCAAAACCCTCAAATTGTGGGAATTGGTGCGTTACTCATCAAATTGATTGGATTTTATTCAATATTAAAAAAGCGCCTAACGCACCCTACGGGAGTATTGCTATTCTTGAATATACCAATGTGATCTTAATTGCTCGTCTATGAAAAAAAAACACATTCATAAAATCTACGATCGCAATTACGCCCAAAACTACAACCAACGCTTCCTGCTCAACGACCTATCGAAAATCGATGCTGACTTTGAGCAGGAAACCATCGCTCAACTCTTAGATGAAATTGGTGATAATCCCCAATGGCTTGATGTTGCCTGCGGGACAGGCTACTTTTTAAGTTGTTTTCCAGAGATTAAGCGGGCGGGTTTAGATATTTCTCCGGCAATGCTGGAAACTGCCCGACAAGCTAATCCTAGTATTCCGCTTATTCAAGGTGACTACAGAGATAAGCGACCAGAGTGGGAAAGCAAGTGGGACTTGATTTCTTGTATGTTCTGGGCTTACTGCTATGTTGAGTCTTTCTCTGAGTTAGAGCTAGTAGTAGCAAATTTTGCGAATTGGACATCAGAGCGAGGTGTTTGTTTTTTGCCAGTATGCGATCCGGCTGAGTTAAGACATGGTGAGATTGTGCTTCCCTATACTTCTAGAAATATGGGAGCAGGTGGCGGCTTATATCGCTTTGAAGGAATTATCTGGAGTTGGATAGATGAAGAATTTGGAAAGCATCATCTAAATCTAATTGTTCCGCAGCCAGAGTATATGCTTTCACTGTTTGGCAAGTTTTTTGAAGATGTAAAAATAATCAATTATGCAATTTTTAATGGAGCGCAAAGAAAAGCAATAGTAGCTCGTTCTAAAAAACGTAGAATCGATAACCCAAAAGCCAACTTAAACATACAAAAATTAATTCGCTCCCAAGAATGGTGGCTTTACAAAATCGCGCCCCTCCTCACCATCGCCTACGCCGAAACCCTCCTCCTCCAACTCCCGCCCACAACCGCCACCCTCACCACCCTCACCGCCCTCCTCTCCATCACCTCCGTTGCCGCCTACGGCTACCTCCTCAACGACATCTGCGACATCGAAACCGACCAAAAAGCCAACAAACCCAACGCCGCCGCCCAACTCCAACCCTGGCAACGCCTCCTCCTTTGCCTCCTCTTCCTGAGCATCGGCTTCGCTGCCCCCCTCCTCACCCACCTCGGCACAATTCCCCTCGCCCTCCTTACCGCCAACTACCTGCTCCCCACCCTCTACTCCGTCCCGCCCCTACGCCTGAAAGAACGGGGCATCTGGGGCATCCTCAGCGATGCCGCCGGAGCGCACCTCGTCCCTACCCTGTTCGTCGCCGCCCCCCTCCTCAGCCAAACCCCCGACCCACCCCGCAACGCCCTCCTCTTCACCGGAATTGCCGCCACCCATGCCTTTTTCGTCGGGCTGCGCGGCATTTTGCTGCACCAACTCTGGGATCGCGCCAATGACCTCAACGCCGGAATCACCACCTTTGTCACTCAACGCCAACCCGAAACCGTCCAACGGTGGATTAACCGCCTCGTCTTCCCCGTTGAACTCCTCTTGCTTGGTGGTGTCCTCTAAATGATGTTGATCCTGAAAAAGCTTGTCTTTGCGTGGTTAAAGGTAGTCATACCATCAATTCTCATAAGCGTTCCTATAACATATTCACTGGCTGGCCTTATGAGCCAGAGCAATTGTCATACCTTCAAAAGAATTATCTCACGCCAATATCATTAAAAGCAGGGCAGGCTATTTTATTTGACAAAAGGTTATTTCATGGCTCGTCGCTTAACATTAGTGATTTAGAAAGAGTGGCTGCTACTGGCTTTATTGTTATCCCTGAAAATGCCCCCCTCTACTTTTGTTATCGAGAATCTGAGCAAGCAAACAACATTGAAGTTTTTCAAGTCCCTGACGACTTCTATAACCACTATATCTACGGCGAAAAACCCAGTGGCGACGGTGTAACCCTCATCAAAACTAAACCCTACACCTACGCCCCCCTCACCCCGGAACTCATCGCCGAAAAACTCGACCCCCTCCACCCCGATCGCGCCATCCCCCACCTCAAAACCCAACTGGCCGAACAACACCGCCAACACCAAACCGAACTCGACGCACTGCAACAGTCCCGCAGTCAACTGCAACAGGAGTTAACCGCAGCCAACGAACAACTGCACCAAAAAACCACCGAATTGGCAACCTTAAAAGCGGACTATGGCCAAACCCAAGGGGAACTCGAACAACTCAATGCTTATCTGCAACAGACCCAAGGTACAGCAGGCATCATTGGCTACTATCAGCATCGCATTGCCTCTGACCCCGATAACCTGCAACTCTACCACCAAGCCTTAGCCCTAGACCCGAATAATAGCGCCCTCCATCAACAATTGGGTATTGCCTTAATGGGACAACAGGACTTCTCTCAAGCCATCCTCTCCTTCCGCCGGGCGATCGCCTTAAATCCCCATGATGGGCGATCGCACCACCATTTAGGAGACGCTCTAGCCGAAATGGGCAAAATTACTGAAGCCAGCCAATGTTACCGTCGCGCCTTAGACCTGCAACCGCAACTCGCCAACCAGGGTGGAAAGGATATTGGACAATTAAAGAGATGGGCAAAATAAACGACACCAGCAGCATCGGTTTCTGCAAAGCGAACGGTTCGAGTATAGTGAAAGGTCATGGGCAACGATCACTGAAAATTGGCGGGGTTTTGATCGCGGCGATCGCGTACCGAAAGGGGAGTCCCCTGGCGATCGCCCACTAGAGCGGCTGTTGTTTCCAGAGCTTCCCGTAACCGTTTCGCCGCATAAATGGACATATCCCTAGGGACACTAATGCGATCGCGTAGATACCGCAACCCAGAATCTGAGCCAGAGGGAGGTTGGCAAATTTCCCCAGTCATCAAGTAAGTTAACGCACAACGTAGGGACTCATCCAATAGGCGATCGTCGGCTGGATTAACTCGAATAATATTCTGACGATGCTTCAGCACCCGGTGCAGAGCTTCTTTACGGGATGTTTCCGGTTCCGGATAGGTCACATCAGGCAAACCCAACCAAGGCCCCTCATCCACCCGTTTCTGATTCTCTTGAGTTTGAGGTTCATTATTAGCATGACAGCCCCCCATTTGCGGTGGTAAATCATGGGCATGGGTATGAAAATCACTTTGGGTTCCTCGATAGGTCGGCCGAGTTTCCATGGCATCAAACCAATCGGAAAAATGGGGGTTTTCCTTCCGCAAGCCATACCCTTTGTAGTAGTACAAACTGGCATTCATACGCTCCACATAGGGCGTGAAAATGATATCTACTGTGCCAAAATCCTGGAGAAAATAAGGGCCAGGGGTACTGCTCAGAGCCTTTTCTACTTCAGCCACCACATCCGTAAACTTTTCTTTTTGTCGTTCATCGTCACGGGGCGATCGCATCGGATAGCACAACCAACTACACCAAGCGCGAAACAGCAGCCGCTCCAGTCTCCGCAGAGGCATCACCTCAGCATCCTGCATTCCTGCACCATTCAGGGGGCCAAACTCTTGTTCTAGGGCGATTAAAATATCATCACTTTCCGTAATTAACCGATCATCCAACTCGATCGCCGGTAGCATCCCCGATCGCACTTTCTTCTGATACCACCCTTCCTTCGTCCCATAACAGAACATCGTCACCTTACGGATACGGTAAGGAATCTGTTTTTCCTCCAGCCATAACCACACCTTTTGACAATAGGGACACCAAGCATGATGATCCCGATAGAGGGTCACCCGCACCTCAGCTTCTGAATGACCAAATAAGCGTAAATTCGATTGGGCATTGGTGGGGCCATTGACGCGATCGATTGTAAAATCAGTCAGGGTTTCCAGTTCTGTCCAGCTTAGGGCAACCATAGGGGAAGTTCAATTAAAAAGGAGAGATTTTCAGGTCGGCAAAAGCCGCAAAAATTAAGGCTGATTATATCACTTTTGATCCGGTATTTTCGACCTACCCGCCATCTGAAAGACAGAATTGAGGGAATAAATCGCTAGAGCTGTCCAAATGAAGCTAAACGAGATCAGGTGGGTACGGCTTGGATATCCGTAACTTTACGGATCAGACCATATAATCCGAATGTTAAGGCCAGACCGATCGCAATCCAGGGGACTTGTCCGAGTTCCCAAATCAGATTACCTACACCAATCATAGCCAGACTGACGGCGATCCATTTCCAAAGGTTGAGGGGTTCTCGGAGAAAGACAAAACCGAGGAAAACACTAAATAGGGGATTAATAAAATAGCCTAAACTCGCTTCTAAAACGCGATCGCTATTCACCCCATAGATATAAATGCCCCAATTGAGGGAGACTAGGGTAGCCGTACTCAGCAGGATCGCCAGGGTTTTGGGCGATCGCCACAACCGCTTCACCTCCACGAGTCGCTGCTGTATCGTCAACACAGCCAACAGCAGCAGAGCCGACCAAATCATCCGATGACAGAGAATTTCCACGGCTGGCACTCTCTCAAACAGTTTCCAATAGAGAGGCAATAAGCCCCAAGCACCATAGGCCAAAATGGCATATAGAATGCCGATATTCAACTTCATTCGCACCCTTTGCCTTTAATTTTCGGTCAAGACCTCTTCAAAATCGAAATCCGGAGCAGCCAACACATAAACCAGTGTGGGCAAGTTCGCCGTCTTATCATGCAAAGTTTCATAATACTGGGTATATTGATGAGCCGGAATTAAATCCGGTTTAGCCAGTCCCAAGAAAATTAAATCTGCATTTTGAGAACTTTCATGGAGAATATCTTCAAACAAACGCCCTTCAGACACAATCACTTGGGCGATCGCACCCAAACGCAATTGACCGATAAACTGCTCCAAATTCAACCGCGCTGACTCTGCTGCCGTTTCATCCGTGACAATAATTTTCACAAAAATTTGTGCCTGATGCCAAGCTATATCTATCCGCAGCAAATAAGCCAACAAGAGCATTAATCCCCCATTAGCCTGCATTCCTCGCCACCAAATATCAATCCGTCGGCGATCGCCAAATCCCCGCTCTGGATTTTCCCGAAACACAATGACACTGCGTTTAGCTTGATGCAATTGGGCAATCATTTGACAATACTGATCCCGTCGTTCCGCCGACTCACTATCCCCTAACAGCACCGTATTAGGAACCAACGGCCCTAACCCATAAGTTTCCACCAATCGTACTGCCCCCTCAAATGGGTCAGGAGCCGTAATCACCCGTACTAAGGCTTGCACCCCTCGTTTTTCCACATACTCGCGAATCATCATCTGCAATTCTGACTGCTGAGAAAGATCCCGCGATCCCTCTGGAAGCACGCTAGAAATCGTAATTAATCCCCGATTGTGGGTGAGCGCATCGGCCAACTCAATCAGGGGCCAGCGCTTGCGGGGAATACCGGATAAAACTAATAAATGGGGCCGCCAGTTTTTGGGGTCTTCTGCATGATCCAGTTGCAGCAGTCCCTCCCGCAGAATCGCCATCCAAATGCCTCGCCTGGCATCCCCCCAAGTGGCTTCCATTTCTCGTCGTTGTAACCAGAGGAAAATGGCCAGCACAATAATGGCTGCCACTACGGTCGCGACTGCATCAATCAAGAACATGACAGCTAAACAGCCGATCGCCCCTAAAATTGAGAGATACCAGGGCACTTTAAAGGCAGGACGATAGGAGGGACTTTGCAAAAAGCCTTCAATACCTGCGGCAATATTGAGAACCATGTAGGTGGTGAGGAAAAACATGGTCAGAATAGGAGCAATGAGATCCAAGTCTCCTAAACAGACTAAGGCCACTGCTACCCCCAAGGTGACAATGGTTCCCATGCGCGGCTCATCTTCTGGGCCGCTTCCCGTTCCCAAAAAGCTCAACCAGTCGGGTAGTACCCCATCTCTCGCCAAGGCTTGCAATACTCTAGGAGCGCCTAAAATGCTGCCCAAGGCACTCGATAGGGTGGCTCCCCAAACCCCTAATAAGATGGCGGGGCCCCACCAGGACATTTGTTTCATAATCAGGGGATCGGCAATCAGACTTCCTGCATCAGAGCGCATGGCTAAGGCGACAGGCAAGATCATATAGATTACATATCCGGTAGCCACGGCTGCCAAAGTGCCATCGGGGATTGAGCGTATGGGGTTTTTCAAGTCTCCTGACATGCTCACCCCAGACATAATGCCGGTTACTGCGGGAAAGAAGACGGCAAAGACTGTCCAAAAGGGGGCGCTACTTTCTGGAGCTGCTCCAAACCATCCCATGGGGGTGACATCGGGAAGGCCGGAACCCCAGGCAAAAGAGGCTAGGGATAATAAAATTGCCCCCATGATGAAGTATTGGGCTTTGATGGCGACGCTGGCGGAAGTCAGAGCGACAATGCCTACGGCAATCGTAGTAATAATGCCCACATAGAGCTGATTGAGGGCGGGAAAGGTTTTGGCCACACTTTCGGCAAAACCGATGGTATAGAGGGCGATGGAAAGACTTTGGGCAAAATATAAGGGAATGCCGACTGCTCCGCCGGTTTCAATGCCCAGGGAGCGACTAATCATATAGTATGCACCACCGGTACGGACGACGCGATCGGTGGCAATGGCAGAGATGGATAAGGCAGTTAGTAAGGTAATGGAGGTCGAGAGGGTAACAATTGCCAATGTGGGAATGAGTCCTACACTGCCGACGACCCATCCAAACCGCAGATACATAATTACCCCTAGGATGGTCAAAATGGAAGGGGTATAGACTCCACCAAAGGTTCCCAAACCGGTTTTGACTGGCTCATCTGAACCTGATATCTGCGAAACTTCGGCGCTGTTTTTTTTCATATGAAAAAATGAACAATTAACAAATTAACAATTAACATGAGTCACTAATCGATCCCCTATCTCCCCATCCCCCTATCTCCCCATCCCCCTATCTCCCCATCCCCCTATCTCCCCATCAGCTATTAATGGATTCCAAAAGTCGGTCTTGGGGAAGGAAGGAGCGATCGCTAGGAATTGAAGCAACCGGTTCAGTGAGGGTAAATTCGCCTCTACTCATCCAATTTTTTAGGGCGATCGCCACTTGGCGCGATAGGTGCAAACTCGCTAAGGAAGCGCTACGCACTGGGGTTCCTTCGATGGTAATTTTACCACTTTTGAGTTGGGCATAACTGACTAAACCGAAGGTGGGGCGGTTGCGTCGGGGAATGGAAAAATCGACAATGGGAGCCACCAGATCTTGATCTTGCACGGCGCAGCATTTTACGACTTCTTCATTCAGCACGGGTATGGGAATGCCGACCCCTAGCATTAGGGAAGGGCCATAGTTTTTAAAGTAACATCCCCTAACCCATTCTCGGCTCATATCTTTTGCATCTCCTACTAAGGCTAGGGTAGCGGCCGGGCCGATGGGGGTACGATTAGGAAGGCGCTTTTGCAGGGGAAAGTGTTGGGTTCCTTCCCAGGTAATATAACCGATCGCTCCTCCAATAAAGATTCTTGTGCCAATGCCGATCCAGCTTAAATCTGGGTCATTGAGCAGGGGAGAGAGGGCCCCGGTATTGGCATATACAGCATTACCGAGACGAGGCAACAGGGGCCCTAGGTAGGTATAGAGGGTGCGATCGCCTCCATTGACTCCGACGATAAAGTTTTGGTAGAGATTGCGAGGATTATAGAGATAAAATTGGTTGATGCTTTCTTTGCTAATGGTGGTTTCAAATGATTCTCTTGGGTAACAATCTGTACCTTGTCCCAAGGCCCGTAAGGGTAAGGATTTGCCTGCAATCAGGTCTTCGATCACCTGTCCTCCACCCCGTTCTTTGAGGGTTTCACCTTCTCGTGCTTCAGGGATCTGGGTTGCTCCTAAATACAGGTCTACCGCTCCAAATCCAGAGTAGGCAGGAACTCCATCAATCCAACACTGACGGATTTTAATCGGTGGATCGGTTTGTCCTAGGTTGATCATGGCTCCGGAAGATTCCATGGGTTCAAAGGTTCCGGTGGCGATCGCATCGACCTGTTTGGCAACTTCAGAAATGCTACTCTCAGCAACCCTAGCTTTCAGTTCTTCTACGGTCACTACTACCGCTTTTTTGCGGCGAATTTTATCATTGATTTCAGCAATGGTACGCATGAGTTAAGAGATACAGCAGTTTCCTCTGCTATGAGGTACATTAATGATGGTTTTTAACGATATCTAGAACAGCTCAGAGCTTCTACCAAGTCTATTGTTTGCTCCCCCCCATTCCCCCATTCCCCCACTACAGCGCAAAGCGCTGTATCCAAGATAGCAATCGAGGGGGTATTCTGGGTGGAGAGGGGAGGAGCAGGAACCATTTCCCCTCGAAAATCTAACAGTTGTACCACAATGAGGTAGGCGATCGCCAAAAGTAAGGAAATGGCTCCAGTAAGAATAGCCACCAGTTTAGAACGGTTCATGGTTAGTGGGGGAATCAGTTGGGAATAGCTATGAAGATGATAGCCTAATGTGAGATTCTCAACCCTTACTCAATCTCAATCGAAGTGGGAGAAGTATTCGATGCTGGAGGAGAGACTGATTTACGGATGCTGGAGTAGAGGCGATCGCGCCATTCAAAGAAGGGTTGATAGGAAGGATTATCCGCTAATCCGGGAATCCCTTTACCTTGCAAAGATTCGGGGATATTCAGATAATTGCCTTCCGGGAACTTAATTAAAATACTCAGTCCAGCCACGGCTAAATCTGCCAGAGTGGGGCGATCGCACACCAAATAGGGATGATCGACCAAAATTAAACTTAAGGCCTCTAAATCCTGTTTTAAGCTCTCTTGAGCAGCATTAATTTCTTCAGGACTCAGACCCACTCCATAGCCTAAAACTTGAAACAATTCCTTGGGAACTGTGCCCACAAAAGTTTTGACAAAATCAGGAACAGGACTGGGTAAAACGGAGGTGCGGAAACTAGGGTCTTGACTTAATCCGCCGTATAATGCCTTCCGACTTTTGACTCCAATGGACTCATCTGCCCATTCTTCCATCATCAAGCATAAACCGCGCTGCCGGGGTTCGGTGGGCATAATCGGCTTTTCTGGGTATTGGCGATCTAAATAGAGGGCGATCGCCGTAGAATCCGCAATCACCGTATCTCCATCCTTAAGTACCGGCACTTGCCGTTGTCCGGAAATCTTCAACAGCTCCAGTTGTCCCACCCCTGGAGTGACTTCAATGGTGCGGTACTCTAATTCCTTGTAATCGAGAATTAATCTAACTTTCTCAGAAAATTGGGAAAATTCAAATTGGTATAGTTCTAACATAATTCCAACCCATACAACACCAGTCTCAAGGTTTAGCCTATCACGATCCGCCTTCAGAAAAAGTCATTAAAATAGAAACGCGATCGATCTATTTGAGGTATGCAACCATGTATGCGGTCATTTCTCCCCAAGAAATTCAACTTCCGGCTGGCAGTGTGGTGCGGCTACTGGGAACCTGGCAGGAGTATCAAATATTGTGCGATCGCCGGGGAGATGGTTCTATTCCTCGCATTAAATACCATTCTGGAGAAATATTGCTCATGTCTCCCTTACCCAAACATGGACGAGAGGCCCACTTACTCGCCGCCATCATCACAACGTTGCTGGATCATCAGGAACAGGAGTATGATGCCTTTACTCCAGTGACCATGCAACTGCCAGAAGCAAGTGGTATCGAGCCAGACTATTGTTTTTACATCGATCATTGGCAAGCTGTTTCCGGTAAAGAACGGATTGATTGGCTCAACGATCCCCCGCCAGATTTGGTATTGGAAATTGATGTCACCAGTTATTCAGATGCCCAGGATTATCTGCCCTATCGAGTGCCAGAAGTTTGGTTATTTCGGCAGGAAAAACTCTTGATTTATCAATTGCAAGGGGATGAGTATAGTATTCAAACCCAAAGCCAATATTTCCCAGAAGTCAACCTTGCCGATGTAGTTGCCGAATGTTTAACCCTTGCCTATCAGCGCAATACCAGTGCCGCCATTCGCCACTTGAAGCAGCAGTTGGTTGACACCGATCAAAAGAACAGTTAAAGATCAAAACGACCCGCGCTTAAAGAAGGCGATCGCCGATCTGAACCCCCCCCATGACAAACACTCTGCATCAACACCCAGGAGATGGATGGTCTCTAGACGAACGGAATCCGCAAATCATTCAATCCTGGATGCCGATTTGGAGTTGGTTTTATCACTCTTATTTTCGCGTCCAAACCGACGGTTGGCATCATCTTTCCCGCGATGAACCCGTCCTGATCGTTGGCTCCCATAACGGCGGATTAGTCTCTCCAGACATGATTATGATGATTTATGACTGGTTTCGTCATTTTGGTACAGAACGCCTGGTTTACGGGCTAACCCACCCCCATATTTGGGAACTCAGTCCCGCTTTAGCCAAAGAAGCAGTAGCCATTGGTTCAGTGCGAGCGAATCCGAAAATGGCGATCGCCGCTCTGCAAAAAGGAGCCAGCGTCCTCGTCTATCCCGGAGGAGCGCAAGATGTATTCCGTCCCCATTCCCAACGCCATCGCATCGAATTCGCCGGCCGTAAAGGCTTCATTAAACTCGCCCTCCGGCAAAACGTCCCCATCGTCCCCGCCATTTCCTACGGGGCCCATGATACCCTCATGGTTCTCGGCGATATTTATCCCCTGATGAAACAACTCCATCAATGGGGACTCCCTTGGCCCTATAACCTCGATCCGGAAGTCTTTCCCGTCTATCTCGGACTTCCCTGGGGCATTGCCTTTGGCCCCCTACCCCATATTCCCCTACCCATCCAAATTCATACCCGCATTTGCCAACCCATTCACTTTGAAACCTATGGACGCAAAGCAGCCGGCGATCGCGATTATGTCGAATCCTGCTATCAGCAAGTCCTAACCACCATGCAAACCGAACTCGATCAACTCATCGCCAGCATCACTCCTTAACCCAACCCCATACAAAAATCCGCCCAAAGTTTAACTCCATCCTCCCGTTTTTGGGCAAAACTTCCCCCATTAAATCCCCCAATCATAAACTTTTCATAAAAAATACATAATCAGAACCCAATTTCTAGTGATAAGATCGCCAATGAGTGCGCTTCGAGGGTTTGTCGTGATCCGTTCTGCGACTTTGGCGATTCAGCCAACGCTACCATCTGTCAATGAAAATAACCGCCTTCGGTTATTTGCTGGCTCTGCTAACTTGCTCTTGGCTCAAGAAGTCGCCCGCTATCTAGGGGTGGATTTAGGGCCAATGGTTCGTAAACGGTTCGCTGATGGCGAACTTTATGTTCAAATTCAAGAGTCAATTCGCGGTTGCGATGTTTATTTGATTCAACCGTCTAGCTCCCCCGTCAACGACCATTTAATGGAACTGTTGATCATGGTAGACGCTTGTCGTCGAGCATCTGCCCGCCAAATTACAGCCGTTATCCCCTACTATGGTTATGCCAGAGCTGACCGTAAAACTGCCGGTCGTGAATCAATTACCGCTAAATTAGTAGCTAATTTGATTACGGAAGCTGGAGCGAGTCGCGTCCTAGCCATGGATTTACATTCTGCCCAGATTCAAGGCTATTTTGATATTCCCTGTGACCATGTTTATGGTTCTCCCGTTTTAATTGATTATCTTTTAAATAAGCAATTACCCGATCTGGTCGTGGTGTCTCCGGATGTCGGTGGAGTCGCTAGAGCAAGAGCATTTGCGAAAAAACTCAATGATGCTCCCTTAGCCATTATTGATAAACGCCGTCAAGCTCACAATGTGGCCGAAGTCTTGAATCTGATTGGAGATGTGGAAGGCAAAACGGCCGTATTGGTGGATGACATGATTGATACCGCCGGAACGATTTCGGAAGGGGCGAGAATGCTGCGCGAAAAAGGAGCAAGACAAGTTTATGCTTGTGCTACCCATGCCGTTTTCTCCCATCCAGCCGTTGAGCGGCTCTCTAGTGGTTTATTTGAAGAAGTAATTGTGACGAATACCATTCAATACCCTGAAGCTAAACATTTCCCACAACTGCGGGTGCTTTCTGTGGCGAATTTAGTCGGAGAAACCATTTGGCGTATTCATGAAGATAGTTCGGTTAGCAGCATGTTCCGATAAATATTGTCGGGGCGGATTTTTTTTCGCCCCTACGTTTTTTTACCCTAAAAATACTCTAAAAATTCTGAGGGAACGACGGTTATTTTTCCCGATTTGCAGTCCTCAATATTCACCCAGAGAGCGGTTTTGCTGCGCTTGTTTTCCTGGAAAGTAAAGCGAGTTTGCTGATAAAATTTGGGGTCTACAAATTGGGCGCGATAGAGTTGAATGATTTCGTGTCCGGGTTGATTCTGACAAGTAAAAATACTTTCGATGCAGCCTAAATACTCGATTTGGGTTAACTCGGCGTTTAATTCTTCCTGAAATTCCCGTTTGAGGGCTTCGCGGGAGGTTTCCCCAAAGTCAACGCCTCCCCCTAATGCGCGATAGAAGGTTTGATCTTTATCTCGATCGTAGCCTTCCGAGAGGAAAATGCGATCGCCCTCTTGAATCAATCCCAGGGCAATTACCCGGATTTTTGGCTTCTTCTTGGACATGGTGATTAATATTGCACAAATGTATCTTCAGTCTCCGGAATTGGCCAATCTGCGTTCACTCCGCCAATGACTAGGGTCTCAATGGCTACAAATTCCTGACTCAGTTGCCGCAGAGCATTAATCAGGATATCCAGAGCGAGAGCATCACTGGTTCCTAAGTCAAACCAACAGCGTCCCCAATTCCCTTCATATTCAAATTCTCCCATATTATGCATTAAGGCCATCAAGGAGCGATCGGCCTGCTCCCTATCATAGGTCATATAACTGAGATCCAAGCCTTCCTCTTGCACTTGCAGATTTTCTGCATTAAATCCACCCAATTTACCCAAATAATACCAAGCATCAAAGGCTTCTTGCAGATACAGCTTTTCCGCATCACTGGGAATGGTGCTAAATTCCATCCAGAGCCAAACATCAAAGGGATTAAATTCGCGAAAGATCACATTCATGGCAATTAACCATTAACAATTTAGAGGGGGTGACAGCCAGCACGATGCTCGCACTATATTTTAACATCCATCAAAATGACTATAACCACAAAGAAACCCCATCCCTAACGACAAAGAAACCCGGTTTCTCCAAGAAACCGGGTTTCTGGGAACCCATGCGCGTGCTTAAAGGATCGCAAATATCCTTCTTTTGCATCCTATAAAATCATTTTTAATTTTTAATTTTTAATTTTTAATTGATTCGTCATCGCAACGGGGGAGAGAACGACGCGAAAACCGCTGCCCCCGTGCCTACCGTCCGCCGCATCCCTACTGCGATACGCAGAACGACAATAAGCAGGAAGGTTGCCCCAAGAACCGCCACGAAGCAGCCGGCGTTTTTCTTCATTATTTCTTTCATCACTATTTAGCCATATAGTTCCATCTCTAGTAGCTCCTTCATAGTTGTCATGCCACTCATCCGCGCACCATTCCCATACATTTCCATGCATGTCATAAAGACCAAACGGATTCGCCACTTGGAAATATCCCACCGGGGTAGTTTCTTTTCGATATTCTCCCTTTGGCTCTTCAGCATAGGTATAGTTGCCATTATAATTAGCTAGTTTTGTCGTTATCGTCTCCCCAAAATGAAACGGCGTTATCGTTCCGGCGCGACAGGCATATTCCCATTCGGCTTCGCTCGGCAGTCGATACTCTTTTCCCGTATATCGAGACAACCGGGCGCAGAACTCTACCGCATCATACCACGTTATGCTCTCTACCGGTCGATTTTCTCCTTTAAAATATGATGGCTCAGGCTTTAAATCTCGCTTCACTTTCGGCAATCTCGCCACCGCTTTCCATTGCCCCTGAGTTATGGCATATTTCCCCATGAAAAACGGTTGTACCGTCACCCGATGTTGGGGACGCTCATCACTATAACTATCCTTCTCCGTTTCTAGACTTCCCATCATAAACTCTCCCCCCGGTATCGCCACCATCTCCAGGTTCACCCCATTACAATCCTCACTAAAATACTGGGCTTGTTTTAGCTCCCGGTTAATTTCCTCCCCTCTCCGATTCACCGTCACCACCTCAAACGAGAACCAGCGCAACGGTGTTCTTTCCCGCTTCCGGGGATACTCCAACCGCACCCCTGCCACCTCTTCCGCTCCCTCCCGCTCCGAAGGCACACCGCGCCCATAGGCTCCATACTCGTGCCCCACCACCAACAACGGCTCAAACCCCCCGCGCAACGGTTCCGCCAACGTCTCCACCAGCGCCGCCAACTGCACCAACTGCCCCTTATCCTCCGCTAAATACGCCCGTCGCAACGCCTGTGCCAACTCCTGCGCTACCTTCGTCGGCTGCACATACGCCAGCGCCACCCATCCCTGACGCTCTGCCAACTTCCGGTTCTTCACCTGCTGCTGCACATACTCAACCAAAAACTCTGATAACTCCCTCAACTCCTCATCAGTCAATCCCCGCAACAACTCCTCCCGAATCGACAACTCCATCCGGTACACTTCCTCTAACTCCTGCTCCCCTTTCTCCGACTCCCCCAACTGCATTTGACAGAGATTCGACAACAACACATCCGCCACCCCATACCAAGGAACTCCCCCATCTTTACGGCTATCCTTAAAAAAACGCTCCCACAACCGATACAACACATCCGCAGTCAGCACCAACGGAAACGCCCCATACCGCGCCAACCGCCCCCAGGCTTCCCCATACCGCCGATAAAATCCGGCAATTCTCCCCTGTACCGAGAATGCATCAAAATCCCGTATTGTCACGGATGTATCCATTAATTGTAGGGGCGAACGGCCGTTCGCCCCTACAGGTTTCGCCCCTACAGGTTTCGTTGGGATGAGGGCATCCCCCACCAACCAATTCCCCAACTGCTCCAACTCCTCCAACCCAAACATGCCCATCCGCCCATCCACCTCGGCAAACCGGGCAATCTCCTCCGCCGACGTATCCCCCCAACGCACAGGGGGCAAGGGATTCAACCAGCCTATCCGCGCCACCGACAACAACCCATACTCTAAAAACCGCTCCGTCTCCTCAATGCGCTCTTCCACATAGCGCCCCCGCGCCGCCCCCCCATCACTCAAAATCACCATCACCTGCTCTGGATGCCCCTTCCGCAACACCTCCCTCACCCGCACCTGTCGCCAACATTCGGCATCCTCATACACCCGCAACCCCGGCACATTGCGAAAATACAACACCCGCACCCCCTGCGCCGCTTTCAGCAGCAACCGACACAAAGGCTGAAACGGAACCATCGAAGCCGAGCTATCCACCAACAGAATCACCTCAAACCCCTCGCACCACCGCCGATGATACACGGGAGCAGTAAAAAATCCCCGCCGCGCCACCTCCGTCACTGTCGCCACCACATCCACTTCCCGCGATAACTCTTCTGAGAGCATCGGCGACTGTAACCGACTCCAAAACTCCTCCATCTCCCGCCGACTCACGGGAAAATAATTGCGCTCTTGGGGCGACTTCCGCACCGCTTCCCCCACTTCAGGGGCGCTATACCTGCGACTTAACCAGCTCTCAACCGTCTCCCCCGTCTCCTCCCCATCGGGAAACTGGCGCTTATCTACAAGGGGAACAACATTTCCCCTCTCTTCCTCTCCTCTCCTTTCCTGTTGCTCTTGCCGTTGCTCTCGCTGCACCCACTCTGCCAGCGCCACCGTCACCTGCTCCGACTCCCGTTTTCGCCACTGGGCAAAAGCATCATCAAAAATTCGCTGCTCCTGGGGCGACTTCGCCCACACAATGCGAAACAACCGCCCAATCTTCTCAGCATCACTAACCTCTAACCCCCTCTCCAAAGAATCCACCAACCCCTCCAGCGCCAACCGATACTGCTCAGTCGTCAGATGGAGCGGCTCGCGCAATTCTAAAAATAGGTTCAATAAGGGTGGATGTTTCATGGTTCCATTTTACCCACACCAGGGTCTAGAAACCCGGTTTCTTAAACCTTACAGGATGTCATTGCGAATGGAACGCAGTGGAATGAAGCAATCGCAAAATCTCCGAATCTTGGCGATTGCTTCCCTGCGATCGCAATGACAAGTCTTTTTTTTATAGTTGAGTAGGGTGGGCAATGCCCACCATAAAATATACTAGGTGGGCATTGCCCACCCTACAAAGCTAGGTTGAACATAAAGAAAATCATCAGATGCAAGCCGAGATTCCTTCCAAAATCCCCAATCCTCGCTTATACTCGCCCAGGGTCTAGAAACCCGGTTTCTTGAAGAAACCGGGTTTCTAACAGCGTTAGGATTGATTTAAGATAAAAAAAATTGATCAAACAATATTTTCATCGCTCAACCGCTACTGTTTCATTCCAACTCATCAGTTCATACTCTAATAATCCCTCCACTTGTTCTCGCTCGACTCCAGGAAACCATTCCAGAAATTGATCGATAGAAGCTCCATCTTTGATATTCTCAAAAAACGCAGCAACTGGCACACGAGTGCCTCGAAAAACCCACGCACCACTCACTTTATTGGGGTCACGTTCTAATATTGTTAACAGACGAGATCTATCCATACTCTTTACCTCATAATTAGGAGTAGGGTGGGCATTGCCCACCTAGTATATTTTATGGTGGGCATTGCCCACCCTACAAAGCTTAAAATAAAGAAAATAATCAGCCATTAGGGTGCGTTACGCTGTCGCTAACACACCCTACGATCTACAGTCTACTACAAAAAATCTTGCCGTTCTTGTCGCTCTTTCAACAATGTATTCGCATAGGGTAAATCTTTTTGTCCTAACTTCTCTAAAACCTTGTCCGGTTCATAACTAATTAACGCCTGAAACCAATCAATCAATTCACTGGTACTCACCTTGCGCTCGTCCATATCCTCTCGCAACTCCAAGAATTTATCAATGGCTTGAGTTACCACTGCTTCCGGTGCTTCCTTAAACCTGCCCTCAAGAATTCTCTTCAACTCTTCTTGATTCGGCAATTCAATATAATGATACAGACAACGCCTGAGAAAGGCGCGGGGTAACTTCTTCTCCTGATTACTGGTAATGATGATAATAGGCGGTTTCTCTTTGTTCGATTCCCACCGCTCATCTAAAGGTTTGACAAAATAATGTCCTTCCTCCAATGCCAATAATAAATCATTGGGAAAATCCCGGTCAGCTTTATCAATTTCATCAATCAACACCACCGTCCAAGCATCCTTATCCTGAAAAGCATGTCCTAACGCCCGTTTTTTCAAAAAATTGCCTACCTCAGCCGGATTTTTTTCACTCTCTTTAACCCCCGTTTGCTGCAACTGCGCGGCTTGCAACCGGCCAATATAATCATAGGTGTAAAACCCTTCTTCCGCTTTGCTCGTCGATTGCACATTCCAGAGTCGAAACTTCCAGTTAATCTGTTTATATCGTTGACTCAATTCATAAACCAAAGCATAGGCTAACCGACTTTTGCCACATCCCGGTTCCCCCTCCAACAACAAGGGACGCTTCAGCAATAAGGCTAAGTTAACCGCTTCAATCAATTCTGGACTGGGATAATAGGGATAGAGTGTAGTCTGGACTAGCTCGCTCCATTCCCCCGATTGCGGTTGTTCGTCTCCAGTATAGTTTAAGGGTAGTTGAACCATCGTGTTTCTCCTTGTAAATCTAAATTAAATTCAAAGTTTTGCTTAAAATGATCTTTCAAATAGTGATAAATATTTTCTAGGATAAGACTGACTTGCCCCTCGTTGGTATTATCCAAGATTTGTCGTGCTAAAACATCAAATTGATACTCTGGCGTTTTTTTGACAGCTCGATGTATGGAAGGTAAACCCATGGTTAATTCTGTTAACGTTAAGTGTTGTGTTATTGGGAATTTGAATTGCTCATACTGTTCTCGCCAATTATTGTTTGTATTGCCATCAATAAGATAGAGAATAAAATAATTTTCTGATTCTTGGATCATGCTTTTCCAGTCTTCCAGAGATTGTGAAAAGTTTTCAAATTGATCCCTGTCTAATTGATCGATGTTGTCAAGGCGAATAATTAAATTATAATTCCCCCTAGAAAATTGATAGACTTTTTGCTTGATTGTATCTTTAATGCTCTGGATGTTATCAGTTGATAATACATTCAATGAGTAACGCTGGATTTGATCTGCACTATCATCATCACAGGCTAAAATTTCAGTTTCCAGTCGCCACATCAACCAAGCTCGACTACACCGACATTGAGTATTAATTAGAAATGTACCTACTTTCGGTCGATAGCAACCAATCGTTGTTAATCTATGAAGTTGTTCAGTATGATCTAAGGTAAGAATTGCACGATATAAGCGATTCGCTCTTAATTTTCCAGGTGTGATGAGTCCTAGCTCTTCTAAACTCAACCCCAAGGCAACCCAATAAGCTTTAAATGCCCTCTTATCTAGATCTTTTTGTCCTCTAAAATCTTTCCATGAACGATAAGAAATACCTTGAGGAACTAAAATTCTATCACCGATTAGCTGGTCAATATCACTTCGCTCTAATTCTGACTTTTCTATTTGCTCGTTAATCTTCCACTTATTATACTTCGCTCGAACGCACAATTCTTTTCTGGTAATTCTTTCTTCAGTGATTCTCGCGGGTAAATCCCCATTACTGGAGCCAAAAATTAAAACTCTAGCCGCTTCAATTAATGCGTCACTATCGTCTCCTGTTGACCAATCGAGAGCGTTTCTTCTAGCTTCAATTTGTGTTAGTTGCTCATCTGTAGCTTGTAGTTTCTCACTCTTAGGCATTACACCATTAATAGTATTTTGTCAAGATCAGGTTTTGATCGGGTTTTGAACTTCTTATGCCTTCCGATTAGGGTGGTATCAACCCAAGAAATGCTGCTCGCAGTCGCGGGGAAACCCAACAACTGCAAACAACAAACAAGGCTATCTCTATTTAACCACGGGCAGCATCTGGGGGATTGTTTACCCGGTATAAATCATGAAAAGTCAACAACGGATCAAAACGGAAACCGATCGACACCGCGCTCATCTTATCGGTGAGGCGGCGAGTAATCTTGATACGGCGCACGATCTGCGGTTTGAGGTACAAATTCCAGCCAATATCGACATCCCGGCAACCGATCATCATCTCATCAACAGCATTCAGGCTGAGTATGGGATCATGATTTTACTCCAAATTGCGGTGTTGATGGCGATCGCCTTCCACCGTCGCTAATTCCCTGATTGCAAGAAGGTTTGTACCGTTCCATCCGGGTTTAAAACAACACGCAAACTGGGTTGCAAATTACCTTCTAGGGGAGAAACCAACCGTTCACCGAGTAAAGGCATTCCCGTACGATCTAAATAAGTGGCGGCAGTTTCTCCTAGGGGGGTAATGCCTTGAACTGTACCATCGGAATTCAGAGCAATATTATACTCAATGGTTTTATCTAAACTTTCTGGAGGAGTCCAACGCTGTTCAAAATAGCGCCGAGCTTCAGCCACTTGGGGAATGTTATCAAATAGGCTATTTTCTCCCCTTGCCTCTAGAGGAGGGGAAGCGCTTTGAGCTTCTGTGGGGGGAATGACATCATCAAGTTCCGTGGGGGGACGCTCTAAAGAAGGCGGAGGAGCCAGGGCGGGCAGTTCAGCTTCAGGAGCGGGCAAAATGGCGGCTTGTTCCGGTTCTTCAATGCTTTCTTCAATGCTGGGTGGGGGGGGGATAGAAATGCCCTCAGAAGGGGCACTCAAGACCGGCTCAGGGGGCGCAAAAGTGGGTTCTGGAGGGGGAGCCGAGGGGGAAAAAGTGGGTTCTGGAGGGAGATTCGCCGATTCAGGAGTAATGCCACCAACGGGGGGAGGAGGAGGCAGTTTTTCATCGGAGGTCATGGGAGAGGGAGAGGGGGAGGGGACTGCCTCTAGGGGTGCAGGGGGAACAGTGGGCGTGGGTTGTTGAGCGATCGAGGGGTTATCATAAGTTTCTGGGTTGGGAGCTTGAGTGGCGGTTTCAAAGCTTGAGTCGGGATAGGGATAAAGGTCTTTGAAGACAATGACACTACTGGCCGTTATGCCAATACCCAGGAGTAAGCTGGCGACAAATCTGAGGGAATGGTTGGGTTGACGGATGGGTTTGGCGGTTTCAATTGCTTCGGGAAGGGCGACTAGATCTAAATTATATTGTTCGATCGCCGTTGCCAAATCGAACAGTTGTAAAGCGCTGAGGGTAACGGTGAGGTCATTCTCGTCTTCTCCCAGGGGGCCAAGGTTCAGTTGATGTTGGGTGAGGCGTTTGGGTTCCGTTGGGGGAGACTGGGTGAGCAGGGTTTGCACAGTGGTGGTGACGGTATCCGAGAGGGTTTCGAGTTGAGTGCGATCGCCCTTAACCATTATTTTAGCCTCCATTCCCTCCCTTGGGTCATCGAAGTGCAACCGAAAGCGCAGATTTTTGATCGCCGGTTGTTTCGTCCATCGGGAGAGGGGAGAAGATTGACCGATAATTTCTAGGGTGCAGGTGGGTGGGGTATAGCGTCGGATGACGGAGGAACTCATGGGGTCAATTCAATTAAAAATTAAAAATTAAAAATGAAATTTACAGGGAGCGGTCTAGGAGGGCTAACCAGAGACGACGGGGGCCTCCGGGACTGGAGTAGAAGAGCAAATCGATCAAGAGTTTGAGGGCCAAGGGGGTCAGCTCATCAGGGGGGATATCTTCACCATCAAGCATTCGCTCTTGATAGGTGTTGGTAAAGGTGTCTAGATAGTCTCCTAAGAGGGAGATGGTATGCAGGGGTCGGTCTTCGGCAGTCAGTTGTTCTAGGAGTCCGACGGCACGGCGAATCAGTTCTTGGTGATTTTGGGCTAATTCACAACAGATTAACACGAGCGATCGCGCCTCTTCCACATCCAGTTTTTTCCGCCCGCCACTCCCTTTGCGTAAGGGGTTCGCTTGACGCAAACGCCACAAGTTAACGCGATCCGTTACTCCTTCTAGATTAAGTTTACTCGCTGCTTGTAGCATGGCTTCGGAGCCAATTCCCGCTAAGGCCTCCAGTGCCAGTAAAATGAGATCTAACTGGGCTTTAATATTGTCGAGTTGCTCTGGTTCGGGGACTCGCTCCAAGGGCAATGGGGACTGTGATTTAGGTGACTTCACGGGTGAAGGCATACTTTAAGCATAGGGGATGGTATTGATTCTAGTGTGAGTGTTACAGGTTTGGAAACCAAACTGTTCAATTAAAAATTAAAAATTTCAGATTTGCTGTGGGGCACAGTTAACGAAAATACAATTCTCCGATGGTTAAGCCTTCTATGAGTCCAAAGGCGAGGATAGCGCTACCGAGGGGGACGGTTAGATTATCAATACCAAAGCGGGAAAACGCTTCCAGGAAGGTGGCAAACAGAGCAACAATCGCTGCACTGCTCCAGATTAAGCCCACATTGCCATAAACCGGTAGCAAGATCGCCACACCGATTAGATAGCTGACGGCAAACATGGTAGCGGTTCCTTCCCAGGTTTTTTGGATTGTTCCCAGGAAGTAGGGATGAGTGCCAAAATTTTGCCCGACTAAGGCAGCTAGGGCATCGCCCCAAGTCATAATCAAGATCCCCAAAGCTGCATAATAGGGCTGATGCAGGGGCCAAAAGAGGGCAATAAGCAAACCAATACTGATGGAGTAGAAAAATGTGCCCCAACTTTGGCGACCGATGCCATTGATGCCCGGTAGGATAGGAAAAGAGTAGGATAACAGGGCGATCGCACTAAAGACAATGGAGGCCGCTATCCCCACCCAAGCGGGAATATCAAAGAACCAGGCCAACAGAATTACATTTCCTGAGCCAATATGGACGACCTTGCGAATGATTTCCGCATTCGCCCAAGGATAACGACTCAACCAGACTGAGGCAAAGAAGATCAAGCCTAGCCATAGACTGATGGTGAGAAATTTTAACTCTAAAGTAAAGATGGGGGAAATGGACACGATCGCCTAGGGTTTCCGGTTCTTGACTGCTCTATGTCTGATTCTGCCAGAATTTGGCCCCCTCTAACCTGGATTTTCTCGTTATCCTTAAAATACTCGCGTTCTATGCCAACCCATGAGCGGCAAACTCCGCGTCCAACCGTGAAACTTAAAGAACTGGTTGTTGAAATTGTCATCGATCCTCGCAAGCTCACTCACTATGCCCTAGACCCAGAAAATCCCAAAGGAAAAAATAAAGCGTTGATGTTTGCTCAACATTTAGGTTACACCAAAGATAACTATCAAGCCTTACTCGACCAAATTTACCAAAAAGTTCTCAATGCAGAAGCGATCGCCCAAAGTCAAGACCAATATGGTACAAGATATCAAATCGATCTTGAAATTCAAGGAATCGAACCCGAACAACTCGAAACCGTGCGGACGGGTTGGTTAATTCCCGAAAATGGCCAATACGCTCGACTGACTACCCTTTTTATTAAAAAGCGATCGCCATGAAACCCGAACTCTTCGACCTTGTAGAACTGCTGATCGATTTACCAGAATATCACCTATTCATCGGCGATCGCGGTGCAGTTGTTGAGTGTTTAGACGACACTCACTTTGAAATTGAGTTTTCTAACCCAGACGGAGAAACCACTGCCCTTTGTCCTCTGTCCACTGAGCAATTTATGGTGGTTTGGCAGAGTGAAACTAAACAATGGCTGGCTACTGGCGATAAAATTAAATGGATGAGCGATCGCTTATCTGAAGAAAAACAGGAAGAACTCTTGAATTTTGCCCGCTTTCTCTATCAAAAAGCTTGACACCTTTGACTGAAGTCGCGATCGCCTATTCTTCAGTTTCGGGTTCTTCTCGCTCTTCTAACTCCGGTTCTCCCATAATGCGGGCAAATGTCGCTTTTAAGGTGGCTGGATCTTGGGGAAAGGCTTCATGGGAGCGAGCCGCAGAATGGAATTGAGCGCCCTGGGAACCGGTATTGGGGGCTAAGATCCAATCCACTTGTCCAGAAGCGATCCAGCTTTGCAGTTGCTCATCTTGGCGGATAAATTTCTCCATTCCGGCGATCGCCGTTCCTTGAGCATGGGTAGGAGAAAAGGGAATGCGGGGTTTTTCTTCTAGACTATTGGCAATCAGATAGAGCAGAGACCGATTATAAATATTAGCGCATTGGTCGTTATTTTCCGCATCATCGGTAAGGGTAAAGAGGGTAAATTTACCAATTTTATTATTGGCGATCGCCTGGCCATAACTTTCATGAAACGCTGATAGACTGGACGCAGGGGCCCAGAGGGTACAGGAGGCGATCGCCCGATCATAGCCCACATCCCCCCCTAGCAGGGAACCACTAATTAAATCCTTTGTGGTTAACAGTTGTACTAAGGGTTCTAAGAGCAGACTGCCTAAACTATGGCCGATGAGATGAATTTCTAGATTCGGCTCTTGCTTTTGCAATTGGTCGATATATTGCAAGGTTAAGCGAATCGCCCCATTATAGACCTTTGCGGCTTGCAAGGCTTTGGTTTTGAGAATGTTCCATTGCACACTGCCCTCTGGACGCACAAGGGGTTCTAGGGCATCATCGAGGCGATCGAGCATGAAATCCTGATTCTCTTCTACTGTGCCTTCCGGTCGGCGCTGCTTCAATCCATTTTGCAGAATCTGGGTTAAAGTTGCCCCATACTCATTATTCCAGAGAAAGGCCAGGGGATAAATTTCTTGATTGAGAAAAACTTGCCGCAAGTTGGTCATTGCTTCCACCACTTGGTCTTGGGATTTTAAGCCTCCTGGGGCGAAGAGGCAAAGGCGTTTTTTGTGCCAAGATTGGGTAATGCGAGGGAAGTCTTCAGTTAAAATTCGTTGCAGGGCTTCCGGGGATGTACCATAAGTTCCACTACCTGCTAATTCCCCTTCTGCACCAATGCCGATCAGGTGGGGACGCAGGTCTTGATAGATGTAGGCGCTGCTTTTTTGCAGACCACTGAGTTGTTTGGGTTTCCGGGGAATGGGGTTGTTGAGGATGACGGGCACACCCAAACGCGCTACCCAAACATCTGTGCCGTTGATCAGCCAATCATCGTAGGCGATCAGGGCAAAGCCATTTTTTCCCCAGGTATTGCCCCAGGAGTTTTGGAACCAAAAGCCCCGTTCATCATAGCCGACGAGGGCAAAGGCATGGCCGCCCCGGATGGTTTCTTTGAGGGGGATAACGCCATCAGAGCTGATTTGTTCCCAGCCTTCATGGACGAGACCGGTGGCATAAAGGATACCCACTTCGGCGATCGCACTATGCATGGCTACCAGGTCTTTATGATTGACCCGATAATAGGCTCCCAAGGGCCGTTGGGCGGCATCGGAGGCTTGGGGGTCGTTGAGGTCTCGTTTGACTTGGCCGGAGCGATGAGTCCAGAGGCGATCGCTACAAACTCCGTGTTTATGCCAGGCTTTCATGGCTCCTCTGGCACTCGATCCTTCATAGTCTTCTCCTGGCCATTCATCGTAGCGTTTGGCCATGGCATACAACATCCAGGGACTGACCTGAGTCAAATTTTTTAACCCATAGCGTTTGACGAGCAAATAATGGGCAACGGTGGCTAGGGCAAAGCCCGTACAAGCTCCTTCCCGTCCTTGATCGAGGATGGGAATATTCCATTTGGTATAGTTTTCTAGGTCGATACGAGCGGGGACTTCGACGAGGGTGGCTTGGTAGAGTTGGTCGCGAAAGTCTAGGGTGTCGGGACGGGTGTCTAGGATGCGATCGACGACTTTGAGGATACTGTGCATGGGTGGGTCAGGGGGAATAGGCGACTAGGTTAAGTTTACCTTGGTTTAGGGCTGGAGCAACCGGGTTTCTAATCGGGTTTGGTGGGTTTGAGCCAATGTCGGGCAAAATCGATGGCCTCTGCTTCGCTGGTGACTTTGCCTTGAATTTGGGCAATTTGAATCTCGGTTAATAATGTGCCGATTAATTTGCCTTTGGGTAGGTTAAGGGCTTCAATTAAGGTATTGCCAGCGATCGCCGGTTGGGGATATACAAGGGGATCGTCGGGGTTGAGGTAGCGATCGCACAAGGGGGCGATCGCCTCGATAGCCACCCCTGCCACCCGCGCTAACAGCATCAAAGTCGGAAACACGGGACGGATCGCCTGAAAGAAAAAATACTGGTCTCTTAGGCCCATTTTCTCCGGGTGCAGGATATCCGGTAAACGTTGGATAACCGAGAGTGCCGCCCGAATTTCGGCACGACTGAGTTTCAGATTTTTGAGTTCTGCCTCGGCTTTTTGGACTTCTGGAGCAATAAAGAGAATTAACTTAGCTAAACTGATGCCATGGGTGGGTTGACTGGCGAGAATGGGTTGATTAAAGTGTTCAGGTAATTGAGACCAGCGATCGCAAAATTCCTGTACCACCCCATCCACCTGATGCACTTGACTCACTCGCTCGGCACAGGTATGGGGAAACCAACCGGTTAACACCCCATCCTTCCAAGCCCTTTCTAGCGCTTCACTTCCAGAGGGCAAATTCAGTAAATATCCTAACTCCATCCGTACCCGTTCGGCTGCCACCTGACGCAATTTTGGCGCTAACGCAATCAGCGTTTCTTGGGTTTCGGGGTCGAGAGTAAAGCCCAGTTGACTGGCTTGCCGATAGGCTCGCAGAAGTCTGAGGGGATCGTCCGCCAAGTTTTGCGCCGATACCATACGGATGACTTGCTGCTGCAAATCTTGACAGCCGTCTAAGGGATCGATTAAGGTCTGGGTAAAGGGATTATAGGCGATCGCATTAATCGTAAAATCCCGTCGCTTGAGGTCAATATGCAGGGTTTCCCCCTCCTGTTGGGCAAAATCTGCTGTTGCTCCCTCAAACACCACCCGCGCAATTTGCCGCCCGGCATCCAACACCACAAACCCAGCCTGATAAAATCGAGCAATCTGACGCGCCGTTTCTACTGCCTTTTCTGGCAGCACAAAATCCAGATCTAGATAATCCCGTTGCCGTTGTAGCAAGCCATCGCGCACTGCTCCCCCGACTAAACAGGTATCTTCAGGAAGCCATTCTAAACCAAAGGGCCAAGTTTGGGGACTCAGAGCAGCTACGGTTAAATCAAGCATGATGGATTAAAATCTGAACACATTTGGGCAATCTCAAGAAGGAATAGGTTAGATTAGCAAAAAGGGTGAGGGAAGAGGAGTCTGCTTTATCCTTCTCTTTTTCTATTGTGACGTTTTAGCTTGATGTTGGATTATGTGCATTTGTGTCAATTGCGAATATGTAGACCGTTGCCTTACCTATCATGCCGTGGAAGGTCAACACCAACAACCCCATCTGACGGAAAATCCCGATTTTGAAGCCATCAACCCTGAGATTAATGTCAATATCCGCCATCGGGATCATGAAATTGAGATGGAATGGGATGTCGTCGGATGTGAGAGTTTTAAGCGAGAACAGGGGAAATGGGCAAGGTTGCGCCCAGGGGAGTTGATTCCTACATAATCAGCGCTTTGTCCGGGTAATAGGTAATGGGTAATCTCCCCATTCCCCCATCCCCCCATCTCCCCATCTCCCCGTCTCCACCATGACTTACTGCTTCAATTTAGCCTGTAAAACTCCCCAAAATCCTGATGAGGCCCGATTTTGTCAAAGTTGTGGCTCGAAGTTACTGGCGGGAAATCGCTATCGGGCGCTACATCTCTTGGGTGCAGGGGGTTTTGGCCGGACGTTATTGGCGATTGATGAGCATAAACCGTCACGCCCTTATTGCGTGATTAAGCAGTTTTTACCCCAGCAACAGGGAACCCAGAATAGCAGCAAAGCGGCGGAGTTATTCCGTAGGGAAGCTATCCAGCTAGAGCCATTGGGGGAACATCCGCAGATTCCCCAACTCTATGCTTATTTTACGGAAGGCGATCGCCAATATCTGGTGCAAGAATACATTGACGGCCCCACCTTAAGCCAAGAATTGGAGCAAACTGGAGCCTTTAGCGAGGAGAAAATTAAGCAACTGCTGACGAATTTACTACCTGTGCTGCAATTTATCGGCGATCGCCACATCATTCACCGCGACATTAAACCCGATAACATTATCCGTTGTCAACAAGATGGACAACTCTTTTTAGTCGATTTCGGTGCAGCGAAATATATCCATCTCAGTCCCCAACAACAAACCGGAACCATCATCGGTAGCGCCGCCTATACTGCCCCCGAACAACTGCTGGGTAAAGCCAGCTATAATAGCGATATTTACAGTTTAGGCGTAACTTGCCTTTATTTACTCACCCAAATTCCGCCCTTTGAACTCTTTGACAGTGGTGAAAATAATTGGGTATGGAAAGACTATCTCTCCCAAACCATCGATCCAGAATTAACCCAAATTCTCGATAAAATGATTCATACCGCAACCAAATATCGCTATCAATCTCCCCAGGAAATCCTCACCCAACTTAACCCTTCTGCCTATAGCACCGGATTTTTACCCTTAGAAAAATCTCAATCTAATTCTGAATATGCCCTTGCCATAGCTTCTACCCCCACCAACCAACCCCAAACCACCCTACAAACTTCAGACGTAAAAACAGAAGTCGAAAACGCTTTAAAATCTACCCTAGATCCCTATTGGGTAAAATTAAAAATTTATTGGGGCAAAAAGCATTTTACCTTATTTCTGATTCGCGATGAAGATACTCCAGTTAATTATACTTATCTGGTTAAAAAAATTGAGGAAACGATCGCTAAATTTTCCTTAGATAGCATAAAAACAGTCAAAATTTATGGACGATTAAGTAACAACCAATCACCAGAATGGCAAAATATTCTTAATTTAACTTCACCCTTAGAATTTTTCTGGCTAGATAGAGCTAAACAAAAACTATCCCATTACTCCGATCAAAAGTTTTGGTTATCCCAATTAGAGAAGAAAGAATTTTGGTTAGATCTACTGTTGTTTAGTTTGATCTCTTTTGTCTTTACTGCCAGAATTATACTACTTAGCCCAATTTTGGGTTTTCTAACGGCATTGGGATTTATGTTTGTGCGAAATCTAATGCGCGATCATCCTAAATTTCAAGAAGAACAATGCTTGAAACATTGGGTAGTCATAGGTGGCATATTAGGATTAATTAATATACATATCTTTTTATCAGATACCTTTGCCTTGATCCTGTCTGCTTTTGTGATTGCTTCCCCCATATTCTATATCAAAGGTGTTTTTAAGTCATAAGGGATTAAGAAACCGGACTTCTTTTTAAACCTTCCATCACTAACTTAATGGTACGATCATCGCTTAACATCCAAGGATGAATGAGAACGGGAACAGTGATATTTTTGCCCACCGGAACTTGGGAACTTTTGGCGGGCAAAATCATTAAATCGTTTTTCGTCCAAATGGAGGTAAACTGAATCGAGTTCAATTGCTGGAAATCACGGTTTAAATTTTTTAAAAACTTGCTCTTGGGACGCATTTGCACGCAACCGGGATTTTGGCGCACATAGGCCATTAAACTGCCATGATGGGGAGAAGATAGGGTAATGAAGCGATCGCACCTCTCTAACCCTCCCAAGCGCTGCAAGTAGTACCGGCTAATGATTCCGCCCATACTAAAGGCCACAATATCGAAGCGTGTATCTTGGCTAAAGGCTTGGTCTACATACCCCTTAATCTGTTCGGCCAATCGATCTAAACCCACCTTACCATTATTGGGTACTAAATCCAGAGCATAGGTGAACCATCCTTGACGCTCTAACACCGCAGCCATTTTTGCGAACACTTCTCCGGTATCATCAATGCCATGAATGAGTAAAACAGGATTGCGAGTCGTCATGAAAAAATCCTTAGAGAGAGAAAAGGGAAGTCTTACTAAAAGTGTAACCTGGGCTAATCCCCCTTGCAGTTATGCCATTCTGGGATAAGATTGGGGGGACGTGACAATGAGCGATAATTCTCCTGTGGATGAGCAACTTTTGTTTATAGTCGATACTCCAATTGGCTTTCAAGTTCAAACAACAGTGAGTTACTGGGAATTGATTACTACAATTAAGCATCCGATTATGGAGGGAAGATTAGAAGATGTGAAAGAAACATTGAGTCATCCTGATATTATTCATTTGAGTAAGAGTGATTCCCAAGTTTATTTATTTTATAGAGCCAATGGGGATAGAAGATGGGTCTGTGCAGTCACCAAACGATTAAATGGTAATGGATTTTTGATTACGGCTTATCGTACCAGTGCAATCAAAGAAGGAGAAAAGATATGGCAAAAGTAAAAGTTTTTCACGACACCATTGGCAATACTTTGGTAGTTTGGTTCGATGAACCAGAAGATGAATATGAAGTCGAAGAAACCGGAGATGAAGTGATTTTGATGAAGAATCGAGAAGGTCGAGTGATTGGGTTTGAAAAGTTGAATTTTGTTAGAGGTGATACTGATAGAACTCAGGTTAACTTTGAGGCAATTACGGTTAATTAACTGGGGGTTTGACGCAAGGGGATCGGAAATCCACTGTATAACAGAGTAAACTATTGAGATCTCTGAGCCATTATAAAAAATCCTCAGCCAGAGAAAATCGGAGTGTTACTAAAAGTGTAACCTGGGCTAATCCCCCTTGCAGTTATGCCATTCTGGAACTACAAGAGATCCCCCCTAGCCCCCCTTAAAAAGAGGGGGGAATTTAAAAAGTCCCCCTTTTTAAGGGGGATTTAGGGGGATCAAAATCTATCCTTATAGCAGAAAGAAATACTCTTATGGCTAAACTCACCTATTTTCTCCCCCTATCCTTACTGCTTACCGGATGTCTAAACAGCACTGCACATATTTCCGTTGTTCCTCCTACTTCCCCCAATCCCATGATGCAAGCCGCTAACCCCATGCAGCCCCCCGCCGATTCCCCTGCTAACGGTCTCTGGGTGACCTCAGAAGAGGGTCAAACCCAAGTTTTCCCCTTAAAAAACACTTCGGTGAATGCTACGGTTTCCGGCAATGTTTCCCAGGTGGAAGTGACTCAAACCTTTGAAAATCCGTTTGAAGATCCCTTAGAAGCGGTGTATGTGTTTCCGCTTCCGGATGAGGCGGCGGTGTATGATATGGAGATTAAGTTGGGCGATCGCATCATCAAGGGTAGCATTAAGAAGCGGGAAGAAGCCCAAGAAATCTACGAACAAGCCAGAGCAGAAGGACGCACTGCGGGACTCTTGGAGCAAGAGAGAGCCAACATTTTCACCCAATCTTTAGCCAATATTCGACCAGGGGAAAAAATTGAGGTCACCATTCGCTACACAGACTCCCTCACGTTTGAAGGGGGCAATTATGAGTTTGTGTTTCCCATGGTAGTTGGGCCGCGCTATATTCCCGGTAACTCGATTCAAGGAACGGAAGATACTGACCAAGTGCCTGATGCTTCTCGGATTACGCCCCCGGTACTGAAACCAGGGACGCGATCGGGTCATGATATCCAAGTTTCCGTTAACATTGATGCTGGCGTTCCCATCAGCAATATTAGCTCGACTTCTCATAAAATCTTAGTGCGAACCCAGCGCAATATCACTGAAATTCAACTCTCTCCAGAAGACCAAATTCCCAACAAAGATCTCGTATTGCGCTATCAAGTTTCAGGACAAGAAACCCAAGCTACTATCCTCACCCAAAAAGATCGAAATGGGGGACATTTTGCTGCCTATTTAATTCCCGCTTTAGACTATCAACCCAAGGAAATTATTCCCAAAGATGTGGTTTTTCTGATGGATACTTCCGGTTCCCAGTCGGGCGCACCCATTGCCCAATCTCAAGCCTTGATGCGAGCATTTATTCAGGGTTTAAATCCGGATGATACGTTTACAATTATCGATTTTTCGGATACGGCTCGCCAGTTGTCTGCATCTCCCCTCACGAATACCCCGCAAAACCGTCAGAAGGCGCTCTCCTATATTAATCAACTGAACGCCGAAGGGGGAACCGAGTTAATGAATGGCATCAATGCAGTGATGAACTTTCCCCCACCCCCAGAAGGACGCTTGCGGAGTGTCGTCTTACTCACCGATGGCTATATTGGCAATGACCAGGAAATTATTGCGGCAGTGCAAAAGAATCTGCAACGGGGAAATCGCTTGTATAGCTTTGGTGTGGGCAGTTCCACGAATCGATTTTTGTTGGATAGACTAGCAGAAGTGGGCCGGGGAACGGTGCAAGTGGTACGCCAGGATGAGAACATTGACCCGGTGGTGAAGAAGTTTTTCAGCCAAATTAATAACCCAGTCTTAAGCAATATTGAGGTAACCTGGAGCGGTGCAGGAGAAGCTCCCGAAATTTATCCCCTCGCGCCCCCGGATCTGTTTGCCAGTCAACCGTTGGTGCTGTTCGGACGCAAGGCAGACAGCCAAAATGGGACGTTAAGTATTCGGGGGGGTTCGGCAGGGGGAAAACGCTATGAACAGGTGTTCTCGGTCAATTTTCGGGGGGATAGTGATGCGATCGCCCAACTCTGGGGTAGAGCGAAAATTAAGGATCTGATGACAGCAATGTACGGCGGCGAAACCAAGTCGGGAGTGGATGCAGTGACGCAGACGGCCCTAGATTATCGCCTGCTGTCTGAATATACAGCATTTATCGCCGTGAGTGAGGAAGTGCGCGTTAACCCGAATGGTGAACGAGTGCGGGTAGAAGTGCCGGTAGAATTACCTGATGGCGTGAGTTATGAGGGTATTTTTGGCGAGCCAGAGGATCAGGCAGTGATGCAAAGTGCTGGAACCAGAGGAGCATCCCGTTCTGCATCACCTTTAAGGATGTCAGCACCCATGCCTGCTGCGGCTCCTCCTCCTCCTGCTCCCCTAATGGATAGCATGGAAATGGAGGTTGCTGAGGAAGAGAAGGTAGAGGTAGAGCCACGTATTGAGGTGGTGAAGGCTGAGGGACTGAGTGAGGAGGCGATCGCCGCTTTAACCGAGTACATCCAGTCTATCTCCCTTCCTGACGAGGTTTCCGGCGATCTGACTCTGGAAATCTGGACAAATAATGGGCGCGTCCGTCGGGTGCTTCTAGATGAGGAGAATTCCACCATAGAAGACGAAAATGTGGTTCAAGCAGTGCGATCGGTTTTACTCGGTTGGCCCGTTCCCAGTTCGGTTCAGGGTACAGTATCGGTAACCTTGCGGGTTAATGGGAATTAATTCTCATCTTATCGGGTTTTGCGAACAGGATAGAGACCCAAGATCGGTCAGAATACTGTTCGCGAAATCGATAGATTTAGAATTATTATGCATATTCTCTAGAAAGATTTTGGTATACTATTTGTTATGGGTAAAGACTTGTATCTTATGCCCATTAATTGTGTCTTTAAAAAGAAGATGCGAACAAACATCACGTAATGCTTTCCAAAGAATTGCTTCTTCGTAGTTTTCAAGCTCCCTAGGAATATAATCTAGAAGAGTTTTAGAAACTACAACGATCAAACACTTTTTCACTCTTGAAAAAGCAACATTAGATCGATTTAGACCCAGAATAAACTCCACATTTTTGCCGATAGCTGATGAATTACTGGCTGTGGCAGAAACAATAACATTATCACGTTCACCACCTTGTACCTTCTCTACTGTGTCAATGATATCTACAGCATTTCTATAATCATCTGCTAGTTCTGTTTTCAGTAGCGATCTTTGAGCGCGATGGGGCGTAAGAATTGCAGTAGATCTATTAGGAAGTTCTCCTGCTGCACCAAGAATTGTTTCGATGATTTCTACTTCCAGTGGATTGCTAAGTTTGGATTCACGTTCATCATGCAGAACAAGATAAAGTCCTCCATTTGCCTCTAAAAGATTTTCCCAAGTTCTTGCAGTTTGATCTCCTTGTATATTTTCATTTGTTTTACCTCCTTCTAATTCAATATTGTCTTTTCGATAAAGACGTGCAATAAGTTCACGAATAACCGGTGGTAAACGGAAGCTAAAACTTAAAGCAGAACGTAATATTGATTGATCTGATACTGGAAAATCCGAGTTTTCTTTTAAGTTTTGAATAGCTTGATAAGCACTAACATAAGGTTGATAGAGTAAAACAGGAGGACGATCTTCATTTTCCCAGTCATGGGTAATAATTGGAGCTAGTTGTCTATGATCTCCTGCTAACATAATTTCACCATCTTCTTTAACTAACGTAGCTAACGCTAGAAAGTGAGGAAACACCATCATACTTGCTTCATCAACGATTAGAATAGTTGTTTGAAAACCTTGAGGGTTATCCTTAAAAGGCTTTTTCGTATTTAACTCATGACTCATCTTCAAAATTGCATTCGTTGTTCCTCCGATAACTAACGTTCCAGTTTTACGCATCTTATTGACTTTTCTGACGCAAGATTTAGACGCAAATAATTCAATATTTTTATTTTCAAAAGCTTCAGCATTTTTCTGATCTACTCGACTTAGTTCAATTGATGGCACATTTAAGCTCAAATCAGTAGCATGTTTTTGCAAAATTGGTAAAAGGTTCTCTAAGCGTAAGAGTAAATTATCTACAGATGTATGCGTATGACCGGCAATAAGAACAATATCGCCCGGATGACAACGTGCTAAGATTCTTAGAAAAGTGGCAATCGCAGTAGTTTCTGTTTTCCCAGTTCCTGGTGGCCCTTGCAAAAGTTGAATTCTACTATTGAGTCCGTTAAGAGCTGCTTCAATTTGTTTCTGGTCTAGTTTTTTGCTATTGGCTAAGGGTAACGTCTCAAGTAGATTTCGATATAGTTTTAAATTACTCTCTGAAACAGGAGTTTGTGCAGGAATTTGAGGTTTTTGCGGGGCTAACCATTGACAAACATGATTTCCTCGGCTGTTTTGTAATTTTTGATCGACTTTTCCAGCAACAAAATCTGAGGGACTTTCATCAATAGTGGCAAAAGTATACACATCTTCTTCTCGGTCATAAAAACGACCACGAATTTGGTAGCGATCTCCACCTCTTTTTTGTCTAATAGCCAATACAATACGTCCATTATTCCAATTTATATCTTCTACAACGCATGTACTTCCACCCGCAAAAAGCTGATTGAGGGTTTGACCTTGATGTGGATTATCAGAAGCAGGAGTAACTCTAATAAAAGAACCTACATCAATGGTACAGTTAGCTTGTAACACTTCAGGGGTGATATTGTATCTATCAAGATTAATTTCTGCTGTTAGCTGATTACTTTGAGTTGATCTAACATTTGCAATAGGTATTGTTCGGCCCGAAGAAATACGATAGATGGGTGGGATCAAATGTTTGGCAATCCAATCTGTCACTTTAACATGCTGATCTAAACGTAAAAAATCAATTCCTGCTTGGGCTGCATTGTCTACACCTAAATTAAAATCTGGTAAGTTTGCAATAATTAAAGGTTCTTTGGTGATTTCTCGATTCTTAAAGCGAATCCCCTCTTCAACCCATCTAATAGCATGAGTACGAGCGCGAAAATACTCTCTTAAATAATTAGGCAGTTGTGCTTGATTATAACGCTCAATAGATTTTTTTAATTTTGCTTTATGTTTGAGTTCATTGGGATCGGGAAGTTGTCGCCAATACGCTCGCCAATACGCTGCACTCAGAGAATTAAAGTATCTGAGTCTAACTTCAAACTGATGCTTACGAGGATTGGAAGTTTGTGATGTGGCCCATTGATGATTACCATCTATTTTTAAATTCGTTTTAAAGTCAAATACATCTTGAGAAAAGACCCGATCTAAAATTACAATTTTTCCTGCTATCTTCCGGTGCCAATGATAACGTCTTCCAAACCACTTAAGAGAACTAACAACAGCTAAATCTCGCCCTGTCCATCCAAGAGCATAACGTCGATCAACTTCATCAGATAGACACGAGTAAATCAGTTGATCTAAACTTTCTCGACATCCCAATAACTCTCGTAAATGACTGAGGAGTTGCGAACTAACGCGAGAACAACCTTCAACTAATTGGGTCATTTCTTGACGTGACCAAACATAAAAATGAATGGGAGCTTGTTCTGTTTCAGCAACAGAGGAAATCGCATCTACTAATTCTAATAAAAATCCTTGAATCAGTTCTTTTTCAGAACCATTATCTTCTTTGTAATCTCCCGACCATGGGGATGTCTTAAATTTAATTAAATCCTCTCCTTCAAGTTCTTTTTCTTGGTAAAGAGGCTTATTCTTTTGATCCTGTCCTGAGTCAATATATTCTTTAATGTTAGGATCGGGCTTCCATTTACCAAATTCATCTTGCTTAAACTTGGGATCTAACTTACCTTCACTTTTAGTGACATGAGCAGCTAATGCACCTATTCTATTTTCAACGTAATCATATTCAACAGAAAGATAGACACGAATTAAACGTTCTCCATCAATTATATATTCTGGAAGTTGACTTTTACCTGAATAATTGAGTTGCTCTACTTGATAATCATCCGGATCTAAATCTCCATCAGGAAGAGTCCGTCTACGAGTTCTCGCTTTTACTTGAAGCAGATCTAAACTTTCTGTAAAGCTGATATCTTGCTGGAGTTGTCTAGCTTGATTTCCTTGTAAATCCATTTCAGCTAAATCATCAATATTGTTAATCCCTACTTGATTTAATGACTTTACTGTTGATGCATCTATCCCCAGTAATTCTAAACGTCGTTGCCTTGCACTCTCCGATAAACAATGGACACTCAATGTACAATCACTACACTTTTCATCTAATTGATAGTCTAAATTACTTAAATTAGTTTCAATAATGTATTTGAGTATACCATCTGAGGAAACCAGACGATTAATGTCAGCTTCAATCGTATCTAAATTTATACAATTGGCTTGAATAATATCTTGATTTTTGTTGGTATTTTCATCGATGCGAACAACCACACATTCAATATTTTCATCTTTAAGCTCTATGCCATTAATAACAATGGGGTAATTTTTGATTGATTTACAGATCATCATTCGATACAAAGCCACTTGTATGTGATGATAAGTTCTATCTTTTCGAGATGCTTTACATTCAACTAACCTAATTTTAGGGCAATTGTTTTCCCATAAAACAAGGACAAAATCAATTTTACAACTAATATAAAAATCTCCTAGTGTTCCCTTGATAGAAATTTCTCGTCCGTAAGCATTTTGATTGACTGACAAAGTATTTAAAGATTCAACAAAATCACTCCATGTTCTTGATTGATCTAACTCTGATTGATGAGTGGTGTCAATTAAATTTACCAATCCTTGTTGCTTAAGTGAAGATTCCCAGTCATTCTCTCTGTTTTTACCTTCTGCTTCTAGCACAGGATCTAAAGAAGTCGCAAAAATCAATTGGTTAAAAGGAATCTCTTTTGCAAGTTTATAGTTATCAAACTTTAACTTAAACCGGCGATCGCAGGATTGATATCGAACATATTCACTTATGTCAGTAGCATTGATTGAGTAATTTGACATAATCTTAACCTCTAGCTCTACATGACTTTACTTCAAAGCTATAGCTGTAGTTACTGACTATACACTAAATTTCACATTTCCCGCAGATCAACCCGATCATCCCCCAGGATTCTACTTGAAGAGTCTCGTAATTGTTCCGCAATGTGACGTGCTTCTAGACGGTTCACACCTAAAAACTGAGCAAATTTTCCTTCAGTGATTAAACCCCGATCTAGCGCTCTCAAAGCCAAGACAGCTTGTTCTTCCTGGCTACGGTGATAGAGTGCCCCAAATGTTCCTTCTAAGGCTTCGACAACAGAGTGTGGAGATACCAAATTACTGACAGAACGCCCATAGGCACGAGCGAGTTTAATCAATTCAGCCGCTTTCAAGCGCCGAGTACCATTTTCGATCGCCACTAGGGTAGTGCGCGAAACCTCAAGCACCTGAGCCGCATCTGCTTGAGTCATGCCTCGCTGTTCTCGTGCTTGTTTGAGAGATGTCCCTAATTGTTGGCGATCGATTGTGTCCAGGATGTTCGCAGCCATAATGCCCTCTCATTGACTATTTGTTACAAACTATTGCCTGTTGGCGATCGCTCAAAAACAGACACAAAGATGGGTTTAGCCTTGTCCCCACTGACGAACTTCCTCAACAGAGAGTCCCAAGATTTCAGCCACTTGTTCGCTACTCATCCCCATACTCAAAAGCCGAGGAATGGCTGCTTTCTGGGCTTGTTCGGCAGCATTTGCTCGTTGATTAGCTCTGTCAGCTTCTTGCTGGGCAAGGTTGGCTCGTTGGTTAGCCCTCTCAGCCTCTTCCTCTGGTGTGGGTATCCAATTTCCCTGGGCATCATACCAGCGTAACCATTGTCGCTCTAATCCATGGTATTTTCCCAACCATAATCCCAGTCCTAATTCTAATTCTGGAAACCAGAATCTCGATTCAGTCAATTCTTGCTCTTGATAGCGATTTCCTTGCAGTTGAAATACTTGCAACTGGTCTCGATAACGGTCAAAAACAATATAGTAAGGAATACCGAGAATTTGCTCGTAAACTTCCCATTTGGTTGGCTGTTTGCCCCGTCGCTCAGTTTTTCCTAAGTCTTCATTGCGGGTTCCTGGGGAGAGTAGCTCCATCATAACGATCGGTGGCACTTCTTCTTGCCAGAATACATAACTTAACCGAGGTTCGGTTTCGTTGTACAGGTGAGGCACTCCCACGACAGCATACCAATCCGGTCGCTTGTACCATAGGGTATGTTCGGGGTCATAGTAGAGGTTTAAGTCACCAGCAACGAGGATTTGTTCGGGGGGATAGGTTGGGGGATGAAATGTGGCGCTACAGAGTTCGGCTTGCCACAGATGATACAGGTCAGGCAATCCAGAATCTCCTATTTCTTCACTGGGTAAATCGTACATGGTGGGCAGGGTTTCTTTTTCGGGGAAGGGAGGAGAAACCCGTTTGAAAACTGTTTCGGTGGGAGACATGGCAATGGAGTATTAGGTTGGGTACTTGTATTGTAACAATGCTCTCTCATTTACCATTGCAGATCGTCATATAAATCAGCCAAAGAAATCTCACAAGGTAGATAAGTTAAGTTGACTGAATCTTCTCTAGTTTTGTAGTCAGAAAATACCCATTGATTGATATCAAGTTCGCTTATTCATGTCCGCGAAGCGGAAATACCCTAATTAAAAAGCCAGGGAGCAAGATGCTCCCACTCCAGTCATATCAAAGAATTCGAGGAGTGCGGGCATCTTGCCCGCTTCTTAACAAATTCACCGGACTTGATATGACTTGTGTTTTGTAATAATGCTCAACCTTAATTTGATATTGATCGATTAACAAATACTTCGGTAACGAATTCGCAGATTTCATCCGAGTCGAGTCCTGACCCTGGCAAGGGTCGTCTACAGCTAAAGTATAGAGGCTGTATCTACTGAGTTTTGACTAAAATGAGGTCTCCTTCCTCTTTGACTTCAAAGAGGGGTAAGGGTTTTTCCGCAGGAGGGGATAAAACTGCACCATCTAAACCAAATTGGGAACCGTGACAAGGACAGTCAAATAAATTTTCATCGGCAGACAGTTCGACGGTGCAACCTTGATGGGTACACATGGGATTGAGGGCGACTATGGCTTGGGTTTCGGGATGACGGAAGATGAGGACGGGTTTGGGGGCATTGCGTCGGTCTACAATGGTTCCTTCGGCTTGGAGTTGAGGAATTGTACCGAGGGCTTGAAACCCGTCTTCGCGCATGGAGGTATCTATTTGGGGGGTCTCGTCGCTAGGGGGAGTTGGGGGGGTGTCCCCAGACTCACAACCGGAGAGGGTGGGAGGAAGGACGCTCACGAGTGCGCCAAGGGTCATCCAACTGATAAAGTAACGACGTTCCATAGTAGGTGGGGGTTTTAGGATAGGGCTGGAGATTGGGATTGGTTTTTGAGGGTTTGTTGACGCAGGAATACGACTAATACAAACAGCATATCTAGGCTGATTAAGCTACCGATGATTAGCTCTGAGCCTCCGGTACTGAAGCCGTAGCTGTGTAATCCGGTTCCGAGGACAAAGTTTACGCCATACCAGGCCATGAGAATAGCATTAAAGCTGATGACACTGGCGATCGCCATGCCAAAGTTGCCGAGCCAACCGGCTAATCGACCATGTAGGGGCACAATGTAGCACATGAGGGCGATTAATGCCCAGGTTTCTTTGGGGTCCCATCCCCAAAATCGTCCCCAGGAGAAGTGGGCCCAAATGCCACCGAGGATGATACCAGTTGTTAAAAATAGTACGCCGACTTGGAGGATAGAATAGTTCCAGCGCGAGAGTTTGTTGATAAAGTCTTTGTTGGTGGGCTTGAATAGATAAGCCCCCAACAACAGATGACCGAAACCAAAGGCGAGGGCAAAGCTGGCGTAACCGAGGGTGATGGTGGGCACATGGACACTGAGCCAAAAGTTATCGCGCAATACAGGGACGAGGGGTTTAATGCTGGGATCGAGGACGGCTGGGAGGCGATCGCCTAATACCAAACACAAGACAGACAAGGGAGCGGCCGCTAACAGGTAATATTTCGCACGATGCATAAACTCAAAGGTAACGGCGATCGCCGCTATACCCAAACTCACCCAAATCACCGACTCATACATATTCGTTACTGGGGGGCGTTCTGCAATTTGCATCCGCTCCCAAAACCCATATCCATGCACCGCTAACCCACTACAAAATAACCCTAATGCTACCCAATAGGCTTGTAACTTTTCCCATCTAAGGGTAACCCACATCACCAGAAATCCTAAACCATACAAAACCCAGGCTTGGGTAAACCAATGCAGCGCATAAAAACGGACTTCTCGCGTTAATTTTTCTCCAGAAGGATAGACTTCAGGACTTAAGGCTACCAGTTGTTTTTTCAGTTCTAAAACTTGAGAATTTAAATCAGAAGTTAGCCCAATTTGCACCCCTTGTTTAACTTCGCCATAGATTACTTGTAGGGTCTCCACTTGTTCCGGTGCATAATATTCAGAAGCCTGAACTATTCCCACCCATTTCCCTTTTGGATCGCTCGGATGGGGAACAAGCGGTAACTGCGTACTACTCACGGTCTCTAACATTAAGGCTAAACGGTCTTCTAGGGTTAGCGCTTCCCGTTGATCTCGCGTTAAATCCATATCTTCGGCTTGAGCTTCATGGGCTTGTAAAACAAACGAACCCAACGGAGAAGAGACCAATTCAACAAAGGAAAAATAGTTCTGTTCTGGATTGAGTCCTAGTTCAGTTTTTAAGGGACGATAATTGAACAGAATAAATGGTTCTTCATTCCAGTCTCGGTTATTGAACAATAGGGAAAGATAGGTATCGAGATAATCAAGCTTTTCTCCGGTTAAGGGTTGATAATCTAAACTGCCGTGGATTTGAGTTACTGTTTCTCTGGCAACTGTATCTAGGGGCTTTTTGCGTCCATCAAGTTGTACAGCTAGGGTTTTAAGGGCATCATTATGGGTGTCTGGACTAGAGATTATCCCTTGCACTGCGGGGAAGAAGCAGAGGAGAAGCCCTAATGTTAAAGCGATGAAAAATTTAATCAGATTGCTCATGGGAAAGGGATTTAAAAACATAGATTTCGATGTGCTAATTTTCTACTAAATTGTTTTCTCCTAAACTAACGGCTGGTGATGGGTAACGGCTGAGTATTTTCTGAATAGTTTTACCGTAGAACATTGTCCCAATGCCGACAACCACAAGGGCGGAACCTGTCCAGGTGAGTAGGGTTATCCACAGGGGTTCGCGTTTCACTTGTAGGGTGGATTGGCGTAAATCTCCGGGATTCCACGAGGCTTGGGCGATTTTCCATCCCTGATACCAGGTGGGGTGGTTCATCCAAACGGTGCGATCGCTGCTAACCTGCTGATGATAGTCTTGAATTTGGATTTTGCTCGTCCACATGGCAACACTATCGGAACCTTCGTTGCGCTCTACGATAAAGTCTTGCAAGGCAATTTGAAAGGGAAGAGAAAAGAGCTTAGGGGTAAAAGCGGCTAGAATTTCCCCATCCGGTGTAGGGATAGCGGTGGGTTCTCCCCAAGGAAGCCATTGTTGAGTCCCGGTTTCGGTTTCCACCAAGATAGCGGGACTTCCTTGCAGCGTGCGATCGCCAACGGGTACAATTTGACGGTCAATCTGAGCATGGGTAAGTTGCTCTTCTAGAGTCATCTCAAAGTCTGCCCAACCCAGTGAAATCGGCTGATGTGCCATCAGGATACCCGATTGAAAGCCTTGAGCAGAATGAGTTGCATAATAGAGTTTACCCGATGAAGTGGCGATCGCCTCAAAATAATTCCTCCCTAAATCTTTTCCCAATTCTGCAATTTTCTCCTGCGCTTCCTCCTCACTCTCCACCACCATCAGCCCCAACTCAGCCGGCCCCAAACTTACCCTACGATAAGATAACGGTGCAAAAGCCAACCATTGCTCCACATCTTGCCCCATCCGCTCGCTACTTAACCGCAACCGTAAAGCTAAATTCGCAACCTTTCCCCCATCCTCAAAACTCACCGTTTTTACCGTATTCTCCGCATAACCTAACAGAGAAACTCCCAGAACCGAAGACGGAGAAATCGAGCCATCCGGACGAATAAAAATATCCCTTTGTTCGCGCTCCCCTTCAGGAGTCATCACCTCCAATAAATCTCCCTCAACGCGAATCTGATAATTACCCACTTCATCTTCCCGTAACGGTAACATTCCCTCCAAGCTCAGGTGAATCACTCCCGCCGAACCCATAATAATCAAAACCAATCCAATATGAGTTAAAGCAAACCCCACTTTACGAGAGCCTCGCCAAGGATAGCGCGTCAGAGCCGAAATCGATAAATTCACCGCCAGCAAGAACATCAACATTCCAAACCAAGGACTTTTATAAATTAGATGTTGCACCACACTTGAGCCAACTTGAGCTTCATAAATTGTAGCTCCAACTAAAATAGCAGCAATACTCCCTAGAAGAGGAACTGCAAATTGGATTGAACCGAAGAACCGGATCAAAGGCATATTCATTGTCAAATACTTTAAAGATTATCAAATCATTTTCTTGCTCTCTACTGTACTCCCTTGAGCAGGTCGGGTTGTATTCAGGATGACAAAAGTAGCGCGAAGGGTCAATTAAGCGATAAGCTAGAACTTAAGTTTTTTCACATATTCCCTTAATTTATGAGTTTATTCACAGCCGAAGAAGTCGTCAGCCAACTCCAGCAAGGAGAATCTTTTGTAGGTGCTGAATTGAGCCGCATTAATCTAGAGGGTTGTATTCTTGATGAAGGTGATTTTAGTCAAGCCTATCTCCGAGGAGCAAACCTATCTAGGGCCTTTTGTCAAGGAACCAATTTTTCTCAAGCCAACTTGATGTTAGCCAATTTGACCGAAAGTAATTTAGTTTGTGCTAACTTATCCCATGCCGAACTCAATAGAGCCTGTTTAGAGCGTGCAAATTGTCGATCTCTTGACGCTCGTTACACCAAACTTTATGGTGCAACCTTAGATTATATCAATGCTATTGAGGCTAATTTTCATAAGTCAGACATGAGGGAGATTAAAGCCCAGAAAGCAAATTTTGGTTCTGCTGATTTCAGCCAAGCTAATCTCAGTCATACCCAATTAATTCATTGTAAACTGACCTCAACAGTATTTGAATCGGCTCTTTTAGAACAAGCAGATTTGAGTCAAAGCCTTTTGGAAAACACAAATTTAGAAAAAGCCAATTTACACCGGTCTATCTTTTTAAGTACCCAGGTCAAAAACTCTGATTTTGCATCTGCTAATTTATCTGAAGTTGATTTTCGTTCTGTTCAGCTTGAACAGACAGAGATTGTCGGTGCAAAATGTATTAATGCGTCGTTTACGGATAGTATTTTGGAATATTGTTCATTTTTATCGACAGATCTAGAATCTGCATTGTTCGATGGAGTAAAATTGGTAGAAACCAGTTTCCAAGATGCTAATTTAGAACGGACAATTTGGAAAGATGTTGAGTTCATTAATTGTCAGGTGATGGGAGCAACATTTACTGATGCTCAAGGGTTAACCGATTCCCAAAAAGATTGGCTCAGACATCATGGAGCATTGAATGTTCCCCATTAATGGATAATATTAAATCCCCATTCCCTATTCCCTATGATCGGATTGTAGGGCTATAACTTGCTCAAGCAGTATAGATTGAGGGATTTTGCCCATTAGGTTATTCTGCCAGACATTTTCAGCATCTAAAAAAGTGAATTGGGGGACAGCTTGCACCTGATATTGTTCAATAGTATCTGTGTATTCTGGATTATCGATATTAATCATAACCCAGTTAATTTGCTTATCATACTCTTGCTCAATTTTGTGAACCGCAGGAGCCATAGATTGACAAGTAGTACACCAATTGGCATAAAACTCAATGACTGTAGGCAAACTATTTTCTATCGCCAAAGAATAGGAAACAGCAGCTTGGACGCTAACTTTAAGTTGCTGCAAACCCGTTAAACTAGAGGAGAGTACGGGAGGAGATTTAGGAAACAGAAATAAACAGGCAATCGCGCCAATGAAGAGTAATCCTAAACTAATTTTTGTGATTTTATGGAGCTGCATTTATTGATAATAATAGGCAATGATAATGTGGAAAACTAGCATAACTAAAAACATGCTAACTAAAATCATATGGCTATTGAGCCATATTCCTCTAAGGTTACGAATTAAAACACCTTTAGAAATTCCTGGATTCTCACTAGCGGGGGATAAACTGAATCGGAAATAGCGCTGGGAAGATTCTAAAATGCCAGTTTCAGCCACTACACCGACTAATGCAGATAAGGTAACTAAGAAAAAGACCCATAGAAAAATAGCATTAAAGTTAAAACCGCGTACACCTACGGTATGGATAAAGGTGCTGCCAACTAGGGCGATTCCTAGAAAAATATGTAAGCTTCTCCAAAGCTGAAGACTGCCGGGGACTTTGACTTTTACTTTCCAACTTCTACCCCGTTTGCGAATGGTTAATACCATTTCTAATAGGACAAAAATAAGGGATAAATATCCTGTGATTTGCTTATATAGTTCACTTTGAAAGGTTAAATACAGATCGAAATCATTTAAGCGTAGAACAGGGATATAGTTGGGACTAAATACAAAAGGGGTGAGTAGAACAGCACAAACGACTGTTAAAATAATGAGGGTGGAAAACTTGGGTTTCATGGTATAGCTAGTCGCTGTATATTTACAAAGTAGGGGTGAACGGCTGTTCGCCCCTACGCCATGTCCTAACTATTATTGGGAATGACTATTGAGTATGATTTGATTAGGTTCCTTCGATGGGTAAGTTAATCACAACACCGCCCATAACATCTCCCAATTCAAAGATTTTATCGGGATAGCGTTCTTTATGGATGGGGTGCTGATTATGACAGGTGACACAGGCTTCGGCGATCGCCTTATCGGGATAAATAGCCGAGTAATATTCTTGACCAGCAATTTCCCGATAATCTTTATAGGGTTCTCCCGTATCAATAACGGTTTGCATCCCCACCTCTTCAAACTCTCCTCTAGGAGCTTGTGCATCATTAATATTCCAAGGTGAAATTAAACCATACGTGAATGTACCTTGTTCAGAGGCTAGTTCTGCCCCTAAACGGAACATTTGCGCGGGTAAAGGAATACCATTGGCATCTTGCCAAGCTTCCGTTGCTTCTGCGGGGACTACTCCGTTGGGTTTTTCTTGCCCTTCTAAGGTTTTCAATCGATTCACCACATGCTTAGTATAGGCAGTACGATCGGATTCAGCGACGGCATGGATATAATCAACCACGAGAGCAGGATCGATACCACTGGTTTGAGTCGAGCTACTGGTATTTCCTCCAGCACAAGAAACAGCAGTTAAACAAATAGCTGTGGCTAAAACAAATAAGCTGATGGTTTTCAGTTTCAGTGAACGTATCCAAGTTCGGAGGATAGACATAAGGGGTTTTCCTGTAGGTGAACAGATCTGTTATTCAGAGTCTGAAGCGGTTCGCTGTTTTTCTAGCGCTCTAACCAACTTCAGAGTCTCTAAATCTTGCTGAGGGGGATGGTGAAAGTTGCCCTCAATTAAGTCATCGTCAAAGATGCTGTTGTAGGAATATTCCAAACCGTGGCAATTCATGCAAACCTCTTTCACCATGCGATCGCGTGGAAGCAGGTTATAAGTGTTATTGTGATTGACAAACACGGAATTGGTATTCTCATTGACTGTGCGGGGTAAATGGCAGGTTGCACAAGTCACCAGATCGGGACTGGGGCGAGGCAGTCTGACGGATGCAGCAAACTGAGAACCATGTTTTGAATCCCAATAATTGAGAGAATGGGCATCATTATGGCATTGCAAACAGGAATCTACGGAAGCCTTAAAAGTGTCAAGTTGATGGACATCATGGCAAGTATTGCACCCCATAGAGGTATCAAAAGCCGAGTCTTTCATCGGTAAGTGTGCCATCTTAGGAGTTAAAGGGGAAAGTCCTTCCGCCGTGCGAATCCCATGTTTACCGAGTAGAAAGGTATCAACCTGTTGCTGATGACAACTTTGGCAACTTTCGTGGTTAGGACGCACCACCAAGGTTTTGGTTTTAGAGTCTTCATGACAGGTGGAACAGTTCACATCCGCCAGAGCATGGACACTCTGTTCCCACTGCTGAGTAATTTCTGTTACTCGCTCGGCGGAAATCGGGGAGGCGATCGCCCCATGACTCCAGAACATCAGCACCAAGCAGAGAATCGAAACGATTACTTTTCTGCTCATGTTTCACCCTCCAGAAACGCTTCACCTAAATCGGGTTTAGGAGGTTTACTTTCAGTTAGGGTTACCTCTAAATTCGGCATTTCTGGCTTCGGCAATAGGATCGGCTGATTTAAATTTTCCCGTAAAAAACCCGTCGAAATTGACCGATGATCGTGATAGTTATGGCATCCGGCTGTCCAGCAGCCATCCGGCTCAAACCCCTTATGACTGGGAATATCGCCAGCAATTACCCCTTCATGACAAGCCATACATAAATCCGGTTTTAGGTGAACCCCGCGACCAAACATATGAACATGCTCTTCATGACAAGCTGTACAAGTCAAAACATCTAAATTACTCAGATATTCCGCCCAACGGGGATCGCGAAACTTTTTTGAGCCATGAGCATCACTCACTAACTCCGCTTCATGACAGCGCGTACAGGTTTCATTGCTCACCGGTTTAAACCCATCATGACAGGAACTACAGGAGGCTTCGATTAAAGTATGTCCGTCTGATGTAACTCCTGGCAGAAAGATTTGACGCTGATCTAAGGCAAACGCAGCAATTCCCCAAATTAATAGCAAAACCACCACTGCAATGATAGCTGTCTTGACTTGAAAAAGATTTTTCAACAGAGGAAATCGCTGCAAATTGCTGGTCATGACCTAAGAAAGTTGGGTTTCTGCTTTGTCGTAATCTGCGCCTGAGAGCATCAGTTCGGTAATGGCTTGATAGGCATCAATCCAAGCTTGTTTAACTTCAGGAGTCCACTGATCTCCTAAGTATTGTTCAAAGGTTTTTAAGAGTGCAGAACCCACGATGGGATAATGAACAGGAAGGGCCCCATATTTAACATGACGTGCCCCTAGTCCTTTGAGGGCACTACTTAACTCTTCTGGCTTTCTCAAGTTCTCTACTGTGAACACCAAAGACTGCAAAAGCATTTGCTTTTGTTTTTTCATATCCGTATGCTCAAATAGGGGTTTGGCCTCCGGGTTATCCGCGAACATATTTGCGTAAAAACTCTCTACAAATTCATTGGCTTCCGGCTTAACCTTCTCAAAGCTTTGTTCCAACAGTTCAACTTTTAGTGACATTTTTTGCCTCTCCTTATCCTGTCTCGGTAATAAAATATTTAAGTTTTTTCTTGTCCGAGATATAACTTCTGTATATCCAGAAGTTTAAGGATATTCTGTAATATAAAACACAAAAAAATAAAGATTTTACGATTAATGCATTGTTTTTATGTAAAAAATACATAAACAAGGTTTTTTAGGGTATTGGCGATGAAAAAACGATTGATTAAGCATCAGCATAAACCTCTTGTAGAGCTTCTTGGGCTTCTTGACGCAATCCACGGGCAATCCGGAACAGTTCTAGACCCGTATGTAAATAATGTTCGTCATAATTTTGAGGAAACCAAGAGAATTCATCGAGACCATCACTGACTTGGTTGAGACAATAATAGAGATGGGCGGCAATGCTGGCAACGGGCCCAGGATTGGGGAGAGAACGAAACCGCACTTGGGCTTCGTCTAATAAGGAGCGACAATTGTCTAAATAGATTTGGAAATTTTCGAGCAATTGATCGTCAAAGGGATCGGCAGAAAGGTCATCAATTTCTGTTTCGATGGAGTCGAGAATTTCGATTAAGGAAGCATTGACGGGATGATAAACTCTTGAGAGCCATTGTTGCCAATGTCGATCGGGATCTAAAGGTTTTTGGGGGGAACGAGTCGGAGATTTGGTGGATTTGGGGCGATCGCTCCTTTGGGCATAGGGGAACTTTTCGCGATCGTAGACTCGGCGACGATGGACATCGCTGAGGGTTTCATAGGCCAGATTAATCGCCACCATCCGGTCAGCACTACCCACTTCAGGATTGAGATCCGGATGATGAAGTTTGACCAAACGGCGATAGGCTTGGCGAATTTCCTCCGCCGTTGCTCTTGGCTCAATTTCTAGGGTCTGATAGTAATTCACATCTGAACCATTAAAAATTAAAAATTAAAAATTCTGGTAAAGAGCCATCCCCCCATCTCCCCATCCCCCCATCCCCCTATCCTGAACTTATACTGGGTCTTGGAATAAGGGGGTACTCAGATAGCGCTCGCCAAAACTCGGTTGAATCACCACAATTAATTTACCCTCATTTTCTGGACGCTTGCCCACTTGAATGGCGGCGCAAACCGCGGCCCCACTAGAAATTCCAGAGAGTAAGCCCTCTTCCTTCGCTAAACGCCGACCATAGGCGATCGCCTCCTCATCAGAAACGGTCACCACTTCATCAATTAAATCGACCTTCAAAACCTCTGGTACAAAGCCAGCCCCAATCCCCTGAATTTTATGGGGCCCCGGTTGGCCACCCGATAATACAGGAGAAGTAACCGGTTCCACGGCGATCGCCTTAACCTTCTCATTTCTCTTCTTCAGCACCTCTGCCACTCCCGTAATTGTCCCCCCAGTGCCCACACCCGAAACAATCATATCTACCTGGCCATCCGTATCAGCCCAAATTTCTTCAGCCGTAGTTTTGCGGTGAATCTGGGGATTGGCTGGATTTTGAAACTGCTGCAACATATACGCATTGGGGGTTTCTTCCACCACTTCCATGGCTCGGCGAATACATCCCCCCATACCCTCCGAACCCGGAGTCAGAATTAACTCAGCCCCATAAGCCTTGAGCATTGCTCGCCGTTCTGAACTCATCGTTTCTGGCATTAACAAGATTAACCGATAGCCTCGCGCAGCAGCCACCATCGCCAAAGCAATTCCCGTATTGCCAGAAGTCGGTTCCACCAATACGGTTTTTTCTGGCGAAATTAACCCCTCTTTTTCGGCCGCATCAATCATATTGACCCCAATTCGGTCTTTGACTGAGGACGCTGGGTTCATGCTTTCGAGCTTAACCACAATTCGGGCTACACAGCCTTCTGCTTGCGGGATGCGGTTAAGCTGAACTAAGGGAGTATGGCCGACCAATTTGGTGATATCTTGTGCGATTTTCATGTTGAACGGGTAAAACAATTCAATAGAGAACTGTTGCCCATTGTCCCAAAGCCTATGGACAACCGGCAAGTTTTAAGTCATCAGTCAACCCCAGGGGTTGGGCCATATCGTAATTCCAAGACGTGAAAAAACCCAAAAATTGCCCCTACTTTTTGCCCAGAAACCGGGTTTCTAGAAACCCAGTTTCTGATCTACAGGGGCTTAAGAAGCCAGAGAATTAGATATGGGCAGATAGCTTAAATCCACCTGTTCAACTTGGGGAGTGTATCCTAACCAAAACACCGAACGAGATCTAAACTGTTGAGGAGAACCACTGACCCCAAATTGGGTTGGTAAGGGTGCATTGGTATTTCGTAAACCCAGCAAATCCAGCTCTTGTGCAGTAGCTTTAACCACATGAACGGCGGGATTAATGATTTGTACGGATTTAGGCAACAGTTGACGAATCACTGAATCTAAGAGAGGGTAGTGAGTGCAGCCATAAATGAGAGTATCAATATTTTGTTGGAGCAGAGGTTGCAAATAGGAGCGGGCAACCTCATAAGTATAGGGATCATTGATCCGATTTTGTTCAATCAAAGGGACAAACTCTGGGCATCCCACTTGCCAAACCTGAACCGTTGGGTCAACTTCAATCATCGCTTGGCGATAGGCTTGACTGGCAGCCGTAGCAGGAGTCGCAATCACCCCCACCCGTTTACCCACAGAAACAGCCGCTCTCGCGGCTGGTAGAATCAATCCCAGGATGGGCGTTGAAAATTCATCACTAATGGCTTCTAGGGCTAATGCATTACTGGTATTGCACGCCATGACGACCATTTTCACCTGTTGCTCTTCCATCCAGGTGATAATTTCCCGTACAAATTGAATAATCTCTTCAGGCGATCGCGTACCATAGGGCAAGCGTGCCGTATCTCCAAAATAAATAACCGATTCTTGGGGAAGCTGACGATAGAGTTCGCTTAGAACCGTCAGTCCACCCACACCGCTATCAAAAACCCCAATTGGCCGATGATTGATGGTCATGCTTTGTATTTACTCCAAATCACTCACTCACACCATGGGGTTTAGCAATGTGTGCTTCCCCCCACTAATAGTTTTGCTGAATATGGCGCAGAATGCCATTGGCAATCCCTTGAGCCATCTGACGACGGAAAACGGGATTCGCTAATTTAGCCGAATCTTCCCGACCCGTGATAAATCCAGTTTCCACCAAGACAGAAGGCATAGATGTGTTTCTCAGCACATAAAATCTAGCACGACGAATACCGCGATCGCGAATATTTAAAGTTTGCAGAATACTATTATGGATATCGCGAGCTAAAGCCTGACCCGTTTGATAGTAAAAGGTTTCCAACCCATTCACTTCTGGACGGCTCATACTAATCGCATTCGCATGAATGCTCACAAATAGGGTCGCATTCGCTCGTTCGGCCGTCGCCACCCTAGGAGCTAAATCAATTTCCCGGTCATCCCGACGAGTCAGCACCGCTTGCACCCCATTTTGCTCTAGGATAGCCGCCACCTGATTCGAGATATCCATCACAATATCCTTCTCCCGTAGTCCATTCCCCACCGCTCCAGGGTCACGACCCCCATGGCCGGGGTCAATGGCTACTCGAATGCGAGTATTGCGAGGAGGAGTCGGAGTAGACGGACGAGGATTAGTCGTCGGAGGAGGCAAGGGTTGGGGACGAGGAGGAGCAGGAGGCAAAGGATTAGCCGGTGGCGGTACATTAATCACCACTCCATCTTGAGGGGGTTGGGTCGGTAGTGGCTCTACAGAAGAATTTGCCGATGCTAGTTCCTGATTGGTCGGCCAAGGTTGTTGCGCTTCTTGGGTAGATAAAATACTACTACCAGGAACCGGCATGAGAATAACAGCATAGGATTGGCTAACGGCTTTCCAATCCGGACTGGCAGGGGTCACATCTAAAGTTACCCTTACAATAGAATCCTCCAATTGACTCATCTGGATTTGGCGCACCCCTCGACTATTAATCGGTAAAGGTCTTTGATGTAAATCGCTCGCTAAGGTAACTCCCTCAAAATCAATCGTGATTTCCTGTTGATTAGAGCTGCGTTTGACAGACTTCACTTCTGGATTATCTCCATTCACCCGTAAAAAAAAGCCATCACGAGTAACCCGAATCCCTTCTACTACAGATGAAGCGCTGCTCGAAGGAACCGGTTGAGGAGTAGAAACCGGAGGAGGGGTAACCGGTGTTTGCACCCGTTGAGGATTGGGAATTTGCACCACCCATCGACGAGGGGAAATCCCTTGGAATTTCACTTGATTGGGGTCAATGGTATAACCGGGTTTGAGTTCTACGACTAAGCGAGTAGTATTAGAATTAAACTGCCCCGTGCGGACTTGGGCAATCCCAGGCGTATTGACCAACTGCTCCCGTAATGCTCTCCCTAATTGAATTCCGGGTAAGTCAACCACCAAACGAGTCGGCCCATAAATCAGTTGCGCTCTCGGTTGGACATTGGTATCGGTGGTCAACTCTAAGCGATTGTTTCTGGCATCAAAGCGCCAATTTTCCAAACTGGCTGCATAGACGGGAGATGAGAGCAGCCATAATCCTAAAACACCTGGTAAAAGCCAATGAAGTTTCACGCCGTTTCCTCGCTGATGATTGTGATACGCCCTTGCTGCTCCGACAATCACTACATCAGCTTGGGAAATGAACCCGCTATGAGGGCGTGAAACTTTCCGAACATAGCTCTAGTAGTTTTGCCGGATATACAGCAAAATTCCATTGGCGATCGCCTGAGCCATTTGACTTCTAAAGGCTGGAGTCGCTAACCTCGGAGCATCCTGGGCCCCGGTTACAAATCCAGTTTCCACTAATACCGATGGCATGGATGTTCGGCGGAGAACATAAAAGCGAGCGCTTTTTACTCCCCGGTCAGTCATCGGTATGCTCCGGAGGATGGAACCTTGAATCGCTTGGGCTAGGCGAGCGCCACTATTGTAGTAGTACGTTTCTACTCCATTGACATCCGGGCGACTCATACTAATTGCATTGGCATGAATGCTAACAAAGAGGTTGGCGTTGACCCGTTCGGCTAGATTCACCCTAGGAGCCAGGTCGATTTCTACTTCGCGATCGCGGGTTAAAACCACTTGCACCCCATTTTGTTGCAGAATGGCGGCCACCTGTCGAGAGATATCTAAAACTACATCCGTTTCTCGCAGTCCACGAATGCCGACTGCACCGGGATCGCGGCCCCCATGACCCGGATCGATCACCACCCGAATTCGAGAATTGGGAGTCCGTCCTGGAGTAGGTAGGGGCCATTGGGTACGGGGTGGAGTCGTCGGCTGAGGAGGTAGAGGATTCGCTGGTCTAGGAACAGGAATGGGAATATTGGCTGAGGGAGGATTGGGAGTCGAGGCAATAGGGGGTAAGGAAGGAGTACCTGACCCCAAAGATAGGGCAATCACCTGGGAACCCGCTTGATTGATCTGTCCCAAGCTAAATCCAGAACGAGGAGTCATAGAAATCACCACCGTTTGGTCATCAGCTTGCTGCACATCAAAGCGAGTAAAGGGACTATTTCCCCCTGTAGGCATCTGAGGCGGATTTTGCCCTAAGCGAGCGGGCGATAATCTTAAAGTATAGACCGAAGGATTGGGCCATTCCCCCACCGCAGTGACTCGGCCACTAGCACGAATCACCAATTGGGAATTGGTGCTATTACCAGACAACTCGATCGCCTGAATCAGGGGCGGTTGAGTGGGATCGGGCACATTCGGATCGGCGGCTCGAATCTCGCGACCAGCCGGCCAAGGATTAGCACTGGCAACATCGGTTCCACTCCCAGCTCTGGGAATCAGAACCAGCCCTATGCGGTTAGGTATAGCTTGCCAATCTGCACTATTCGGGTTGACATTGAGGGTAATACGAGTTCCGGTCTCATCCCCCTCTAAGGGACTGAGAATAAATTGATTGAGTCCCCGACTATTAATATTTAAACGTCTGGGGTTTAAGCTATTGGGTATACTTACCCCTTTGAGATCGATTTCAATTTGACGTTGGTCTGAGGAGCGCTCCACTCTAGCAATTTCTGGCTGGTTGGTGGTGCGAATGAAAAAGCCATCACCCGTGACTCGAACCCCTTCAATTTCATTTCCACTGGTGCTGCGGTTGGGGGTAGGTTGTTGAGCTACCGGCCGAGAGGGGGGAGGTGAAGTTAAAGTAGGCGGAGGATTGGAGCGCGTTGGGGTTGTGCCTTCTCGTTGGGGTTGAGGTAGTTGTACTGTCCATTGGGAGGCAGAAGAGCCGATAAATCTGACTTGAGAGGGGTCGAGGGTATAGCCAGAGTTTAATTCAATGACGATGCGGGTGGTGTTGCGCTCAAATTGCCCGGTTCTGACTTGTTTAATCCCTGGGGTAGAGACCAGTTGGGAACGAATGGAGTTGCCCAAACTGGTTCCGGGTAAATCGATGACTAAGCGAGTGGGATTAAAAATGAGTTGGGCAGTGGGTTGAACTCGGCCGTTGGTGGTGAATTCCAGACGATTGTTTCTGGCATCGAACCGCCAATATTGTAAACTGGCTGCTTGGACTGGGGCTGACCAGAGCCAGAGTCCTAAAAGGCTAGGAAATAACCAATTCAGTTTCACAGATGGGCCTCTAGAATGACTAAATTTCATGACGGTTGATTGGGAGGAGTCTTTAATTAAGATTCAGGTGATGAGTATATTACAACTACAGACGAATCGGGAAAAAAAGATGGGGTGCAATCTTGGCGACGGTTGCGAGTCGATCGCGATCCGGCCAGATGATTGCACCCCCATAATTTGGTTTTCAATGCTGATTGTAATATCGATGGGTAGAGATCGCCTGATTATTGGCTAGAATCTGATTCGGCGATCGCTGCGGGTTCTTTTTTCGGTTCTGTACTCGAACTCGGTACAGTTTCTGATTTTTGAAAAGCCACTCTTAATAAGGGGGGCGCAACAAATGTGGTCAGAATCACCATCACAATAATCGCTGCATCTAAGGATTCGGGTAAGACACCACTGGCAGAACCGACTCCAGCAAAGACTAATCCGACTTCTCCCCGTGGAATCATCCCCACACCAACGGCAATCCGATTAACCGGTTCACCACCGAAGAGGGTAAATCCACTGACCACTTTACCAATAATCGCCACGACCACCAGGAAACTGGCAATAATTAGTCCTTCCCGGTTACTGGGAACCGCAGGGTTGAGAACCGAGAGATCGGTTTGCGCCCCCACGGTGACGAAGAAGACAGGAACCAACATAAATCCGATGGGTTCCACTAATTCTTCCAGTTCTCGATGTTTTTCCGTTTCTCCCAAAATTAGACCGGCGGTAAAGGCTCCTAAGATGGCTTCGAGTTGAATAACTGCACCGATATAGGCAAAGATAAAGGCGATAATTAATCCACCAATTAAGAGGGTTCCTGGAGTAGTCAGTTTATTAAGTAAACCCATAAAATAGGGCATGACCAGGCGGCCTAAGATAATGGAGCCAATCAGGAAAGCCGCAGCACTAATCACCAGATAAATGATGCTGGAGACCTCAACTTCTCCTTTTTCGGCTAAGGAAGCTACGATCGCCAGAATAATAATGCCGAGGATATCATCTAATACGGCTGCACCGATAATGATTTGTCCTTCTTTGTCATTCAGACGTTTAATTTCTGCCAGCACTTTCGCCGTAATCCCAATACTGGTGGCGGTTAAGGCTGCACCGGCAAAGATAGCGGGAATATTGGGCACATGGAAAAAATAAATCAGTCCCAAGGTTCCCGTTAAAAACGGGACGACCACCCCAGTCACGGCAACTAAGGCGGATTGGACTCCGGCATCAATAAGTTGTTTTAAATCTGATTCTAAACCAATTTGAAATAGGAGAAAAATCACCCCTAATTCTGATAAAACCGAGATGACTTCACTTTGGGCGAGAAAAACACCATCGGCTGCTTCTGGGGTTAAACCGGCTGTTTTTTCCAACAAGGTAATAATTACGGATTCCTCTGCACCAGCTCCGCCTTCTGGAAAAACCAGCAATTTGAGGACAGATACCCCAATGACCACCCCTCCCAAAAGCTCTCCGAGGACAGGAGGTAACTCCAGACGAGCGCATAATTCACTACCAATTTTACTGGCAAGATAAATAGTAACAAGGCTCAGAAGAACCCCAGCTAAGACTAGGGTAGGACTGGTCGCTTCGGCTTCGGTTGCTGTGGCTAACAAGGGGGTGAGGCTGGTTGGGGTGTGAGAAAACACCCAAGGGAGTATTTCAACCATTATGTTCTTTAACTCATCGATGTCTACTGTACAAGGTTCTTTACAAATGTAAAGCAAATCTGAAGAAAAGCGAAAGTAAGAGTTTCACATGATTGCGATTAGAAGACGCGATGATTAAGGCTGGGCATTTGTCGGCGTACTTGTTGTAAACGGTCGGGACGGATTTCGGCGATCGCCACTCCCGGTTCTTCTCCTGCATCAGCGAGAATAATCCCCCAAGGGTCGATAATCATGGCATGGCCATGGGTTTTGCGGCGAGCATAATGGCAACCGGTTTGGGCGGGGGCGATACAATAACAGGTGTTTTCAATGGCTCTGGCTTGCAATAAAACTTTCCAATGGTCTTTTCCGGTATAAGCGGTAAACGCCGCCGGAATAAATAAAACTTCCGCCCCTTGCTGGGACAAGGAGCGGTACAATTCTGGAAAGCGCACATCATAACAAACCGATAATCCTAAGCAACCGAACAGTTCAGACTTGTAGATGGGAGGGAGTTCGGTTCCCGCTTGTACCGTTAAGGATTCTTGGTAAGTATTTCCATCGGGCACATTTACATCAAACAAGTGGACTTTGTGGTATCGAGCCAGTTCTTCACCGTTGGGGTCAATCAATAGGGCTGTATTGTGAACTTTATCGCTACTGACTGGGATGGGAAATCCGCCCCCTAGGAGAGTCACCTGGAACCGTTGAGCCATGGTTTTGAGAAATTTCTCCGTTTGCTCGGCGATCGCCCCGGCTTGGGCAATTTTCTCAGTTTCTGTACCTAAGAACGAGAAGTTTTCCGGTAAGCCAATCAGTTCGGCTCCTTGGCGCTTGGCTAGGTCAATTAGGTCTTCCGCTTCAGCGAGGTTTTTCTCCAGATCTGGCTTACTGGTCATCTGGATAGCGGCTGCGAGATAGGATTTCATGTTCTAAACTGTGATGTGAAGAATAAACTTGACACTCCCCGCACTGAAGTGACGGGGATTCCTGATTCAGTGAGACAACTTACCCAGCAGACTTGCATCTGCTTGGCAGAGGTCGTTCTCTCCACAGGCGTGAATTTGGGTATGCCCTACCCTATGAGTGCCCACTAGCTAAGATATTTAGAGCCGCATTGTGGTCACGGTCTAGTACAGTACCACAATGCCCGCAGCAATGCGTTCTTTGACTCAATGTTTTGACAACTTGCTTACCGCAATTTGAACAATTCTGACTGGTATATTGGGGAGGCACTGCAATCGTGATCCTATAAACTATCTAGAATACCCTTTGCGTGGGCATTAGGGAAGAGTTCAGAAGGTGAATGGATGCAACTCAGGTGAAAAGAACAATTCAAGACAATGGCATAGCATTGCAACCTTTGTCAAAGCAACTCATCATTGAATATCAATCGCCCTTATATTTCCAGGATGGTTTAATTCAAACCTTAGTCGTAGACTACTGGTATGGAATCACTTGGAAAAAATGGGGCGATCGCGTTTCCTGGTTAAGTCATTTGCCCCCAGTTCCTTGGCAAGAACAGATCTTTACGGGTGCGGAAGGGGTTCCCCTGTGGGGAATTTGGAGCTGTCCCCCCCATGCTAAAGGTACAATCATCTTCAATACGGGCATCAATGGCATAGTCAACAACGAATGGTATGCTCATTTACTCGCTCACAAGGCTTACCAGCGTCATTTTGCCATTCTCCTCTATGACTGGCGAGGTCATGGCAAAACCGCCGAGCTTTCCCCCGTCCCTTCATCCTACGGTTGGCGGGAAGGACAAGATCAAGTTCATTTAGCAGAGCAACTCACCAACCTGGGTTGCCCTACCCCAGTGATTCTCACGGGTGCTTCTATGGGGGGACAATTGGCTTTATGGGGAGTGAAAGCAGCGATGGAAAGCGGTTCTTCTGAGATCTGCGGAGGGGCGACTTTATCGACTAATCTTGAATCTAGCCTTTCCTTAGCCCATTTGCGAACTACATTCATGGGTCGCAAAATTGAACAGAGTTTTGTCCGTAAATTTATTGCTGAAGCCCAAAAACGGCGGACACTCTTTCCCGACAGCTTAAAACCAGACGCTTTAGAGAGAATGACTTCAGTGGATAGTTGCGATCGCCAAATGGTCATCGACTACTATGGTTTTCAGAGGGTCGAAGACTATTATCGCCAAACCAGCGCCCTGTACATTTTAGATCGGCTGACTCTTCCCTACTTAATTATTTATGCCGAAGATGACCCCATATTCGATCCGCAAATTATCCCGCAAATGAAACAGCGTATGGCTCAAAATCCCAATGCTCATCTTATTCTCACAGAAAAAGGCGGCCATATTGCTCACATTAATCAATCCAACCGTTCGGAAGATCGATTTTGGGGGATGAATAGATTACTTGACTTTTGCGAAATACTAATAGGCTGATCGTTTACAGACAACATAACAGTCACAAGCTATGATCGGGAAGATTTTCCCCCGATAAGCGACTGTAATCCACTTGATTTATTACCTGATTTTTCATGACTTCTCCATTCCTGAGACCTTACAAGTTCAATCTTTGGCTGGCCCTATTTCTGCTGCTCTCCCCGATTCTAGGAACCCTCACCGAGATCAAACCGAGTTCTGCGGCCGTTAATGCCTATTGTCAATTATCCAATCCAGAGCGACAAGCAAAAGAACAGGCACGGCAAGCTGCTCTGAGTGGAAACCCAGAAGCTCAACAGCGCTATCAAGCTTTGGTTCAACAGCATACGGCTCAACTACAAAACTGCCGCGCTCGCACTTGGCCCCAAACTCAGGCGATTTGGCTGCGGGTTTATCCCTGCGATCTATTTAACGGCAATTTAGACCGGGTGATGGATGAGATTGTGAATAAGGGCTATAACGAGGTCTATGTTGAGGTGTTTTATGATGGTCAAGTTCTCTTACCCGTTAATGATAACCCCACCCCTTGGCCCTCTGTGGTTCGGCTTCAGGGACAGGAAAATGCCGATCTCTTAGCCCTGACGATTCAGAAAGCGAGACAAAGGGGACTACGGATTTATGCCTGGTTGTTTTCGATGAATTTTGGCTATAACTATAGTCTGTTGGGCGATCGCCAGCAAGCCCTAGCCCGCAATGGCAACAACGAAACCAGTCTATCGGTTCATGATGCCAAAGACACCGGCTATGAAGTCACCGGAGGCGATACAGAACAAGTCTTTATCGATCCCTATCATCCCCAAGCCAAACGAGACTATTATTACCTCGTCAATTCCATCCTCCAACGTCAGCCCGATGGGATGCTATTTGATTATATTCGCTATCCTCGGCTGACTGGCCCGGCTTCTGTCGCCACCAAAGTCCAAGATTTATGGATTTATGGCCCGGCTTCCCAACAGTCCCTCTATCAACGGGCCACGAATAATCAGGGTCAATACATCATTCAAGCCTATATCAGCAAAGGATATATTACAGTTGACGATCTTCAAGCCGCCAAGCAACGCTATCCCCAAGAAGGACAACCGATGTGGCAAGGTCGCAACACTCCACAAGGCTCCCTCAGTTTAAGACAACAGCAAGACCGCCTACAACAGGAACTCTGGTTACTCACCGTTGCCCATGCTCTGCAAGGAGTGATTGATTTTCTCGTCCTTGCCAGTGCCCCTGCTCAACGTCAAGGATTACCCACCGGAGCCGTATTTTTCCCCGATGCTAACCGAGTTGTGGGTAAAGGTTATGATTCTCGCCTGCAACCTTGGGATAAATTCCCGACTTCTATGGAATGGCATCCCATGTCCTATGGTGTGTGTAGCGGAACCGAGTGTATTACGGAACAGGTGGAGCGGGTTTTAAGTATGGCGACTCAAAATGTGCAAGTGAAGCCCGTTTTAGCCGGACAATGGGGACAAGACTACAGAAATCGCCCATCTTTGGAAGAGCAGATGCGCGATTTGCAACGGTGGCAGGGTCGGATTTCGGCCATTAGCCATTTTGCTTTTTCTTGGCAAGAACCACAGCTCGATCAACAACGGCGCTCTTGCCAAGCCCCATAAGATTTGTATGAATCCTTTTAATAAAGTGTACTGACGAAGAAATCAACGGTTTGCTGATTCACCCATCCGTGGCGAACGGCAATTTCTCCAAATCTGAGACCGGTTTGAGACTGATAGGTGAGGATGGTTTGGATTTGTTCGTCATCTAAAATGCCTGCACCTTTGAGGGCTTGCCCTAGAGGTTGTTGGTAACTCTTGAGTTGGTGGAGCTGTTCGGCAAAAAAGTCGGCGGTTTCTGATTTGATCCATCCCCACATGGCGGAGATTTCTCCGAAGCGTAAATGGTGATGATCTTGTTGGTAGGCTAAGATGGCTTGCACTTGGTTGTGGGTGAGCAGTCCTGCTTCTTCGAGTCTCTGCCCGATGAGTTTAGAGGTCGGGATTGACTCTTGTTGTTCTAGATGGGAAATATTGGCGCTTAGGGAGGTTGTGTTGTCGATTTCATGGCCGATCCACAAGGGCCAAAATAGCACAATCCATCCTAGGCTTTGAGACTCGGTTGAGTTCAGGTCTTCTTGTTCTTTGCGTGCGCTGCTATAGCAGAGTGCCCCTGAAAATACATAGGAAATCAGGGTATAGACCATTAAAAGTGTACTCATCAATTCACCCCTTACAGAATTTAATTTCTAATCTTAAGGGGAATGATACCGCATTTTTTCGGAATAAAAGTCCGTGGGTTTACGATAATTTTTATGAAGTTAAAATAAAGAGTAAATATAATTACTTATTTTAGTCCATTTTCAGTTTAATAATTATGACTTAATGAGCAAGATAGGTTCTAAATGGTCTGCCTATCCTGCTGGTTAATCTGTGTTAATTAAGGGCTAAAATTCTAGGGTTTTCTCGGAAGATACAGAGTTAACCCGATCTAACCAAGCGTAGAGTTGTTCGCCTTCTAAGACTTCGGTTTCTAAGAGTTCTTCGGTCATGTTTTCCATCAGTTCTTGATTGTGAGACAAAATACTGAAGGCTTTTGCATATCCTTTTTCGATGATTTCTTTGACTTCGCGATCGATGGTTTGGGCGGTGTCGTCGCTCATCATGCGGCGGGTGTTGCCACTGCCATTACCGAGGAAGTTTCCGGAGGAGAGTTTTTGATAGGCTAGGGGGCCTAAGACTTTGCTCATGCCGTAGGTGGTGACCATTTGTTCGGCGAGGTTGGTGGCTCGTTGCAGGTCGTCTGATGCTCCGGTGGATATTGTGCCAAAGATGAGTTCTTCGGCTGCTCTGCCGCCGAGTAACATGGCGATTTGGTCGCGCAGTTCCCATTCTTCCATGAGGAAGCGGTCTTCGGTGGGGAGTTTGAGGGTGTAGCCGAGGGCGGATAGACCACGAGGAACGATGGAGATTTTGGCGACTTTGCTGCTTGCTGGCATTAAGGCTCCGACGATCGCATGGCCGACTTCATGATAGGCGACTCGTTTTTTCTCGCGATCGCTCAATACGCGGCTCTTTTTCTCTAGTCCAGCAATGACGCGCTCGATCGCTTCTTTAAAGTCGGCTTGGGATACGGCTTCCCGATTGTTGCGAGCCGCCAGCAATGCGGCTTCGTTGACGAGGTTGGCGAGGTCGGCTCCGGCAAATCCGGGGGTTTGGGTGGCGATCGCCCTCAAGTCGATATCATCTCCGAGTTTGACTTTCTTAGCATAAATCTCTAAAATTGTCAACCGTCCCGCTAAATCCGGTCGGTCTACTAAGACTTGGCGATCGAAGCGTCCGGGGCGCAACAGGGCAGCATCTAAGGCTTCTGGGCGGTTGGTTGCCGCTAAAACAATTACGGTAGCATCCCCCACTCCAAAGCCGTCCATTTCTGTCAAAAGTTGGTTTAGGGTTTGCTCCCGTTCATCATTAGAGCCACTTTGCACCGCGCCATTACTGCGGGATTTGCCAATGGCATCCAATTCATCAATGAAAATAATACAAGGAGCTTTCTTTTTTGCCTGTTCAAATAAATCCCGTACTCGTGCGGCTCCCGTACCCACAAACAGCTCCACAAATTCAGAAGCTGAGATGCTGAAAAAAGAAACTTTTGCTTCTCCGGCAACGGCTTTAGCTAACAGGGTTTTTCCTGTTCCTGGAGGGCCGACTAATAATACCCCTTTAGGAATTCTTGCGCCAATTTTTTTGAAGCGATCGGGACTTTTGAGAAACTCCACAATTTCGGCTAATTCAACTTTGGCTTCTTCCACCCCAGCCACATCTGCAAAAGTGACTTTATCCGATGCTCCTTCTACATAAATCTTCGCTTTACTCTTACTAATCGCTAAAGATTGGGAATTGCCCCGATTGAGGAAAAATTGAAAAGCAACAACCAAAATAATCGGCGGAATCACCCAATTCAAGAGAACGGCAAACCAGGTATTGGTCGGTGGTGGAGCCGCTTGAAACAAAACCCCATTCGCTTCTAGGCGCTGGACTAATTCGGGGTCAAATACGGGAGTCGTCGAGAGTAGGGGGCCGAGTTGTTCTCCTGTATTTTCTGACTTCAAACGATAGCGAATTTCTTTGGAGCCAATTTGCACGCCAGAAACTTTATTCTCCTTTACCTGCTCCAGAAATTCACTGTAGGGGACGGTGGGAACTTTCGGCCGTGTAAATTGAGGGAGAATATAGTTAAGGGTAACAATGACTCCAGCAACACCGACTAAAATCCAACCCATCTGTTGCGGTCGAGGTAATTTAGGTTTTTTCTTAATACTCATGACTCGTTACTCCAGTTGTTGGGAAAAAATAAAACAGTTGCCATTTTCCTTGCACTTGGCCAAAGTGGATTTGGGGATCTAGGGGAGAATAGACATAGCGATTATAAATATAGCCGGTGTCTCCATTGGGTAAGTAGATGGCTGTCCATCCATCGAGGGGACTGGAAAGGGAATCGGGGGGTTCCTCGGAGGGGGAAAGACTCCGAGTTAACACTTCATTGGAGACGATCGCCATCGCCTCGCTGTCAATATCGGGCGCAGATCGCACATTTACCCCCGCTCCTACTACCACTACCTGATTCTTTTCCCAGTCTAGTCTAGGTTGGGGTGAGTGGATCGAGGGAGGATAGGCTTGCAGCAGTTGGGATTGCACTGGGGGACAAACCCACAGGGAGGTAAAGGGATCGATTTTAGTATGGGTGGAATTTTCTTGGGCAATACATCCGAGGGCGATCGCCTTTTCTAGCTCTTCCCAGACTCTTGCTTCTCCCATTTTTTCCCACAAGGGGCTTTGTTCGGGGAGTAATTCTGTAATAAATTCTCGATCGCGATCGGCTACTGCATGACGAAATTCCCGCCGAAAGCGATCGAATTCGCTTCCCGGTTCTACTTCATCTCGTTCCAAGAGGTTTAACGGGCGGATTTCTGAAGGAGTCTGTATTGATGCAGTCGGGGAAACGGCAGCAGGAGAAGGAGCTAGAGAAGGTTGGGGAGTTGGGGAAGTATTCACCATGGGGCGAGTCTGCCAGAATAGGGCAAAGCTGGCTCCCCCTAGGGTGGCTGTGACCAGAGTCATGAACAATAGGCTATAAAGGTTAATCATATGCTCTCTAAAGGCGATCGGTTCCTCTTGGTATAGTTTTGAGGAAGCAATTGAGGTAACATATATTCATATTTAAATCCAGCTAAATTGATGAGCCATCATTCTAATGGAGATAATATCCCAGAAAATATTCATGCTGCAAGCAGTCCCCAAAAATGTTTTGAGATGGCACAAAAATATGGATGGCAACTTAAGGTTATCCGTAATACCAGAGACCGCATCCTAAAAGTAGATTGCGTTTTTTATGGAAAGCAAACCAGTTTCGAGGATGAACGATATGAGACAAACATGGATTATCTACAAGAGTAGCGATGCAGATGCTTTGGGATGGGAAGAGCGACAACTTTTACCATCAGGAAGTTTAACCAGTATTCTGGCTGAAGAGTGGCATTATTCCAGCAATGGAGAAATTCCCAAAGTGGGCGATCGCGTGAGAGAGTATATGAATGTCAGCGATCCGGGTAATGGTGTAACTCACGGACGTGAGGGTGAATGGAAGGTGGTACAGGTTTGCCAATTTGCCAGTTTTGATACGGATGAACGAATTGTAGTCTGTTACTGTCAGTATCAACCGATTAATGGTCAATGGCAAGAATTGCAAAGAGGTACTGCTGTTGAGGCGCTACTGGAAACCTCACACCAGAAAGTCTAATATCATTTAAAACTGAAACAGGGGGGTTATGACTCCCCATTTTTTCGGGCTAAATTCATGGCTTTTTCTGCCTGTTGACAGAGCTGCTCTAATTCCTGAGCGTGTTCATGTCCGCTTGCGGAATCGGGAAATTGGGCATAGCCGCTACTGAGGGTAATTTTAATCGGTTTTAATCCTCCTAAATCGATCTGAGTGACTTCAGCGAGAATTGTCTGGATTAATTGCTCGGTTTGTTGGTGATTGATTCTCGGAACGGCTAATAAAAATTGATCGTCTCCCCATCGCACGATTAGGGTTTCTGGGGGGACTTGCTGGCGTAAAATTTGGGCAATATTTTGCAAGATGAGATCGCCGACTCGATACCCTCCCTGTTGATTAATCTGCCGAAAGCGATCGATATCTAAGAGGATTATGGCTAAGGACTGGCGATCTTGATGGCATCTTTCTAACTGATGTTCAAGTTTTGTCCAAGCTGGATAGCGGCGCATCACTTGGGTGAGTTCATCCTGGGGATCGATTTGAGGAGAGAGGTTTAAACGAGAGTGTAGCAGTTGATGTCGTTCTAGACGGTTGAGGATGCGGGTGACTAATTCGGAATCGGTTGCTGTTTTATTGACATAATCATCTGCCCCCAGAGCATAGAGACGATTAATGGTTTCTGGGTCGTTATAGCTGGTTAGAAAGAGGATGGGTAAACTATTCCAGTCTGGATGGTTGCGAACTTGTTCACAGAGATCGAGTCCGGTAATATCGGGCATATCGATGTCTAAAATGAGCAGATGGGGTTGAACTTGCTTGAGGGTTGCCCAAAAGTTATGGGGGTTTCCTAGGGGCGTGATGTTAATTCCCCAGGGGGGTAGACAGGTGGTGAGACGTTGATGAATTAAGGGATCGTCGTCAACGGCGAGAACGACTAGGGGAGCGGGAAGATTGGAGTTCTCAGGATCGGGGAAATCAGGCCTTTCTTTTTTCCGGACTTCGGTTTTGGGTTCTGGGGGGATGAGTAGAGCTTGCAGTTGTTTCAGATGCGATCGCAATTCGCCCCCCTTATCCCTACAGCGATCGGATTGGAAGATGGTTTCCATCGACCGAGCGATTTCTGAGCCTTGGGGATAGCCAAACATCCCCAAAGATCCCACTAATTTATGGGCGGCTTGTTGTCCTTCCTGGCGGTTATCCTCACTAGATTTGCCCTGTTCTACAGCCGTGATGACATCCTCTAGCAGGGCTAACCGCTCTAGGATCGGCCCCTTAAATGACTCCCATAATTGGGCGATCGCCGCCTGAGTTTGCGCTTCTGGAGTCTCTGATTGATCGGGTTCTCGATCCTCTAGAGGAGGCGGGATTTCCTTCTCTGAAGCTTTAGGGGGTAAGGCTTTCATCCGATAACCCATACCATAAATCGTTTCAATGATCCCTTCTGCTCCCACATCCTTTAATTTGCGTCGCAAACGTTTTACATGGGCACGCACCGTTTCTTCCCCTGGACTATCGGGAAAGGACCATAAATAATCCAAAATACTACTACTACTAAAAATCCTCTCTGGATGCCGTAAAAATAACTCCAGCAAACCATATTCTTTGGCTGACAGAGAGAGGGGTTCTTCCTGATAAGTCACCTCACAAGTTTTCGGATTTAAGCATAAGTCTCCCCAAACTAAAACCGATTGGGCATAGGTTTGCCGACGACGCATCACCGCCCGAATCCGGGCGTTCAATTCCTCCAGGGTACAGGGTTTAACCACATAATCATCAGCTCCGGCATCTAGACCTGTAACTTTATCCGTACTCTGATGCCTACCGGTCAATAAAATAATCGCTCCTTCATATCCCTGTTGTCGCAAACGGCGACATAAATTTATGCCATCTAATTTGGGCAGATCGATATCCAATAAAATTAAATCGTAGGTGAGGGCATCGGCATATTCCCAACCCATTTGGCCATCACCCGCAATATCTACCACATGGTGTTGATGGGTTAAAGCTTCCTTCAGCATGGGTGCTAAAATAGGGTCATCTTCAGTGACTAAAATTCTCATAGTTATGGATTACTCCCTGTCCGGCTGTGAAACGAGAAGAATGACCATGGGGATTGGAATAGAGCTAGTTTAAGCAGGTTGTGTAACTGGAAATTTCCTCTCCCTCAATCTCTCTCCTGGGGGAGAAGGGGGTAGAGGGCATCAGGGGCAACCGTTTATAACTTATTTAGGTTTGCGATAGAATTCATCTATCGCAAACCTAAAGTTCAAGGGGCCAAAAATAGCCCATTGTCCCCAGGAATTTAGGCTTATCACTAAAGCGATCGCCAGCCAATTGCACCCATGCCTTCATCGGTCATACTAAGAGTCCCCCTGTAATTTTCCCATATTCAGGGTTCTCTGGCGATCCCCACTCTATGCCTATGCAATTGATAGATGTTGTTGATAGACTACTTCAGAGATCCGAGATGACCGACTGTCCAAATTCAACCCTTTCTGGATCATTCGCTCTGTATATTCCAAGGATATTCTCACCATGAGAGACCCTCTCACAGATAGAAGCCATCCCAGGCATACTCAAGCGCCTGAAGTCTCTCATGGCGATCGCCTCCTGTTAATTACCCCCACTCCTTCCCAAGCAAAATCCTTAGAAAAACAATTAGTTCAACTGGGGTATGAGGTTCAGATCTGTCCAGATGGGAAATCGGATTTAAATTCAAGCGACTTACCCGATTTAGTCTTCATTCAATCGGATTGTCCCTATTATTGGAAACAGGTTTATCAAAGCCTCAAATCCGATCCTAAAACCCATAGGATACCGTTACTGGTCTTAACTCGGCATTCAGTCAAGGTACAAACCATCAAAACCTTTCTTTCCCATGGGGTAAAATTTATTTCCTCCACCCAACCCGTCGATCTCCTGAGTGCCATTGAAGGGCAACTGCATCACAGTCGGATGGAAGAACAGTTTAGACAAAAATCTAACTATATTCTACCCTGTCCAGAATGTTATCTCTGGCAACAACCTATTCCCCCCTCTAGTTCCTCCGAGGATTTACTGGTAGGAGATTCGCCCCTATTAGCCATACAGCGAATTGCCCATTTTGGCAGTTGGGAATGGGAACATCAACCCAAATCGGTGCTAGTTCAGGAAATCGGGGCTTCCCAGGAAACTTATCGCATTTTAGGCATCGATCCTAAACGGTTGACCTATGCACAAGTGTTGAAAAGGCTTCATCCAGAGGAGAGGCGAGAGTTTCACCATCGTATTCAAGCTGCTATTGTCCAAGCCAAAGGCCAAGATTGGGAACTCTCCCTCTATAGTGGTGATGGACAACTGCGCTATTGTGAGCTACGAGTACAACCGATCTTAGGCTTTGATGGTCAGGTGAGGGGGTTATTTGGCATTCTACTGGATATTAGCGATCGCAAACTTCTAGAGCAGAAAATCCAGACTTCAGAAATGGAAATGCGATCGGTATTTGGAGCCATGGGCGATATTGTCTTAGTCCTCGATAGAGCCGGAGAAACCATTAAAATGATTCCCACTGCTCCAGCCCTAGGAGAAGGAGTAGAACGAATTTCGGAGACCATTAATCAGATTATTTATGGAGAAGAGCGGACATCCCTCTGTCAGCAGTTAGAACAAGTCATTCGCGATCGCATTACCCTCACCTTTGATTATTACCTCGATCTCGAAGACTCCAAAGTTTGGTTTTCCGCCACCTTATCCCCCATGTTAGAAGATCAGGTGATTTGGATTGCCCGCGACATCACCCAACGCAAACAAGCCGAATTAGAGCGAGACCTCGCCCTAGAACAGGCTGAATCCGCCAACCGCGCCAAAAGCCGATTTCTAGCTAATATGAGTCATGAACTCAGAACCCCCCTCAACGCCATTTTAGGCTTTACTCAGGTTCTCCTCCGAGATGTTGATTTATTGCCCGAATTCCACAAATCTCTCAATATCATTTATTGCAGTGGCGAGCATTTATTAGGACTAATTAATAATATTTTGGATTTATCTAAGGTAGAAGCCGGTTATATCGAGGTCAATCTGACCGCGATTAATCTAGAAGTTTTCTTGGATACGCTTTATCAGATGCTCAATCTGAGAGCCAGGGAAAAACAGCTTAAGTTTCAAATTGAAAAAATGACTCCCTTTCCCCCTTGCTTGCAAACGGATGAAGGTAAGTTACGCCAAATCTTGATCAATTTGCTCAGTAATGCCATTAAGTTTACCTCTAGAGGGCAAGTTATCTTACGGGTGTGGTTCTCAGAAACAGAGGGAAAACCCCCCTTATTAGCCTTTGAAGTCGAAGATACGGGGCCGGGAATTCCCCAGGAGGAACTAGAGTTATTGTTTCAACCCTTTCAGCAGACTTCAACGGGGTTGGTCGCTCAAGAAGGAACGGGTTTAGGTCTGTCCATTAGCCATAAGTTTGTGGAGCTATTGGGAGGCCAACTAACCGTATCCAGTGTCGTCAATCAAGGGAGTATTTTTAAGTTTCAGATTCCGGTAGAACTGGAGGTTTTACCCCAAGTTGAACGATATCAAGAACATCGTCGCGTCAAAGGGTTAGCCCCTGGTCAACCGTCTTATCGGATTTTAGGAGTTGAAGACCGCTTAGAGGAGCTTCAGTGGTTAGTGCAGTTGTTGGAGATAGTGGGGTTTACAGTTCAGAGTGTAGGAAATGCCCAAGAGGCGATCGCCCAATTGCAAAGGTTTAATCCAGATCTGATTTTGATCAATTTACCAATGTCCCATCAGCTCGGATATCCAACTATTGAACAAATTCGCGCCCTCACTCAAGGCCAGTCCATACCCATTATTGCGATGACGGCCACCGTCTTTGAAAATGAAGACTATTTAAGGACTACGATCAGTTACGATAAGCTACTTTATAAGCCGATTCAAGAAAGTATTCTTTTGACAACACTTGCCGAATTTTTACCCCTAGAGTATACCTACGAAGAGCGATCCCCAATCAGTCTTTTTTCAGAAGCCATTCACTCTAAACCCCTAGATACCAGCGCATTTTTAATCATGCCAGAAGCTTGGCTAAAACAGCTTTACTATGCAACGATTACACTCGACGATCAACGAATTTTAGAATTAATTGAAGATTTGCCCTCCGATCGAGTAGAACTGATCCAATTCATTAGGCAAACCTTAAATCGTTTTGATTTTGAGAGTTTGCTAGATCTACTTACTCCTCTACTTCCTCCGTCTCTTCTTGAATCTGGAACATTAGAAGAGTAAAGTAAAAGGATGTCCCCACATCAACTTCGGACTTAAACCAGATTTTGCCTCCATGATTCTCAGCAATTTTGCGACAGGTGGCTAACCCAATGCCATGTCCGCTATATTGTTTGGCATCATGAAAGCGCTTAAAGACTTGAAAAACTTCTCCGGTTTTTTCCGGTGGAATACCAATGCCATTATCTTTGAGACTAATCAAGCATTTGGTTTTACGAATGACCGCTTTGATTTGAATTTCGGGTTGTCGATCTGGGGCGGTAAATTTAATCGCATTGTTGATTAAATTTTGAAACAGTTGAATGAGCTGGACTTCATTCCCTTGAACCGTGGGTAATGAGGAGCAAATAATCTTTACATTGCGTTCGGCGATCGCACTGGCTAAGTTTTCTTTGACTTGCTCTATAATCTCATTACAATCAATCGGTTCTAAGCTAATTTTCTCTTGTCCCATTTTGGCATAGATCAGCAAATCTTGGATTAATCGCTTCATGCGATCGCCCGCACTAATAATACTTTGCAGATGAGTATATTCTTCAGGTTCTAACTTATCTTTTAACGTAAAATCCAGAATGCGGGCAAATCCTAAGATACTTTGCATCGGTTGCTGTAAATCATGGGAGACGACTGAAGTAAATTTTTCTAGCTCCTGATTGGCTTGAGTCAGTTTATCATTATTTTCGATCAGTTGTTGTTGTAGAGAACGAATTTGTAAGTGATTTTTCACCCTAGCCAAAACTTCAGCATTCTTAAAGGGTTTTGTAATATAGTCTGCTCCTCCTAGCTGAAAGGCTTTTACCTTATCCCAGGTATCATCAGAAGCACTAATGAAAATTACTGGTATGTCACAGGTTTTGGGATCGTTTTTCAAGACTTTACAAACTTCATAGCCATCCATTTCTGGCATTCTAATATCTAATAAAATCAAGTCAGGTAAGGAACTATAAATCGAATCAATCGCGGCTTTTCCACTCAATGCTTTTCGCACATCATAGCCCATACCGCTTAAAATATCTGATAATAAGCGCACGTTGACAACATTATCATCAATAACCAAAATTTCTGCGTGATTGACCAGTTGAGACTGAATATTCATAGGATGTCTTGAGAGGGGGCAAGAGTTTCTACCAGATCGAGAATCCGATCGAATTGAAAGTTGTTCGACCAATTTTCTAATACATCAGCCAAACCTTCGTCTGGAGAAGGAATGAATTGCACTAAATTAAGAATTTCTGAATCCGATCCCTTACGAGCTGCTTGGGACAACTGCTCGATCCAATCCGAAGGCATTTGTGTTAATATTCTTTTTAAGTTTTCTGAACAATTTTCAAGGCTTGGAGCGGGGTCTTTATCCATCCACTCGACCCTCGCATCTGGAGTTAATTCTGGAGTAATCTGAGTCGCTTCCAATGCGTTAGCATATTGATAATGAACTCCTAAATACTGAGCGATTTTTTGCCAAACAATTTCTTCTTGAACAGGTTGCTTGATGTAGTCATCCCACCCGTCTGCCCTGAGATCTCCGAGTGGCTCTGATGCAAATTCAGGAATCAGAGCAATTAAGATGGTATCTTTGCATTTGGGGGTGGCTCGAATGGACTCAGTGGGTGTATGACCATCGATCGCCGAAGTTTGGATATCCATTAAAATCAAATCGGGAGACCAGTTTTGGCACAGGGCGATCGCTTCTTCACGTTGAGTGACTTCGCGAACTTGGAATCCAACGGATTGCAGTAGGTTCACTAAGTTTTGTCGGTTTGCCCAGTGATGTTCAACTACTAATATACGATAGTTCGGTTGATTCGGGGCAAGCCCAATCACAGAGGCTATTTCACTCTCTTCGTTGAAATTAATACGATCATCAAGAATTAAAGGAATCTCAAAGCTAAAGCGAGACCCCTGGTTAAGTTGACTTGTGACTTGGATTTTCCCTCCCATTAAGTTCACCAGTCTTTGACTCAGGGCTAAACCCAGACCGGTTCCATCTTGAGAAGGGGCATTAGAGAAGGGGTTAAATAGGGTCGATAAAACGTCTGAAGGTATGCCAATTCCTGTGTCTTCAACCTCGAAGCGTAACTGTGAGGGGCAAGAAACCCGTAGAATAAGAGTCCCTGAATCGGTAAATTTAATACTATTATCGAGTAAGTTAATCAGCACTTGACGCAGTTTGTGTTCATCAGTTTGAAGGGTTCTGGGGGTATTTTCTGCTAGAAAGAGTTTAAAGGTCAGTCCTTTGGCTGTAGCTCTGGTTTCAATGATCTGGGTTAGGGAGTCGAGAAATTGGCACAAATCAAAGGGTTTGGGATAGAGTTTGATTCGCCCGGATTCGAGTTTGGACATATCTAAAACATCATTAATTAAGCGGAGCAGATGTTCTCCACTGTGGTGAATAATGTTTAAGTAGTCTTGGACTCGATCGCTAAGGCTTGTATCTTGTTGCAAAATTTGGGTAAAGCCTAAAATCCCGTTTAAAGGAGTTCTGAGTTCATGGGTCATTTTGGCTAAGAATTCGCTTTTGGCTTGGTTCGCGGATTCGGCCAGATCTTTGGCTTGGGCGAGTTCTTGGGATTGCTGTTGCGCGGTTTCTAGAATTTTGGCTTGTTGAAGCGCAATACCGAGTTGTTCGCCAATTTCAATGACAAAATGAATTTCACTGTCTGTCCAGAAGCGGGGATTGGCGTTTTGATAGCAGGCTAAGAGACCCCAGAGTTGGGTTTCGGTGAAGAGGGGAACGGTGAGATAGGCCATTGCTTGAAACTGGTGCAGCAGGTTGAGATAGCAGGGGTTGAATCCGGCCTGTTCGATGTCGGGAACGGAGAAATAGGTGGTTGGGTGTTTATATCGTTTACTGTGGTTGTTTTGAAAGTAAGTATCAGTGATGGTCTGAGGGTGTTGGGTGTAGAGGTTAACTAAGCAGCGATCGCGGTCTATGAATTGACGGGGGTTGCCCATGACAGAAACCCACCCTTTGCCTACGGATTCAGCGATAAATTGTCCACTCCAGTCGGGATTAAAGCGAAATACACCTACGCGATCGCACTGTAGGGTTGTGCGGATATCCTCGGTAATGGTGGAGAAAACTTGCTCCATGTCTAGGGTACTCCGCATCCGTTCTAGGACTTGGCGGGTGGCTTTTTCCAGTTTGATTTTCTCTTGTAGCTCGGTTAAGACTTGGTTGCGCTCGGCTTCTATTTTTTGACGTTCGGTAATATCGTTCAAAAGGCAGAGAACATAGAATTTGGCTCGCAAATTGAGTAATTCAGCCGAGAGGAGAACGGTGCGGATTTCTCCTGTTTTGGTTAAAATTTGTAGTTCGTAGTTTTGGATTCGTTGCGATCGCTTCAGTTCTTCCATGAGCAGATCGCGCTGACTCGGATAAGCCCACAAATTGAGATCCACGGGGTTTTTACCCAGGGTTTCTGCTTTAGAATATCCAGTGATGTCGATAAAGGCTTGATTGAGATCGATGAATTCTCCATGGGGGTATTTGGCTATCGCCATGGGATAAGGACTGAGTAAAAATGCTTTAGAAAATTTTTCTTCAGATTCCTGGAGGGCCTTTTGGGTTTTTTCTTGCTGTTCAATCTCGTATTGTAATTGCCGGTTTTGATCGAGCAGTTGTTGTTCTAAAGTCCGAATTCTCAACTGGTGTTTGATTCTCACCAAAACTTCTTCAATTTGAAAGGGTTTGGTAATATAATCACATCCTCCCACCTCAAATGCTCGGATTAAGTCAATGGGATCGTCAAGGGCACTAATAAAAATTACGGGAATATGAGATATTCGAGGGTTTTCTTTTAACCGTTGACAGACTTGATACCCATTGAGATCGGGCATTCTAATATCGAGTAAAATGAGATCGGGAGGAGCGGCTTGAATACTAATTAGAGCCATCTTACTATTTTTGACCCCACGAGTTTTATAACCAGCTTGTTTCAGAGCGCTACAGAGAACATGCAGGTTATTCATGGAATCATCAATAATTAAGATTTGGGGCCGAGGAGGCTTTAGTGCTACCATCGTAAAACTGAGTAATACATAAGTGCAGGTTTTCTAGGATCTCTGATGAAGATAGGAATGGGTTCACAAAAAGTGACAAAATACTCAGAAAGTTTACTATAAAACTGTACTTTTATTACCATTGTATGAAAAATAAATTGACTTGTCTATCGGTATAGAGCCACCTTTGAGTTCTCCCCCAAAGACTAATCCTAGTTTACTGCGATCGCTCGTCAGTATTAGTCTGTTTATTTTTCTGTCTGGAGTGGTTGCCTACTTATCGCTTCAGTTGGCGATCGCCCTCTGGCAAAAATTTCTGGCCCCGTTTATTGCCCTTGGATAGCTCCTGTTCGGTTATTGAAGACCATTCAAGGGTAATTTTAGGGAATGGATTGAAGATTAGCTTAAGGGGTGATATCAAGTCCGATTCTTCATGTCCGCGAAGCGGAAATACCCTGATTAAAAATTTAGGGAGCGAGACGCTCCCACTCCAGTAATATCAAGGGATTAGAGGAGTACGGGCATCTTGCTCCCTTCTTCACCCTTTATCCGGACTTGATATGACAACAGAAAAACTGTCATCACCCATGTCATAACTCCATAACCCCTTGATTAAGGTAAGTACCAGAAGTCTTAATTTAGGGGATAAAGTCTGATGTTGGCTCAATTCTTGAAATGGGAATTACAGTTACCGTTCCAGAGACAAAAAACGGCGATCGCCCCCCCTCCCACTGCCTCGTCTATCTCGCCTTGGTTAACCCCCTTCGTGTATCCCTTCGCCCGACATCTCCTCTTACCCTCCTATTTTGGATCTCTGGAAGTCAAAGGGCGCGAGCATTTCCCCACGGATGGTTCACCCGTCATCAGAAAAATGGGTAGAAACCCCGTCCTTTTAGGACGGCTTTACAGGGAATGTAGTAGAATGTGAGACATGGAAAAAGCCTACCGCTACCGTTTCTACCCAACTGCCGAGCAAGAACAAATATTGCGCCGGACAATTGGTTGTGTGCGGTTGGTTTTTAACAAAGCTTTGGCTTTCCGAACCGAAGCTTGGTATGAAAGGCAAGAACGAGTAGACTACGTTCAAACCTCCACCCTGTTGACGCAGTGGAAGAAACTCGAAGACCTGCAATTTCTCAATGAGGTTAGTTGTGTACCACTGCAACAAGGCTTGAGACACCTGCAAACAGGGTTTACGAACTTCTTTGCTGGTAGGGCAAAATACCCCAACTTTAAGAAGAAACGCAGTGGTGGTAGTGCAGAGTTTACCAAGTCTGCTTTTAGATGGAAGGACGGACAAGTATATTTGGCAAAGTGTTCTGAAGCTCTGCCAATTAAATGGTCTAGGCAACTGCCAAATGGGTGTGAACCGAGTACCATCACAGTTAAACTTGAGCCTTCTGGACGCTGGTTTGTCAGTTTGCGGATTAACGATCCCACTGATGAAACCATGGAGCCAATTGATAGTGCTGTAGGAATAGATGTCGGGGTGAGTAGTCTTGCAACCCTGAGTACGGGTGAAAAAATTGCTAACCCCAAAGCGTTTAACAAACACTATCAAAAGTTGCGGAAAGCGCAAAAGTCTTTGAGCCGTAAACAAAAATCTTCTCGCAACCGAGACAAAGCAAGACTCAAGGTAGCTCGCATTCAAGCTAAAATCTCGGATTCTCGAAAAGACCATTTGCACAAACTGACAACTCGGCTGATTCGTGAAAACCAAACGATAGTAGTTGAGGATTTGGCAGTTAAGAACATGGTCAAAAATCCCAAGCTTGCCCGTGCTATCAGTGATGCTGCATGGGGTGAATGGGTGAGACAACTGGAGTACAAAGCCAAATGGTACGGACGAAACTTGGTAAAAATTGACCGATGGTTCCCCAGTTCTAAACGCTGTGGGAATTGCGGTCACGTTGTGGAAAAGTTGCCGTTGAGTATCCGAGAGTGGGATTGCCCCAACTGTGGGACGCGCCACGACCGGGATATCAATGCAGCTAAAAACCTTTTGGCGGTGGGACACACCGTTACAGTCTGTGGAGCGAACATAAGACCTGATAGGCATAAGTCTAAAGGGCAGTTGCGTAGACCCGAATGGGCGTGCGTCAGCAAAGCCAGTAATGGAAGGAAACAGAAACCTAAGTCGTGAGTCTTAGGAATCACCGCCCTTTTAGGGCGGTGAGGATGTCAAGGATTAGAACTCTTAGCCCATCGAGAAGTCCTCGTGATTTTTCCTGAAGGTGGGATTTTCCGCGATCGCCAAGTTCATCCTCTCAAACCCGGTTTAGCTCGTCTCGCCCTCCAAGCTCAAACCAACTCCCCAGAAAACGCCATCAAAATCCTACCCATCCATCTCAATTACGACCAAGCTTTTCCCCAAAAAGGTTGCTCAGTAACCCTCAACATTGGTACTCCCCTGGAGGTTTCTACCTATTCCTCCGGACACCTAAAAACCGATGCCCAACAGCTCACCACCGCCCTGTTCCAAGCTTTACAGCGCTTTGCGCTGTAGTGGGGGAATGGGGGAATGGGGGAATGGGGGGAGCAAACAATAGACTTGGTAGAAGCTCTGAGCTGTTCTAGATATCGTTAAAAACCATCATTAATGTACCTCATAGCAGAGGAAACTGCT
>NZ_JAQOSP010000090.1 GCF_030068475.1 Roseofilum acuticapitatum BLCC-M154 | reverse complement strand
CGCTTAAATACCCTAATTAAAAATCCAGGGAGCAAGATGCTCCCACTCCAGTCATATCAAAGAATTCGAGGAGTGCGGGCATCTTGCCCGCTTCTTAACAAATTTTCATGTCCGCTTGCGGAAACCGGACTTGATATGACTGCATTTTTAGGGTGTGGGAGCGTCTCGCTCCCTAGTGCCGTGACAACTCTAAAATGGTGGGTTACGGCGGATTGAGAGATTGCTATCACAGTCTAGGTTTTAGCCGCCTAACCCACCCTACGCTAATGCTCGCTCCCTAGAGTTCACAAGCCAGCAAGATTTGAGGAAAAGCCAGTAAGATTTGAGGAAAAGCCAGCGAGATTTGAGGAAAAGGCAGCAAGATTTGAGGAAAAGGCAGCAAGATTTGAGGAAAAGGCAGCGAGCAAGATGCTCGCACTACGGTACTAGACCCACAAAAACTGTACATCTAATTCAAATCCGACTAAGACCTCTTCTCCGGACAAAGTGACCGGTTGATGCAGAATTTCCACCGGTTGATTCGGTCGATAGATTCCCACTCGCTTCCCTTTGGGGTCTAATAACCAGCCTAAACGACACCCATTAGCTTGATATTCTTCCATTTTTCGCTGTCCTGCTGTCCAAGAGTCGGAAGGGGACAGTAGCTCAATGACAAAATCGGGACATAGGGGTAAAAAGCCTTTGCGCTCTTCAGGGGTGAGGTTCTGCCATTTTTCTAGGGGTATCCAGGAAACATCCGGAGAGCGATCGCCCCCGGATGGCAGTTCAAACCCCGTCGAGGAGTCGCAAATAATACCAGATTTTTGCTGGCGGTTCCAAAGACCCACTTCTATGATCAGTTCAGAATTCCAATAGCCAGTTTCTCCACCGGTTGGGGACATGATAATGAGTTCTCCTTGGGGACTGCGTTCAAGTTGGCGATCGGGGTTAGCCGCGCAGAGCTTGCGGAACTCAGTGCGGGTTAACGTGGCGATCGGGCTGAGGTCGAGGGTTAGGGGGGCCATAGTGTCAATTAAAAATTAAAAATTAAAAATTAAAAATGGGTATGGGTTGGGGACAATTGCCTCTAGTGACGCTCATACAGGATCTACAAGGCCACTTTCACCCATTTTATCCCTATTCAATTGTAGTCAATGTTTAAGGATATAATAGTGTTATAGTTAAATCCACTTCAGTAAGATAGTCTTTCACCACTATGACAAACGTACAAATTCCCTGGACATCAGCCGATTTGGAGCTGTTGCCCAATAACAATAACCGCTATGAAATTATCAATGGAGAATTGTATATGACCCATGCCCCCCATTGGAAACATCAAAAGACTATGGGTAAAATTTGCACAGCCCTAGAAAATTGGATAGCAACAACAGGAACAGGTGAAGCGATCATTAATCCCGGTGTAATTTTCAGTGATACGGATAATGTTATCCCCGATCTAATTTGGATGACTAACGATACGTTAAACCATTGTGTTGATGAATCCGGTCATTTTACCAGCGCTCCAGAATTAGTCGTTGAAGTATTATCAGCAAGTAAAGCTGATGTTCGTCGCGATAAGGAAAGCAAGTTAAAATTATATTCCAATCAGGGCGTGCAAGAATATTGGATTGTGGACTGGCGATTAAAGACAGTAGAGGTTTATCGGCGAGAAAAAGCGAAATTGGGATTAGTAATGACCCTATTCGAGAATGATGAACTTACATCTCCTTTACTTCCTGATTTTTCTTGCCAAGTCAATCAGTTCTTTGCTTAAAGTAGATGTTGATCACCCTCCCTCATAACGGAAAGTGCTGAATTAGGAGTGGGAGCGTCTCGCTCCCTAGGGTTTTGCATTAGTCTCGCTCCCTAGGGTTTTGCATTAGTCTCGCTCCCTAGGGTTTCACAGCGAGCAAGATCTTAAGAAAAGACAGCGAGCAAGATGCTCGCACTCCCCAAAATCAATTATGATCTCAATTCCTAATTTTGACTTGCAATCGATGCTCATTGCCGGGGAAAACTCGGATCTGATCGGGCCCCGCGTTGGTGGTTTCCACACAGACAAACTTAAGATAGTCCTCATCATCTAAATCGGCAAATTTGGCCGCTTTCTCAGACCAAGGATTCCAAACTACAGCGCTATTACTTCCCTCAGAAGTGAGCCTAATCTGACGTTTCCACCTAGAATCATCAACAATTAACTGAGCAGGAACATTGGTGTAGATGCGATCGACTTCTGAAGTAATCTCGACCACTCCACTTTGATGTTTTTGCGCTCCACCGTCTACTTTATCAATATAGTCTGTTCTATCTAAACCTAAAATTCTCACCCCATGAATACTACCCACTCGGAAATAGGTATGTAAAGCTTGGGTAATGGTAAACGGTTGATTCCCTCGATTGCGAGTCATTAAACCCACGGTTAGAGTATCACCGACCATAATATCCATGACCAATTCCCAAGCATGGGGCCAAAGTTCGCGGGTGTCTGGGGTATCAGTTAATCCGAGTTGAATGTGGGTTTCTCCTTCAGGAGTGGTTGCAGTAGATAAGACTGACCAAAACCGATTTCGCACAAACCCATGACTGGGAAGATTGGACTGTTCGGGATGGGGGCCAAACCAAGGCCAGCAGACAGGAATACCGCCACGAATGGCTTTTCCAGATTGCAGAATAGCCTTTTCACTTAAAAAGAGCAGATCTTCGGATTCAGTTACGGGTTGAAAAGAAAGGATATGACCCCCATAAAGGGAAATGGTGGCTTTGGCGAAGTCATTCTCAACTTGGATAAGGGGAAAATCTGTATTTTCTTCAGAATTCGAGACCATCTGATCCGATTTAAATAGGGTTTTGCCTTCAATAAATTGGAGTTGGTTGGCAATTCCATAGCGATCGTTAAGTTGATTAATCATAACCTGAAAATTTAACCTTAAAATTTTAATTGGACAGGGGGATTAAATCAAATCCCCCGACTTTTGCGCGGGACAAAATAACGATGCTTCAATTACAATGCACCGGCTGCGGTTCGGTCAAGAATACCGGCATTCAGATGGGAGGTAATATTATGGCATTTGAGCAGGGGTTTGCCTTGAGGGCCATAGGGATAATCAATGACAGTAATGGCTCCATTGCCTTGTTTGAAATTCCAGAAATATTGGGGATCTAAATCAAATAAGTGACAAACAATTGCCTTATTAATGGCATCATGAGCGGTCACCATGCCGGTTGTTCCGGGTTTAGCTGATTCTAGAATACTTCTCCAGGCGGCGATCGCCCGCTCCCAGACCTGCTGTAAATTTTCTCCTTCCGGCATTTGCACGGTTTCCGGGGATTTTTGCCATTCGGCTAACATCCCCGGATAAGCGGCTTCAATCTCGCTCTCTAGCATCCCTTCCCATAAACCATGACTAATTTCGGCCAACAGAGGATTAAGCTGTAACTCCACTCCTGGATGGCTCTCTAAAATCAATTCTGCGGTTTCTTTGGGGCGCAACAACGGACTACTGACGGCAAAATCTATAGGCACATCTTTCAAAAATTCACCGGCTTTGCGTCCCTGTTCTTTCCCCGTTTCATTCAAGGGGATATCCTTAACTCCTTGAAAGCGCTTATCCCGATTCCACTGGGTTTCACCATGACGCACCAATAACAGACGAATTCCTTCTGGTTCATTAAACTTGGGCAAAGAAAACCCTAAATGATGGGTTAAATTCATGGATTCTAATTGGACGCTCTCTCCCCAACCCCCAGAAAAATTGAGGACACTAATTCCGCAATTGGATTGCAGAATGGACTGATAATAGGCAGGAGAAATATTGAGCGCTGTACTCAACAAACAGCGATTAATTCCATTATGGGCGACGACTAAGACGGTTTGTCCTTGATGTTTGGCTAAAAGATCTTGCCAAAATTGTTTGGCTTGTTCATGCATCGCCAGCACTGGATAATGCTCTTTAGTGCCTTCTGGAGTGGAAATTACCATTTTAAAGGCTTCAGGTTGTTGTTTCCAAATCTGATAATCTTGAGGAAATTGGGTTTGCACCTCTTTTTTGTGCATCCCTTGCCAGAGGGGAAGATCAACCTCTAATAAGGTTTCTGGACTTTCGATGGTGAGGGAAGAACCAAGATGGGTAACAATTTCTTCAGCCGTTTGTCGAGCGCGTTGCAAGGGACTGGAGTAAATGGCATCTAGGGATAGGCCTTGAAGTGCAATGGCGACTAATTTAGCATCTGCTTTGCCTTGTTCGGTGAGTACAGAGTCATTCAGACGGCCTTGAATGCGTTGCTGGGCATTATAACTGCTTTGACCGTGGCGGACGAGGATAACACGGGTTGTCATGGAGTTTTACTCGATCTGTTGCGGTCTGCATTTTACCCCATAATCTGTGGTAATGGGGAGATGGGCAATTATGGATGATGGATAATGGGGTGATGAGTTTTGGCAATCCTGAGTAAGAGTCATGAGTGGGACACAATGGCAACGGGTGGCGATCGCCCCAGAACAATTGCATAATGATAGGATTGGGTTGACTGCCGAGCAGCAGCATTATCTGTATCGAGTGCTGCGCCTGAAACCGGGCGATCGTTTTATTGCCCTGATACAATCTCAATGGTGGTTAAGTGAACTGCGGGATCTGGAAACGGCTCAACGGCTAGAAATGATTCCGGTGCAAACTGAACTGGCGATCGCCATTACCCTGATGGTCGCTTTACCCAAAAATGGGTTTGAAGAAATTATACGCTGTTGCACAGAATTAGGGGTAAGGGAGATTATCCCCATTATTAGCGATCGCACCCTACTTAAACCCAGCCCCCAAAAACTCGACCGTTGGCGACGCATTGCCACAGAAGCGGCTGAACAATGCGAACGGCAACACATTCCCACCCTGCATAACCCCCTATCCTTTACCCAAGCTCTAGAAACCCCCTACAGCCATCCCTATCTCGCCGTTACCCGCACCCCCGCGCCCCATCTGCTCACCCTACCCTTACCTCCCCCGACTGAAGCCCTTCTCATTGCCACCGGCCCCGAAGGCGGCTGGACTCCTCTAGAAGTCGAACAGAGCCTAAAAGCCGGATTCCAGCCCATTTCCCTCGGTCAACGCATTCTTAGAGCCGTAACCGCTCCCATCGTCGCCCTCTCTTTACTCGCTGCACATTACGAAATCCATTCAACCCATGATCGATGACTATTATTGGGTCAAGTTTGAGAAGAAAGGTAAATTCTTATGCTAGGGTTACCAATAAACAGATGAGAGATCTGATTGTTGTATTCACACACTGAATGATGATCCAATTGAAAATCAAGTCTATTGCCTTGGGTACGATGGTAAGCGGATTGCTTTTAGGAGCGATCGCCTGTAATACGACCTCTGGTGGTAATACCAATGAAGAAAATACCAGTGACTTACCCGGAGCAGGGACAATCTTAACCCATGGTCAGAGTAGTCTACTAGAAGAACACTTTCAATCCCAAATTATCAACAAAGCCTTAGAGCAATTGGGATACGAGACTCAACCCCCTAAAGAACTGACCTATCCGACCCTGTATGCGGCGATCGGCAACGGAGATATAGACTACACTGCGGTGAATTGGGACAGGCTACACACTGAATTTTACGAAAATAGTGGGGGAGATGAAAAATTAGCCCATGTTGGAGTCCTCACCCCTTCGGTATTACAGGGATACCAAATGGATAAGAAAACAGCCGATGAATATAACATTACCAGTTTAGAACAGCTCAAAGACCCCGAAATTGCCCAACTCTTTGATACCGATGGTAATGGAAAAGCCAATTTAACCGGATGCGATCCCGGTTGGGGCTGCGAGTTGGTGATCGAACACCATTTAGATGCTTATGGTTTGCGCGATACCGTCGAACACGATCAGGGTCAGTATTCGGCCTTGATTGCCGATACTCTGGTTCGCTACCAGGAAGGAGAACCAGTTTTCTTTTACACCTGGACTCCCTACTGGGTGGGTGGCGTATTAAAACCGGGTGAAGAAACCATTTGGCTAGAAGTCCCTTATACCGATCTCCCCGAAGAACAAGGGGAAGTGTCTGAAGCCGATACCACAGCCAACGGCAAAAATTTGGGTTTTGTCGTCGATCGCATTAGAGTTGTAGCAAATAAAGAATTTGTAGACGCAAATCCGGCTGCCGAAAAACTCTTTGAGTTGGTAGAAATTCCCCTTGATGACATCAATGCTCAGAACATGCTCATCCAAGAAGGAGAAAATACCCCCGAAGACATTGAGCGTCATGTGAATGAGTGGATTTCCGACAATCAAGAGTTATTTGATAGTTGGGTAGAACAAGCCATGGAAGTTGAATCTTAATACCATTGCTCTGAAAGTAAAGATTATTTTTTACTTTTTCGCGGATTATGGTTCGTTCCTTCACCAGAGGCGATCGCCTCTGGTGTTTCATTACCCATTAGGATATTATTCTCTGCCACTGCCACCTGGATTAAAGGACTAACTACCCCCTTTCTTAGCCCTTCACGCACCTTTTCATCTAAATATCTTTGCTGTAGCTTGTACCACAGTTTCCAGCATTCATAACGCTGTTTACTTAACAGTTTGGCTAAGGTTTGCCCCTCTGTTCTCCAGTGGGAAGGTAACACTTGATCTAAAAAAGATTCTAACACTAGGGTATCTTGAATCGTCCCTAAAACTTCCTGAATTTGTTTAATATCCTCTACATACTCCTGATAAACCGGGCCATAATGCTGTCTAAACAAACTCATTTGATAGCGCACCCGTTTAGCTTGTTTACGCAAATCGTGCAAAGCTTCACCCTGTTGGGCAATTTGGGCTTCAGCTCCCTTGAGGGTTAACCGGGTTTGGCGCTTAATTTTACCCCCGTTTACAGTTACTCCCACCCACCAAGCCTGATGGAGTAATAATTGATTAATGTAAGGGAGCAAAAGATCCGGTAAAACACTATTAACCGGTAATTGACCCCAATCCTGATATTGGGGCTTCTCTAACCAGTCTTGTGCCGACTGCTTAAAGTGTTGATAGCGCTTACCTTCGAGTAAGTTTTTCACTCTTTTGAAAGCCTTGGAGCGTCGCTTGCCTAATTTTTTCAAGGCTTTATGCAATAGGGGCTTTTCCTGGGCTTTTACTTGGGGTTCATACTCCTGTAAGCTCTCTTGCAACACATCTAAGTCTCGCAACTGTCCTAAAATTTTGGCCATTTTGCCAATGTTCCGATTACTTACCGAGTCAGGTAAGATGATAACCGGGGCAAAACCGGTGACTACACTGCGTAACCGTCGCATTCCCACGCGCATCTGGTGTAAATCTTCGGGATCTTGGTCAGCTAAAACTTTCTGTTCATAGGCGATCGCTTTGTGAAAGTATTTTTCTATACCCAGATAAGCCCAATCTTTTAAGAGTTGTTTTTCAGAGTGCTGCTGGATCATGGTATCTGCACCTTCAGTTGAAATGATCGCCCTAGCCCTTACCCATCAAGTGCTAAGGAATTCTAGGGTAACATACTGAAGCTATATCCTCTTGAAATCTGGCCTTAAGCCTTATACACTAAATAATCGATCCACTTTTTTTGCAATTTACGGATTATTATGCCTCTCTACGATTATTTCTGCCCTAGTAATAATCGCCGGATCGAAGTCTTTCATCCTCTGAATCAGACGATCGAAACTTGGGGCAAACTGTGTGAATTAGCCCAGATTGATCCGGAAGATACCCTCTTAGATGCACCGGTGCGCCGCTTATTGAGCGCTCCTATGCTCAGTGTTCCTACCAGTAATAATGATTACAAAAATCTGGGATTTAGTAAATTAGTCAAGCGAGATGATGGCGTTTACGAAAATGTCACGGCTAAAGAGGGAGAAGATCCAATTTACTATCGTAATAAAGGTTCTGCTAACAATGCGGATTTAACTCCCTAGGTTTCCTAGGCACTGCAACAAGGAGCTGAAGCTCCTTGTTGCAATTTCACTAAGACAAGAGGACATTTACATCGGAGGGGGTGTTTTCGTGCCTAAATGAATGGACTTGTCTGCACCCCGATAAGCATAATCAATCCCTAGTTCTTTACAGAAATCTGCCAAGATGACATAGGTAGAACGCTTTAATAAAACCCCTTGGACAAAGGGTTGTACCGGGAAATCTTGATCGCCAATAGCATTACCGTTGACATCCAGAGGACGATTTAGGTAAATGTCAACATTGGGAAAACTGGGAATAATAGGAGCATCGGTGATATATTTGGGTTTGAATTTATCTGACATCAGATTAATAAACCGAATATCTCCACTTTGGACTGTACCGATTCGGATTTGGAAGGGTGAGGTTAAGTCTAATAACCGAGCATAACACCGGTTATCAGAAAGGATATATCCTGTAGAAACGACTCTACCCCCAAAGAAAATCCGGCATTCGGTTTCCTGTTGATAGTTTTCGATCTTTTCTAAATCTGGATCGGCAGCAGCTTGCATGAAACCCCGGATTTTATCCCGTAAGATATCACCCCCGACACCGCCGCGATCGGAGGATTTGAGTTGCCACCAGTCCCAGCGCTCGGCTGTACCGCCTGGCCATCCATCATGCCAACTGATGGGGCCATAATTATCATGGGGCAGTCCATAGTATCTTGCTGTGGCAAAAGAGACTCCTGTTCCTTGCCAAGCTTGCCACTTGGAGAAATCCCGATTAGCGGCAGCTTCTGCGTGAGTCATCACACGAGAGAGGGTAATATCATTGGCTCCCCAACCCAAATCGAGGGCGAGGGATGCCACTTCTTTACACATATTGTCAATTTGGATATTGGTGGGGGGATAATCTCGCCAAGCCACTCCTCCCATACAAGCACAACAGATGCTGACGGAATTAGCGTTGCGGGCATAAGTATGAGTCCGCAACATTTGGTCATAACCAGTGTGTTTTTTGACCGTGCCATCACCCATAACTACGGTATGGTAATGACCAGGAGTTGCCCAATTATAGTGTGTTCCACTCCAGTGCAAATAGATTTTCCGAATGATTTGACCCATAAACTTGCCCGATCCTAAGATATAGACCTCATTATATTTCAGGGATTTCTTCTAAAATATTAAACTTGGACAAAAAATTAGGGATTAGGTAATGGGCGATCGCCTGACTCCGTGGTTTACCCCAGAAAAACCTAACCCTTGCTCACCTAGACAACTGCCCAAATCCTGTAAAAGTCCTCTAGCCAAAAAGGTTGAGAATCAATCATAATAGAAAGTAGACCTGGCCAAGGTTTTGGCTCATGCCACCCTTCACCCCATAACTGAATAAACCCTCCTACCACCATGACGGCTACTGTACATTCTCTCTTTGATGCCTTTGATCCTGAACCCTCGGAAGATTCCCTCTCTGCCAGTACCCTAGAACTTGCGGTTGATGATGCTCGTGAAGTCCTGGAACAACAACGACAGAAAAACCAAACCCTAACGACAAAGCTGAATATCTTATTTGTTACCAATGGAGCCTTGCTCACCAGTTTAACCCTGTCTCGGTTGGTGCTAGTGCCTAACTTATTCACGGTTGCTGAGTTGGTTGGCTTTCTTATAAACTTTACCTTGCTGATTTCGGCATTCCTCCCTCGGCAAATGGCAGTCAGTCCCAATTTGGGCGATCGCAAATTTCTGGAAACCTACTTATCCCTCTCTCCAGAGGAATATCAACTGCAAATGCTGGTGAACTGGTCAGAAGCCTATAATGCCAATAAGCAACGGTTAGATGATATCTCCCAATCCCTCTCCTATGCTGCCTATGCCACCTGGATGTTGGCGTTGGTAATTTTGACGGATATGGTAATGGCTAACTTCTGTCCAGGGATGGCTTGCTTCCCTACTGTTTTGACTTATTTTGCCCTATGAGTTCCACTCCGGACAATCCCAATTCTCCCAAAAAGAAGGTCAACCTGCCAGAACCCGATCAGGATAATATTACGGTACTGACCAATAAGTTACCCAAAGGGCCGATTTTGCCTTGGAACCGGTATGATTCTCCTTGGCATGATTCAGAACAAGAAAAGGATAAGAAGGAGGCTCTGAAAACAGAAGAGACTGAGGGAGAAGGGAATTCAGAACACTCAGATGGGGAGAGTCCAGAGGAAGAGCAAGAGGATAATACGATTCCTTTTAAGCGTAATCAGGGATGAGTTGAATTAAAAATTAAAAATTTTGTTCTAATCTAAGCGCGTAGCGCTCTATGAGTTCAAAGTTGACATCAACAGTAGTGCGAGCATCTTGCTCACTTGCCACCTCTAGCGAGCAAGATGCTCGCACTCCCTAAAATCTAAAAATAGAGGCGATTGCGGGCCATACCGATGAAAATTTTGTATGTATTATAGTAAATTCTAGATGTAGGGGTCAACGGCCGTTGACCCCTACAGAGTAACTGCTACAGAACCCCATTGAGTCGATCGCCCCAATTAACGGGATACAATAGACATTCCCATGCGATTGCCAAAGGCTCCCATGACTACTCTAAACCCCTCAGCTCGACAACACATTGCCTCTCTACAACATCAAGCTGCCTCGCTCCTGCTCTATCAAGCTGTCCTCCATCATGAAGTTGGCCAAGCTTTTCTCAGCCTCTTAGACCAACTCAACCAACCTGAACCCAATCCCCTAAAGTGTCTCAAGGCATACGGTCATTGGTTTAGAACTCTGGCCCATGTGCAAAAAAGTTGGTCAGATTATCTACTGGCGCAAATTTTCCGCGACCATAACCCCTTTACGAGTCAAGCACAACACCTACCCTTAGCGAAAATTCCCAGTCCCTTGATCGCTGCTGCAAAGCAGGATTTACAGACCTTACAAAGCTTATGTCAAGGGGAAATCCCTGTGGTTGAACAGATCGGTTTGTGGGTGCAATGGGTTGCAGATCTGCCAGAGGTTCCGGTTTCCTGGATCGTGGAATCTTCTGTACATCCTCTGTTAGAAAACTGTGAAAACTGGGCGGAGGCACTGCCGGAATTAGCCCGCTATTATCAACAGCATGGCACGGGCATTTTTTCTGAATATCGGGCTTTGCGTTGGCAGTCGGGAGAATTAAAAGGAATTGCTTATCCCGATCGCATTGAACTGAAGGAATTAGTGGGGTATGAAGAGCAAAAACAAGCGCTTTTAAAGAACACAGAAGCCTTACTTGCAGGCTATCCGGCTCTGAATGTGCTGTTATACGGCAGTCGGGGGAGTGGCAAGTCTTCGTTAATTAAAAGCTTGATTCATCGCTATGATGCCTTACGCTTAATTGAAGTGGCTAAATCCGATCTTAATGACTTACCGGATATTGTGGAGCGGTTGCGGAATCTGCTGCAAAAGTTTGTTATTTTTGTGGATGATTTATCCTTTGAAGAAGATGATGATGCTTTTAAGTCTCTGAAAGTGGTCTTAGAAGGCAATTTAACCGCAAGACCGGATAATGTGGTTGTGTATGCTACCTCTAACCGTCGCCACCTGATCCGGGAATTTTTCGGCGATCGCCCCCGTCCGAAAGATGCCGAAGAGATTCATCATTGGGATACGGTACAGGAAAAGCTTTCTTTTAGCGATCGCTTTGGTTTAACCCTCACCTTTGAACCCGTCGATCAAAGAACCTATCTACAAATGGTGCAACATTTAGCCACCCTTAACCAAATTTCTCTCACCGGTGCAGACTTAGAATATCAAGCCTTACAATGGGCAACCCGCCATAATGGGCGCTCCGGGAGAACGGCGCGGCAGTTTATCGATTTTGTCAAATCTCAAGTCAACTGAAACCAGCAATCAGGCGATCGATGGCGCTAAACTAGCAACAGGGTTAATTATGAGGAGAAAACTATGGCTAAGTCCATTGTTCAGCTTGTTGATGAACTGCCTGAAGATAACATTACGGTTAAAGTCTTAAAAGCCCTGGATTTTGTCGCACCGGGAGAATGGAATAATCTGGTAGGGTTCGATAAGACGATCGCCCATTTCACCGGAGAAACCGACCCCAAAACCCTTCAGCGTATCCGCGATCGGGCAGCATCTCTCTATCTCGATCCGACCCAAGGTTATCAGGGTGCAGTTGGATTATATCAGGCGATCGATAAAGCAGATGTGGCCATGGGTACAGCCGCCTTAGCTAATAAAGTGGGTGAAAAACTTAGTTTTCTCTCCTTTCTTAGCAATATTACCCCCAAAGCCGATACCACCCAAACCATTGATTTACTGCTCAAAATTGCCATAGAAGTGATTGCCTTTTGTAAACTCAATGGCATTCCCCAACCCAATCCACAGATTTTTGCTAATTCTCTGACTAAAAACTATCATAATGCCGGATCAATCCGCATGGTTGCCTTAGTTTGCATTGATGGGCTTTTGCCCTTGGGGCCCAACTTTCTCACTAAAATCCATGCCATTATTAAAAACATTAATCCAGGAAACATTGCCGGAAACCCTGTTTTTTCAGGCATTCAAGACCAGCTCCCCGGCGAAACAACCGGCGATCGCCTCGGATTTGTCAATCAATGTTTTAGTGCCGTTGAAGGGTGGATGAATCAGCTTGTTGCCCAAACTGGGATTACTCCAGAAAGCATTTTCAATCATTTAGGAAACTTTATCCAAATGGCCGATGATAATCTGGATTTCGTCGCCGCATTTCTCGATCAAACCACCAATTACTACGAGCATACTGGCATTCAAACTGTTGCCCAGCGCTTAATTTTAGATGCCTATGAATCCTTGCAAGCAGAAGGGGAATCACTCTCCGATCAAGATTCAGACAATGAAGATGGCAATGGTGAATTTTCCGTCGGAGATCCCGTTGAGGTTTGGGACAAAAAAGAAGAAGATTGGTATGAAGCCAAGATCCGCAAAATTAAAGTCAAAAAAGATAAAACTCGCTATTATGTTCACTATGTCGGCTATGGGTCATCCGAAGATGAATGGGTGAAAGAAAAGCATGTTCGCGGTGGCAACTTGGAAGATGCCGATGAGAATGGGTATGCCGTCGGTCAAAAAGTGAAAGTCTGGGATGATGATGAGGAAGAATGGTATACTGCCAGAATTCAAAAAATTGATGGCAATCAGTATCGAGTCCATTATCTGGATGAAGATGATTTTGAAGATGAATGGGTTGATTTAGATGAAATCTGTTAGCTTTCTCCTTAATCTGTTGGCTGGATTAATTGCCTATTGCCGTCAACCTAAAAAGCCTTCCCTTGGCTTAGAGTCTCTCTTGTCAACGATCGCTTAACCAACATTGACGTTAACCCGGTTGAGTCCATAGGGAGTAGATGCTTTCGAGACCTAACGCGATACGATAGGTGATAGTCAAGCATTAGAGAACCTATGGACTGGCAATTATTAAGTGTAAGTTTCGCGGCTGTCTTCCTATCCGAATTGGGAGATAAAAGCCAGGTGGCGGCGATCGCCATCAGTGGCACATCCCGCTCTCCCCGCGCCGTATTTCTGGGAACAGCAGGGGCCTTGCTCTTAGCCAGTTTTCTAGGGGTAATTCTCGGAGAAGGAACCGCAGCCCTACTACCGACCAAGCTGTTAAAGGCGATCGCCGCCCTAGGGTTTGCCATCATGGCCGTGCTATTACTCTGGCCAGAAAAAGACATCCCCCAAGACTTCGATCCCGATTAGATTCTCCCCTCAAACAATCATGTGTAACGACGGATTCGGCTGATGTTCCACCCGGAACACATTGGCATACAAATTCGCAATCACCTGTTTTCCTTCTTGGGTTAACTCCAAATAACCCAAACCTTCCTTAATATAAGGAAACACCCCATGCCAATAAAACTTAGGATAATTATTGCGTAAATCTTCAGGATGCCGATAATTAAGGGCTTTAGCCGCTCCCGTTTCCACAAACTCATAATAGAGAGCGCTAATTTTTTGCAAATATCGAGGATCGCTCAACTGACCAATCAAATCAGCCGCCCGCACTAATCCCGGATAATCACTCGTCGTTTGATGATCGCTATCCTTGGGAACCGGAAAGCGAGTCAATTCAATATTGCGCTTAATCACATCCGCATCAATTAACTTATGACCCCCAAACCGTTCCTCAATAAACAACTTGCCCCGGTCTACATGGTAAGGAGTCATCCCCGCATCTGAAGCCCCTGGAGGCAAAGACACCATTGCCCCATCTTTACCCGTAGCATAAAGACCTTCTTGATCTTCGCGACAAACCCCCCTCACATAGCCAATATCATGACAGAGCAGGGAAATAATAAAATGAAGCCAATCTTCGCAGGATACCCCCCCTTCGCGGATATGTCGTCCTCGGATGACTTCCTGACCCACTAAGGTGACTAAAATGGTGTGTTCTACATTATGGTACAGGGCATCACTATTGGCGATATTTTCTAGGGCCATGTTAGCGGCCCAGCCAATAATATCTTCATAGTCATGTTTCCAGCCGCCGTAGGTACGGCGATATCCCTCTTTGACTTGCTCAACAAAATGGTTAATCAGAATTTCTGTGGTGTTTAACATGATGTCCCTGGTTAGACCCTACTGGAACTTCGATCGATGGAATTGTTGATGTTTTTTTTATTTTAGACCCTAACCGCTCAGATGCCCTCTAGACGAATTTGGCCGTTTAGCCATTACTGGGGTTATAATTGGGTTAACTCTTTACGATCGACAATTGCGATCGCGCACGGGGCTGTAATGGTTTCGACGGGATAGTGAAAGCTGTTCTGTGATACAAGCCGAGAGTGAGTCACCTCTCGTAAATCAAGGCTCAAACCAAATGTAACTGCGAACAACATCGTTCCTTTTGCTCGTAAGGCTGCTGCTGTAGCCTAAATCTAGCCTCAAACAGGCGCGAGCCATCATAGTCCGACTCCGTTAAGGGCTGTGGTGAAACCCCAACGGATGCTCCCTGAAACCGTTTCTAGTCAGTTGAAGGGTTAAGACTTTACTAGAAATCCCCGCCATTCGGGGTCAAGAATGGTTCCTTCCCAGAGGATTAAGATGGGATAAGCTTGTGAATGAGCAGAGAGTAATAACTATTGCGGACGGCAGTTCGATTCTGCCCAGCTCCATTTTTAATTAAAACCTGAAAGCTTTTATGGGAAAGAACTTCATGCCATAGAAAACCACTGGATATATAAACGAAAAAAATCCGTGCGCTCCTAAGAAACGCACGGATCGTTTGTAAGCTTATCCTTTAGGACGGTGAGTATGTCAATAAAGTGGGTACTCACCCTTACTGCGATCGCCGAGATTGAGACCGCGATCGACTACCGGAACTTCGGCTACTGCTTGTTTTACCACTGTTACGACTGCTGGAGTTTCTCCCTTTTGTGCGACTACTGCTACTCCCACTAGCACGAGCTGTTTTACCCGCAGGAGGAGTGGGTGTTGGGACATGAGTTTTTGTCTTAAAGGTTACATTACTGCCCTCATTGAGTTGCTCTAATACCAGTAAAGGTGTAGGTTTCGCCTTTTGATCCCAATGTAAATTCACTAACCTTCCCTGAATTGCTGGTTGCCAATTGGGGTCAGGATGGGGACTCAGATAGGTTTCGATACAATCGATAATATCCTGAATGGTTTTTGAGGTCGCTTGAGTGGGTAGACGAGTCATATTAATTTGAATCCGGAATAAGACCCGTTTTTGAGTAGTTACTCCATCTCCGGTTTCATAGGTAACATCAAAGACCTCACTCACTTTACGGGGAGATGCAGAGGCCTCACCAATTTTCCCTTCCTTAGCTTGGGTGGGGCGTAGAGCAATGGTAATTTGTTCTTTAACTTTAACTTTAATTTGATTGACAATAGCAAAATGGAAAACTTCCTCATCCATCCGCATTCGCAGATAGTCGAGGTTAAATTCCCGTGAGTGAACCAAGTCCGGATTGGCCTCCATTTTAGTAATGGTACTCAGGGCAAGTTTGAGTTTTTTCTGGAGTTCTTTATTCTTAAAATCCTCAAACTTGACTTTTTTATTAGCCTTATCGATTTCAAGTTTAGCGTAGATCCCACCTCCGACCAGGGCAATGAATAGGACGGCCGACAGACCCATAAAGATCATCGGTAAAATACCCAAAGAAGGGGGATCGGGTTTAGCGCCTGGAGACGCTTGGGCTAGGGTAGGTGGAACAACAAGAATACGATGCTGCATAAGGTCACCGACTAGGAGCTTTGTTCTATTGTAGGCCTTGGTTCTTTTTGAGCGTGTTTTTTTAATGAGCGATTGAGATTTGGCGAGATCGTATCCGGCCTCAAATTTTAGCGAACCCATCGCGCTCGATAGCTACGAGCATCAATATGGGCGATATAGGGATAGTTTTGATATCGCCCTAAACCCCCTGGCCACCAGGGATCGAGGAACCAATAAATCTGATTTCCGGTGAGGCCGTCACAATAGAAGTCCATGGCATCTCCCACAATATGCCGACTATTAGAGACTCCCCCCACGCGCTGATTGATATCGGGGGGACGATACCAACTGGTGATATAGAAGGGGCGACCGATGCGATCGCGGGCCTGTTGTGCTAAAACCGCTATTCTGACAATAGCATTAACCGTGGATTGATTGGGAGGCAGTCGCGTCCCGCCATGGGTGGCTTCAGCCCAAGTGAAATAGCCTCCTGGAATAATAGAAGCATGGAGTTGAATATTATTCGGAGTCCAACGGTTGGGACGGGGAGGCAAAACTACAGGCCCCGGTTGACGAGGCGCTTCCGGACTATTGCGGTGGGTGTTATTCATCCGCTTCAGGTCTTCAAAGAGAGTATAAATGGCAATTTCCCTTGAGTCTAGTCCTCGCCACAGTTGCACCATGCGAATCAGGGCATTGCGCTGATGTTCTTCTTCGCTGTAAGCAAAGGGCACACGCTTAACAAAATTGAGTAACTCTCGATCGAGTTGGGCGGCGGTATTGGCAAGTAAATTGGGGTCGGTGGTATTGCTTCTGAGCATTTTCACCTCTAAGCCTAGGTCCGCTAGGGCTGCCGTGCGGGAGGGGAGTTTGCGCCAGATGCGGAAGGCTTCCGTGAGGGCTTGGCGCTGGTATCCGCGACCGGTGTAGTATTGGGGAACTCGTTGGGCAAAGGCAATGAGGGCGGGGTCGAGATAAAAGAGAGCGGGTTCGGGGGAGGTGTCCCGTTCTAGGGAAGAGATGGCTTTTTCTCTAGAGTCCAGGTTGCGCCAGAGTTGGGTGAGGCGGATCAGGGCTTCCCGTTGATGGGGATAGCCGAGATAATTGCGCGAGAGTCGGGTGAGAAAGTCGAGTAGGGGTGGGTCGATGTGGGTTTCTTCCCAGTTGGGTGCTGTGGAGGGGGGGGTATTGGTGAGGGCGGCGATCGCCTCTTCACGGGTATCAAAGTTACGCCAGATCCGAAACACTTCTAGCAGTCCATCCCGTTGATGGGGCAAGCCTTGATAATATTGGGGGATGCGCTCCACCAGGGATAACAGGGCAATATCCAGATAGGAGAGATTCGAGGGCAGGTTTTCTAGGCTATAGTCGGTTTGTAAATCTTTGACATAGATTTCATAGAGTTTTTTGCCATTACAAGGCTCTAAACGGGCTGCTTTGACTTCCTCCGGTGGCGGCGAATAGCCCTCAGCCACCCGCTCAATAAATTTTTTACTATAGTAACCCAGGGTCGTATCCCAAAGGTCATCCCCTTGCCATCCTTGACTAATCAGGGTATCCGTAATCGCCCGTATGGTATTAGCGGCATAGATGACCTGACCTTCAAAATCATCAACGGATTCCAAGGCAATACGGTTCGCTGGGGAAATTCCCAGTCCTGTTTCTCCATCCTTAAGTTGGGGTTTTTGCTGCACCTCATATAATCCTGCCAAAATGGATTTATGAATCCCCACCCGTTCCGACTCCACGGTGTACAGGGCGTTACGTTCATCTGGTGATAATCGGGTCATGGAACATCTGGCCTAATGAGCAAAGGATAACCATGGGTATTATAGTATTGCGCTTTGGGGCATTTTGGGCGATTTGGGTAGAATAGATGTATCTTTAGCACAACTAGGGTTTATACCCCATCATCCATTTGTGTTATTGCGAGGAACAAAAACAACATTTCCCATAGGTAAGTGCTGACGACTCTATATTCAGGAGATTATATTTATGTCTAAAGGTAATTTTCTCAGTCTACAAATATCAGAAGAAGAGATTTTACAAGCTGCTCATCTTACAAATAAGAAATTCAAGATTATTTCTAATTTAAATGATCCTAATAAACGGTTTATTTTGTCTTTGATTTATGGGTTTCCCGTGGGGATTTTGGTTGGACTACTTCTGGGTACTTTGATTTTCCTTGTTTCCGTTTATGTAAACCAACCTTTAACAATTGATGAATTTATGCGCTTTACATCCATGTGGACTATTGTTTTCGTACCCTCTTCAATAATTATATTTTTTCATTATTACAAAGACAAGATGAACAATAATAAATTCATAGCATTAAACCAACATATAAAAGATTATAATTCCTTGATTGAGGGAATAGATGCATTGGATGAAGCCGAGCGTTCTGGTGGAACAAAGCGATTGAAAAATAAAGAACGCATGATGGAAGCATTTAAGATAATGAGAGCCGATCTGATTTGTGCATTAAGAATTGAAAAGACATTTCGTGAAAACCCCAAGCTTCGGTCAACTGACTTTAATATGAACCTAGAACCTTTAAAGATTGTGCAGATGAGTGAGGAAGCAAGTCAATATGGTGATTTGTTTGGTCAAGCTCTTCAAATTGGCATGAGCGTGCAAGAAGAAATGCAAGCTCTCCAGAAAAAGCCATAAGTGATATCAAACCCAGTCATTGCCAATGGAGCGAAGTCAAGCAGTCTCGACCATATTCAGGAAGATGAGGAAACTCAAATGAGTCAGCGAGATAAACTACTAATGAAAATCTTGCTGGGGAATTCTGACACCAATATTCCCTTCAATCCACTCTGTGAACTTCTCAAGAGCTTAGGTTTTGAAGAACGAGTGCGAGGGAGTCATCACATTTTCTCAAAAGTCGGTGTGGAGGAAATCATTAATCTACAATCCAAGCAAGGAAAAGCCAAGGCTTACCAAGTCAAACAAGTGCGGAATATATTTTTGAAATATCAACTGGGAGATCAAAATGGTGATTCGTTATGAAATCATTCTCTATTGGAGTGAAGTCGATCAAGCCTTCATTGCAGAAGTCCCTGAACTGCCTGGCTGTGCAGCCGATGGAGCAACTTATCAAGAAGCGGTACAAAATGCCGAAATTGTCATTCAAGAATGGATAGAAACAGCAAAAGAACTGGGGCGCTCCATTCCTGAACCCCAAGATCGATTATCCCTATCATAAATTCACTAACCATCAAGGCTGTATTTATTCCTGACACAGCGATCGCAATGTAAACAGCGATAATCATCTGCTACATTACATCCAAAGGCTTTTAACAGGAATTTCCAGCGACAGCTACAAGTTATCCAATAGCGCTGCATCTGTTTTAGCGCTCGATTATTGTCGAAGTCGCTAGAGGGGGAACTCGATAGGATTTGATAATGAAAGGGACTATTCCAGTTCAGCTTTCCCTGACTATGCAGCACGGATAAAGCGAGAGCAGCTTGGGGATGGGATTGGATCATCTGACGTAAATCGCCTTGGGGGGGTAGGGTATGGATTAGACTTTGGGCGAGTTGTTGGAGCGATCGCTGTTGTCCCATAAAATACTTTTGTCTTTGTTTATCTCCAGGATCGAGCCATCCCGTGGGTTCACTGACTAAGGTAATGGCTTTGGCGGGTTGTCCATCTCGTCCTGCTCTGCCCACTTCTTGCATATACTCGGAGAGGAGCAGGGGGGGATGAAAATGCATCACCCAGCGCACATTGGGTTTATTAATTCCCATGCCAAAAGCTGAGGTACAAACTACCGCTTGTACTTGTTCTTCAAACCATTGATTTTCAATGGTTCGTCGTTGCTCTGGAGTTAAACCGGCATGATAAGCTGCTGTGCTTAACTGGTGCTGCTGGAGCCATTGGGAGAGCATTTCGCTATCTTTACGGGTGCGAACATAGATTAATCCGGTTTGCCCATTAGCTCGTTTGAGAACCTGTAAAATTCGGTTTTTTCGTCCTTTGGGTGACCAAGCAATGTTAACCCTTAAATGGAGATTGTCCCGATAGGGGTTGAGGAGAAAAGTTTGGGGAGCTTGGAGTTCTAGGACTTGTTTAAGAATGGATTGGGTGCGAGAATCGGCAGTAGCGGTAAAAGCGGCGATCGCTAATTGGGTTCCCCTAGGTTTATGCTTTAATAGGGCAGAACGAACGGCCCCCAATCTCCGATAAGCTGGGCGAAAGGTTTCCCCCCATTGCACTAAACAATGGGCTTCATCTAAAATCAGTCCATTAATGCGAAGTTTGGGTAAACAAAGTCGCTCCCAAACGGGAGGACTGAGCAAGCTTTCGGGAGACAGATAAAGTAATCTGAGTTGCTGCTGTTCGAGTTGTCGAAAGACTTGTTTGCGGACATAGGTGGGCTGTTCGCTATGGACAGAAGCGGCTTTAAGGTTGCGTTGGCGCAATTCTTGTACCTGATTTTCCATCAGTGCCACGAGGGGAGAGATGACTAAAGTTACTCCGTTTTGGAGTAGGGCAGGCAGTTGAAAACAGATGGATTTTCCGCCACCGGTGGGCATCACCACTAGGGCATCTTGTTGTTGTAATAAGGTCTGAATGATTTCCCCTTGGGGATAGCGAAAATCGTCATATCCCCAAATCTGTTGAAATGCCGTCCGAACTTGCTCAAATTCCATGGTTTTGCCTTCTCCCTATATCCCTCTCCCACGGGAGAGGGACTTTTCCCCATTGCTCCATTCCCCCATCTCCCTATCCCCGGTTCAATTAAAAATTGATCGCCGGGATGGGGCGGGTTTACGTCATTGATGGTGGGTAGCCTAAATTTGGGGTGAACCCGCCCCTACAACATCCCCATCTCCCCGATCCTATTCGCCCTCTTCTGGAATCTCATAATCCATGGCTAAAATGTTAACAGCAATGGGCTTAATGAGTGTTTGTACCACTTCTTGATGGGCGGGATGATCTTGATAGACTTTTAAGCTGGAAACATCTTGGAAGCGAGCGACTAAGCCATGGGTAAAGCCTTGGGCGCGATCGCAAAAATTTTCGCCGCAGGATAGGGCTAAAATTTGGGGAATTTTGCCTTTTAATCCCCTAAGTCCAGTGAGAAATGCAGAGAGTGCTTCGGGTGAAGTATCGGGCTGAAATTGAAATAAGACAATATGTTCAATCATAGAAAGGGTGAATTGAGTCCCTTTTAAAGATACCCTGGATCGTAAAGCTTAGGCCGATATAGCATCATGGTTAATACTCTCTCCCAATCCCCAACGCTGATTCAGACTCCGACGTTTCCGAAGCCAGAAACGCCCCAGATTTTAGCGGCGATCGATGTGGGAACGAACTCTGTGCATATGGTGGTGGTTCGTATCGATCCGACTTTACCCGCGTTTACGATTATCGATCGGGAAAAGGAAACGGTGCGTTTGGGCGATCGCGACCCGAAAACAGGGGAGCTGAAGGTGGAGATCATGGAGAGGGCGATCGCCGCATTTCGCCGTTTTTTACAGATCGCTAAAAGTTTACAGGTGGATCAAGTTGTCGCAGTCGCGACCAGTGCTGTGCGAGAAGCTCCTAATGGCCGGGATTTTCTCAAGCAGATTAAATCGGAAATTGGCTTAGAGGTGAACCTGATTTCTGGCCCGGAAGAAGCGCGACGAATCTATCTGGGAGTGCTGTCGGGGATGGACTTTCAGGGTCTTCCCCATACTCTGATTGATATTGGGGGGGGATCGACGGAGTTAATTTTGGGGGATGGCCAAGAGCCTCGCTCTTTGAGTAGTACCAAGGTTGGAGCGGTACGATTAACGACGGAGTTTGTGACTACCGATCCGATCAGCGATCGCGAATTTAATTATCTGAAAGCCTATATTCGAGGGCGGTTAGAGCGAGCGGTTGAAGAGCTACAAAGTTATCTGGAACCGGGTGAAACTCCCCGGTTAGTGGGGACATCGGGAACCATTGAAACCCTTGCCTGCATCGATGCGTGGGAGCAGTTAGGCATGGAACCGACTCCCTTAACGGGTTATGAGCTAAAGCTGAAAAACTTACAAAAAATCATTGAGCGTTTGCGGAAGTTGCCAGAGAGCGATCGGGCAAACATTCCAGGAATGTCCGAAAAGCGATCGGAAATTATTATTGCCGGTGCTTTAATTCTCCAGGAAGCGATGGAGTTATTGGGGATGAATTCTTTGGTGATTTGCGAGCGTGCCCTCCGAGAAGGCATTATTGTCGATTGGATGCTCACCCATGGTTTAATCGGAGATAAATTAGAATATCAAAGTCAAGTTCGCTATCGCAGCGTTCTCAAAGTGGCTCAGAAATATCAGGTTAATTTAGAATCGAGCCAGCGCATGGCCAATTTTGCCGTGCATCTGTTCGATCAAACCCAAGGAATTCTCCATTATTGGGAAAATTCAGAGCGAGAACTCCTCTATGTAGCCACCATTTTACACAATTGTGGGGTGTATGTGTCCCATGCCGCCCATCATAAACATTCCTATTATTTAATTCGCCATGGTGAATTACTCGGATATACGGAAAATGAAGTAGAAATTATTGCAAATATTGCCCGCTATCATCGTAAAAGTGCCCCCAAGAAAAAGCATGAAAACTATGCTAACTTGATGCATAAGAGCGATCGCCAGTTAGTCAGTCAAGTCAGTCCCTTTTTACGATTAGCCGTCGCTCTAGACCGCCGACAAATTGGGGCAGTTCAGTCATTTACTTGTCATTATAACCCTTCTACAAAAGAATTATACTTGAAACTTAAGCCCGCCCATGAAAATGACAATTGTGAATTAGAACTTTGGAGTATTCAAGATAAAAAAGATGTCTTTGAGTCAGAATATGGGGTTAAAGTACGTGCAAGTTTGAGCTAATTGAAAAGCGCTTCTTGTCCTTTAAAAGTCGAGTCGCGCTTTCCGAATCCAAGGGCTTAGAGAAAAAATAACCTTGACCAAACGTGCAATTTAAACCCCGTAATTGTTGCATCTGAGCCATGGTTTCAATCCCTTCGGCAATGGTTTCCATACCTAAACTATGAGCAAGAGAAATAATGGTATGGACAATTTCAGCATTTTCTCCCCATTGGGACATTTTTTGTACAAAAGAACGATCGACTTTGAGGGTATCCACCGGGAAACGATGTAAGTAAGCCAAAGAACAGTATCCCGTACCAAAATCATCAATGGAAAGTTGAATTTTTCGTTTTTTGAGTTCGTGGAAAATGGCGATTGCACTGTCAGGATCTTCCATAATCGCGGTTTCCGTAATCTCTAGCTTCAAGTATTTACCCAGTAAGTCAGCTTCGGCTAGAATACCATCAATGCGATCGCATAAGCTCGGCGTTAACTGACGACTGGATAAATTCACACTAATCTTTAAACGGGAAAACTCAGGAAATTCTGTTTGCCACTGTTTCAATTGCCGACAACTTTCTAATAAAACCCATTCACCAATGGCTCCAATTAAACCTGACTCTTCAGCAACCGGGATAAATACCGCAGGCGAAACAAACCCCCTCTCCGGATGATACCATCGGATCAAGGATTCAAACCCAGCAATTTTACCCGTTCCTAAAGCCACAATGGGCTGATAATAGACATACAATTCTCCAGGATGGGAATTATTTTTATTTTCTGGATAGAGTAATAAACGCAAATCCGTTTCAATTTGCATTCGCTCCATGGCTTCTTGCCGCATTGCCCAATCAAACACCACAGTACAATTTTTACCCTGTTTTTTAGCTCGATACATGGCAATATCAGCATTGCGGAGAACATCATCCACATCTTGGCTTTCCGGCAAGTTATAAGCAATACCAATACTCGCCTGCATAAATAAATCATGACCCCCTAACTTAAAGGGTTGTTCTAAATGTTTATGAATACGATTAGCAATATTAATTACATTTTGCAGATAATCCTGGTTTTCCACCAGAATGGTAAATTCGTCTCCCCCTAATCGAGCAATGGTGTCGTGTTCGCTGATACACTGTCTTAGAGTCCAGGCGATCGCAATCAGCAACAAATCTCCCACCCAATGGCCCATACTATCATTAATCCCCTTAAACCCATCTAAATCAATAAACAAAACCGCAAATCGATAGTTGGGATTCTCATGATATCGAGCATTAGCTTTTGCTAAAGCTTTCAGAAAATAGGCCCGATTAATTAATCCGGTTAACGAATCATGGGACGCATAATAACGCAACTTTTTTTCCTGCTGTTTTCGTTCTGTAATATCCACAACAGAACCTTCATAATAGAGTAACTTTCCTTGGGAATCTTCAACGGATCTAGCCCGTTCTGAAATCCAAATAATACTACCATCTCGTCGATAAATTTCTGCTTCAAACTGAGATAAAAATCCCTGCTCATTTAATAACCGTCTAAATTCTTGCCGACTTTCTGGATGAACATATAATTGATGCTCAACATCTGCCATGTTTTTAATTAAATTTTCCGCAGATTCATAGCCATAAATTTCAGCTAAAGCGGGATTAGCACCAATTATTTTACCTTCAGGAGTCGTTTGGAAAATGCCTTCCATGGAATTCTCAAAAATGCTCCGATACTTTGCCTCCGCTTGCTTTGATTCAAACACCGATCCCAATTGCATAGCGACAGAAGCCACTAATTCCATCAGTTTTGGATCTTTTTCTTGAGGTCTTCTTCTGAAAAAAACTAAAACAGCTAAAACATGATGATTTGCTAAAATCGGAACACCAAACCCCGCTTTTATGCCTGATTCAGCCGCCGCTTTATTCCGCAGAAACCAATTCCTCGATTCCTGAGAAACATCAAAAATCCATTCGGTTTGTTGCGAACTCCAAACTCGACCCGGCAAACCCACATTAGGAACAAATGTAAGTTGCTCACTCACTTTTCTAAATCGTTTAATTTTTTCAGATATTTCTGGAGCAATTTGACTTTGTTGATACCAAACTGGACTACACACTAGCTCTTGCTTTTGAGTTGAAGGTATCCATGCTTCAGCAATATCCCAACTTGTCGCTTCACAAATCAGTTCCATCGTAACTGCCAAGGCGTAATCAAAGTTTTTAGATTTACTAACTGCTTGCGTCAGTTGATAGAGAAGATGGATTTCTGTTTCTCGACGTTGGCGATCGGTAATATCGATACCTAAGCCAAAGAAGTATTCTATTTTATGAGTTTCTGGATTAGCAATAGAACGGCCATGCCACTCGACTAAAATTTCTTCACCTTGTTTCGTTAATATGTGATTTTGGGTACAAGTGGGTTCTAAGGAATGGCAATGATGCTCGAATACGGGAGATAAGGCCGCCCAATCTGCTTCAGGTACAAAGTGAGAAAGATAGTCTAAACCGATCGCTTCTTCTTCTGTATATCCTAAACGATCTAGCATAGCTTGGTTCACTTTTTGAACTTTACCATCCATACCAATTGCTACAAAAAAAGCTGGATTAGCTTCTAATAAGATATGATTTAAATCTTGAAAATTTTCTTGGATAGATTCATCTTCAAAGGGTTGAAGGATAATCTTGCTTTGGTTGTTCTTCAATATATTGGCGATAAAAATAACACTGCTGAGTCCTAAACCTGTCAGGAGGAGAGGAATTCGGCGATCTCTTCTATTGTCAAGTAAAGTTGATTGGGTCGATGGGTTTCCACTTTGAGCTACTCTCCGATCGATCTCTTGACTATTTGAAAGGCTAAATTGAGTGAGAATACTGATCGAGGAGGCGATCGCCGTAATCGCCAGTAACCGTAAAATATAACTCATAAACATTCCCTGATTCAGCTTACTGTCTTTTATACCCACCACGATCTAACCACAGCCTCCCATCAACATACTAGGAAAACTCTCAGCTTTTATAGTTTCCCATTACCTATCCAGGTACATTATTGATTCGCTCACCAAAATCCTTGAGTTTTAGACTAGAAACTTTTATCTTAATCCATACAGACGATAGTTTTTGTTACACATGATATGATTTTAGCCTAATTCACAAAAGCTTTACATTAAATCAGTATAAACACTTAAAATTTATTACTTTACATTAACTAATATGAAATTTTTTAGTAATTTCACCAAAAATATGAGAGTTTTTACTGACTTATTTTTTAACTCACTATCCTCAGCTTAAAAGCGATCTTTAGATAGATATCTTACCCACAAAAACTCTTGCTCTTTTGAATTCCGTATATCAAACCTAGTCAACTTTTATAAAATATGCTAAAATTAACTATTTTGCCTTCATCTTGCTCTATCGTATCATCAAAAAAATAATCTGGAATTAACATTAATGAGTCTGTAGACCTGGCAATGTGGAGCTAATATGAAAAGGCTAGGTTGGCGTATTGTAAGACCATCACTAGCCTACTTAGCATTAGTCTTCTAAGATCCTATCTTGAGCAAATACTCTGGAGTACAGCAATTATGGCATTTATCACAGGAACTAGCGGTGATGACAACCTGCAAGGAACAGCAGCGAATGATATTATCACGGGCTTAAATGGCAATGATGTCTTACGAGGATTAGATGGTGTTGATATCCTTAATGGTGGAGAAGGCAACGATAATCTGGATGGAGGCACAGGAAACGATAATATCCTTGGAGATTTTGGAAATGATACAGGAATTGGAGGAGCCGGAAATGATTTTTTAGATGGGGGTTTCGGTGATGATACCCTTCAGGGAAATGAAGATAACGATACCTTACTTGGTAGTGATGGCACTGACCAACTTCTAGGAGGATCAGGTAATGATTTCCTAGATGGGGGTAATGGTAACGATACCCTCCTGGATGGAGGAGTTGGAAATGACACTATTCTAGGGGGTGCAGGCAATGATAATCTAGTGGGTAATGATGGGGATGATTCCCTTGATGGGGGTATAGAAAATGATGCATTAGTCGGTGGCATTGGTAAAGACACCCTGATTGGTAACGAGGGTAATGATACCCTTCAAGGAGATGCTGGTGAAGACTCCCTGATCTCAGGAGGTGGTGATGACCAAATTACAGGGGGTACGGAAGCGGACTATATTGATGGTGGCGATGGAAACGATATTGTTCTTAAAGGTGGCGATGGCAACGATACTATCCTTGGGGGTCAAGGCATTGATACTCTAGAAGGCGAAGAAGGCAATGACTCCCTAGACGGTGGAGATGGCGTTGATGACCTGCGCGGCGGCAATGGTAATGATAGGCTCTTCGGACAAGCGGATAATGACAAACTACTGGATGGGGGTGAGGGTAATGACTACCTTGATGGGGGTGATGGTGATGACCAACTCCTGAAAGGAGGAGCTGGTGATGACACGATTATCGGTGGTCAAGGAATTGATGTTTTACAAGGTGATGCCGGTAATGACAGCTTAGTGGGAGGAACAGAACTTGACCTTCTTTTTGGCGGAGAGGGTGATGACTATCTAGAGGGAGGTACTGGCCAGAGTATTCTCTCAGGTGATGCTGGCAATGATACTTTAGTCATCAATGGAGATGATGCTAACTCAACCTTTGATGGAGGGGTTGGTGATACAGACTGGATTTCCTTTGCCAAAGCAGCAGTTGGCTTTACTGTTACTCTGGGAGCCGCAGGAGCAGGTACAGCAACCGGTGATGGAAAAACTTACGGTTTTACGAATATTGAAGTTGTACTCGGTTCTGGACAAGCTGATACGATTACTGGGGGAACGGCTGGGTCTCTGAATTTGCAAGCCGGACTCGAAAGCGATACCTATAATCTCAATACTACAAATGCTAAAAATAGCAAGATTAATGATGCTGGGGGTACTGCTGATAAACTGGAGCTGACCGGTGTCACCCTAGAGATTAATACAACACCGGGTACACCTTTGGCGACTGCTGGTAATGTAGGCGTTTTCCGTCAAGCCAATAATGGTACGAGTTTGATTGTTGACCTCAATAATGACGGTGCTTTTAATGCGGCTGACGATCTGGAGATTCAAAATTACTTCTCAACTACTGAAGGTACTACTGGTGGTACTGGAGTGATTGAGACGGTTGGTAATTTGACGAGTACAGCTATTCTGGCTGAATTTCCAACGCCTGCACCAACGCCTGATCCTGATCCCGATCCTGATCCCGATCCTGATCCCAATCCTGGCCCGACTCCAAGTCCAAGTCCATCTGGCCCTGTTACTGACCCCGTGGCTCCTCCGTCGAGTAGTCCCAGTCCTACACCAACCCCAACACCGACTCCGACTCCTGGAGTGATTACGGGAACGGATGGGCAGAATGATGCCTTGCAAGGGACAACGGGTAATGACACCATTCTAGCGTTGGGGGGTGATGACTCCCTCCTTGGGTTGGATGGTGATGATTTCATGAATGGAAATGCCGGTAATGATTGGGTGAGTGCTAATACTGGCGATGACCAGGTGTTTGGCGGCCAGGGTAATGATACTGCGTTTGGCGGTCAAGGGAATGATTTGGTCAGTGGTGACCTGGGTGATGATTCGCTGATGGGCGATCGCGGAAACGATACGGTTACTGGTGGTGCAGGTAACGATACCGGATTCGGCGGCCAGGGCGATGACTTGCTCAATGGTGGCGATGGTAACGATATCCTGAGCGGAGATTTCGGTACGGATACCTTAGTCGGTGGCAACGGTAATGATCTGTTTGTCCTCCGCACTGGTACAGCCGTGGCGACAGTTGCTGAAGCGGATCTCATCCAAGATTACCAAGTTGGAGTCGATCTGATTGGCTTAACGGGTAACTTGACTCCGGCAGGTCTGACGGTGACGACCCAAGGCAGTAATACGGTGTTGAGTATTACAGCTACGAACCAAGTCTTGGGTGTTTTGACTGGTCAATTCACCCTGCAACAGTTGACGTTTGTCTCTGTTGAATTGCCGAATGGCTTGATTTAAGCGATCGACCTGGGTAGGGGCGAACGGCCGTTCGCCCCTACAATGGGGACTCTACAGCAGCGATCGCCTCTTCCAGCGCGATCGCCACATGCGTCCAATGGGTTCCCCCCTGACAAAACACCACATAGGGTTCCCGCAATGGCCCATCGGCAGACAACTCGGAGGTACTGCCATCAATAAACGTCCCCCCAGCCATCACTAACTCACTCTCATATCCCGGCATCTCCCCCGGAACCGGATCGAGATAGGAACCCACCGGAGAAAATTGTTGGATCGCCCGGCAAAACGCCTTTAATTTCTCTGGTGAACCCAAGCGAATCGCCTGAATCAGATCCCGTCGCGGAGCCAAAGGAGCAGGATTAACCGCATATCCCAGGCGATCGAACACATACCCGACCAAATAATTCCCCTTCAGCGCCTCCCCCACCATCTGCGGAGCCAAGAATAAACCCTGATAGAGGAGGCGATGCTGATCAAACGTGGCCCCTCCCGTACTGCCAATTCCAGGGGCCGTCAAACGGCAGGCAGCCCGCTCTACCAGCTCAGAACGACCGGCCAGATACCCACCCGCCGTCATCAAGGTTCCACCGGGATTCTTAATCAACGACCCCGCCATCAGATCCGCGCCCACTTCCGTCGGTTCTCGGTCTTCGACAAACTCCCCATAACAGTTATCCACAAAACAGACCGTATCGGGATTTTGGCGCTTCACCATTTCCACAATTTGGGCAATATCCGTAATTGACAAACTCGATCGCCAAGAATAACCACAAGAGCGCTGAATCAACACCATCCGCGTCTGCTTCCTCACCCCTTGCGCGAGAGCCTCCCAATCGATTTCACCCTCTGGCGTTAACTCCAACTGCCGATAGGTAATGCCATACTCAATCAGCGATCCTGCCCCCTCACCCCGCAACCCGATCACCTCCTCCAGGGTGTCATAGGGAGCGCCCGCAACCGACAGTAGCTCATCCCCTGGACGCAATACCCCAAACAAGGCACAGGCGATCGCATGGGTTCCCGATACCAACTGCACGCGGGCGATCGCCCTTTCCGCTCCCATCACCTCAGCCAAAACCCGATCGAAGGTTTCCCGCCCTAAGTCATTATGACCATAACCCGTTACACTAGAAAAATGATGTACCCCCACCTTCTGCGATCGAAAAGCCTGCAAAACTTTTCGGAGATTATGCTTAATTTGAGCATCCACGCGAGAAAAAGTAGGGGCGAGTGCATGTTGTGCCTCTTGGATCTGTTCTATGGGATTCATCTGTCTCTACCAATGGATAAAGGGGCGCGATCGTTCCAAACAGCAGGATAACCTGCATTGTTTATAGATTGAGATTACTGCATGAGTGTTGCGACAACCAATAAATATCCCCTAGATTGGGTCAACATTGGCTACTTCCTATTAATTCACCTAGCGGCCTTATTTGCCTTCCTCCCTAGTAACTTTAGTTGGTCTGCCATCGGATTAGCTCTAGTCCTCCACTGGATTACCGGTGGATTAGGCATCACCCTAGGATTTCACCGTTTAGTCAGCCATAGAAGTTTCCAGACTCCCAAATGGTTAGAATATTTCCTCGTTTTTTGTGGGAGTTTAGCTTGTCAAGGTGGCGTACTCGATTGGGTTGGACTCCATCGGATGCACCATCTTTACTCCGACACCGAAGCCGATCCCCATGATTCTAATGCTGGGTTCTGGTGGAGTCACATGGGATGGCTTTTGCATGTTATTCCTAAACGCAGTGAAGTCCCCCGATTTACCAAAGATATTGGAGATGACCCTGTATACCAGTTTTTACAAAAGAATTTTGTCCTCATCCAAGTTGCCTTTGGCCTCCTATTATATTTCCTCGGCGGCTGGCCCTTTGTTGTTTGGCCCATATTTGTCCGCTTGGCCGTTGTCTTCCATTGCACTTGGTTCGTCAACAGTGCCACCCATAAGTTTGGTTATGTCACCCATGAAAGCCATGACCACTCCAAAAATTGCTGGTGGGTTGCCCTGGTTACCTATGGTGAAGGATGGCATAATAACCATCATGCTTATCAATATTCCGCTCGCCATGGCGTAAAATGGTGGGAAATTGATATCACTTGGATGACGATTCGACTGCTTCAGATTTTGGGATTAGCGACTAACATTAAGCTAGAACCAAAATTGAGTCAATAAATTGCGATCAAGGGAGATGATGTAGGGGGGAACGGCCGTTCGCCCCTACAGTATTTTTTGTACATATTATCTACAATTAAGTATTGCCCTGAATAATGTACTTTACTGTAGTTAAAGCTTCTAAATTAATCAAACCTCGGCGCACTCCTTTTTGATTGGACATGCCTAAAAATACCGTATTGCCCCTGCTGCGATAGCGATAAAATCGGGGACTGGCATTAATGTAAAGTGAAGCGCTGTTAATGCCTAGGGCAAACTTGCGACTTTCGTTATAGGATTGGGTGACTAAACAATTGGCATGGCCGCTGCTATGTTCATTCATCCAGGTGATCGCCTCATCTAAATTGTCCGCCAGCTTAAATGTAACCACTTTTTCTAAATAAGCCTCACTCCATTCCTCCGGTTCCGCCGGTTTCAACTCCTCATATCGATCGGCTAATTCCGGCTCGGCTCTGAGTTCAAAACCTTTTTCCTTCAAAGACTTCCACAAAGAAACCATTGCCGCAGAACTTTGGCCTTGTTCAATCAAGACCTTCTCAATGGCATTCACTGGATCGGGTTCGCTCCCATGGGAATCAATAATCAGATGGCGAACCGTCTCTAAAGAGCCTGACGTTCCCCAATATAAATAACAATTCCCCATAGCCGATCGCAACACCGGTACAGTCGCTTGTCGCACCACCTGTTCCACCAACGACGGCCGACCATAGGGTATCACTAAATTAATCTGCTGGTCTTGGCGAATCACATCTCGAATCGGAGCGCCCTGTTCTGAAGGTAACAAGATTAACGAATCTTTCGGTAAACCCACCTCCTCCAGAGCCGTTTGTAGCGCTTCAGCAATCACATGATTAGTATGGGAAGACTCGCTTCCGCCCCGTAAAATCAAGCTATTCCCCGTTTTTAAGCATAAACCCGCCGCGATCGCCCCTAACTCCGGAAACGCCTCATACACCAAAGCCACCACCCCTAAAGGCATTCGCTGGCAATAGGTTTGCACTTCTTCCACTTGATAGGACGCATTCATCACCTCTTGCAGGGGATCGGGGAACTCCGACAAGCGGTTTAAAATTTGAATTGTATGTTGAATGCGCTCCGGCGTTAACTTAAGCCATTCCAAAATCAGATCCGGAACCGCCATCTCGCGAGAGGTTTCTAAATCTAAAGTATTAGCCTCCAACACCCGATCGACAGAGCTATCTAAAATCTCCGCCATCATCTTCAGGGCGCGATCGCGCAGTGGACTCGAAGTATTTGCCAGAATTAAAGACGCTTGATGGGAAGCGCCCACATCCTCTAAAAGGTCATTGGATGAAGTCATGGATCAGTCATCTACATCATTTTAAGAAGAGCGTCGATACACCAGCCATTTCATCAGTGCCAGCAACAGGAGCAGGATCAAGGGAATGAATATCCACACCATGATACTTGACCCTGATGGGGCTAAAAGAAAATATAAGGATAACCATACAATGGGTAAGACTAAAATGATCGATAAACCCACCGGTAAGTAATATTCCTTTAAATCTGAATGTACTGCCGCCCATTGCGTCCCTGTCCAGTACCAAGCTTTCTTGTAGGGAGAACTGGTAGAAACCTGTTGCAGCACCGATCCATTTTCCTCAACGGCAAAAATTTTCTGACAGCGATCGCACCCAAACGCTTCCGTGAGCAAAATCGGCTGTAAGCGACCTTGACAACGACAAGGACAAGGATAATCATGGGTCGTCAAATCAATTTTTTGAGCTTTTTTGGACTGCACAAGTCACCCATAATCTAATTTCAGATGAATTGAGAACTTTCTCGATGCAAGAGAGCCTGATCGACTTTGACCTGTTGATGTTACCAAAGCCCGATCTCTATCTAGTTTAGCGGCAAAAACCTAACTAGACGACAACTTATTTTAACCTATAAAAGCGGGTAACGCGATTCGAACGCGCGACATTCACCTTGGCAAGGTGACGCTCTACCACTGAGCTATACCCGCATCACTTTACTTAAGTTACACTAGGTTTTCACTCTTGTCAAGGGGTTAACCCAAAATTATGACTCTAGGTACAGTAACCATAGAGTCGAGCAAAATGCTATATAACTCAGTAATGCAGGATCGACACCTTGAGGGATTGAAGGGAGATGATGACTGGTGATGGTATGAAACATAAAGATTTAGAAACCATTATTCTAATCGCTCAACAATGGTTTGATGAGCATTATCAAGATGCTTTAGATACCTTGGTTTTGTATGGATCTCAGGCTAGGGGAGACGCAAAGGAGGATTCTGATATTGATATTTTAATTGTGTTAAACAGAACTTTTGATTATCGGGAAGAGATTAAGAAGACCAGTGAATTTATTGCCAACTTATCCCTGGAGTATGATACGGTCATTTCACGGGCATTTGTATCAGCAGAGCGTTACCAAAAAGAAAATAGCCCCTTCTTCCTTAATGTGAGGAGGGAGGGAATAATTTTATGACTCAGGAGCAAAGATTACTTTGGCAAGATGGATATGAAACTGACCATCAGAATCTGTTGCTGACTGCAAGTGATTCCACCCTGAACGCCTCAGCATAGTCTTCATATCTTCACGACTAGGTTTGAATGAATGAGCCAAGACATATTTTTCATCCTGCAAACTCTTTTAATAGAGAGGGTTGCTTTTGGGGAATGAGTGACGTAGGTAATTGGACATATTTTGCGTAATGAATCCCTCCATTAACTCGATCGCCTGGAAATTGGGGCACATCATAGATATAGCCGCTTAATGCACCATGAATTCTTTCATCGGGATTTTCAGTAAATGAACGTATAGCAGCTTCAAAATTCATACAGAGAGACTGGCCTAAAGACGAGGGTTCAAAGTCTTCTGAAGTCTTAAAATTAAAGCTGCTTTTACTAGCACTCATTGGTTTTATTGAGTTTTTATCTTTTCGACAACAGCACCTTACAGAAAATTGACGATCTATGTCAACCCCTTTTTCTTTTTGCCCTAAATCTTGTAAATAGGGCTTAACGTCATACTCAGAGCAGGTTAAGCTATTTGAATCATCAACAACATCTGTGTGGAGTGCCGGAACCTTGTCTGTAAAATATTTTTTCTTATCAGATGGATGGATTATTGGCCGAGTCTGGGAATTTGGCGGAATTTGGAATGAAGTCGTTTGGCGTAGAAAACCCGAAATTGAGCCTCTCAATATGGGAATTGTTGAACATAACCAAACCCTATGGCTCTATCGAGTAGAAGAGGCGGTTCTGATGGTGGAGGTTAAACCCATGGGCGATTCTGCCAGCAACCAAACCATCGGCCAAGTGGTTCTCAAACGACTGATGGATTCAGAGCAGGTCATTGAGCGGCTTTGTCAAGCAGAAAGCATTGTCCATCGCTTTTCGGAAACATAGCTACTGGTGTGACTGCACTCATTTGGCCTATTCGGTTTTAAAGAGTGCGAGCGTCTCGCTCGCTATGGCAAGTGAGCAAGATGCTGGCACGACTGCCTTTTCCTGACTTCTTTTAGTGCGGTCATGGCACTAGGGAGTAGGGGTAGGGGGTAGGTTACTAATGGCTCGTTGCAGACGAGAAACAGCCACGTTATAGCCTAAAATCGCTTGCACTTGGTTAAATTGGGCTTGGGTGAGGTCAGTTTCCGAGTTAATGACATCGGTTTGCGTACCCACTCCAGCTTGAAATCGCAGCCGAGCGAGTCGCAGGGCTTCTTCTGCTTGGGCTAGACCAACAATGGAAGTTTGAATGTTATCAAAACTGGAGACGAGCTGAAAGTAGGCATCCTCAACTTCTAAGCGGATACGGTTGCGATTATCAGCAAACTGCTGTTCAGCCAGTTCAATTTCTGTTTCTTCAAGATCTGCTTGGGCCCGTATTCTGCCCCCATCATAGAGCGTCCAGTTCAGTTGCGCTCCTAGGGTATAGCCATCTCCAGTGCCTTGGGAGAGGAGGGGATCGTCGAAGGATAATTTGAGGGCGTTATAGTTGGCAAATAGAGCGACTTGGGGCTTTAATCCGGCTAACCGAGCATCACGCTGGGCTTCATTGAGTTCTCGCTCGATTAAACGTTGCTCTAATTCTGCCCGATTTTTATACGCGAGGATAATACTATCGTCGAGGGAGAGTTGCCAACGACCGACGATTTCTACGGGATCGGCGGCGGATACATCAAGGGTTTGGGGCATATTCAAAATCTGGGCGAGCGTACGCCGAGCGGTTCTTAAGTCGGCGATCGCCTCTGTCAGTCGTTGCTGTTCATTGGCGACTTGCACTTGAGCTTGCAGCACCGCAAACCTTGTCCCCACTCCAGCACTCTCTAAAGCCTGGGCATCTTTCAAACTTTGCTCGGCTTGTCGAAGGGATTGTTGACGAATCCGTAATTGTTCTGCTGCTGCTTGCAACCTATAATACTGTTCTGCTACATCTAGGCGGATTTGTTCCTCAATCACTTCGACCTGAAGGGCATTGATCTGAACTTGTTTTTCGGCGGCGGTAATGTTGGCCGATCGCAAGCCTGATGTGAGCAGGTCATAGCGCAGTTCAACTGTCCCAGTCAAAGAGTTGCGAGGGGAATCGGGATCGCCCAAGGAAGTATCTGTATTTCTGGCGCTAATTTCGCTACTGCCACTTTGAGAGCGTTGTAGATCCCCTTGGAAGTTAAGAGTGGGTAACTTAGCGGCTAAGGCTTGTCTGAGTTGGGCTTGCGATCGCTCTAACTGTAGCTTACTTTGTTGTAGCTCAATATTATTGCGCCGCGCTAAATCGATCGCCTGTTTGAGGGTTAAGGGTTGAGTTCCTTCAATGGCTACTTCTGAGGGCGTGGTAGGAAATAATAAGGGGTTGGGACTCGGATCGAGATACAGAGGAGCCAATTGATCCGAGACACTTTGAGCCACATGGGGAGAAACTAAGGTTTCTGGGAGGGGATTTTGGCTGGGATCGGAAGTTAAGGCGGCTTGTAAACGACTCACCCAAGCCTTATCTTCTGGGGATAGATCTTGGGAATGCTCATTAACTAGGCTATTCAGGGTTTGCTCGGTTTGGCGATCGCTCCTGGGTACTTCTAAATTAGTCAACAGCGAAGCTGGAGAAGGTTCAGTTAAAGAAGTTGGATCTCCTCCTGGGCCAGTGATGGGATCGGAGGTTGTAGATTTAACCTCTTCCTCTAGGGGAAGTGGTGATGAGAGCGGTTGTTGGTTCTCCAGAGAGGTCTGGGGTTCAAAAGATGGTTCCGGTTGGCTCGTTTCTAATAGGAGATCGCTGGCAAAAACCGCACCATTGGCGCTAGGATTTATCACGGCGATAATATTCCCCATCGCTGACGCGATCGCAGCGCCCACACTCACACCAATAAATTTCTGCAAAGTTGGCATAGTTCCTCAGTTCAATCCACAATCCCAGATCATACAAGTCAGGGCTACAGCAGAGACTCCATAAGCAGGATACTGGCTTACCATGAACTTGGCAAACAGTTATTTGCTTCAGGGTTGGTCTTTTGTATCCTAACCAGAAAATCCTCGGACTTTGCTGGTAGGATAGACCGACATAAGCCTTGAGTCTAAAGTAAAAATTACAAACTTTGGTGTAAGCGAGTGAACAACATTCCCCCTGTTGATTTAACCCAACAATACCAAGCGATCGCCCCGGAGGTAGAAGCTGCGGTACTAGAACTGTTGGCTTCGGGTCGCTACATTGGGGGCCCGGTGGTCGAGTCTTTTGAAGAACAGTTTGCCGAAGCCGTGGGGGTTCATCACTGTGTGGCCTGCAATTCGGGGACGGATGCTTTATATTTAGCCCTGCGAGCGGTGGGTGTGGGGCCAGGAGATGAGGTGATTACGACACCCTTTACGTTTATTGCTACAGCCGAGACGATCGCCATGGCAGGAGCGACTCCGGTGTTTGTGGATGTGGAGGAGGAGTCGTTTAATCTGGATCTGTCCCAGGTAGAAGCAGCTATTACTGAGAAGACGAAGGCGATTATTCCGGTACATTTGTTTGGCCGACCGGTGGATATGACCCGGTTAATGGCGATCGCCCAATCCCATAATTTAAAGGTGATTGAAGATTGTGCCCAAGCTGCGGGGGCGGCCTGGGCCGGTTCTCCCGTGGGCAGTTGGGGAGATGTGGGCTGTTTTAGTTTTTACCCAACGAAAAATCTAGCCGCCTGTGGGGATGGGGGGGCACTCACCACGGGGGATGGGGAAATCGGCGATCGAGTTCGTCTGTTGCGCGATCATGGGCGACGCAGGGGTTATCTGTATGAAGCGACGGGGGTTAATTCCCGTTTAGACGCTCTACAAGCAGCTATCTTAAGCATTAAGCTCAAGTATTTAGCCCAATGGAATCAGCAACGCAGAGAAGTTGCCTATCGTTATCATCAGCTCTTGGCATCAGTTCCCGGCATCGTCTTACCCCAAGAGATTGAGGGTGGAGAGTCGGTTTGGAACCAGTACACGATTCGCATTAAGGGTCAGCAGAAACCCGATCCAGAGTATCGCGATCGCGTGCAAGTGCGTCTGCGGGAGCAAGGGGTAATTTCCTCAGTCTATTATCCCCTTCCCTTGCATCTGCAACCCGTTTATGAACATTTAGGCTATCAACCCCAGCAATTGCCCATTACCGAGCAACTGAGCCAAGAAGTTCTCTCCTTGCCCATGTTCCCCGAATTAACTCCCCAGCAGCAAGAGCGGGTCGTAGATTGCCTGAAAAATGCCTTATAGTGCCAGGGGATCGACGGTTAAGCAGACCAGAGCGCCAGGCGAATCTTTTACATTGCTTAATAAAAACATGAGAAAAGTTGAAGTTTTTTGTACTATAGTTAAGAAAAAGATAAAAAACCCCGTCCACCCTAGCACAATAGAATCCAGGAGAAAGGCTAAGACACTTACCCAGAATCCCAGAATTCTCATAGGTCAATGGTGGACATTTAATAAAATCTATCCATGGCAGATAGAAATCTAACAATTTCCATGGTCAAAATTGTGATTATCAAGAGGCATCAGTGAGCGTGAAGCAACATCCACTTGAGCGGCTCAGGAGATACGATCCCCAGGCGATCGCCAGCTACTATAGATTCCGCCCTTGGCAAAGTCTCTATCGAATTGTGACTTTAGTCGGGGCTTTTTTAGGGTTTATCTTCTCCCTGAAATGGGATCAACTCAGGAACCAAATCGAAGAAAATCGCCCCAAACGGGCTACCCAGCTCCGGGAATTACTCACTCACCTCGGGCCAACTTATATTAAGGTCGGTCAAGCCCTCTCTACCCGCCCCGATCTAATTCGCAAAGACTTTCTCGAAGAGTTAACCAAACTCCAAGATCGCCTGCCCCCCTTTGCCAATGCAACCGCCTTTGAGATTATCGAGAGAGAACTGGGAGCTTCCATCTCCCAAACCTATCTGGAAATTTCCCCCCATCCAGTAGCTGCTGCCAGCTTAGGTCAAGTTTATCGAGGACGGCTCCATAGTGGGGAAGAAGTCGCTATTAAAGTTCAGCGCCCCAACCTACTCCCGATTCTCACCCTCGATTTATACCTGATGCGCTGGGCTGCCCGTTGGCTCTCGCCCATTCTGCCCCTGAATTTGGGCCATGACCTGACCCTAATTGTGGATGAATTTGGCACAAAGCTGTTTGAAGAAATTGACTATATTAATGAAGGAAAAAATGCTGAAAAGTTTGCCGAAAACTTTCGCTATCATCCCCAAGTTAAAGTTCCCCAAATTTATTGGAATTACTGCGCCAAGAAAGTTCTGACCTTAGAATGGATTAATGGCTATAAACTCACCAGTACCGCCGAAATTACCGAAGCGGGTTTAGATGCCGATAAAATTATCCGCATTGGGGTAACTACAGGACTACAACAGTTATTAGAGTTTGGTTTTTTCCATGCCGATCCCCATCCAGGCAATCTGTTTGCCCTCTCCGGCCCGTCAGGGATTGGGGCGCAAATGGGCTATATTGATTTTGGCATGATGGATCAGTTGGATCAGACGGCTAAAGAAACCTTAGTTGATGCAGTCGTTCATCTGATTAATAAGGATTATACGGAGTTGGCAGAAGACTTTGTGAAGTTGGGTTTTCTGACTCCAGATACGGATATTCAACCGATTATCCCTGCTCTAGAAGCGGTGTTTGGCGATATTATTGGTGAAAGTGTTCGGGACTTTAACTTTAAGACAATTACGGATAAGTTCTCGGAAATTATGTACGAGTATCCCTTCCGAGTGCCCGCAAAATTTGCTTTGATTATCCGATCGCTGGTGACTCAAGAAGGATTGGCTCTGAGCATTAATCCTGATTTTAGAATTGTGGAAATTGCTTATCCCTATGTGGCACAACGGTTGCTAACGGGGGAAACTCCCAGTCTAAGACGGCGGTTGTTAGAGGTGCTGATTAAAGATGGGAAGTTCCGTTGGGATCGGCTAGAGAATATGCTGGCGATCGCCCGTTCCGATAGTGGCTTTGATATCATGCCCACAGCCCAGTTAGGTTTACAATACCTGCTCTCGGAAGAGGGGCAATATCTGCGCCATCAAATTGTCTTAGCTCTGACGGAAAATGACCGCCTACACACCGAGGAAGTGCAGCGTCTCTGGCATTTAATTCAGGATGATATCGAACCGAGTCGCTTGCTCGATGCGGCTTGGGGGGCGATCGCCGATTTTTCCAGAGAACGAGCGGCTCTGCTCTTGCCTTCCGTCGCTGCTTTCACACAATAACTAAAATGGGGTAATCGAGGAGTGGGAGCATCTTACTCGCTTGTTAAATGATCAGGAGTGGGAGCATCTTGCTCGCTTGCTTAAATGATAGCGAGACGCTCGCACTACAAAGTTGACCCACAACTCTATTAAAAGTCTAAGGAGTCCGATATACTCCCTAGGGAAACTCTATTATCTCAATTGCACCCAGGAGTAGTATTCGTGTACTATACCGCACAACCCCCCTATGCCTTATTGATCATTGGTTTGCTCGTCAGTTTGACATCAGGAGCAGCCTTTTATGCCACATTGACGGAAGCAGCAAAGCTCTGGTCATCCAAATCTAGCGATTATGAGATTACCAGCCTTCAGGGGCCAAAACTGCTGTTTCCATTTACAGGCATTTTTGTCGGTGCTTGCGTGTTCTTGTCTTCGGGGTTGGCGGTATTTGGCTTTCCCACGGCGATCGCCTATTTCATTTCCCTCCCCGTTACCCTATTTGTCAGTGGCTTGGTTTGGTATCAACTCCGTCAAGTCTTAGTTCAACTCCAACAAGGCGGCTCGAAAGCCCTAGATCTAGACTCATGGGGTTAATAAACAGTTAAAGGGGAAGCCAATAAGCAATATGACGTAGTGCGAGCATCTTGCTCGCTGGAAGTAACGAGCGAGCAAGATCCTGGTTCTTTGTTAAGTTTAATCTCAATTGCTTGATTGAGATTAAACTATCCCCTATATTAAAACTATGGAGCTAAAAGAAAAGCTTCATCGGCAGATTAAACAGTCTATTTCTATTAGTTTGAGAGGTAAAACACTGTTTCACTATCATCTGTCTCTCCAAGTACAAGCTGCATCCAATCGGTGGCTGGTCTTTCCTTAAAAGTAGGTAAACTGGGAGTAAGAAAAGGGATTGAAATAAACCCATTTCCCTCCAAATAGACTTAACCTAAGCAAGGAAGATTTCAGGGAACTATTCGGGTGCAGTTGTGCTTTTAAAAGTAATCAAACCAGAAAATCAGCAGGGAAATTCCTTAATCCGCTACAATCGATAAGTAGAATTCTCCCTGACAAAAGCTTATGGCCATTATTGCGCTGAAGGCTTGGTATCTCCAAGAATATGAGCCGATTCCAGAACTAGAAAAACGCCCCCCAGATATGCGCTTGAGTAAGCAAAGTTTACTCAAATCTGCTTTGCGTGCTGATTTCCTCGAAGATAGCGAAGAAGTCAAACAATCCATTTGGTTTCAGAGATATTTGCAGGGGGAAACCATTGAATTTTATATCGAAGGCAGTGGGGGTTATGCCATCTCCAATATTGACCTCACGAGCCATGAGATTTACTTTACCAAACAGGAAGTGATGGCCCATCTCGATCCGATGATCTTCTTCTGCTATCAGCAGGAGTATGGAGAATCGAGTCAGATGTTACAGGAAGCCTTAGAAGAAACCATTATCGATCTGAATCGGCGATCGCGGCTTACCCTAACTTTAGAATCCTCCCATCGTCCCAATCAAGCCCCCATTCGTCTCCATAATCCCCTGATGCGTCGCATTCGCAAAAGCTTGCTCTTCATTGCCGATGGGACTCCAGTGACGCAAGTGGAAACTTCAGAAGCAACCCATCTAATCCCCAGTCCCTATGTCTGTGTTGAAATGGGATATGCTCTCTCTATCAAACGACCCGAACAAATTCTACTAGCACAAATGGAGCGTTCCGAGTTTCCGGGACAATTTCCCTTTGATGTCTCTCCCCAAAACCGTCTCTCTTTTGAATCCGCAGAAGAGTTAAAAGATATCCTTCCCCAAACTCTAGAAACCTTGCTAGAGCGCTATCGGTTATTCAAGTAAGTAGGGCCATGTCTCTCCAGTTTTATCCCCTCTATCCGATCCTATATCAAGGCTTAAAATCCCTGTTTCCAGCGTGTTTATGGCGGGGAAATCCGGATCAAAAGGCGATCGCCCTCACCTTTGATGATGGCCCCCATCCCCAATACACCCTAGAGCTGTTACAAGTTTTAGAAACCCATCAAGTTAAAGCCAACTTCTTTTGGCTCGGACAACGGGTTAAACAGTATCCAGAAGTCGCCAAAGCTGTTTACAATCAGGGGCATTGGATCGGGTTACATGGCTATACCCATCAGAACTTTCCCCAACTGACTCCGGAGCAACTCTACCAAGGGTTATATCAAACCCAAACCGCCATTCTTGAGGCTTGTAATTTAGATGGCAAAAAGCGATCGCAATTTCGGGATGTGCGGCCCCCCAATGGAGTCTTTACCCCCCAAACCCTAGAACTGTTGAAAGAATGGAACTATCGGCCGGTGATGTGGACTGTGGTTCCCGAAGATTGGGTTAATCCAGGGGTTCCCCTGGTGGTGAAACGGGTGATAGAAACCGTTTGTCCGGGTTCTCTGATTGTTCTCCATGATGGTCTGTATGGGGGTCAGAGCGTAGCTGAAACCACCGAGCAGATCCTACCCCTGCTTTTAGAGCAGGAGTACCAAATCGTCAGTATTGATCAGCTTTGGCGCTCTACGGTAAAATAAACCCTATTTATTTAGTCCTAGCAATCTACAGTATAATAACCCATGGAAAACCCATGAGATGAACCCATAGGAGGTAGATGATTGCCCACCCTAGGTGTAAATATTGACCATATTGCCACGATTCGTCAGGCTCGCAAGACGGTAGAACCCGATCCGGTGGCGGCCGCAGTTTTAGCTGAACTCGGTGGTGCAGATGGGATTACGGTGCATCTGCGGGAAGATCGTCGCCATATTCAAGACCGAGATGTGAGACTCTTGCGCCAGACGGTGCGGACTCATCTGAACTTGGAAATGGCTGCTACGGAGGAAATGGTGGCGATCGCCCTAGAGATCCAACCCGACTATATCACGCTGGTTCCCGAACGTCGAGAAGAAGTGACCACAGAAGGGGGTTTAGACATTATTGCCGGAGGAGAACGACTCGCCAATGTCGTCCAAACCTTGCAAAATGCCGGTATTCCCGTCAGCCTGTTTATTGACCCCAACCCTGACCAAATCCAAGCCTCCGCAGACATCAAAGCCAAATTTATCGAACTGCATACCGGAACCTACGCGGAGAGCCACCAAGAAAACGAACAACGAGACCAACTACACTTACTCACCCAAGGGTGCGAACAAGCGCGTACTCTGGGACTACGGGTCAACGCTGGCCATGGTCTCACCTACTGGAACGTTTACCCCGTTGCCTGCATTCCCGGCATGGAAGAGCTGAACATCGGCCATACCATTATTAGTCGGGCTGCCCTAGTCGGCCTAGAACGAGCCGTGCGGGAGATGAAACACGCTATTCTGGGGACAACGCCCTAAGAATGGGGAGATGGGGAGATAGCCTTTTGCCGACAGGAGCCATTTACCGATAAAATAACTTTCTGTACTGACCTAAACCAAACCCTATGACCACTTATTACTACGTCCTCGCCAGCAAGAAATTCCTCATGGAAGACGAACCCCTCGAAGAAGTTTTACGGGAAAGAACTCGTAACTACCAAGAAAAAGAAAAAGAAATCGACTTTTGGTTAGTTCCCCAACCTGCCTTTCTGGAAGCCCCAGAACTTAAAGAGGCGAAAGGCAAATGTCCCCAACCCGCAGCCGCAATTATTTCTACAGACCCTCAACTTATCACTTGGCTCAAACTTCGCTTAGAATATGTGCTGACGGGTGAATTTCAAGCCCCATCAGCCACTATTCCTGACCCCTTAGCTTCCCTCGTTGCCTCCTCTTAAGTCTAGAAGATGGATAACCTGTTCAGACTAAATTGGGTTAGGTGGTAGGCGAAGAGAAAAATAGGGAAAGATGGCACAGTTATACTGTTCAAGAAATCGATTCTACTCCTATGCCTTTTCACCCTAACTGCTCTAGTCTGACTCAATTCTTGAGGGCGATCGCCGGATTATCCACTTTTTTGCTCTGTTCTCCTCCAGTCTGGGGTCAAACCAACCGCTTTCCCTGTTCTCCCCCTAACCCAGGGGAATACATGCTTTTCGTGCGGACTCCTGACCCCTCAAGTCAACAACTTCTGAATTATCTCTTACCCTCCAATCAAACCGCCCAAGTCTGCCAATACAATAACGAAATTGTCACCCAAATTCGTAACCTAGCCAATGGCCAAGTGAGTCAGCGTTGGAGTCAATATATCAATGAAAACACTGGCTTACAAGTAGTAATCATTACTCCACCTACCGGACAAATAGTAGCCCCGACCCCCGTCAATAGGGGGGTTAATCCTGCCCACTTAACCTCCCTCGGTTCAGGGTTTGCGGTCTTAGTCAATGCCAATAATGAACCGGATACCCCGATGCAACTCCAAATGCTCTTAAGAACGGCTATCCCATGGGTAAGATTCCAGGGTAATCCCTATTTATTAGCGCTCCAGAGTGAAAGTCAAGAAGAAGCGACGGCGACCTTAACATCTTTAATCGATCGCGGTTTTTTAGCCATCCTAGTAGACGCTCGAACCGTAGAACAGCTTACCCCAAACCCGCGTTAATTATACTGAGGACAATACGTTGATGGGGAGTTCCCAAGGGCCGCAGCTCATTCGCTTTAACCGAAAAAGCTTCTCCTTCTTGCACCTGCTCTGGGGTAATTAACCCCATATCCCACCCTTCACCCAGAATTAACTCTTCTAGAGACACGGTTAAAAGACCATGATAAATATGGCGTACAATTCCCGGATCGCGATCGCAGCCAAACTTATGCAATTGGGGCGGACAATAGCCAATCTCTTCGAGTAACTCCCGTCGAATCCCCCGATCTGGGGACTCATCGGGTTCTAAATGCCCCCCAAACAAGCCCCAAAATCCTGGATATAATATGTTGGGAATGCGATCGCGCAGTTGCATCAGATAACGATTTTCACGATACAAAACCGCTAAAGCCACCTGAGTGGGTTGTCCATCCATATTAAAAATTCAGGGAGCAAGATGCTCCCACTCCTCCAATTAAGCTGATTTTATATTAATCATTAATCATTAATTGAACTGTCTTTCCACCTCCACCACATAGACCTCCCCTAACTCCTGCCCTTGAATAGGAATACTTTGATAGCGCAGTTGGCCCCGCACTTTCACTACATCCCCGATCGCCGGACTCTCGGACTCTGCGGGTGCAATCACCACCACCACTCCCGTATCATCTTGTAACTGATAGGCATAGGTATTAAGCAGGGGAATCAGTTTAACGACCTCACCCTGAACAGAGACCATTTCAGAAGCCGTAGGGGACAGATTCCCAATGGCAGTAATCGAATCAGAAGGTATACTCAACTCTAATAGTGAAGGAAACTCCAGATTACATCCCCACAAACTGGCTATTAACATCAGGCTAATCAATGGCCACCTCCCAACCCTTCGCTTATGCATGAGAGCATCATCTAAGATCGACTCAAAATTACGCCTCGATTCTAGCGAAAGTTGCCAGGAACAAAAAGAAGTGGTAAGTCAAGAAAGGGATGAATGATTCATTACCCATTATCTACTACCCATTACCAGCGCGGAGCGCTATTGATTCTTGGCATGGCAAACGACACCCCAAAAATTCTCGACGGTAAAGTAACAGCTCGCACCATCAAAGCGAGCTTAAAAGCCGAAATTGAGTCCTTACAATCCCGAATGGGTCGTCCTCCGGGGTTAGCGGTACTCCTGGTGGGAGATGACCCAGCGAGTGCGGTCTATGTAAGAAATAAACAAAAAGCTTGCGATCGCATTGGTATTACTTCCTTCGGTCGCACTTTCCCAGCCTCCACCGAGCAAGCCGAACTCGAAGACACCATCCACGCACTCAACCAAGACGAGCGCGTGGATGGAATTTTAGTTCAACTTCCCCTACCCCATCATTTAGATGCGGTGGCTCTGTTGCATCATATCGATCCTCGCAAAGATGTGGATGGACTGCACGCGACTAATTTAGGCAAATTGGTGCGTTCGGAAATGGGGCTTCGCAGTTGCACCCCTGAAGGAGTGATGGCTCTGCTGAAAGAATATGACATTGAGATCTCTGGCAAAAATGCCGTGGTGGTGGGACGCAGTATTTTAGTCGGCAAACCCATGGCATTAATGTTACTCGAAGCCAATGCTACGGTCACTATTGCCCATTCGCGATCGCAAAATTTATCAGAAATTACCCGCTCTGCGGATATCCTGGTTTCTGCCGTAGGGCGACCCCAGATGATTACCTCCGAATGGGTTAAACCGGGTGCGGTAGTGATTGATGTCGGCATTAATCGCATTATCGACCATGAGGGCAAGGGCAAATTAGTCGGAGATGTGGATTTTGAAGCTCTCAAACCCATCTGTAGCGCCATTACACCTGTTCCCGGTGGAATCGGGCCGATGACTGTCGCCATATTATTGCAAAATACAGTATGGAGTTACCGGCAAAAGATCGCTTAAATTTAAAGATCTAGCCTTAATTCAATCCCATTTAGAATGGTACTAACAAACGACATGCAATCCCCTCAATCGGCGATCGCCTTTGATTTAAACAGTTATTTAGGCGATCGCAAGCGCCAAGTAGAAGCCGCCCTAGAAGAAGCCGTTCCCCTCCTCTATCCAGAAACCCTCTATGAGTCCATGCGCTACTCCCTCTTAGCTGGGGGTAAGCGCCTACGGCCCATCCTCTGTCTCGCCAGTTGCGAGCTATCTGGGGGCACAATAGAGATGGCAATGCCCACTGCTTGCGCCCTAGAAATGCTCCATACCATGTCTTTGATCCATGATGATTTACCCGCCATGGACAATGATGATTATCGTCGCGGTAAGCTCACCAACCACAAAGTTTATGGCGACGACATCGCTATTTTAGCCGGGGATGGCTTGTTAACCTATGCCTTTGAACATATTGCCCGTGAGACTGAAGGCGTGCCGAGCGATCGCCTGTTACAGGTGATTATCCAAGTTACGAGTGCTGTAGGTGCAGCCGGGTTAGTCGGTGGACAGGTGGTAGATCTCGAATCGGAAGGGAAATCGGATGTGGATATCTCGACCTTAAACTATATCCATACCCACAAAACGGGTGCATTACTCGAAGCTTCTGTGGTTTCTGGAGCCATGTTAGCCGGGGCATCCCCAGAATTATTAGAGCGTCTGAGTCAATATGCCAAGAATATCGGCCTGGCTTTTCAAATCGTTGATGATATCCTCGATATTACCGCCACTTCTGAGGAACTGGGCAAAACCAGTGGTAAAGATGCCCAAGCGCAAAAAGTGACCTATCCAAGTCTCTGGGGAATTGAGAAATCGAAACAAGAAAGTAAAACTTTAATTGAACAAGCTAAAGCCCAGTTAGAGGGGTATGGGGAAGCGGCACAACCCCTATTGGCGATCGCCGATTTTATTACTGCCCGAAGTTATTAGAGAAGAGGAATGCAGGTTGTGAATGAAATTCTGGGAAACCGGATATTAATTGTCGCTTTGATTGCTTGTTTGAGTGCCCAGGCGATTAAATTAGTCGTAGATTTGATTAAAAATCAAAAGCTCAATATTCGGGCTTTAGTCACTACGGGAGGAATGCCCAGCTCCCATTCTGCCCTGGTTTCTGCCCTAGCCACTGGGATCGGTATGACCAGTGGCTGGTCTAGTCCGGAATTTGCGATCGCTACCATTTTTGCCATCATCGTCATGTATGATGCCGCAGGAGTGCGCCAAGCTGCCGGTAAACAAGCTCGTATCCTTAATCAAATTATTGATGAATTATTCCAGGAAAATCCAGAATTTAATGAAGACCGTCTTAAAGAATTGCTTGGCCATACCCCATTTCAAGTGATTATGGGCTTACTCTTAGGGGTATTGATTGCTTGGTTAGCTTGTCGTTATGTCTTTTAATAAATGAGTTGGGGAAAAGCTGGCGATTGTTTAACCGGATTTGATCTCATTTTTATAGTCAATTTAAATAACAATGAGACATGATGTAACTCAATGTGTAAGGTGGGCACTGCCCACCCTACTTGTGAGTGTCTCAACCTTAATTGAATCAACTATAATTCCCAAGAACGATCGCCCCATTGTTCCCACCAAAGGCAAAACTGAGACAAAGACAGTGTTGAATCGATTGAGGATGAGCAGAGCGAACAAAGTTGAGATTAAACTCTGGCTCCTTTAAGCCCACACAAGGGGGTAAGATTTGATCTTTGATGGCCATTAAAGAAAAGGCAATCCCTAATGCTCCAGAAGCGCCTAGGGTATGGCCGGTTGCGCCTTTGGTGGAACTGACTGCAACGGTTGGGGGAAAGAGATGCTCGATGAGGTGACTTTCGGCGGCATCATTTAAGACGGTGCTGGTTCCGTGGGCGTGAATGTAATCGATCGCCCTTGGAGTTAAGCCAGATCGCTCTAAGCAGGTTTTAATGGCGATCGCCGCACTGGTGCGATCGGGTTTGGGGGCGCTCACATGGTAGGCATCGCTGGTAAAGGCAGCTCCCAGAATTTGACCGTAGATGGAGGCTTGGCGCTGCTGGGCAGACTCTAGGGACTCTAGGAGCAGAAATGCGCCCCCTTCCCCTAAAACTAAGCCTTCGCGATCGCGATCGAAGGGATAACATCCGGTTTTCGCTAAGGCTCCCATTTGCGTAAATCCGGCTAGGGTTAAGGGGGTAATGGGGGCTTCAATGGCTCCCGCTAACACCTGTTGCACTCTACCGGTGCGAATCAGTTCATAACCTTGGGCGATCGCCCACATGCCCGTATTACAAGCATTCATGGGCGCTTGAACAATGCTTTGACTCCCGGTGAGTTGAGCCGCCATTCGCGCTGGCAGATCGGGCAAATAGTCGAGACAATCGCATAAATTGGGATGGCCGGTCAAAAACCGATCGGCGATCGCCTCCCAACTGCCTTGAGCGCTACGACTCGATCCAATCACAATCGCCAGATCGGGTAAAGGAGGAGTCATCCCCGCATCCTTGAGAGTATCCAGAACTAACTGACGAGTCAGATCCCGTAAATTGGCCGGGGAATTGGCAATCATGGCGAGGGGACGAGGTTCGAGTTCGGGGAAGGGTTGGGCTGTGGCGATCGCCGATTCTCCCTTGAGTAACTTCTCCCAAGTGCGATCGCGCCATCCCAACGCCGAGACTAAACCCAATCCAGTAACAACAACCACTGTCATAATATCGAAAACGACTCTATCGCCACTTAACCTTATGTCTGGTATTTATGATAATTGTGATTTTCCCTTACTGCCCCAACTCCAGCAGGTCTTGCAGCAAGCCTATCGGGCCGATTTCTGTGTCGGCTATTTTAACCTCAGAGGTTGGGGGAAATTAGAAGCCCAAGTCGAGCAATTTAGGGCGGGTGCAGGCCACAATTGTCGTTTATTAGTGGGAATGCACAAACTCCCCAACGACCATCTGAAAAGCCTTCTAGCCATTGGTCGAGGCAATCTGAAGATGTCCCAGGAGCAGACCCTGCCACTCAAAAAAGTCATGGCCCAAGAGTTTCGGGAGCAGTTGACCTATGGTGTGCCGACGACCGAGGATGAAGCGAGTCTAAAACGATTGCAGAGCCAGTTAGAAGCGGGCAAACTGGAGGTCAAGCTATTCCTGCGCCATCTGCTCCATGCCAAGCTTTATCTGATTTATCGCGGCGATCGCATTACTCCCCGTATTGCCTATGTGGGCAGTAGTAACTTGACCTTTTCCGGTCTCAGGGGTCAGGGGGAACTGAATGTGGAAGTCACCGATCGCGATGATACCCAAAAGCTAGAAGCGTGGTTTACCGATCGCTGGGAAGACCGGTTTTCCCTGGATATTTCCCAAGATCTAATTGAGGTGATTGATGAAAGCTGGGCCGGTAAACAGCGATCGCCTTTTTATATTTACCTGAAGATGGCCTATCACCTATCCCAGGAAGCGCGGGATGGCTTGAGTCGCTACCAAGCGCCCAAACATTTTGGCTTATTGGAATTTCAGGAGCAAGCGGTGCGGGTAGCCATGCAGCATATTGATAAGCGCCATGGGGTGATCATTGGGGATGTGGTGGGTTTGGGCAAAACCCTGGTGGGAACGGCGATCGCCTATAAGTGCGAAGAAGAATATGGGACGAGTACCTTGATCATCTGTCCCAAGAATCTGGAATTGATGTGGCAAGGGTATGTGGATCGATATGGCTTACGGGGAAAAGTGGTTCCCGTTAGCCAAGTAGAAAAAATCTTACCGGAAGTGCCCGCAAGATTTCGGTTAGTGCTGATTGACGAGAGTCATAACCTCCGCAACCGGGAGGGGAAACGGTATCAAGCGATTAAGAAGTATGTGGAGGAAAGTGGGAGTCGGTGTATTTTGCTGACGGCAACGCCTTATAACAAAGACTATTTAGATTTATCGGCTCAGTTGCGTCTATTTTTGCGTCCAGAACAGGATTTGGGCATTAAGCCAGAAGCTTATATTCGCGACATGGGGGGAGAGGTGAAATTTGTATGGCGACACCCGGCGACACCGGTGCGATCGCTGATGGCTTTTGAACAGAGCGATCGGCCGGAAGATTGGCAGCAGTTGATGAATCGCTATATGTTGCGACGAACCAGGGGATTTATTCAAAATACCTATGCTAAACAGGATGAACGAGGCGCTTATTTAGAGTTTGCTAATGGCGATCGCTTCTATTTTCCTCTGCGCCGTCCTCGGACAGTAACCTTTAGCACGGATTCAGCCACCGATCCCTATGCGCGGCTGTATAGCGATCGCGTGGTGGATACGATCAACCGCTTGCATTTGCCTCGCTATGGTTTGGGTAATTATGTGATATCTCCCCCCAAAAATAAGAAAACCAAGGGTAAAACTTCACCTGGTCAAATGAGCTTGGTTACTGGATTTGACCATTTGCAGCCCACGGAAGCAGAGCGGAAAATTTTGGCGAATCTTTCCCATGCAGGGCAGCGCCTGATGGGGTTTTGCCGCACCAATTTATTTAAGCGTCTAGAAAGTAGTGGCGCGGCTTTTCTTCAGTCCATTGAGCGTCATATTTTACGCAACTCGGTTTATTTGTATGCGATCGCCCAGAATTTGCCCATTCCCATTGGCAGCCAAGATGCTCTCTTGCTCGATAGCACTACGGATGAGGATAGCGATAGCTTGCTGAGTCAGGATTGGGAAGCTACCGACATGGGAGATACAACACTTTACGCGGTAATGAGAGACAGTCGGAACGATCCCCCTACATCCCCCTTAAAAAGGGGGACTTTTACTGCCCCCCTTTTTAAGGGGGGTTGGGGGGATCGAGATGCAGGGGATAGCGGAGTCAACTTCTGTAATGAAGATACTGAGGAACCGGGAGATGATGCGGCTGGATTTAACCCGGTAGAATTGGAAGCACGAGCGGCAACCATCTACGATCTCTATCAAAATCGCTATCCGAACCGCTTTAAGTGGATTCATCCCCGGTTCTTTACCCCCGAACTGGCGGCAGATTTACGCCAGGATGCCCAAGCATTGAGGGAAATTTTGGCGATTGGCGGGTTTTGGGATGCCACTGAAGATAGCAAGTTGCGATCGCTCATTCAACTCGTCAGCGTCCAACATCCCCAAGAAAAAATCCTCATCTTTACCCAGTTTGCCGATACTGCTCGATATCTCTCTGAAGCTCTAGAAACCCAAGGCATCACCCATATCGGTTTAGTTACCGGCAATTCTCAGAGCGATCCGACTACCCTCGCCCACCGATTTAGTCCCCAAAGCAATCAGAAAACCATCTCGCCAGAGCAAGAAATTAGAGTATTAATCGCCACCGATGTTTTGAGTGAAGGGCAAAACTTACAAGATGCTCGGATTGTGGTCAATTATGACTTACCTTGGGCGATTATTCGCTTAATTCAGCGCGTTGGACGGGTCGATCGCATCGGCCAAGAAGCTGATGAAATTTTCTGCTATTCCTTTTTGCCCGCAGAAGGAGTCGAAGAGTTGATTAATCTGCGGGGGCGTTTGCGCGATCGCCTCAAAGAAAATCAGGAAGTCGTCGGAACCGATGAAGCCTTTTTTGAAGACGACGAACAGCGAGAAGTCTTATTAAATCTCTATCATGAAAAAGCCAATATTTTAGACGAAGATGAAGACTCTGGCGAAGTTGATTTAACCTCAGAAGCGCTACAAATTTGGCAAACCGCCATTGATGCCAATCCCCGCTTAAAACGGATGATTCAAGACTTACCTGATGTCGTCCTCTCCACCCGCCATCATCAACCCACCACCTTAGATCCGGAGGGCGTTTTGCTCTATTTACGGACGGCTGAAGGAACCGATGCCCTCGCCTGGGTGGATGCCGAGGGACATAGCGTCACCCAGTCCCAAATGCGAATTTTACGCATGGCTCGGTGTTCGATCGATACACCAGCCCTAGAGCATCATCCCCAACATTATGAATTAGTGAAAAAGGCTTCCGAACAGATTAGCGAGCAAAGTAAACGAGTTTCCGGGAGTTTGGGCAGTCCGAAGGGCGCTAGGGCAAAGATCTACACTCGCTTAAATGCTTATTGCGAGTATGTAGAGAATACTACGCCTATTTTAGCTCAAGGTCAAGAGTGGAAGCATTTAAAGAAAGCGATCGAGATGATCTATAACTATCCTCTCAAACAAAACGCGATCGCCTCTCTAAATCGAGAATTACGGGCTGGAATTTCCGACGAACATTTAGCCCAAAACGTCACCTATCTAATGGAACATGATGCCTTATGTGTAGTGAGTGCAGACGGTGATTTTGAAGGTGCTAAAGTCATTTGTTCCATGGGTTTATTTGACCGGTTATCATGATCTCAACCCTCTCCCTTTCATGTCCGCAGGAAAATCCCTCTCCCAAGGGAGAGGGACTTTTCTCCCCTTCTCCCGTGGGAGAAGGGGTTGGGGGAAGGGGGCACAACCAGTAAGGTGGGCAGTGCCGTGACAACTTTAAAATGGTGGGTTACGGCGGATTGATAGATTGCTGTCAGAGTCTAGGTTTTAGCCGCCTAACCCACCCTACCCTATTGCTCAACCCTCTCCCTTGGCAGAGATCGTAGGGTGCGTTAGCGAAAGCGCAGGGCACCTGCTCCCCTGCTACATTGCGATCGCCCCAACACCCCTTTTTAATAGGGATTTAGGACGATCTTCAAGGCTCAGAACAAGACAAAAATATAGGAGGTGAAATATGGTTACTGCCATCACAAAACAGAGCGCAATTGAAGAGTATCTAGAACAGGAAAATCGGAACATTGACAAAAGCGAGTTTATTCAAGGAGAAATCATCAAAATGGCGGGTGCATCGGCGAATCATAATAGACTTACAGGAAAACTTCATGCTCTCTTGCTGTTTGCGTTAGAGGATCTGGATTTTTCTGTATTTGTCAGTGATATGCGCTTGTGGCTGCCTGCATTCGAGAGTTATGTTTATCCCGATGTCCTCGTCATTGAAGGAGAGCCAAATTTTACCGATAGTAAACAGATGGCGGTGACGAATCCCTGTTTCATTGCCGAAGTCTTATCCGCTTCCACAGAAGGGTTTGATAAAAACCAGAAATTTACCCTCTATCGCTCCATTCCCCAGCTACAGGAATATCTGTTAATCGATCAATTTACCTATCGTGTCGAACTCTATCGTAAGGTGGGCGAGCATCAATGGCTGCTCACCGAGTTGATGGGCGAAGAGGCGATCGTAGAATTGCAGTCAGTTAATGTTACAATTAAATTGTCCGATCTGTATAAGCGAGTCCAATTTCAGCAATCCACGGAAAATACAGGAGATTAGGAGAGAAACATGGCAACCAAAGAGGTTTATAATATTATGCCTAGCGTTTACGTTGAAACCTCTGTTATTAGCTACCTCACAGCACGTCCTAGTCGTGACCTTATTATTGCTGGGCATCAACAAATTACTAGCGAGTGGTGGGTAACTGAGCGTCCTAAATTTGAGATTTATATTTCAGAACTCGTTATTCAAGAAGCTCGTAGGGGAGACCCTAATGCTGCACAAGAAAGATTAGACTTACTGGAAACCCTAGCTGCTTTAAAAATTTCTCCTCTTGCCCTAGAACTGTCTGAACTCTTTTTAAGGAAGGCTACTATTCCCCAAACAGCAGCAGCAGATTCTCTGCATATTGCGATAAGTGTGATCAATGGGATGGATTATTTACTCACTTGGAATTGCAAACATATTGCCAATGCCATAACCCGAAAAAAGATTGAACAAATCTGTCGTGAAAGAGGTTATGAACCCTCAGTTATTTGTACCCCTGAAGAATTAATGGAGGATAATGATGAAACCTGACTCTATTGTTGAAGAAGTCCGTCAAGCACGAAGGGCGTATATGGAGGAGTGCAATAACGATCTACAAGCGCTATATGAAGATCTCAAACGTCAGGAAGAACAAAGTCAGAGAACTTACTATGCTTTTGCTCCAAAACCCTCTCCTTTTCAACTTACAGGAACTTCTTCTAGCCAGCAGTAGCAGTAGGGTGCGTTAGCGAAGCGCAGGGCACCAATCCTCTATATATGGGTTCCATCGTAATTCCCATTCCCCTATTCCCCCACTCCCCCACTCCCCCATACTCATGAAACTCAATCGTAAACGCACCGAAAACTATCTGAAAACCTTTGACTTTGAATCCTTATTTATCGAAGAACTCGGTTGGGATACCCTAGATCATCTCCAGATCCCACTTGAAGTGCAGGAGCAAATTTTTCCGGTGGAAACTATTGCCCAGAAGCGGGGGTTTACGGTTTATCAGTGTGTTAGTGAAACCATTCCAGAGCGCAAGGTACAAAAACAGTTAGATCGGCAATTAACCGAGTATTCCCAATCCCATTTACTCATTTTTACCGACCGGGCGCAAACCAAACAGGTTTGGATGTGGGTGAAGCAGGAACCGGGGCAAACGCCAAAACCTAGATTTCATACTTATACGGTGGGGAAAGCGGCAGAAGCTTTAATTCAGAAGCTAGAAGCTTTAGCCGTTGATATTTCGGAAGAAGAGGATTTAACCCTGGTGGATGTGGTGCAACGGGTGAAATCAGGCTTTAATATTGAACAGGTTACGAAGCAATTTTTTCAGGATTTTGAGGGATTACATCAGAATTTTTGTCTGGAGATTGAAGGGATAGAAGATAGCGGCGATCGCCGGTGGTATGCTTCCGTATTGTTGAACCGGTTGATGTTTGTCTATTTCTTGCAAAGACGGTATTTCCTCGATGGGGGCAACAGTGAATATTTACAGCATAAGTTAGCAGAGTGTCAGGAGAGCGATCGCCCCTTTTATGGCTTTCTCAAGGATCTGTTCTTTGAAGGGTTTGCCAAGCTAGAAGCCGATCGCCATCCAGAGATTCGGCAGCGCTTAGGCAAAATTTGTTACCTGAATGGCGGCTTGTTCCTCCGTCATGCCATTGAGCAGAAGTATCCCCAGATTGAGATTAAAAATCAAGCCTTTCGCCATGTTTTGGATTTATTTAGTCGCTATTCTTGGCACTTAAACGATCGCCCCGACGCGGAAAAAGAGAGTAACGAAATTAACCCCGATGTCCTTGGCTATATTTTCGAGAAGTATATCAATCAAAAGGAGTTTGGAGCCTATTATACCCGTCCGCAAATTACCGAATATTTGTGCGATCGCACGATCAACAAGTTAATTTTAGACCGGGTAAATCGTCGCGCTAACCAAGCATTCACGGATATAGAGCAGCTTTTAGAGGGCTTAGATGACTCCCTCTGTCACCTGCTCCTCAAGGACATTTTACCCCAATTATCCTTACTCGATCCCGCTTGTGGTTCTGGGGCTTTTTTAGTCGCAGCCATGAAGACGTTAATCCCCATTTATCAGCAAGTTATCAATCGCGTAGCTCACTCCACAGATGAGAAGTTAAGCGTCGATTCCCCTAAATCCCCCTTAAAAAGGGAGACTTTCGCTAATGCCCCCTTTTTTAAGGGGGGTTGGGGGGATCAAAACATACCTCATAATAGCGAAAACGGCCATAACTCCCTAGAGTATTACATCAAAAAGCGGATTATTACCGATAATCTCTATGGGGTAGACATCATGGAAGAAGCCACAGAAATCGCCAAGTTGCGCTTGTTTTTGGCGCTGGTGGCTTCCGTGGAGCGGGTGGAAGATCTCGAACCTTTGCCCAATGTGGATTTTAACATTATGGCGGGGAATTCTCTGATGGGTTTGATTCGGGTGGATGGGGATGCGTTTAATCGGTTGGGTGCAGCTCAAAAGCAGACATCAGCCATTGAACCGACTCAGCTTAATTTGTTGGGGAAAACCTTTATTCAGGGCAATTTATTAAACTCCCTAGCGGCTTCTGAATATGAGAAGATTCTGGCGGAGAAAAACAAGAGTATTGAGCTGTACAAAAAACACGCTTTTTTATCGGATGAGCAACGGGATGCGGAGGAGCGCTCCAAGGATCAAAGTATTTTGGCACTCAGAAATCATATCGATGAGATTAACCGGGAGTCTCAGGTTAAACTGAATCAGATTTTGTTAGATGAGTTTAGTACGAAGTTGGGGATTAAATATGAAGAAGCGCAACTGCCAGGGAAGCCGAAGAAGCGGGTGCTAAACCGGGCAGATATCGATGCTCTGGAGCCGTTCCATTGGGGCTATCATTTTGATAAGGTGTTTGCGCGGGGTGGGTTTGATGCGATTATTGCCAATCCGCCTTGGGAGATTTTCAAGCCTCAAGCGAAAGAGTTTTTTGCTCGCTACAGTGCTTTGGTGACGAAAAACAAGATGGATATTAAAACGTTTGAGAAGGAGCAGGAAAAACTGTTACAAGATCCGGAAGTTGCCGCAGCTTGGTGCGAGTATAAGAGTCAGTTTCCCCATGTGAGTTTGTATTATCGCTCTGCTCAAGAGTATCAGAATCAAATTTCGGTGGTGAATGGACGCAAGCAGGGGACAGATATTAATCTTTATAAGTTGTTCCTAGAGCGCTGTTTTCATTTATTGCGCTCAGGGGGAGAATGTGGAATTGTCATTCCGAGTGGCATTTATACAGATTTGGGAACGAAACAACTGCGAGAACTGCTGTTTTCCCAAACTCAGGTAACGGGGTTGTTTTGTTTTGAAAATCGCAAAGCAATTTTTGAGGGTGTTGATAGTCGTTTTAAGTTTGTGGTGTTGAGCTTTGAGAAAGGGGGAAAAACCCAATCTTTCCCGACTCGGTTTATGCGTCATGAGGTGCAGGAGTTGTTAGATTTTCCGGGAGCGGATGATATTCATTTAGATGTGGATCTGATTCGTCGTTTGTCTCCGGATTCTCTGTCGGTGATGGAGTTTAAGAGCGAGATGGATATGCAAATTTCCCAGAAGATGACGCGCTTTCCTTTGTTGGGTGAAACCATTGCAGGCAAATGGAATTTAAAGCTTACTCGTGAATTTGATATGACGAATGATAGTCATTTATTCAAGACTGAGCCAGGGGAGGGGCGATTACCGCTTTATGAAGGTAAGATGATCCATCAGTTTACTCATCAGTTTGCAGAACCTCGTTATTGGGTAGATGAAAAAGAAGGTCGTCAAGCTGCGATCGGAAAAAAAGGAACTGATAGTGGTCAAATCTTAGATTATCAGAATTATCGTTTAGGGTTTCGTGATGTTGCCCGAAGCACTGATGCAAGAACGTTTATATCAACAATTACTTTTGGCGTATTCCATGGAAATAAATTGCCAAATTCTAGAATCTATGATGCAGGAAAACGAATTATAAAAAATAGTGAATTATTACTTCTTTCTGGAATTTTAAATAGTTTTGTTATTGATTGGATGACTCGCCAGAAAGTATCTTCTACTTTAAACTTTTTCTACGTTTATTCCACTCCTGTACCCCGCCTACAAGAAGGCGATCCTTGGTTCAATCCCATTGTGGAGAGAGCGGCTAAACTGATTTGCACCACCCCCGAATTTGACGACTTAGCCGCAGAAGTCGGCTTAGGTTCCCACCAAAACGGCGTTACCGATGAAACCGAACGGGGCAAACTGAGGGCAGAACTCGACGGCATCATTGCCCATTTATACGGTCTCACCGCCACGGAATTTGCCCATATTTTAACCACATTCCCCATCGTTGCTGACGACGTGAAACAAGCCGCCCTCAATGCCTATCGGGATCTGGAGATGAGGGAAGAGGAGCCGCTATAGATTAAAAATCTCCTGTGCTGATAAGTTGAACTGAGGAAAAGTCGGAGAAATAATGGGAGTATTGTCAGTGAAACTCGTCATTTGATATTCGCCATCCACTAAATTACAAACAAAAAATGTTGCTTGCTTGGGGTTGCCGATCAACTTTCTTGGCCCCAATGCGGCATAATCGATAATCCAATATTCTTGGATACCCATTTCTTCATAATCTCGAAATTTATTATAGTAATCGTCGCGCCAATTCGTAGAAACCACCTCGACAATTAATTGGACTGATTCAGGATTTTGAAGAATAGATTCGCTTTCCCACCGAGATTCCATACCCATCAGTTCTTGGTTCAAAACGATAATATCCGGTTCATATCCTGATTGTTTCCGTTTAGGTTTGACAATTGATTCTCTAGGAATCGTCCAAATCCCTCCTTTTCCCATCTGCCGAATCACAATCAAGAGTTGCTCCATCAGGGAACCGGCTAGATGGGAATGTCTCCCCCTTGGCTTGGGCATTTCGATAATGACTCCATCATGCAGTTCGTATCGGACTTCTGAGTTTTCCGGATACCAGTTTATAAATTCATCAAAATTGTAGAATTGGGGTTTAGCTTGAGTCATCGATCGCTAAGATTATATTGTTGGTAACCATGAATGTCCTATAAGATGGGCATCAACTGTAGCAAGTGTTTCCCAAATACTGATCGGACTCAGCCAGAGTTGAGTTTTGGGATCGGCGATTACAGTTTGTAGGCGTATTGGTAATTGTTGATTACCGAGTAAATACCAAAGCCAAATATGGGTATCTAGCAAAACTTTCATGCCAAAACATCCCAAGCTTCGGCAACTGGTTCAATGATATCTCCCACAATTTCACCTGTACCTTTCATTACCCCAAAGCTTGGACGTTCAATTGGCTTAGTGGCAGGATAAACAATGGCTAATGGTTTTCCTTCATGAATAATCGTGAGCGGAATTTTGGTCTGTTTAACTTCTATCAGTAGATTTTGTAAGCTTTCCGGTAATTCTGTTATGGTAATTTCTGTCATTTTCTTACTCGGTAGACTGGATTGAGTTTAGCAAAAGAGACTCAGAAGATGCCACAACTCCCAACTGCCTTAACACTGTTTTCGCGGCTAAACGTCCCGACTGTGCCGCACCATTCATATAGCCTTGATGTTCATCACTGGTATGTTCTCCAGCAAAAATCAAGCGCCCGTGATGAACATTCTGCTCGTCTTCGCCCTCGATGTAAACGTGATGTTGAGCAAATCCTGTATACTGCCTTGGCTTAAAGCAAGCATAGCTGCCTAAAGCATAACTATAGGTCGGCCAATGGAAGCGAGCCGCTTTGCCATTGTAGCTTTTGAGTAGATTAGGAATGAAAGGATCGAGCATTTCGGTATAGAGACGAGCATTCTCTTCAACGCTGTAGCGCTGACTATTCCAACCAATATCTCCTCCCAGATAATAGGTCATTGCTCCCAGTTCAGACTGTTGCAGTTGCGAAGCTTCAAAAAAGGTTTGCAAGGGCAGATCGGTATATCCCAGACCGCTTAATCCTTGGTCTCGCCAGACGGGTTGGTTATGGCCGACCGTCACTTTCACATTATTGGCGTAACCTACCTCGTCGATAAACTGGCGCAAGGTCTGGGGCAAGGATACACCCATGGGAACGGAACGAAGAACGCTAAAGGGAATGGCAAGAACGACGATATCTGCGTCTACATCGGTAGAGTTGAAGGTGAGTCTAAATCGCTCTCCTTGCTGCCGAATGGATTCTAAGGCCATTCCTGTCTCAATTTGATTCTGTAATTCTCCTGCCAGGGCATCGGTAATCGCTTGCGTGCCATTTTGAACTAGATATCGTTCATCGGAATATCCAGTTGATTCTACATTGCCTTGCTCATCCACAGTAGGAAGCAACCAGATCAGGTTCAGGGCTGTGATGTCATCGGCTTCGAGTCCCATCTCGACAATCATGACGAGTTCGATGAATTCTCGCAACCATCCCGATAGGCCGATACGATCGCCATATTCAGCCACCGAGAGCGCATCTAATTCAATACTGACATTCTCCCAATCTTCATCCAGGCGATCGCTATCAACAGCAATTCGCTCGGCAACGGGGAGAAGCGCTTCAGCGAGTTTGGCTTCGGAGATCGTTTGCCCATCAAAATAATAGAGATCCTTGAGAGCCAATTCTTCAGGGACAAAGCGATCGAGCAAAGGAATCTGGAATTCTTGGGCTAGGGCCAGCATATCCTCATGGTCGCTATTGATATACTCAGCACCCAAGTTTACCCAGAGACCTTTACCGACCACATCTTTAACGGTATACATTCTGCCACCGACGCGATTTGAGGCTTCGTAAAGGGTGGCGCGGTAGCCTGCTTTTTTCAGGTGGTAGGCAGCACTCAAACCTGCTATCCCCGCTCCAATAATGGCAATTTTGGGGTCAGTTACATCTTGCGCCCACAGCTTAACACCGGGAGATTGACCTCCAGCAGCCAAGAGCATTCCACCGCCAAAGATTCCGGCGCTTTTGAGAAATGAACGCCGTTTTAGACTTTGGCGGTTCTGATGCTGTTGTATTTCTGACCATTCATCAAGGGGAATTCTACGGCGATTAGATTGTGCGGCCAAACGCAAGGCGCGAGAGAATAGACCAAATAATCGATGGCGTGCCATATAGGTTAGGAGATGGGGGGATGGGGGGATGGGGGAATGGGGAGATCAATCGACTCCCTCTCCCTAGATCTCGTAGGGTGGGCAGGGCAAGAGGTGTAGAAGTTCGATCCTATCGCCCCTTCTGCTGCCCACCCGACCCACTCTAGAACTACCGTTTTAAGTTTTCCAAACCCTGGGTGACTTGCGCTGAGTCAATGCGATCGCCTTCTTGAATTTGATCGATTGCGTCCATGCCTTCGGTAACATAGCCGAATACGGCGTAATTGCCATCTAGAAAAGACAGATCCGCCAAAGTAAAGTAAAACTGGGAGGAGGCAGAATCGGGAAATTGCGATCGGGCCATCGCCACCGCTCCACGGGTATGCTGAAGTTCGGGAGGCTTGGTAATTTGGGCGACCTGAAACGTCTGACTATAAATCGGTTGGTTTTCTCCTTGTGGGGTAATTTCTAGGGGAATTTGCCGCTCCTGTCCCGTAGCCGGATCGACAAATCCACCGGTTCCGTTGCCTAGGGGATCGCCTCCTTGCACCACAAAGGGTTGAGGCTCACGGACAACTCGATGAAATGTCAGACCATCATAAAACCCGCGCTCGACTAAATCGACAAAATTTCCGGCCGTTACCGGCGCTTTTGTGCCATCCACCCGAATGGTAATCGGTGAGCCTTTCACTGTCATCACTACCGTAGCTTCACCCTCCAAAGTGGGCAAGCCATTGAAGGGGCGATTGGGATCGGAGCTGGCTAAGGGGGAAGGGGTGGCTTGGGGCGAGGCATCTGATTCTGGAGATGATGGGGTTTGAGTGCATCCGGCGATCGCCAATGCCCCCAAAAGCATTAACGCGATGACCCAATATTTTGGTCTAAGTTGCATAGTAGAATTGACTTAATTTCTGTTACCAAGGCTACGGATTGATTGTACCGAATCAGTGACTTAGAGTCCTTCTAAAGGCACTTCTAAAAATCGGGCTAACTCTGCCGCTTGATTTTCTAAGTCTGAGAGGCTCATGGGTTGTCCCACACGGGTTAAGGGAATATTGGCTTTTCCTTTAACCCGCAGATAAATTTTCCGTTGGGGATTGAGTCCTTCTTTGATGATTACCCCCACTGCTTGAATATCCTCTAAGGCATAAGTCAAGTCCACTTGACGGTTTTTGCCCGGAAAACCCCAACGAAAGATCCTCGCCTTACCGGTATTCGCATTAAATTCATTGTAGCCGCCGCCCACATCCCACAGAATCACCAGCCACAAATAGAGTGCCAGTAATATCCCAGCGCTGCCATACAAGCCCATCACCAAACCTTGAGGCACAAAAACTAGCTCAGTGGGATTGCTAAAGGGGATCAGGTTCACTTGTGAGTAGCTCGATATCCCTGCGAGTAAAAAGCCGGTTGCGCCAGTAGAAATGATAGTTGCCCAAGCATAATTACTCAGTCGGCGTGAACCGAGAATCGATTGGCGTAAAACTTTTTTGTCGGTTGGTGAGGAGGTTCCTTGTGCCGTCATAGGTCTGGGTAAGATTGGATCGCTATACCAAATTAAAAGTGCTTTCTGATTCTACCTTACTCTTTGCCCAGCATTGACCCAATGGCGATCGCCCACTGCCATCGAATCTAGCCCCCCTCTTTTATGAGAAAATGTGTGACATATTGTAAAAATTCTCAGATTGTTTATTATATATATTATGCAGAAAATCCAATCCCCTTAAGGAATTGGATACCTCTTCTGCTTTCTTGTGGTATGTTAAGAAAGATTAATTTGCTCGTGAGTAGAAGCTCCAGTGACAAATTAATTAAAGTAATGGCTGTTCCTGAAAGTGGAGAGGTCATTCTCCTATAGGGAAAGACACTCAAGGATTTTACCATCCAGGAGTCTACCCCTTAAACATCCGCCCAGGGAAGCCTTGGGAACTCATCCCTTGCAATTGATTTAAATTTGTAACGTCAGAGGATTTGCTCAATGACAATCGCAGTCGGACGCGCCCCCAGTGAAAGAGGATGGTTTGATGTCCTCGACGACTGGCTCAAGCGCGATCGCTTCGTCTTCATCGGATGGTCAGGACTCCTACTATTCCCCTGTGCCTACCTCGCCATCGGCGGTTGGCTCACCGGAACCACCTTCGTCACCTCCTGGTACACCCATGGGTTGGCCTCCTCC
>NZ_JAQOSP010000089.1 GCF_030068475.1 Roseofilum acuticapitatum BLCC-M154 | reverse complement strand
CGCTTAAATACCCTAATTAAAAATCCAGGGAGCAAGATGCTCCCACTCCAGTCATATCAAAGAATTCGAGGAGTGCGGGCATCTTGCCCGCTTCTTAACAAATTTTCATGTCCGCTTGCGGAAACCGGACTTGATATGACTCTGGGCAAACGATGTTTAAAGCTACATAAAATTTCCCAAGAAATTGTCCCTAGGATAGTTGCCCAATCATCGGCGGTAAACTGATGATCTCCATCTTTGCCTAAAAGGGTAACGACTTCGCCCACTTGCAGGTCAGGAATATGGCTCACATCGAGCATTAATTGATCCATGGTAATGGCTCCAACTTGGGGAATACGCTGCCCTCGAATACCCACTTGGAGTTTATTGGAGAGGTTGCGGGGAACGCCATCAGCATAGCCAATCCCTACGACGGCAATGGTCATATCGCGGGGGGCGATATATTGATAGCCATAGCTAATCCCAGTACCCGCAGGAATGGTTTTAATTTGAGTGACTCGCGCTTTGACTTGCATGACGGGTTTCAGGTGGACTATGCCTTGCAGGTGAGGAGCGGGATAGAGTCCATAGGTGGCGAGGCCCACGCGCACCAGGTCATAATGGCAGGTGCGATCGCATAAAGTAGCGGCAGAATTGGCTAAATGCAGTTTCGGTAACCTGAACCCCATGGCTTTAATTTGGGCGATCGCCGCTTCAAAGCGCTGATGCTGTTGATTCATGATCTCTGGATCGGGACTATCCGCCGTTGCCAAGTGAGAATAGACACTGCCAATCTGAAGATGGGATAAATGGGAAACCTGTTGAAAAAACTCTGCTCCTTCTTGCCAAGGAATACCTAAACGAGACATTCCCGTATCCAGTTTCAGGTGAACCGTGAGATTTTTTTGTAGTTGATTGAGGGTTTCCGAGACAATTAAGGCTTGTTTGGCACTACAGAGCGTAGGTTGCAAACGCCAATGGGCGATCGCCTGAATTTGTTCTGGGGTATTCACCGCTCCTAAAACTAGGATCGGTGCTTCAATTCCCGCTTCTCGTAATTGTATCCCCTCTGGAATCGTCGCCACCCCCAACCAACTTGCCCCCGCTTCCAAGGCAGTTTCCGCCACAGAAATCGCCCCATGGCCATAAGCATCCGCTTTCACCACCGCCATTAACTGGCACTTCTGGCTCAAATGTCGTTTAATTTCTCCTACATTATGGGCGATCGCCCCCCGATCGATTTCTACCCAAGCTCTCTCCCGCAAAGGCACAGTCGGCTCCCTCTCTGGTAAAGAGGAACCCTTCGATTTCAGTTGTAACGACGATTCTTGACTGAGCATATTCACTCCCACAGACCACACCAAAGTTATCCCACACTTTAATCTGTAGTTCCGGATTCCGACAAGGGGATGGGGAGATCCTTGCCCCTACAGCACAAAAAAACCCCGCTCATTGAGCAGGGCAATTTCTATGAACGGTATGATGGCTCAGATCGAACTAAGGGGATTTAAGCATCACTTTCAACGTGAAGAAAAAATAAACCCATAGCCACAGCAGAACCTACTAAACCGACTAAAGGAACCAAAATGAACGGTAAGAAAGAAGCAGCGTAAGCACCTGTCATGTCAAAAACTCCTTATGACTAATATGCAATTAAAACCTTATCGTCTTTTCCACAAAGGAAACGTTGAACTGAACCAATTACAGACTGGTTCTTGAGAGTTTATCCCACAGACCAGATCTTATTGACCACCTCTTGTAGAGGAGCCAAGTGAGGCGTGAGACAGAGGAAATAGGCAAAGAATGCACCGCCACAAGCGCCTAGGAAGAAGCTGCTGGCAAAGTCACCCCAGCCATCTTTATCCCACAGATTAGAAGGAGCAGATGGAGTTGCCGATTCTACAGGGGGATATTTAACATCAGCCGCACCATGGAGAGACAGAGCGATGGTTAAAATCGAAATCATACCAATGGTGGCTAATAAGCCTGCCAGGTTAGCTAATTCTGTTTCGCGCAGGGGGCCGAGTACAGCAAAGGGGCCATACAGGAAGTAACCATGAGCCATACCCACTTCCAGTCCTCTGCGGCTGGCAGAAAGACCTTTACGGTAAGCCGGAAGATTGCCAATAAAAGCGCGAGTGAATGCAGAATCGCTAATCGGAGTCGAGAGGTGACCCACCTGGGGATTACCCCCATAGGCTGCGATCATCTCAATATCTCTGGAATCAGCCATGTGTTCTTCTCCTCTATATTTATGATCGAAATTACGCTAGAAGGCTTAACGTCATATCTTAAGCAAAAAGGGGAAATCTTGTTACAAAGTCCCCTCTGTCCTTTAGAAAAGTTTATGTTTTGGGGATCGAAACCAGAATTGAGCCAGAGTTAGAGCCAAATTTGTCCGATTATTGTAAATTTTTGTTAAGTCTTCCCCAGGAAAAAGTTGGGGATCGGCTCACATCCACTAAAGTTCACAGGTAAGGATAGTGAACCAGCCTGACCCATTGGGTGTAGGATTAACATCAGTTTTGGAGGAAACCCGATTATGTTTGCCCTTATTGGCTTGATTGTTGGTATTGCCGCAGGGATAGCCCTGTCCTACTGGCTGTTTGACAAAAGGCTCGACGAACAAAAAGAAGCTTTAGAACAGAGACATCGCAAGGCAATTGAAGACCTAGAGCGCAATCACCAATTCCGGTTAGATAAAACCGTTGAAGACATCCGGGAACAGGCGATCGCCGATGCCCAACAATCCACCCCAACAACACCCACAGACGGCAGAGCCACTGGCGCTCGCCCAGAAACAACACAACCCTCTCAAGCCAGCCAAGAAGCGCAACAAAACCTTGAAGACATGAGAACCCTAGTTGCCCAAGAATCCCGGATTCGTGAAGTCACCCTCGCCCAGCGAGAACACTATCAAAGCCAGGCTCAACAAGCCGTTCAATCCTTAGAAGAACAACCCGAACCCCCAGAAGACCCCCCAATTCCCTCCACAGACCCCTCACCCCCCCCATCTCCAGAGTTGAACTAAACGCCAACACTGAGGACTCTGAGACCCCAGCATCTGAACCTCCAGAAACGGTTGAAGCCTCTGAACCTGAATCCTCTAGCGTGACTGAGCCTAGCCCAGTTCCTGCCACCCTTGACCCCAGCCAAATCCTCTCCTCTTTAGGAACCTGGCCTAAACTTTCTGCACTCCCCCAACTGCTTGGCTATGTTCGCCACGAAATCCCTCAAGTTCGCCAACAAGTTGCTTTAGCCCTAGGACAAATCGCTTCCTCCTGTCCATTGCGCTCAGAAACGGAACGGATGATTTCTACCCTAGGTCAACTCAGTCAAGATGCTAGTCCCCTAGTGCGTGAAGCGGCAATGACTGCCCTAGGAAGCATTCAATCGGATCGAGTTTTGTCTTATTTACAACGGGGCTTAAACGATGCTGTGCCTGATGTCAAAAAAGCAGCCTCTTTAGCCTTACAACAACTCAAACTTACTTACCAAAGTCCCCAATCTGCATCCCAAAAACCTCGGTCTTTATGGGAAAATCGTCCAGAGAGTAGTGAGTAGGGAGATGGGGAGATGGGGAGATGGGGAGATGGGGAGATGGGGAGATGGGGAGCTTCATTGCTCAACCCACCTAAACCCGGAGCGAGCAAGATGCTCGCACTCCCCAAACCCTTCGCGAGCAAGATGCTCGCATTTCCTAAACCCTTCGCGAGCAAGATGCTCGCATTTCCTAAACCCTTCGCGAGCATCTTGCTCGCATTTCCTAAACCCTTCGCGAGCAAGATGCTCGCACTCCCTAAACCCTTCGCGAGCAAGATGCTCGCACTTCCTAAACCCTTCGCGAGCAAGATGCTCGCACTTCCTAAACCCTTCGCGAGCAAGATGCTCGCACTCCTTAAACCCGGAGCGAGCAAGATGCTCGCACTCCTTAAACCCGGAGCGAGCAAGATGCTCGCACTCCTTAAACCCGGAGCGAGCAAGATGCTCGCACTCCTTAAAATACTCATCAGGCCTTACGCATTAACTCTACTCGTATTGGACTGTTTCAGCTAATTGGGTGCTTTAGGAATGGGAGCATCTTGCTCCCTTGTTCCTGACTAGCATGGGTAAGTCCTAACTCATTACATCAAATTAGCTCTGTCAGGGCAGTGCAATGGCAACTTAGCTTGATCTACACACCTTCAAACCATGAATAAACAACTCGCTTTTTTAGGACTCGGAGTCATGGGTGGGCCCATGAGCGCTAACCTGGCTCGTGCTGGATATACCATCAAAGGATGGAATCGTACTCCCGATCGCCCAGGAGTAAAAACCGCCCTAGAGTCAGGAGTAAAAATCGTTACCTCGATTCAAGAAGCCGTAGCCACAGCCGATGTAATTTTCTCCTGTGTAGGAGATGTACCCGATGTAGAGCAAGTGTTATGTGGCCCTGAGAGTGTAGCCGAATTTGCTCCACCGGGTAGTCTGGTGGTAGATATGAGTACCATTGGCCCAAAAGCGGCTCAGGCGATCAGCCAAACCCTAGCTGCTAAAGATCTGCGCTTTTTAGATGCTCCCGTCTCTGGGGGAGATGTGGGGGCCCAAAACGGTACATTAACCATCATGGTGGGAGGGACTGAAGCCGATTTTCAAGACTGCCTACCCTTCTTTGAAGTCATGGGAAAATCCATTCACCTCTGTGGCCCCGTAGGCAGCGGCCAAGCGGTTAAACTCTGTAATCAAGTCCTCTGTTCGGCCAATCTCATCGGGTTATGCGAAGCGATCAAACTTGCCCAAAAACAAAAGATCGATCCCAATTTAATCGTTGAAGTCTGTAGTGGAGGGGCAGCCGGATCTTGGGCGCTCTCCAATCTCGGCCCCAAAATTAATCAGTCCGACTTTGCTCCCGGTTTTGCCATTAAGCATATCTTAAAAGACTTGCGCTTAGTCCTGGAAATGCTCGAAGATCGAGAATTCCCCGGAACTGAGTTAGCCAATCAATACTTTAAGCAAGTTGAAGCCTTAGAAAATGGAGGAGAGTTCGGAACTCAGGCTATGATGAAAGTCTATAACCCCTAGGGTGCATCCCTTCGACGGTGAGGACAAGAAATAGGGGACGATCAAGCGCACTGCGCTGGCAATCGATCATCAGTTAATTGCGATAAGTCTATGTCATCATCACCCCCAAAGCGCCCTTCCTTAACCGCAGGGTTAACCGCACTCAAGCGTCAAGAGTATGAGCGAGCGATCGCCCACTTAAATGGCGTTTATACTCAAGAATCGGAAGGACGGCGTAAAAGACTGGCGCAACAGGGATTAATCATTGCCTATCGTAAACTGGGCCAGGGTCAACAGGCGCTAAATCTCTGCTACTTACTCACCTACAGTTCCGATGGAAGCTTCCAAAGTTGGGCATTAAAAACTTTACCTAAACTTAAACGTCAGTTTCCCGATCTCAAGTCATCAGTAACTATTGCTCCTGACGATCCGACGGAGGTTTTTGGGACTTCCTCTCTTCCCATTGCTGAAACGAAAGTGACAAGAAATCATCAGGCAAGATCCCTTGCTCCAGTTTCTCCAGAAATTAGAACCTGGAAAGAAGCAGGACGGGCTAAACGATGGGGAAGCTTGCCGAAAACGGCTCAAGTGGGATCGGATATCCGTTGGTTATGGGGTTTGGAAGCGATAACGGCGATCGCCTTTTTTAGCTGGATGGTGAGTATCTTTAAAATTAGCTTTTCCTTACTTCAGTCCCTGCTCTTGAGGCTTCCTTTCCTTAACCCTTGGCAAATTCTGTATCGAGACCCAACATTATTTCTATTCATCTTCTCCTTATCCATTTTTATTGCCTCTCCAGCTCTGCTCTCCTTCCTCCTCAAAAAAGAGTATGAACTCGAACCCCTGAACCTGGAGCATCTGAAAAGTATCCGTCCAGAATCAGCTACGGTGATTGAGCGCATTTGTTCTCAGCGTAAACTTCCTTTACCTAAACTGGGGATTTTACCGACTTCATTACCCCTGATCTTGACTTATGGAAAATATGGATTGGGTTTGTCTCCAACAGGTCATGTGGTCATCTCTCAGGGAATGCTCGATCGCCTAGAGGATGATGAACTAGCAACGCTCTACGCTACCCAACTCTCTCATATCCTGAATTGGGATTTTCTCCTACTCTCGTCTTGTGTCTGTTTCCTGCAACTTCCCTATACCTTATATTGGTCGGTCTCTAAATGGGGGGAGCGTTTGGCCGATCGCCTGGAGATTCCTCTACTGGAAATGACCCTTAGAGGTTTATCAACGCTCTTGGCTAATCTCAGTTATACCTACTATCATCTGTTTCGTCTCCCCCTCGTCTTGCTCTCGCGATGGCGACTGCTTTATAGTGATGCCACAGCCGTCAGTTTCACCGGTAACCCCAATGCCCTCACCCGTGGACTGTTGAAACTAGGACAAAGTTGGCATAGGGGAATTTTGGAGGCATCGAGTATACCCGAATGTATCGAACGCTTCGATCTATTACTTCCCTTGGGGGTGGAACAGGCGATCGCTATGGGTAATTTAGGGCCCAATCAACCCTTTGAAACGATTCTTCAGTGGGATTTACATCATCCCTATCGCTACGGAGTCACGCTATTGAGCAGTCATGGACGGTTGGGCGATCGCCTGCAACGGTTAACGGATCTAGCCCGATTTTTTCGCCTAGACACGGAACTCGATCTGCCGTTTATCCCTCCCCGTCGCTTCTCCCTACCCTCAACTTTTCGAGAATGGCTGAAAACGGGCCTTAATTTCAGTGTTAACAGTTGGATTGCCCTAGATCGAGGTCTCCCCCTACTCCCTCGCGCCCTCTGTCAAGCGCTCATTGTGGGGATTGGGTTTCGTATGGTGTTGATGCTGGTGGGGGCGATCGCCTATGTTTCCTATAAGGGTCAACTGGTTTGGCTCTCCCAAGATCAAGATGGCGATTTGATCGCAGCCTGTTATTGCATTAGTTTTAGCCTGATCGTGATGTTTCAGATCAATAGCTATTATGCAGAAGTGCGCCCCATGAACCATCCACGCATCGATCGCTCGGATACCTTAATCGCGCTACAAACTGATGCCACCTTAACCCCTCAGAAACACCAGATTATGCGCTTAGACGGCAAACTCTGGGGACGGCGCGGGGTTCACAATGGCTTAGGACAGGTGTTGCTCCTGGACACTTCTGCGGGGTTGATTCGTTTGCACCATTGCCCCTGTGCCAGTGTTTTCGGGGATTGGGGAATTAACGCCGTTTACCCCAAGGATTTGATCGGCCAGTCGGTCAAGGTGGGGGGTTGGTTGCGTCGTGGCGCTCATTTGGGGGTAGATTTAGCCTATGTGGAGAGCAGATCACAACGGCGAGCCAATAGCTATTATCCTTTACTGGTGTCGATACTGGCGATCGCCTCTGGACTTTGGGGCGCTTATCTAGTCTGGCAGACCTAGAGATAATGTAAAGAAATTTTGCGAGATTTGAATTTCTGTGTTACATTTCTTAACAAGAAGGCTCAAGCCAGAACAGTCAATCAATCGTGCGATCGACAACGTAAGTGCAGGGTGGGCTGCTTTGGAATCATGTGTTCTTCCTCCCAACACAGCAAGTTGACCAGCCGCATCACCGGCTGGTTTTTACTATCTGTTAGCCAGAGAAGTAAGATTTTTCCGATTGAGGGGATGACAAAATTCTAAACTTCAGGGTAAAATAATTGAGTTTTGGGTAGCTCCATCTGCCAAAACGTGATAGGTTAAATATGGCATGAAGTAAACATGGTAGAGCCACCTAAAGAAAATAAATATATGCTCGGTAGCGATAGGAATACCCGGAAAATTTACAGTGACTCCAAAGGGAAAACCCGGCTCTTCCTTTTCCGAGTCTTCGGAATCAATAAAGCTTGCCATGAGACTCAATGAGCAACGTAATGCCTAACCCAATCCTAATAGTAAAGGTTTACCAACGAGGTGAATATTTTACTGTGTTTGCCGATCGTCCTCAGTGTGCAGAAAGCCACAATAGCCTTCTGTACTCTAGGTCATGCCATATCCATGAGTTAACTCAGACTAAATAGGGAGGTCTTATCAATGTCTGTTCGGTTATACGTTGGTAACTTACCGAAAGAAACGGAAAAGCAAGAGCTAGAAGCCGTTTTTGCCGAAACTGAACCTAAAGTTTCCACCAAAGTGATTACAGACCGTAAGACAGGAAAATGTCGCGGCTTTGGGTTTGTAACCGTCAAAAATGAAGAGCAAGCCGATCAAATTATTGAGCAATTTAACGGCTATTTGCTCAAAGAGAGCGCCCTCAAAATTGAGAAAGCCCAGCCTCGGAATAAGACCAAAGAAGGGGGAAGTGCAGAAGGGGGTTCAGTTTCGAGTGGTTCTACCGCAAGCTCTAGTGGTGGCGGAAACCGCAAGAAAAATAAGTCCAAGAAAAATACTTCTAGTCCAGCTCCAGATACAGGTTCTATTCAACCCGATCCCCGTTGGGCGGACGATTTGGCAAAACTTAAAGAAATGCTCGCAGCACAAGCGGCTAAGAATTAGTCCAGTTGCGCTAGTAGGGTTGACTTATCAAGGTAAAGGACTCCATCCTTTACCTTGATTTCAATCGGTCAATAAAACCCTGAACAATCGTTTGTAGGGTTTCGGCATCAAAAGGTTTAGTCAGATACTGAGTCGCTCCAGCAAGTTGCCCTTGTACTTTATCAAAGGGGCTATCCCGGGCCGTAACCATGACAATGGGAAGGGATTGAAATTCAGGGATACTGCGAATGGTGCGGCACAGTTCAAGACCATCAACCCCTGGCATCGAGACATCGAGCAAAACGACAGCAATGGATTCATTGTAAATCAAATTTAAGGCATCGACCGCATTATCAGCGACTAAAACCTCTACGCCCCGATCCTTGAGTGCCTTTTGAATCGATTTTTGGACGATCTCACTGTCATCAACCGTGAGAACTTTAGGTGCAGATGGCGGAGTGGTAAACAACACAGTTGCCTCATCACGTACAGATTAGGAATTCCCAGAGGGGAAGTTAGGGGGAGTTGAGGGAATTTTAGACTAAACTCTTGACAAATCCCTAGCTGTTAAGGTTATCATATCAAAGGTAAAGCCAATGGGGTGTAGCCAAGCGGTAAGGCAGCGGGTTTTGGTCCCGCCATTCCTAGGTTCGAATCCTAGCACCCCAGTTTAAACAAAAGCTGACTATTATCAAATCCTTAAATGGTTGCTACTTTAGAATCAGGGTTTGAACCCCCTTTTTTGAAAAGTGACAGAAGAGGGATAGCCTAACATCAGGTACATTTTTCCTAAACCTCCTGTCCATAAGCTTGCCAAGCCAAATCCACCAACCCATTCATAATCGCTGAAGCCACCACCGCGCTGCCCTTGCGTCCCTCAATCCGAATATGGGGGACTTGGGAATCATTCAAACGGCCCTTCGTCACATCCGCTTCCACAAAACCCGCCGGTGCGCCCACAATCAAAGCCGGTTTAATCACCTCCGTTTCCACCAACTCTACCAAAGCCGCCAAAGCCGTTTGGGATTCACCAATCACAAATATCCCTTCTGGGTATCGCCGAGCTAAAGTCTCTACCCCCCAAGCCACTTGGGTTTTTTCCTTCTGGGGACGGGTGAGGGTCTCCATACTGCAATAGACCGGATTTGCAAAGGTTTCCTGAATTAACTTAGCAATACCCACTTGTACCATCGGCACATCCACCACAATCGTTGTGCGAGCGGCTAAAGCGGCTGCCCCAGACTGAAGAGATTGGTCAGAAAAGCGAATCAGGGACTTGTACTCAAAATCGGCAGTGGAGTAAATCACCCGACGGACAATTTCATATTCTGCTGGTGAGAACCCGTGATAACCAACTTCACGGTCAATGATTCCCAAACTGAGAGCGTCTGTGATGTGCCATTCCATATTTGAGTCGCAAGGCAAGATTTAAGTGGGCTAATTAGCATTCAGAGGAGTCTCACCCCTGAATGCTCACGGTATTAGCTTACCAGTTTGGGCAACTCTGGTTTAGGTTTCTGAAATTTCCGATTGGTTGAATGTGGGAGAGAGATAGGCAACTAAGGCTCCGAGGGCAAATCCGATGATGTTGCGAACCAGGGGTAACCATTCACTGGTGCGAGAGACAACTGGCCCAATACCGAAGGCGATAAAGAGGATGCCCCAGAGGGGAGAAAAGATCAGGGCCCATTGCCAGGCGAAGATTTGACCTCTTTCACGAGGAATGGCAGCAAAGCCGAAGATCACGCCACCGACGAGGGAGGTAATTAGGGTAAGAATCCATTGTTCTTTGGGCAGCCCAGGAACGACGTTGCATCCCCCTTGAATGAGGCAGGTTTTAATGGATTCAAGAGATTGAATGATGGATTGGTCGGAGCCGTTTTCGCGGACGAAGAATTGGTTACCGTAGCGGGTTTGCAGTTCGATCCAGAAGGTGCGAGGCAGGAGGCTATAGACATCATCACCGACGCTGAAGTTGAGGATGTTGCCGCCTCTAGCGTCGGCGATGAGGAGGACGCTTTTATCGTTGAGTCCCCAGAAGTCTTTGACGGCACGGCCGGGGGTTTGGTCGAATTGGGTTAAGACTCTGAGTTTCCAGCCGGTCTGTTGTTCAAATTGGGCCAGATCGTCGGCAAGGTTGGCTTCTTGGGTGTCCGTAAGGTTGCGGCCTAGGTCAATGATCGGTGTGGGTGTGTCGGGTAGGAGTTCTGGGTTGTTGTAGGCGTGGGCGGCTGGAGCGATCGCCCAAATCAACAGTGCTAGAATTCCAGCTAAACCGGTTTGCCAATATGTTTTTTTATGTGTTTTTTTCATCCTTAACCCCTCGTGCAATGGTCAGTTGTGGGAATAGCCGATAGTTTTGTGAGATTATCTTAACGAATCTTTACATTTTTGACTAGACTTTCATCTTAGGGAGAAGTGGGGCGATCGTCAATGGGTGGCGATCGCAAACATTAATGTTTAATTTTTATTGATCCACTCTTTCCAACTCGATCCCGTTTTCCCCGTGATCGCCCATAAAACCGATCTTGCCCCATCCCGCACCACCTTCTCCATCGGTTCCGGTTCCCGTCCAGAAGGCACAGATAACGGTTTATACTCAATTCCCCGACTCCCAAACACAATTTGACCAATCACCTGAGCGCGGCGCATATGATCGTCTGAAGTAATCAAATAAACACTATCAATTCCCCTCGCCTTAAACTCATCCACCAAAGTCGTAAAATTCGTCACCGTATCTACCGCTTCATAATCTAAATGGAGCCGCTCCAAACTAATCCCCGCTTCCATAAACAGCCATTGAGCGTATTCCGGATTACTTCCCCCAGAAATCCAAACATCCAAATGACTATGTTTGCGGGCAAAATCAGCCGCAAACTGTTCCCGCACCACCGAACCCCCCAAGACTAAAATCGCGTCCGGTTCTTGGAAATAATTCTTAATCACTTTGTAGCTCAACGAGAGCATCCCTAACAAGAGCGCTAATTTCCAAAACCATTTTTTTGGCTGATGACGAGCTTTAAGCATAGACGGGGAAACTGAAATAGAGTTATTTATCGGGGCAGCTTTCTGGATTCCATTCAACTATGGAGAACCGTATAAATCCTACCCATTGGGCAAGGGAAGTGCAAGCCTAAGCGATCGCCCCTTCAGGTCATAATGATATCAAGTCCCTCTATCCCCCCTATCGATCAGGATTCACCTCCAGCTCACACCGATCGCGCGAATTAGTGCAGTACACCAGGATACAATAAACCCATAAAGTTAAATCTTGCTTTGGTTGACTCAGTTTTCCGTTAACACACTTTTAATATCTTTTACTGTGAATCCAACCCTTTATCAACTCAACATCCGCCTAAGACTCCAAGAGCTTGCCCAAGAATTAAACCGTCCCACCACCCTAAACGACATACCCGACAGCGAACTCGATCGATGGGTTGCACTAGGCTTTGATTGGATTTATGCCCTAGGAATCTGGGAAACCGGAACCCTAGGTCGGCAAGTCTCCCGCACCAACCCCGAATGGGTTCAAGAATATAAAGAACTTTTACCCGATCTCACAGAGAGCGATATTTGTGGCTCTTGTTTTGCCATCAAAGCCTATCAGCTCAATCCCAGTTTTGGCGATCGCTCCGCACTCCAACAATTTCGCGATCGCCTCCACCAACGCGGACTCAAGCTCCTCCTTGATTTTGTCCCTAACCATACCGCCCCCGATCATCCCTGGGTACGAGAACATCCCGAATTCTACATCCAAGGAACCCCAGAAGACCAAGAACGAGAACCCCAAAACTACACCCAAATTCCCCACCAAGGCATCTTTGCCCATGGACGAGACCCCTATTTTTCCGGCTGGCCCGATACCCTACAACTCAACTATGGCAACCCGGCCGTATTAAGCGCCATGATCGCCGAACTCCTCAACATCGCCCAAGTCTGTGATGGAGTGCGCTGTGACATGGCCATGCTCATCTTACCCGAAATTTTTCGTCGCACCTGGGGCATTATCGCTCACTCCTTTTGGCCCGCAGCCATTCAAAAAGTCAAACAACAACATCCCCACTTTACCTTCATAGCAGAAGTCTATTGGGGATTAGAATGGACACTCCAACAGCAAGGCTTTGACTATACCTACGACAAACGTCTCTACGATCGCCTCCATAGCCAACAAGCTTCTGCCGTCCGCGAACACTTTAGCGCCTCCTTAGACTATCAACAGCGCTCTGTCCGCTTCCTCGAAAATCATGACGAACCCCGCGCTGCTGGCACATTTCCCTTTGGCAGCCATCAAGCCGCCGCTCTGCTCACCTATCTCTGTCCAGGATTAAGATTTTTCCACCATGGGCAACTCCAAGGATGGACGCAAAAAGTCTCCATTCATCTATGTCGCAGCGCTAAACAAACCCCCAACCGCGCCTTAGAAAACTTCTATGAGCAACTGCTGCAAACCTTGGGTCATCCCGTTCTGCGTCAAGGCAATTGGCAGCTCTTAGACTGCCGCCCCGCCTGGGAATATAACGGCACATGGGCTAATTTTATTGCCTTTGGCTGGCACAAAGAAGAGCAAGAACGGCTGCTAGTCGTGGTTAATTATGCCCCCCATCCCGGACAATGCTATGTTCATCTCCCTTGGGATTGGCAACCCGTTCTCTATACACTCCAAGATTTAATCAGTTCTGCCTATTATGAACGACAAGGAGAAGAATTATCCACTCAAGGACTCTATTTAGATATTCCCCCTTGGAAAGGCCATGTTTTTGCGATTTCGGCGATCGCAATAGACGAGCAAAAAATGAAGAATGAGTCCTAGACCATCCACATCCCTCTGCTCCCTTACTGTTGAGATTTAACCCATCCCCAATTCCCACTTAATCATCATTTAATCCCACTTTACGATTTCTCTCAATAGGGTAAAATACAAATAAATTCCCCAACTCACCCCCTCAACCCCTTTTCATCAGGTGGGATAGGGGATTTGAGTTACTCTGCCACTTACTTCCTATCCCTAATGGCTAAACCCAAAAAATCCAACACCACCATCAATATCAACGATCCCCAATACTACTTGAATCGAGAACTCAGTTGGCTAGAATTCAATAAACGAGTTTTACATGAAGCCTTTGATCCTCGTACTCCCTTATTAGAGAAATTAAAATTTCTCGCCATTTTTAGCAGCAACCTCGATGAATTCTTCATGGTCAGAGTGGCCGGATTAAAAAAACAAGTCGAAGCCGAAGTGCATCAATTAACCCCCGATGGCCGCACCCCAGAACAACAACTGATCGAAATCAGCAAAGAGCTACATCCCATCATCGAAAAACAACATCATCATTTTCATCAAGATCTTAGACCCAAGCTCATTGAAGAAGGCATTTACTTAGTTGATTATATTGACCTTAATCCAGAGCAAAGACTCTATTATCAAAACTATTTTGAAAAGCAAGTTTTCCCCATTTTAACCCCTTTAGCCGTCGATCCGAGTCATCCTTTCCCCTATATTTCCAACCGCAGCCTGAATTTAGCCGTTTTAGTTAACGATCCAGAAACCAATGAAGATCATTTTGCCAGAGTCAAAGTTCCTAGAACCCTCTCTCGTTTTTTAGAATTGCCTCCTGATTTATATAATCCCAGTAACGATAAAGGTAAAGTTCGTTGGATGGGCGTTCCCTTAGAACAAATTATCGCCCATAATCTGGAACCCCTATTTCCAGGTATGAATATCCAAGAATATTATCCTTTTCGGATTACTCGTAATGCCGATCTCTCCGTGCAAGAAGATGAAGCCGATGATTTACTTTTAGCCATTGAGCAAGAATTGCGTAAACGCCGCATTGGTGGCTTAGTGGTGCGGATGGAAATTATGGTGAATACGCCGCCAAAAGTCCGTGAAATGTTAATGCGGGAAATGTTCTTAAAAGAAGAGGATATTTATGAAGTAGAGGGATTAGTCGGACTGGGTGATTTAATGAGTTTAATGGCTCTACCTTTGCCTCATCTAAAAGATCCAGAATGGTCGCCTAGAGTCCCCCATCATCTTCATGCCTTGCGAGAACTGCAAACCGATCCGTTTTCTCTAGAACAAGAGGAAGGGCCAAGCATTTTTGAGATGATTCGCGAGCGGGATCTGTTTTTCCATCATCCCTATGATTCCTTTAGCTCTACGGTACAACGCTTTATTACTGAAGCGGCCCACGATCCGAAAGTGGTGGCGATCAAGATGACATTATATCGAACGTCTGGAGATTCTCCGATTGTCAAGGCTTTGATTGCAGCCGCAGAAAATGGTAAGCAAGTGGTGGCCTTAGTGGAATTGAAGGCTCGATTTGATGAGGAGAATAATATTCAATGGGCCAGAACTCTAGAGAGCGCTGGGGTGCATGTGGTATATGGGTTGGTTGGATTAAAAACTCATACGAAGGTGGTGATGGTGGTGCGCCGAGATGCGGATCAGATGCGCCGTTATGTACATATTGGCACGGGAAATTATAATCCGAAAACGGCTAAGTTATATACAGATTTGGGGATTTTGTCCTGTCAGGATGAGTTAGGTGCTGATTTGACGGATTTGTTTAATTTTTTGACGGGATATTCTCGACAACGGTCTTATCGTAAGTTGCTGGTTGCTCCGGTGAGTTTGCGATTGGGGATGATGAAGTTGATCGAACGGGAAATTGAACATGCTCGTAATGGCCACCATGCTCGGATTGTGGCTAAAATGAATTCTTTGGTCGATCCCAAAATTATTGCGGCTCTCTATCGAGCTTCTCAGGCGGGAGTGCAAATTGACCTGATTGTACGGGGAATTTGCTGTTTACGGCCGGGAATGCCAGGAGTGAGCGATCGCATCCGAGTCATTAGTATTGTCGGTCGCTTCTTAGAACATGCTCGGATTTTCTACTTCCACAACCAAGGCGCTGAAGAGTCCTATATTGGCAGTGCGGATTGGATGCGTCGTAATCTGGATCGCCGGGTGGAGGCCGTTACCCCCATTGACGATCCAGATATTCAAAAGGATTTACAAGAAATTCTTGGCGTGATGTTAGCCGATAACCGCCATGCTTGGGAACTTCAGCCGGATGGAAGTTATATCCAACGTCAGCCCCCTGAAAATGTTGAACCTCAAAGTTCACAAGATATTTTTATGAAAATGTCTGAATTGGGCCGAAAAGGGGCCTTACATGGACTTTAAAGTGTAGGTCTACGTCTATCTTGGATCGCTCATCCATTAGATCTCTGAAATAATGACTACTTTTTTGACATTCGTAGGAGGTCTAATGGGAATGGGAGCAACCACTCGCCGGTTCAAGTAACCAAGGAAACGACCCCTGCCATCAAAGCCACAATCACGACAATGACGGTTTTGTAGAGTTGTAGGGTAGTTAAGTCTAAGGGGGAGGAGAATGAAGACTGAGGAATCACCGATTCAGGGAGATGGGTTTCTTCAGGAGTCTTTACAGAAGAGAGAGTACGTTCATATTGTATGCCGCGATAACGGAAGTTCATCGCTGTTACCTCTTGAAAGTCTAAAATAGGGGTGGAGCTTGAATGACTCAGATGTTGCTTGAGCCGTTCTGAGTGGATCGGTCACCGGATAGCTGGGACTGCGATCGCAATTTTCTGAAGAGCTTCTTTCAATTGGTTTACTGAATGACCAATTGAGTTTAAAGAACTCTTAAAACTTATCTGTCATATTATAGTTTACTTATGTATCTAGGGCAACTTTTTGAGTGAAATTTCTTAGGGTTTGCATAGTGTAGATGTGAAGTGTGCAAGTAGAAACAAGGATTGAAGGATGTCAGACGCGGATGTGGTCGTGATTGGTAGCGGTATTGGGGGATTGGTGGCAGGGGCGCTACTGGCTTACCATGGGAAGCGGACGATCGTTTGCGAAAGTCATGGGGTAGCTGGAGGAGCGGCCCATGGTTTTGTCAGGCAAGGGTTTCGGTTTGATACGGGGCCGTCGTTTTATTGTGGTTTGGGCGATTCTGAGTCTCTGAATCCTCTGTGCCAAGTGCTGAGGATTTTGGGGGAACGGGTGGAGGCGATCGCCTATGACCCCTTGGGCCATTATCATTTTCCCGATCGCACCTTGCCTATCTATGGCCAGAGCGATCGCTACCAAGAAGCCTTAGCCCAAATTACTCCCCAAGGCGCTAAGGAGCTGCAAGCCTTTCAGAAACCGCTTCTGGATCTCTACAAGGCTCTGAGTCAGATTCCTACGATTGCTCTGCGCTCGGACTGGCAACTACTGCCGATTTTAGCCACTCGGTATTTACCCGCTCTCTGGCAACTGCTCCCCCATCTGGGTATCATCAATGGTTCGGCGGGCCAGATTTTAAGGTCTACGGTTCAAGACCCTTGGGTAAAACGACTGATCGATCTCGAATGCTTTTTACTCTCTGGTCTTAAGGCTGAAGGAACGGTGGCTCCAGAAGTAGCTTTTATGTTAGGGGAGCGCGATCGCTCTGTTGTAGACTATCCCCTAGGCGGTAGTGAAGCCATCATCAACGCCTTAGTTAGGGGTTTAACCCGGTTTGGCGGGCAACTGAGACTGGGGGCCCATGTAGAAAAAATTTTGATCGAGCAAGGACGAGTGGCAGGGGTGCGGTTACGAGGTCAGGAAACCCTCACGGCTCCCCTTGTCATTTCTAATGCTACCCTTTGGGATACTTACACTGAGCTATTATCCCCGGAAGACCTACCCTCTAGCTATCGCCAAAAACAGCTCTCTACTCCAGCAGTAGAGAGCTTTATGCACCTACACTTAGGCATTCGCGCCGAGGGCTTAGAGGGATTAACGGGCCATCATGTCGTGGTTCATGGTGAGTATAGGGACATTACCACCCCTGGTAATACTTGTATGATTTCTATTCCCTCGGTTTGGGATAAAAGTCTGGCTCCAGAGGGTCATCATTGCATTCATGCCTATACTTTAGAACCTTTTGCCGGATGGAGTCGCGATCGCCACTATGCAGAGCGCAAATCGGTCAAATCTCAACCCCTTTATCGGGCTTTAGAGCGCGTGATTCCCGATATCCGAGAGCGCATAGTTCTGGAGCTGGTGGGCACTCCCTTGACCCATTCCCGTTATCTGCGCCGCCACCAGGGAACCTATGGGCCGGCGATCTCCCCCGGACAAGGAACCTGGCCCAGTTGCTCTACCCCGATTCCGGGATTATATCGAGTCGGGGATACCACCTTACCCGGTATTGGCGTTCCGGCTGTGGCGGCTTCGGGGATTTTATGCGCGAATACTCTGATTTCTCCCCAAGCTATTCTAGACGTTCTGGATCAATACAGCGCTTTGCGCTGTATTGGTGGACAGTAGGAAAAGATCCCCCCTTGCCCCCCTTAAAAAGGGGGGAATAGGAAAGTCCCCCTTTTTAAGGGGGATTTAGGGGGATCAAGATGTCCCACATAACAGCGAAAAC